>JAYVRG010000024.1:0-79664 GCA_043776515.1 Phycisphaerales bacterium
TACCCAACCCTGACCATCTCCCGCCAAGAATGGCGAAACCAACTGCTCGCCGGTGGGCCTTAAGTGAATGGCATTCCTCAAAGCAGAGGTCAGTGCCACTTGAATCTAAGAGCACGGGCTGGTAAGCCCCTGCCACGATAAGACCGGCGGCTTACGCCGCTCGGCTCGGATTAGTCCTTGGCGGCGGTCCAGCCGTAGGTCTGGTACGTGCGCTGCACGGTGCCGTCTTCGTAGAGATCGATGAGGGCGTAGCCCTCCTGGCAATCGTCGTGCTTGCCCTTCCACCACGCGCCGCTGACCGCGCCATCGCAGAGATACTTCACGCCCTGATAGTAGATCTCGTCGATGTCGTGGATGTGGCCGCTGAGGCAGGTCTTGACGTTGCGATGCTTCTCGAAGAGCTTCACGATCCGGGGCATATCGGACATCATCTTGGCGACGGGCACCTCGTGCTTCTCAACGGTCGGCTTGGACTGATGCGCGATCGCCGTCACCGTGAGAATCGGGATGTGCGTGAGGACGAGCACGGGCATGGTGGCGGGGGTCTGGTTGAGAACACCTTCGAGCCAGGCGAACTGCTCATCATCGAGCTTGCCGATGTAGCCGCCGTCGGGGTGTGGGCCGGGGAAGACGCTGTCGAGGACGATGAAGCGCCAGGCGGCTTTGTCGAAGGTGCGATAGGGCCTTTCCAAGCCCAGCACATCGAGTGCCCAGCGCTTGCCCCACTTGGGCTCATCGCCGGTTGCGCCGGACTTTTTCTTGTTCCATCCCCAGATGTCGTGATTGCCGATGCAGTGCTCAACGGGGAGCGAGCAGTTGTCCTTGAGCGTCTTTGTCCAGAGATTCCAGAGCGCGCCGGTGCGGGTGGCATCCTGCGCGAGTGAGTCCATGACGAGATCGCCGCCGGTGAGAATGAGCGAGGGCTTGTCCGCAAGCGACTGCATGTGATGCAGGCAGGAAGCAACGCCCTCGAATGCCTTGAGCTCGGGCTGGATGTGCATGTCCGTCATGTGGACCAGCCGGATCGCTCGCTTTGACGCGCCGATCGTGGACGGTGCGGATTCCGGCTGAAGCGCGGCCGCGCGTGCGGAGCGCAGCAGCGAGCCCGGCCCGAGCATCATGCCCAGCGCGCCCGCGTACGCGCCGGCTTTGAGAACTTCACGTCGATTCAGATCGCTGCTCATGGGTAGCTCCGGAGTCGATGATGGAACATCAATGTATCACAAGTTTCGTGCTGACACGAACTTTACTCTACGGGATTATTTCCCAGCCGGGCGGCCACCCTTGCGCGGGTCGCTGGCGGCTTCCCATCGCTGCTCACCCTCAACCGATATTCGCTTGATAAGTTGCACAGCGCAATGGTCCTTTGCTTCAATCGTCTGGTGGTGGAGTTTTTGCATCCAGACACGCACCTCGATGCCCTGCCAGCGCCCGGGGTAGTTCTCCTCAATCTCGAGCAGGTTCGGCATCCATTGGTGGTGCACGCGCGGGCGTGCGACGGACTCACCGGCGGTAAGCCCGAGCAGCAGCGCGTTGAGGAGTGCCTGCGCGGTGCCAGTGATGATGCGCGGCCCGCCGCTGGCGCCGGCGATGGCCTCGACCTTGCCATCCTTATCCAGCACGATCGTCGGTGTCATGCTGCTCAGGGGCCGCTTGCCCGCGGCGGGGAGGTTGCGATCCGACTGGGTGAGATGAAAAGCGTTGGGCTCGCCGCGGCGGGTGGTGAAGTCGTCCATCTGGTCGTTCAGGATGAATCCGTACTTGGGCACAGGAAGAAGAGAACCGAAGACGAGGTTGATGGTCTCGGTGCAAGCGACCGCGCCGCCGTGGGAATCAATGACGCAGAGGTGGCTGGTCCCACCATCATCGGGCGGCGGCGTGGCGCGCGTACCGTAGAACTCGGGGCCTTGGGTGGTCGTCTTCTTGATTTGCGCTGCACGCTCATCCAGATATTTCTCGCTCAGCAGCCGCTTGACGGGCACATCGACGAACGCCGGATCGGCCATCCACTCGGCGCGATCGGCGAAGGCGTGCTTGAAACCCTCGACCATGGCGTGTGTGTACGGAGCCCATTCCTTGCGCTGCACCATGCCCGCGGCATCTTGGCGTTGCATGACGCCAAACATCTGCGCGAGCGCGACGCCGCCGGAAGACGGTGGCGGCATGGTGAGAAAGGTTCGGCCGAAGCACTCGAAGCGGATGGGTTCGAGTTCGATGGGCCTGTATGACTTCAGGTCGTCGAGTGTGAGTACGCCGCCGTCGGCTTTCGCGGCCTCACAAATAGCGCGGCCGAGTTCGCCATCGGTGAGTGCTTTGATTCCATCGCGGGCGATGAGTTCCAGTGCCGCGGCCTGCTCGGGGAGCACGACGCGATCACCCTCGTGCAGCTTTCCTGAGCCAAGAAATCTCTCCCATGTGAACGCGAAGCGGGCCTTGAACTCTGGATGCTTCTCGAACCGCTCGATGGTGTGTGTGGCTGCCGCGGCGTACGCGGCGTCGGCGGTGAAACCGTCGCGAGCGATCTTGATGGCGGGCGCGAGGACGCGCTGGCGGTCGAGCGTGCCGTATTTCTCGAGCGCGTAGAGCAGGCCCGAAATGGTGGCGGGCGTTGCGACGGCCTTGCCGCCGTGGCGTGAAGCGTCCTTCTCGCCTTCGCCCAACTTCTCGTAGTAGTCAGGGCCGATCGCGGCGGGGCAGGTTTCGCGATAGTTGATTGCTGTCGCGACGGCGGGCTTGCCATCGCGTGCCGGAAGCGAGATGACCATGAATCCGCCGCCGCCGATGCCGCAGGAGAAGGGGCGGACGACGCTGAGCGTGAAGCTGGTGGCAACGGCGGCATCAACAGCGTTGCCGCCGGCCGCAAGAATCTCCGCGCCAGCGGCGGACGCGAGCGGATGATCCGCGGCAACGGCTTCCTGTTTGTATGTGGCAGCGAAGAGTGTTGGTTGAGTGGACTCAGGCGGCTCGGCGTGCGCGCCTTGGAAAGAGCACAGACATGTGAGTGTTGTAACAACGAGCATGTGGCGGATCATGCGGGAATGCTATCGCGGCGGTGACTTTCGCCTCTGTATGAGCGCTACGCCGCGCGTGCGGCTTGACCGCAGAACCGCCGCGGAGCGGCGGGCCACCCGAACCATCATCCAGAAATCCCGGGCACGCGTTTCCGCGAGCCCGGGCATCGCTCATGATTTGGAAGGAGCGGCCGCCACCACCGGCGTGTGCGAACCCTTGCCGTTCTCCAGCCCTGCAAGAATGCGCCCACGGATCGCCGCAGCGCCGGGGCTGATCTCCTTGCTGGCCTGATTGGCCATCTCCATCATGCGTTCCGAGAGCAGGATGGTGAGCAGTGATTCCACGACCGAGCCGCTGCCACTGCCCATCGGACCCTTGCCGCCATGACCATCTCCGCTGGAGCCGCCACCGTTGTTGGAACCACCGATGACGATCTTGGGCACCATGTCCACGCCGGAGTGCTGGATGGCGGCCGCAAAGCGCTCCATGACGGTGCTGGTGAGCTGGTAGACCGGCCCGCCGTAGGCACGGACCTGTTCCTCAACGGCCATCGCCTGCGCGACGCCGACCCGCGCGGCACGCTCTGCCTCCGCCTCGGCCATCATGCGGACTTTGCTGGCTTCGGCTTCGGCCATCGCCTTCACCTGCGCTGCCTGCTGCAGCGAGCGCTGATAGTCGGCCTTGCCCTGGTTGCTCTGCACCGTGATGGCGATCTCGCTCTCGGTGAGCTTGGATTGCTGGCCAGCGCGGGCCTCGGCCTCGCGCAGCTCGCGCTCCTTGACGGCGGCCTTCTCCTGCTGGGCATAGGTCTCGATCCGCTCTTGCGCGACCTGACGGGCGCGCAGCTGCTCGAGGATCGTTTCCAAACGGTTGTCGCCCTTCGCGCCCTTGGGCGTGCCGATGAGGACTTCCTCTAGATCAAGGTTGTAGTACACGAACTTGGCCCGCATCTCGCTGCCTGCCTGGTCCTGAATCTGGGCACGCTCCTGGAGCAACTGGATCAGCGTGCGGGTCTGCGCGACGTTCTTGAAGTACGCGGAGACCATCGGATCGAGCGTCTGCTCCACAAGCCGCTGGATGTCGCCGAAGCGCTGGATGACCAGCGGGGCCTTGCGGTAGTCGATGTGGACGACGACGCTCAACGGGAGCGAGGGCTCGAAGGCGTCCTTGGTGATGAGCGAGACCTCGGAGAGATGCTCATCAAACTTGTGCTCGCTGGACTCGGACGAGATCCACTTGAGCAGGAAGTTCGTCGTGGGCACGCAGATGACCTTGCCCGCGTAGGTGTTGAAGGCGTATTTGCCGGGGAGCAGTGCCTCGCTCCAGACGCCGCGCTCACCGCGCTCGACCAGCTCGCCGTGGGAGTATTCGCTGCCCGAGATGTCCTTGCCGCGTTTGCCGGTATAGGAGACGACCACACCGACGAAGCCGACCTCCACGACCGTCTTGCGGATGTACTCCGCAGTAGCAAAGAGGCGGTTGACGTAGTAGGTGCCTTCGACGAGCACTTGGGCCTGCCGCCCGCGGCGGCCGCCAGCACGCAGGAACTGCTCGGGGTCCTGGAAGTTGTTATGCGCACTCGCAGGCGCGCCCCGCTCGACCAGCGGCCCGACATCGCCCGCGCCCACGACCGGCGCGATGATCTCGCCATCGCCCAGCGCGGGGCCGTCATGCACTGTAACAATGCCAACGAGGTCATCGGCACCCTTGATGACGACCGGCTCGAACCCATCACGGTCCTCGATGATTCCGGCCATCTCGTGGAAGAGCTTGGCATCTTCGCGGGCGAGGGAGAGGAAGTACAGGTGATCCTCGGTGAGCACCACGAAGAGCGCGAGATTGATCGCGTATGTGCCCTCGCGCAGCAGCTTGCGCTGCGGGCCGCGCTGGCCGCCGGCGCGCAGGAACGCCGCAGCGTTCTCGAACTGGTCGGCATCCACGTTGGAGGCGAGCGTTTGCCCGGCCCCGAGCGGTGTGCCGTCGCGCGAGTAGACGTAACCGATCTTGTTTTGCGGAATCGTGACCAGCGGCACGATGTGGACAGCGTATTGCACGGGCATGAGCCAGTGCAGACCGCCGCGCAGGGCGGAGGGCTGGAAGCCCGCTTCGCCGCCGAGCGCGATCAGCCCCGAGCGCACAGAGCCCGCGAAGCCGAACCGCTTCTCGACGATGCCGACCCGGGTGTTGGGCACTCTGCGGATGCCCATCAGCAGAAAAAGAATGATCGCCAGCACGAACCCGATCGAGATGGCGGACGGTATGGACATGGCCAGAAGGAACATGCGTATCTCCCCTTTCATGCAAGTGCGGGCCGAAATGCTCCCCCACCCTGCTCATCGCGCGCAGCCCGATCGCCGCGAGGAGCGTTGCCTCGTTGGTACAGTGCGTGTGTGCGTGGACCGGGCGCTATCAGCGGCCAAGTGAGACGGAGCGCGGACATCGCGCAGCGATCGCCACATGCCGTTCAGATCAGATTTAATCTGATCACGCCCGTGAAGTGTGGAATCGCTAGGGCGGCGGAATCGGCTCGCCGATGCACGCGATGGCGCGGCATGGCCCGATAGTCTGGTGCGTCCCGCGGAATGTGAACACGAAAATCTGCATAGAGCCCGCTCCGAAAGCGTGCGAACACACAATCATATCGAGCGCATCATCGACAACAACACCCGCGAGCGTGAACCGGACTTACCCCAAGCGGTTCGTACGAACGGATGGCGAGTGCCATCAGAGCCGAGCGGCGTAAGCCGCCGGTGTGTTTGTCAACACCCCGCAAACCACGCGCTCAGATAATCAAAGATGTCCTGCACGGTGATGCCGCCGACGCCATTGAAGTTGGCTCGTGCATCGCCCGCGAACCAGCGATTCAGGAACGCGAAGATGTCCATCACCGTCACACTCAGCGACGCGTCCACGTCGATCGCGCCGCGCGAGCCGGGGAAGTTCGTCGCGTCACTCGGGTTCGAGCAGGCGGCGATCTCCTCAGCGTCGTAGAAGCCATCCTCATCGCGGTCGATGCCCAGCCGAGTCTGCGCACTGATGGGGACGGCCATGAACACCACCTCGTTCCCCGGCGCGGCCCCAGTCCGCAGGTTCGTCACGGTGATCTGCTCGCCGTGACGATCCGATTGCAGGTTTCCCGCGCCGATGTACACCCAGCCGCGATCCACGCCGAGCCGGCGCCCCTTGGCGATCAAGCCGACAACGCTGCCATCCGCGTGGTCGATGAGCGCGTTCAGCCGCGCGATTGCGGCGGGATCATTGTTGTTGGTCCCATCGAACATGATCTGCTGTCCCACCGCCGGGTGCGTGTCGGACGTGAAGCAGAGCAGGAACGCCTCCAGGTCGTGGCGCATCTGGTCGCCGGAGCTGTCACTGGGGAGATTGAAGTTCGAGCCGCGCAGGAGCGCGTCGAGCGTGTCGAACTGGCCGTCGTGGTTGTAGCCGTATCCACGGATAGACTGCTGGCTGGATTTGTCGAAACCGCGCTTGCGGTGCAGCCCGCGGAGCTGGGCCATCTTCATGGTCTGCGGGATACGGCCGAGAATCGGATCATCAATGGCGCGGCTGGTTCCCGCGGGGAGCGTGTGGCAGGTGATGCACTTCACGCTCGCGCCGACGACCGGTACATTGTTGAAAATGTCCAGCCCGCTCGATGGGTTGCCCATCGTGCCGCCGGTGGTGGGGAAGGTCGTGGGCATGGTGTCGCCGAGCGAGCGATTCGGATTCGGCGGATACTTGATGGTCGCGATGAAGCTCGTGAGCTGCGTCATCTCCGCGCTGCTGGGCTCGGCGTCCGCACCTTGCAGGCCGACATACGCGGGCGCGAACGCGGCGATGTTCTCACGGTCGCCGCGCCAGTGCAGCGGCTCGGTGCCGACGATTCCCTGCAACACCTGCGTCACCATCGGCCCCTTCATCGGGTGCCAGGGCGTGCAGAAGAACGAGGCGAAACAGGGCTGATTCACCGACTTCATCGTGCCAGCCGGATTGCCGAGATCCCACGCGATGAAGTCCGACTTGCCGTCGATGTGGCAGGAGGCGCAGCTGGCATGGCCCAGGCCGCTGGTGCGATGGGTGTCATACAGCAGCGGCCGTCCGAGCTTGATGGCGGCGGGCGTCGGATCGAAAAACTTTACACGAGCGGTTTCCGTGTTCGTCATAGTGTCGATCGCGGAGACGCTGCCATCGAACTTGTTGAGCGAATACACGCGCGAGCCATCGGCGCTGATCGCAAGACCCGTCGGCCCCGCGCCGACGACGATCTCGCCAAATCGCGCACCCGTGGCATCGGTCAGAATGACGTTGTTCGAGCCCATCCCCGACACATACGCGCGCCCGTTCCCGCCAACCCCCGGATGCCACACAATCCCGCGCGGATCGCCGACGGAGATGTTGCGAAAGCCCTGCGGAATGCTCGTGGTGTCGTACAGCAGGTGCGGGTTCAGATCGACCACGCCAGTTGTTCCGGGAACACCCGGCGCGAACGCCCCCATCTCCACGCGCACGAAGCGTGCATTGACATTCGGCTCGAAACGCAGCTCGTTGCGGGCATCCAGCCCGATCGGTGTCACAACACCATCGGGCCGCTGGCCGAGCGCCATCACCGTGCTGAGCATGCCCTTGGCGTATGTCACGCCGAGCGTGGCGACGTTGATGATCGCCACATCGTTGTCCGCCGGGCTCCACGTCACAAACGAGGACCAGTTCCGCCCGTTGTCATCCTTCCACACGCCGCTGGCATCCTTCTTGACGATCTGGGCGACCGTCGGCGCGGTGGTCAGTCCGGATGCCATCGGCGGACTGAACGCCGCGCCAATGTTCGGAGGCGGATTCTGCCCGGAATACGGCCCGTTCGGCGCGCTCACATCCTGAAAACTCACGCTGGTGGTCCGATTGCCGGAGCCAAAGATCGCAACGAATACCCAGAGCCCATCCACACTCGTCAACATCGCGCGCGGGTCAGCACCCTGCAATGTGATCGTCGTAAGCGGAGCGAGTGGCGCGTTCGCGTCATACACCTGCACGATGCCGGGCTGCGCGCAGGTGATGAACGCCCGTTCCGAAGCGCCGACGCCGCCGAAGGCGACATCCGCCGGCTCATCCGCCGTGAGAATTGTTCGCATGACGCGCCCGGTTGCCAGATCAATGACCGAGACCGAATCCGAAATCTGATTCACCACCCACGCCTGCGCGCCGCCGGGGCGCACCTTGACGCTCACGGGGTCGATGCCGACCGGGATAGTCTTGATTAGATGCGGGCTGGATGCGCTCGCGCCGGAGATATCGAACACCTCCACGGTTCCGGCGGCTGTGTTCACCGCCAGAAGTCTGGTCCCATCCGGCGTCATCGCCAGCGGCGAGACATGACCCGTCTCCCAGTTCACAAACCCGGTTTGTCCGAACGCATGGCCAGCAAGCGCGGCGGCCGCGCCGATGACACATCCACACACCAAGGTTCTTTGTGCGCGCAGCAACTCCATGCCCGAATCATGCCCTGTTTGTCGCCCCGTGCCACTCACGTGTGGCGGCAAGCACTCTGTTCCCGCGTCCGCGGCCAATAACCGCACGCTCATCCCTCTCCCGCACCCCTCAATCGCCCATATCCGCGCGACGCATCGCCCCGGCAAGCTCCCGCAACTTTGTCTCGTCCAGCCGTCCAGCCGTCCGCACGCCCGAGCACAAGTCGATACCAAACGGCCGCACAGTGCGGATTGCCTCCGTAATGTTCGATGGTCGGATGCCCCCGGCGAGAAAAACTGGCCGCCTAGTGGAGGCGACGAGTCGTGTACTCAGATTCCAGTCGTGCGTCCGCCCGGTGCCGCCAAGCTCTTTCACCGGCGCGCCGGGGCGTCCGGAATCCAACAAGATCGCATCCACTTCGTTCTCGATCCGCCTGGCCTGCTCCAGCACATCCTCATCCTGCACATGCAACACCTGCACGATCTTCACACCCGACGCGTGCCTGCGGAGCGCGGCGTATGTGCCCGCGCTCACCTCGTCCACAAGTTGCACGGTGCTTACGCCCGTTGCTCGCACATGCGACACCACGCCATCGGGGTCGGTTCGGCTGGTGAGCAGGAATGTCGCGACACCCGCAGGGGCGTGGCGTGCGATCTCGGCGATAAGTCCGTCTTCGATCACACCCGGACCGCTTGGCATCTCTCCCACCAGCCCGAGAGCATCCGCCCCACAGCGCACCGCGAGCGCGGCCTCCTCAATCGACGAGATGCAACAGACTTTCAGGCGTGTGCGCATGGAGAGACACTATCCTCTCCCCATGCCCCCCGTCGTCCTGATGCAGCACGCCGCGGATGCCGTTCGATCGCTCCTGCCACGCAGCGGGCGATCGGTGGTCGGCATCACCGGCCCTGTCGGCGCGGGCAAGAGCACGCTCGCGGCCCGGCTCTCCTCCTGCATCATCGCCACCGATCACTATCTCCCCGACTATGAACAGACGCCCATCGCCGAGCGCGATCTGCCAGAGCGCTCCGACCTCGCACGGCTGCTCGCTGACCTGCATTCTCTTCGCGCCGGAAAGCCGACTCGAATCCCGCAGTGGTCCTTCCATACCCATAGCCGCGTTGGTGAACGGGAAGTCCACCCAAGCGACATCATCATCGTCGAGGGCTTGCACGCGCTGCACGACACCCATACACCGGGAATCGACTTCCGCGTGTATGTGGATGCTCCCCCGGACATCCGCCTGAACCGCTGGGAACAACTCGCCCTCTCCGGCCAGCGCGGCTGGGGCGTCGAGGAAACCCGCGCGTTCTTCCGCGATGTCGCCGAGCCGACCTTCGACGCATACGCCACGGCCTATCGCGCGGGGGCACACCTCATCGTCTCGAACGCGGTGCAGAACGGGTAGTGGCACGCCGCCGCGCCGTTGGCCGCGCGGCCTTCTCTGTCGCGGCCAGCATCACCTTCCGCTCCGGCGTGTACTTCCACCACGGCTTGCACGCGCCGGTCTTGGCAAACTCCACGGCCGCCATGAACGTGTCGAGCACGCATGGGTCGTGGCGAACGCCATCGAGCTTCGAGATTTGCTCATACATCTCCATCGCCTCGCGCGTGGCTAGCCCCTTGATCCCACGTATTCGCAAGCGAACCAGATCCTCCGCCATTGCCTTGCCGATGTTCGGAATAGTCTGGAACTCCACAAAGGCCGACTCAAAGCCCGCCGGAATCCGCCACGCTTTGCGCTTCACTGGTGCCATGTTGCCAGCGTACCATCCGCACCACACGGAAACCCACCACGCATGGCCTGGATCACCAAGAACTCCGCCGCCGCCAAGGTCGAACGCCGCGCCCAGCCGTATCTCACGGACGCGATGAAGAAGGACCTCTCGCAGCGCATCCTCCCGCGCTATGAGAACAAACAGGGCGCGCTCCTCCCCTGCCTGCACACCATCCAGCACGCCTACGGCTGGGTGCCCGCACAGGCGATGCTGGAGATCGCCGACTTCCTAGGCATTCCCCCGGGAAACGTCATCGACACCGCCTCGTTCTACGAAGAATACTGGCTCAAGCCCAAGGGGCAACACCTCATACAGGTCTGCCGCTCCATCGCTTGCGAGTTCTGCGGCCAAAGAGAAGTCTCGCAGGCCTGCAAAAACACCCTCGGCATCGATGTCGGCGAAACCACCGACGATGGTAAATTTACGCTCATCGAGCTGGAGTGCCTCGGCTCCTGCGGCACGGCCCCGGCCATGCTTGTGGATGAAACGCTGTACGAGAATGTGGACCCGGCCAAGATTACCCAGATTCTCAACGAACATGTCGCCAAGCATGGTCACTCCCAGGCCAATCACCACTGATTTGTTTTCACTGACCCTGCGCCGCCACGCGGCCCGGTGATGCCCATGAGCGCCCAACACCCCAAACAACGCAAGAAGTCGCTGATGCACAATCTCGGCGAGTTCTTCGGGCACATCGCCCAGGGTGTGACATCCGATCCGAACGCCGCAAAATCCCTGAAAAATCCAGCACTTTCGGATGATCTCCCACCCTCGGCAGCACCGTCGGCCAGCGCGGTTCGCCAGCAGACGCTGGAACAGCAGGTGGAAACGCCCGAGGGCAAGTTGATCCTCCGGCGCACCATCATCGACGAGGTGCATCGTGCCGATGGTTCGCGGGAAACACCCTGAGTCTGGCCACAGAAAGCCATTTTGGCCCGAGAACTACTGGCCACATTGCCAGTATTCTCGCTGTTCAAACAAACCAAGCGCAAACGCCCCTTGCAACCGTCGCCAATTGTGCTACTTTGAGAGTGGCAGCCCCATGAACGCGTCTGTTGATCGCGGACGTGCTCGAGATCTTCGTGGGTCGCTCGCACGTTTCGGATCGACGCAGTTCGGATCGACTTGTTCCAGATCGACCCATCGGGGGATCGATGCAGTTCTCGTGGTGGCAACCACACAAACCCATTGGCTTAGAAGGAATCGGGCAGCCGATTCCACAGCACGACAGGAAGAGGCCGGCGCGCGTTGCGCCGGCCTGCTTCCTTTTTGTGGGAATCAGAGCCGCAGGGCGTAAGCCCTCGGTGCATTTAGTTTTCTGCTGACTCCCATGCGTTGCTGAAGCCCGACCGGCGGCTTACGCCGCTCGGCTCTGATTACGCCTTCGCAGGATCAAAGCACGCGCGGCAGCGTGGCTGGTAGCTCTCCGCACCACCCACCACAATCGCCGCGTCGGACGCGATCATCCGCTGCGAATGCACGGATGGCCCGCCGCAGACGGCGCAGGTGCCGGCGAGTTTCACCACCTCATCGGCCTCGCAGAGCAGCGCGGGAAACGGGTCGAACGGGCGGCCAAGATGGTCGCGTTCGACGCCCGCGACAATCACACGCACGCCGCGCCGGATCAGGGTCTGGCAGACCGGAATCAACGCGGCCCCGAAGAAGTGAACCTCGTCGATGGCGAGCACCGTGGCATTCTGAATCGCGGGAAGCACTCCCGCGGCTTCCGCCACCGGCGTGGCCGGGAACGTTTCGCCGGTATGCGTAGCGATCTCGAGCACGCGGTACCGGGTGTCCCGCGCGGGCTTGATGGCGATCACCCGCTCGCCGCGTCGCTGCGCATCCAGCAGACGCCGGACCAACTCGGTGGTCTTTCCGGCGAACATCGGGCCGCAGATGACTTCGAGGCGTCCGGGCATGGCCTTCCTCATTCGATGAACAATCCCGCGATGCTGGCCGTCATCTGCGTCGCCAGTGCGCCGCCGAGCATCGCGCGGAGCGCGAGCTTGGCAAACTCCTTGCGACGTTCTGGCGCGAGCACGCTCAGGCCGCCGATCTGGATGGCGATGGAGGCGAAGTTGGCGAAACCACAGAGGGCGTACGCGCCGATCTGGGCCGATCGAGACGAGATAGCCCCGGACTGCTTCGCCTCGCCGAGATGGAGATACGCGACAAACTCCGTGAGAATCAGCTTCTCACCAAGCAAGCCGCCGATTGTGGAGGCATCCGCCCATGCGATGCCCATCGTCCACGCGAGCGGGGCAAAGACCCAGCCCAATATGACCTGAATCGAGAGGCCGGTGGTTGTCGGCCCATCCTTGCTGTTCACCACCGCAACCCAGCCGTGCTGCATCAGAAATGACTTGATCGGGGCGATCTCACCGAGCGCATGGATCGGCCAGTTCACCAGTGCCAGCAGCGCAACGAAGGCGATTAGCATCGCGCCGATGTTCAGGGCGAGCTTCAGACCGGTGGTCGCGCCGCCAGCCGCGGCGTCGAAGAGATTCGCGTGGTCCTCGTCGCTGGCCGCCCGCAAGCTCTGCGGGTCTTCGGCGGGCGGCGTCTGCGTCTCGGGCATGATGATGCGAGCCATGACAAACGCGGCGGGCGCACTCATCAAGCTCGCACCGATCAGATGCGTGGCGTATCGCGTCTGCTCCGCTGCGTTGTCGCCGCCGAGCATCATGACATACGCCCCGAGCACCGATCCGGCGATGTGCGCGAAGCCCCCGAGCATGACGAGCATGAGCTGCGCCCGTGTCATCAGCGGGATCAGCGGCTTCACGGTGAGCGGGGCCTCCGTTTGCCCGATGAAGATGTTGGCCGCCATACAGGTCGCTTCCGCGCCCGTCACGCGCAGCGTCGTCCGCAGCCCCCAGGCGAGCACGGCCACTACGCGCTGCATGAAGCCGATGTAGTACAGCACGCTCATGAGCGCGGAGAAAAAGATGATGATCGGCAGCACCTTGACCGCGAAGATGAAGCCCCACGGCCCACTCGCATCGCCCACTTTGCCGAAGACGAAGTCGATCCCGGCCTGAGACATCTGGATCACGCGGTTGACAAACTCGCCGAGCGCGTGAAATGCGTCCGATGGTCCTGGAATGTATCGCATCTTGCCAAAGACAAGTCTGTCTCGGCCGGGCATCCGCAGGATCACACCCGCGAGCAGCATCTGCACCACAATGCCGACCAGCACCAGCTTCCACGGCACCCGCCTTCGGTCGTACGAGAGACCGAACGCCAGCAGCACCATCACGGCGACGCCAAGCAAACCTGTGAACTGACCCATGCGCTGGCTCCTGTCGTGGCTGGAAAACCAGAGCACGAAGAGCACAGACTACCAGATTGCCAGCCCTCCGCGCAAGCGGAGGGCGCGCTGAATCGTCGGAGTAGTTCCTGTGCTTCTCAGAGAGAACCACCCTCCGCTTGCGCGGAGGGCTCGTCGCGGCTACACCATCACCCCCGTCGCCCGCGTCCGCACATTATCCAGTACATTCATGAAGTTGATATAGCTGTCGTACGGCGAGTCGTAGGGGGAGAAGTACTTATGGACATCACCATCCGCCCAGTACTTCGTACACATGTAGTAAAAGTGGTCGCTGGTGGTCAGCTTGCGCCAGTCGCCCAGCAAGTATCCGGCGTCGTCGAGTTCCTTGGCCGCCGCGGCGTCGTTGGGCTTGGCTTTCACCGCCGCAAGGGCCTCGCCGTAGCGATCCTTGATCGGCTTCTCCAGCTTGTAGGTCTCCAGCAGCGCGTTGGACTGCATCGCGTTGCCCAGCCACGCCGTCAGGTCGCGCTCGGTGTCGGCCCATGAGATCATGTGCGGCACGTCGTACACACCCACCGGCTCGAACTGCGTCAGCGCCTCGCTCGGAGTGTTGAAGTGGTTGTGCCCGGGATTCACGTCGAAAATCTTCTCGGGCAAGGCATCCAGGAACTGGAAGATGCCGGTGTCCGCCCACTGGTGCTCGCCGAGCGTTTCATAGTCCATGAACAGGTTGCAGAGATAGCCATCGCCGTTGATGTTGTTCACCCAACCCGCGAACTTCTCCGCGCTCAGCGGCCACTCCGCCCAGCCGCGGTTGGAGAAGCGGAACGCGATGTCGTCGCTCAGCCGGTAGTTCTTCAGCAACATGCCAAAGGGCTTGCCCGTTGGGCCCGCGCCCGTGGTTGGCGGGCGATAGATGTAGTTCGGCGAGCGATACCCGAGGATGCCGTCCACACCCTCGCAAATGCCGCCGAGCCAGCGCTTCTTGGGTGCAGTGGGTGGCCCGCCGCTCCGCGGCGGTCCTACTTTGTGCTGATTGACTGGATTGGTCAGTTCGGAAGGACCGCCGCGGAGCGGCGGGCCACCCTCCAAACCCTCATCCGTCATCTCGTTGAGATAGTGCGCCAGATCATTGTTGTAGATCAGCTCGGTGTTGCGGAAGACCTTGGGCGTCTGCCCGAAGAGCTCCTGAATCTTTTTGGTGTGCGCGTTCACCTGCTCGGTGAACTCGTGACGCGAGTACAGAAAGCTCAGCGAGTGGTAGTACGTCTCGCCGACAAACTCGCAGCAGCCCGTGTCCGCGAGCCGCTTGAAGATGTCCAGCACATCCGGGCAGAACTCGGCGAGCTGATCCAGCACCACGCCCGTCATGGCGTACGAGACCTTGAAGCGTCCCTTGTTCCGCTTCACAAGGTCAAGAATCATCGTCGTCGCCGGGCGATAGCACTTGTCCGCCACCTTGCGGCAAATATCTCCGTTCTTTTGCGTGTCGAAATAGAACGGCGAGTTGTCGAATACCGTGTACCGCTTCAGACGGAACGGCTGATGCACCTGGAAATAGAAGACGACGGAGGCCATAGGGGGCTCACTTTGAGGCATCACCCTTCGTGGGATGATGCCCTGTTTCGGGCAGCCGCGGCCGGTTTCTATCGGACCAGCCGCCCGGGACCGAGGCATTGTGGCCATTCTGCGCCCGATGGCAAGCGGGATCGTCCCGGTATCCACCGACATTCCCCCGTTCGTACCCGGTTTGCGTCCCACTTGTGTTACACTGAACCAGCAGTTCCACTCAGTTCCCACGCGGGCGCGGCCTTCGAGTCGCTCGCCCGTTTGACCGACTTCGGGTAAGGGGCGATCCGTTCTTGGGTACCTCCGCGCTCCGCGTGGGGTTCTACCCAGATACCGGCGGCTTTCACGCCGCCGGTGGTCGGAGTCTGGAAAGGTGCTGCTATGGAAGGCGAAATCAGAACGCAAAACACGCGCGGCGGACTCGGGCTCTCATCCGGTCCGGTGGTGATCGACCTGCACGGGCACGGCCCCGCGTGGCACGATGAGATGTACCGGGCCGCGCATGGCGACCCCGGCAAGGTGCCGTGGGCAACCTGCGGCGCGAACCCAGCGCTGGTCTCGTGGCTCAACGCGGAAGCGGCGGGGCGAGTGCGCCCGGGCAGCCGCGCGGCGGTGGTCGGGTGCGGATTGGGCGACGATGTGATCGAACTGGTCAACCGGGGCTACGACGCCATCGGCTTTGACCTCTCCCCCACCGCCGTGGACTGGGCCCGCTCGCGGTTCCCAGCGCAGGCGAGCGCGTTCTGCGTCTGCGACTTGCTCGCGCCGCCGACGCGATTCCGACACCGGTTTGAGCTGGTGGTGGAGTGCTGCACGCTGCAATCGCTGGAGCCCGCGATGCGTGAGCAGGCGACGGCCGCGCTGGTGTCGCTGCTCTGCCCGCGGGGAACGCTGATCGCGGTTGCGCACGGTCGCGATGAGCAAGAACTGCTGGAGCAGGTCCACGGGCCGCCGTGGCCCCTGACGCGGATGGAACTCACGGAGCTTATGGAAAGCGTCGGACTCAAACCCGCGCGGCCGGTCGATGACTTCGTGGATGATGGCGGACACCGGCGCGTGCGCGGCGTGTTCGAGCGGGCGTGAGCCAGAGTTTCAGGGCGGCAATGGCCATGTGTTCGTGCGAACGCGGTACAACGTGAACTCGTACTGGCGGACTTGGGCCGCGCCGAGGCGGATGAGGGTGGTCGTCTTCGCCACTTGCTCGTACCGCGCCCCCTCCGCGCTACCTGGATCGCTGCGAATCAGCAGGTAATCTCCTGGCGGCGGAAGTTCGCCGGCGCGGGTCTGCTGCTTGGCCCAGCGCATGTGCAGCCACGGAGATTTCTGCTGCATCTGCCAGACCACATCCGGACGCGCTTCGATCGCGTCATCCGACCAGACCTCACCCTTGCCGGTCGCCAGCCCCGCCAGATGACTCGCGGCCGCGACACTCGACTTCTGATCCTGGGTGGGTGACAGCGCCGTGAGCACGAGAAACCACCACGCGCCAAGCATCATCAGCATCGTCCAGACCACTGGGGAAACGACTTTTCGACGCAGCCACGCACCAATGCCTCTTTCCTCGTCCGCCTGCTGGTGCGTGCGAGTTCGGACGCACGCGAGCGCGAACGGAACGAGTAGCGGGGGCAACACCGCCGCGGGCATCGCGTACCGCGCGTTGCTGACACCGGCACACATCAACACGAGCACCGAGACAATCCACGCCCACGCCAGCGTTCGTGCCATGTTTGAGCCACCTCGCTCGGCCACGCCGCGCATGAACGGGCCGACTATCGCCAGCGCCGCCGGCATCGCACTGGCGAACGCAACAGGCAGCAGCGTGGCCACGCCCAGCACGCGCGCGCCGGACCAGAGGAACTGCGCGGCCACATCCTCGCGCACCGCGTCCGGCGTGTCGTTGGCGATGAAGAACTTGAGCAGCAGGACGACCGCCGCACTCACACCCAAGAGCAGGGCGATCCACACGCCGCGCTTCGCCAGCGGGCGGATGGATTTCGCTGCGATGCAGCCGCCAATGAGCAGGCCGCCAAGCACGGGCAAACTCGCCGGGCCTTTGGCCAGCGCGGCGAGGGCGATGCCAAGCGCCGGAAAGAAGATGTCTCTCGCAGAGGCGCAGAGTTCGCGGAGGAAGGCGAAGGGGGATTCATCCTGTTCACCCGTGCGCGGCGGTTTGCTCGTGCGAAACACCATCAGATCAATCAGCCCGAGCGCGAACATCTGCGTCCCGAGGTTGTTGAGCATCTCGATCTCGGCTGTGCGTCCGGGCGACCACATCAGCGGCATGAGTGCCTGCGCGAGCCCCGCACTGACACCCGCGAGCCCGTGGCACGGGCGTTCCGTGGCACGGGCTTCCAGCCCGTGTTTTTGATTTTCACCAGACAAGGACACGGGCTGGTAAGCCCGTGCCACGCCCGAGACCACGGGCAGGATGCCCGTGCCACGGAACACGCCGAACCATCTTTGCCCATACCACCACGCCAGCCCGCTCATGAGAATCGCCGCGAGCGCGCTGGGCAATCGGGCCGCCAGCGGCGTTTCTCCCAGCCACGCGGAACTCGCCGCGATCGCCCACGCTATCCCCGGCGGCTTGCGGATGTATGTCAGCCCGAACATTTTCTGATGCCAGAGGTCGTGCGATTCCAGCATCGTCCAGCCGGGCACGGCCCGATGCCCCTCGGAGAAATCCAGCGGGCGCACGCCCAGAAACGGCAGGTACACGCACGCCGCCACCAGCACGACCAGCGCGATCTGCATCCAGGAATGTCGGGCCAGACGCTCCAGCATCGGCCAGAGCGTACACGCTACGGCCCGGCGGGCGGATCGATCTCGGCCCGCGGCTGGCCGTCGATCAGCGTTCCCGCCCGGAACGCCGCGGCGATCTTCTCGTGCCATTGCTCCAAATACGGTTTCATCCGCGTGTTCTTCTTCGGATCGTGGCCGTGGGCATAGGCCTCATCCATCTGCGTCGGGATCGCCTTGCCCTGCACGATCTCGCGATACAGCAGCACGCACGCGCTGGTCCGCTGGCTTCCTGCGGAGCAATGCACCAGCACCGGCTGTTTGCTCGGATCGGTGATGATCCGCAACGCCTCAACATACGCGTTCGGGTTTCCCGTGCCGTCGCCTTCGAGCCGAAACACGCGCCGCTCGACACCGAGTGCCTCGGCGGTCTGGCGGGCAATCCGCTCCTCGACGGGGCTATCGCTGTACGCGCCCAGATCAATGATCGTCTTGATGTGCCGCTCTTCCACCACCTTGCGCGTCGCGGAAACCGTCAACTCACCCGCCCGGTACAACTTGCCCTCTTCCACCACGCCGAAGTTTTTTGGCACCACATGCGGCCGGATGACTTTGGCATACGTGAGCGCGCCACCGCCGCAGATGATCGCCAGCGCGATCAGCCAACCAACCCATCGCCGCTGCGTGCGGGTGTTTTCCACGCCACATTCTAGGGGTGAATCATGCCGGTGGGCGCTGGCCCCCCACTACCATTGCACAGCAATGTCCGATCCGGTTCCATCCCCGCCCGCGCCTCGCACGCCATCCGCCAAATCCAGCGGCGCGGCGTACCCCGAGTCCGTCACACGGCTCATTGACGAACTCGCCAAACTCCCCGGCATTGGTCGCCGCTCCGCCGAACGGCTCGCGTTCTACATCCTGAAGGCGCCGCGCGATGAGGCCATGCTGCTGGCCCGCGCCGTCTCGGATGTCAAGCAGCGCGTTCGGCACTGTCGAGTCTGCTACAACCTGGCGGATGCCCCCACATCTCCGACCGCGACGCCCGTCGCCACGCCCGAAGCCGGGCTCTGCTCCATCTGCGCCGACGAGCGACGCGATCGCTCGCAGGTGATGGTCGTCGAGCAGCCCAAAGACCTCATCTCGCTGGAACAAGCGGGCGTGTACCGGGGCGTCTACCACGTCCTCATGGGGCGCATCGCGCCGCTGGAGGGCGTTCGTCCCGGCGATCTGACCATCAATGATCTTCTGCACCGCGTGGAAAACCCCGCGTCCAATCCGGGCGGCGTGCCCGTCCGCGAGATCATCCTCGCCCTGAACCCCAGCTTGGAAGGCGACGGCACCGGGCTGTATCTGCACGATGCGCTGGCCGCCAAGGGGCTGAAAGTCACGCGGCTGGCCCGCGGCCTCCCCACCGGCTCCCAACTCGAGTTCGCCTCCAAAGCCGTTCTAGCCGATGCAATCCAGGAAAGGCGCGAGATGTAAGCATCCGGCATTCTCCGCGTAAAGTCATCTCGATCCTCTCAACTCCGCAACTCCGTCACTTGCTCACTTGGTCACTTCCCCATGCGATTCGACGCCTCACAACACATGAAGCTTGGCCAGCACATGAAGCTGGCCCCGCGCATGATTCAGTCGATGGAAATCCTCCAGATGCCGCTGCTGCAACTGGAGGAACGCATCGCGCAGGAGCTTGAATCGAACGTCACGCTGGAGATCGACGAGAACGGCGAGGGCATCGCGGGCGAGGAGGCCCAGCAGATCGCCGACGCCGCGTCGGACGCGGAACTCGACGGACCTTCCACCGAAGCCGCCGACTCCGAGACTGGCACGGAATCCAACGCCGACTTTGAGGATGACTCGGATTCCGGCCCCGGCTCCGATTCCGAACCGCTCACCGAGGACGAGCGCCCGCTCACCGTGGATGAGCAGAACAGCACCGACGACTTCGAGCGGCTGGACAGCTTCGAGGAAGAGCATCCAGACGCGGTGGACAATGCCTTCTCCGAGCCCGAACGCGGCCCCGATCTGGACATGCTCGAACGCGGGCGCGCCAATCGCCTCGACGGCGAGCCCGACGCCAAGAGCGAGGCGATGGCCAATACCGCCAGCCGCCCGGACTCGCTCGTCGAGCAGCTTCAGGAGCAATGGGGACTCGCGGATGTGGATGAGCATCTCCGCCCCTTCGGCGCGGCCATCATCGGCTACATCGAGGGCGACGGCTACCTGCGCACCCCGCTGGAAACCATCGTCGATCGTCTTCCCACCGACTTCCCGCCGCCGAAACCAACCGTCGAGCAGATGCGGCGTGCCCTGCAGGCCGTGCAGATTCTGCTTGATCCGCCCGGCACCGGGGCGCGCGACACCCGTGAGTGCCTGCTCCTGCAGATTGAAGCCCTCACCGATCAGTCGCGTCATCCCGATCAGCGGGCGGAATGGGAGATCGTCCGCCGACTGGTCTGCGATCATCTGGAAGACCTCGCGCAGAACCGCCTGCCCCGCATCGTGGAAAAGTCCGGGCTGACCATGCCCGAGATCAAGCACGCGATGGAGCGGATGAAGTTCTTGAACCTGGCGCCGGCGCGCCAGCTCGTCAACGAAAAAACCGGCGTGTTGGTGCCCGATGCAATCGTGGAGTTTGACCAGGATCAGGATCGCTACATCACGTACTTGAACGACACGCGGCTGCCGGGGCTGCGCATCAATCAGGAATACGCCAAGCTCGCCCGCGCCAAGGAAGCCCCGAAGCCGACCAAGGAGTTCCTGCGCAAGAACCTCTCCAACGCCGCGTGGCTCATCGATGCCGTCGAGCAGCGCCGCAAAACGCTGCTCCGCGTTATCCGCGTGGTCGTTGATGCGCAGCGCGAGTATTTCGACTACGGCCCGCAGGCCCTTCGCCCGCTCCCCATGACACAGGTCGCCGAGCAGCTGGGCATCCACGTCGCCACCGTCAGCCGCGCCGTGGCGGACAAACACCTGCTCACGCCCCGTGGCATCGTTCCGCTCCGCGGCTTCTTCTCCGGCGGCACGCAGACCGACACCGGTGAAGAAGTCTCCTGGGATGCCATCAAGGCCGCGCTCAAGGAAGTTGTGGATGCCGAGGACAAGGCGAACCCGCTCTCGGATGAAGCGCTCGCGGACGCCCTCATCAAGCGTGGCGTCGAGATCGCCCGGCGCACCGTCGCCAAATATCGCGACCAGCTCAACATTCCCGCCGCGCGACTGCGCAAGCAGTTCTGATCGCGCCCTTCACGTCAACTCACGCAGTGCGCCGGCGATCCTCGGCTCTCAACTCATTCACGCACGTCTGGTCGGCCATCTGCTTCAGCGACCAGCGAAGCAGGTCTCGCATGGTCACGATGCCCACACACGCGCCGTTCGAGTCGAGCACCGGCAGGCAGGAGATCTTGTTGTTCAGCAGCAGCAGCACGACGTCCCCAATGGGCGTGTCCGGCGCTGCTGAGATCAACGTTCGCGTCATGATCTGATGCGCCTTGCGGTGCAGACTCGCTACGTCCAACGTGCGCTCGCTCGCCTTGCCGATGAACGGGCTGACGTTGTGCAGCAGATCGCGATCGGAGATCACCCCCACCACGCGGCACTGGTCCACAACCAGAACGTGATGGAACCGATACTTGTCGAAGAGTTCGCGAATCTTTCCGAGCTCATCGTCCATTTTCACGGTGACGACGTGACGAGTCATGATGGTGTCGAGCGTCATGGGCGACCTCCGGTCGTAGGAAGACTGCAAACCCCGATTCCCATACCAACCATCGGAATCGCGGGCAACAGAAACCAGTCGCCGCTACGCTCTTGCGTGTCAGGAACCGCACCCATCCCTCCCGACCCCGCATATCCGCCGCAGGTTTCGCATCCCGCCGGAGCATCCACGGGCGCGTTCTCGGACGGACGTCCGCCAACGCCTCCCGGCACCCACACAGCACTGCACGCCCCGTGGCGATTGCAATACCTGGAGTCCATGGACGAGCAGGACAAATCGGGCGCACCAACCACGCCCGGCGCGCCCAAACCCTCCGGCTCATTCCTGATCGACTACTGGAACACGCCGCAGCGCGACACCCAGAACCACATCATCGTTCGCACCGCGGATGGCATGATTCTGCTCAACGGCTTTCCCTACGCCAGCGGCCATCTTCTCGTCGCTCTGGGCGAAGCCCGCCCAACCCTGCTGGACTATTCCCCGCAGCAGCGTGCCGCGCTCTGGCGGCTGGTGGACTGCGCCGCCGACCTCATCACCCGCACGCTGGAGCCGCAGGGCATCAACATCGGCGTGAACCAGGGACGCGCCGCC
Source organism: Phycisphaerales bacterium (assembly GCA_043776515.1). Classification (GTDB taxonomy): domain Bacteria; phylum Planctomycetota; class Phycisphaerae; order Phycisphaerales; family UBA1924; genus UBA4658. The sequence goes on from JAYVRG010000024.1 coordinate 22,139, forward strand.
GGCGCGGGCGTGCCCGGCCATCTGCATGTGCATCTGGTGCCGCGCTGGGGCGGAGACACCAACTTCATCACCGTCGTCGGGCAGGTGCGGATCATTCCGGCATCGCTGGAGACGATGGCGGAGCGGTATCGAAAGACGTGGAAGCTCATCGAGTCAGAGTGGTGATATTTTATGGACCGCCGAGCCCAGCAACTTGAGCACGCAATGACGTTTCTCATTATGGGAACGGTCTCGCTCGGCTTTCTTGAATCGATCGCGTTGATTGTTCATGCCGGGATCACAGGCGGTCACACTCTTCCGCTCGGCACAGGCGGACCACGGGTCGGTACTGAGCGTGCGACCCATGAAATCAGCCAGTTTCGATACGACCTTCTCGCCCATCACGAGATCATCACCGCTTGGCTCTGCCCCGCAACCGCCGCGTGCGCGATTGTCGGCATTTTGGTGATCGGCGTACTTCGAGTCGAGAATCTAAACGCAAAGGCCCTTATCTGGAAGTGGCGAGCGACAACGCTACGACGCGATCGATGCGCGGCGATCCAAGATCATGCACTGGGTGCTCTCGTGTTCTGCCTGCTCGCGTGCTTTGGCTTTATGGTTGTCGCAAGTTGCTATCTGTCTGGATTCACCGGGAAAGGCAAATCTGAGAACGGACGCTACTTTTTGGAAGACCACAGTCGTTACTCGGAGGTGTCGCGCACCGAGTACCAGCTCGCCACCATTCTCGAATGGGTTGGCTGCGGCTCGCTGCTTGCACTCTTGTTCTTTTTGACGATCGCGATTGTGCGATCAATTCGCCGTAATGGAATATACGGACTTCGACGGTAATATTGATCGGTCACGCCGCCGTCGCCCCGCCGCAATACCGCATCCCCACCACAAACCCTCCATCATTCTCAACGCAGCGCACCGCCCGCGCGCTCACCCACGGAATCGTCGAACCCTCCGGACAAATCGTCACCGTCTCGCCGGGTTCGATGCGCACCCGCGACTTCACGCCCAGCCCGCCGGGCGAGCGATCGACCAGTTCCAGATGGGTGATGCCAAAGCGGTCCACGCCGTTGGAGTAGCTCGCGCTCAGCATGCCCTCCGTCTCGTGCCGCTCTTCGCGCCGGCGCTCCAGCTTGAACGGATCACGCGTTACGATCCGTGCGCCCGCGATCGGGCTGGTCGATGATCGGATTCTCCACCGGGGCGTGTTGCTCATGGTCGTGCCTCATCACAAAGGGCCGGTAACTCCGGCCCAGCGAGATCGGCACGCGGGGATGGCCCCTGAAGGGCCATCCCAACATTCGACCGCTGTTTGTCATTTGGCAGGTGCCGGGGCGGGCGTCGGCAGCGAGATAGCCGCGGTTTCCAGCGGGATCTCCGCCGCCCCCGAGATTCGCATGGTCTTCTCATCCTGCACAAACACCACCACGCGGCACCGCTCCTCTTTCGCGCCCACGGGCAGTTTCAACTCGATCTCCACGCCATCCTCCTTCGCGCTGCTCTGCCCGAAAGCACGCACCACGCGATCGTGCTTGAGTGTCCTGCCCGCGTTCTCGCCGGACTTCACATCCACGCTAATCCCATCCTCCACGATCGCCGCGTTCACGAGTGTCCATCTTGTGTCGCCCATCACCTTGGCGCGCACCCGCACCGGCTCACCCGGTTTGCGCGTGGCGATGCTCGGCTCGACCTTCAGCCGCGTCGCGTCGATGATTGATCGCTCAATCGCGCGCCGCGCGAGCCGTTCATCGCTCCCGGTGAAACCTTCTGATCCGTTGACGACCATTTCCGGCGTGAACACGCCGCCATTGCCGCCCGCCTTCCCCAGCGCGGCGGCATACGCCCGCTGCCGCTTGGTAAACACACTCTGTGCAAACGGGTCTTTCCACCCCAGGTAGTCCCAGTAGTCCACGTGCATGGCCAGCACGAATACCGGCTTGCCCTGCTCCTTCGCCTCGCGCGCCAGCTTCGCCGCAAGATCATCCCCGGACGGGCATGAACTGCACCCCTCGCTGGTGAACAGCTCGATCACCGCGACGCCCAGCGGCGCGGCAGGCGGCTTGGGCGGTTCCCGCTTCTCCGGTTGTGACAGCGAGGCCGCGCCAGCGAGGGCGCACCAGGCAGCTGTCAATCCGACCAACCACGCCGCAGTTCCCGTTCGCATGTTCGCCTCTTGCCTTGCTGTTGCTTCGTTTCACGTTTACGTGACGCCAGCGCACTTCTCTGTGATGCCCGATACCCTGCGAGGATGCACCCCGGCACGTTCTGGCTCATCTACGCCGTCCCCGCGTACGTGCTTTGGACGCTCGCGTTCCCCCTGCGCTACGGCTTCTGGCCGGTAGCGGGTCGGTTTCCACCTCGGAATCTGTACGCATCGGTCGATTTCCTGCTGGGGATGGTCCTGATCGCGTATTCGGTCTGGATTGTCTTCGGCCCGTCGCCCGATCCCGCGAAGATCATCAGCATCCGCGTCGGCATCTGCATCTGGGCGGCGGGCGTGCTGCTGCGCTGCTGGGCGGTGTACACACTCGGACCACACTGGCGCATCGGGCATGATGAGAGCGACACCCGCACCGAGTTCATCGCGACCGGCCCGTATCGGATCGTGCATCACCCGATCAACGCCGCGCTCATTCTTGTGGCCATCGGGCAGGCGTTGATGACGGGGCTGGATGCGCGGGCACTCACTCTGCTCGCCGCCAGCGTGTTGTATTTTCTGGTGCAAGGGCGTGCGGAAGATGCTGCGTGGAAAAAACGCAAAGCGCAAATCGGAATAACGCCGCCTTTATTTGCGCTTTGCGTTTTTCGCTTTGCCCACTACCAGATAAACCGCATCCGCCCGAAGTCCGGCACCAGCCCCACCGGATTCGCCTCTTTCTTGATGCTCGGCCAGTACACGAAGAACGCCTTGCCCAGCAGCAGGTCGCGGTGGATCACGCCCGCCCGCGCATACGGCCCTTCCGGCGAAGGGAACTGCTGCTCGATCCACGGATCGACCGACTTCCACAGCCGCCCGTCCAGACTCGCCGGTGAGTTATCCCCGCACGCGAAGTATTGATCCGGGCTGAGGACAAGCGGCGCGTACGGACTGGTCGCCAGCGCGGCGTTCCCGTTCTCCGACTTGGTCGCCGGTTGATAGTGCAGATCGCGATCCACGCCCACTCGATACAGCGTGAATCCGCCGCCATCGAACATCAGCCGCAGCGACTTGCAACGCCCCGCGTCGTATATCGCGGGATTCGCCAGCACATTCGTGCCCTGCGCGTTGATCGCCTGCGGCTCCATCAGTTCCGTCAGCGACTTGCCCGTCGCAAACGCGAGCCGCTCACCCGGCGACCAGTCATACTCGTATTTGGCCAGCAGTTTCCCGTTCAGCCAGATCTGCACGCTCTGATCCACATGCCAGAACTCCACATCACTCACCTTGCCCGCGAGCATCGCCGGAGCCGCTTCGGTCTTGACGATCTTCCATTCCCCCAGCACGCCCGCCGCGCCCACCGGATCGCGCACCGCGATCTCCGCCTTGCCGCCACCGATCGACGCGCGATACTCGTGCCCGCGTGCCGCCAATTCCATCCGCACCGACTGCCCATCCTGCCTGGGCGCAAACCCGCAGCGCACCCGCACATCCGCCACCGGAAAGCAGGGCGACCGATACGGATCGACGTAGTACCGCTCGTCATACGGGTAGTAGTCGTTGATCTCCCACTTCAGCACCGGCGGGCGGGAGAGTTGCAGAGACGATCGGCGCACATTCTGATCGAACACCAGCGTCGCCGCGCTGGTCCCTTCATAGCGATACTCGCGCGGCTCCATCTTCCATCCCGCTGGCTCGCTGGGCCGCCACGGCGCGCTCGCCGCGCCCTCCAGCGGCGCCAACCCCGAGTCATACACCAGTTGCCAGACCGAGCGCTGCGTGATCGGATCCTTCCGCTGCACCTTCCAGCCCGGTTGCTCCCACAACTTGGCCCGATCCGCCGCGGCCGTGCTCTCCGTGGAGCGTCCCGCCGGATCGGTCCGCGCGAACACATCCCCATCCACCAGCGCGATCTGCTCCCCCGCCAGCCCGATCAGCCGCTTGATGTAGTTGTCCGCCGGATTCTCCGGATTCTTGAACACGATCACATCAAACCGCTTCGGCTCTTGCAGCACGTACAGATACTTCAGCACCAGGATTCGATCGCCCGCGTATGTCCGGCGGGCCAGATTCGGGCTCGCCGTGCCGCTGATCGGGTCTTGCGAGACAAACGCTGGCTGCGGATCGGTGTAGTTCGTGCTCCGCGGCGGGCGATCCTCCCACGCGCCTAGGGGCCACTCCTGCCCGGTCTCCGCGCTGCGGATCTGCTGGTGCGCGCCCATCAGCGTCGGCGCCATCGACCCCGTCGGGATCACGAACGCCTCCACCACGAACCCGCGAAACACGAACGCCATCGTGAACGCGATCATGATCGAGATCAGCGTGTCCTTGATCGTCTCCTGCGTCGCCGGCGCGGGTTGGCCCGTAGTTGGTGCGTTCAGCGGCATAGATCACTCAAAGGGCGTGCGAACAGGAACGGGCCGAGTGTACGCTCCGCCCTGTACCATAACCCCGCCCGCACGCGGCGTTCATCTCCGTACATCCTTCCCGCCCTTCGCTGCGTACCGACGCAGGACCATGGTGGACCAAGCACCCCCACCCATCTCCCCGCACGCCCATCCGCCCGACGAGGGAGACCGCATCGACCGCGCGCTGGTCGCGCGGATCAAGCAAGAGGGCATCGGCAGCCGCGCCGCGTGGGGCGACCTGCTCACCCGCTACCAGGACCGCCTCTTCGCCATCTGCCTGCGGATGGTCAACCACCGCGAGACCGCGAGCGACCTGACCCAGGACGCCTTCGTCAAAGTTCTGCAAGGGCTGGACACCTGGGATGGCCGCTGCAAACTCAGCACCTGGATCATCCGCGTCACCATGAATGTCTGCCTCTCCCACCTCCGGGCGGCGAAACTGCGAAAAACCACCACCCTAGAACAAGGGTTTTCACCTTCTCTCATTCGAGGTGCAGATAGTGGCCAGAGGAAGCCAACTGGGTCTTCCCAGTTGACCGACCGGGAACCGGGGCCGGAGGAGGGCGTCCAATCTCAGGACCAGAAACGGCGAGTTCTCGCCGCTCTGGCCGGTTTGCAGCCCGATCAGCGGGCCATCATCGTGCTTCGCGACGTGCAAGGGCTGGACTACGACCAGATCGCCGCGGCCTTGGAGGTCGCGGTGGGCACCGTCAAAAGCCGCCTTTTCCGTGCCCGTGTCGCCCTGCGTGAGCAACTCGAAGGTTCAGTTCCACCTCAGCCCCCCCAATGACCGCCGCCCGTTCCAACTCCGATCTTCCCGCCGGACTCACCGAGGCCGACCTGATCGACCTCGCCGATGGCGTGCTCTCGCGCGAGCGCGAGGGGGTGGTGCTGGGTGCGCTGAAGAAGCATCCGGAGATGGGTCTGCTGGCCAAGCAGTTCCGGGCGGATCGCTCGATGGTCGCCGCGCTGGGCGAGGTTCGCGCCCCCTCGGGGATGGCGGAGGGGATCGAGTCGCGCTTGGAAGCGGCGGCGTTGCGTGATCTGGCCTCGCAATCGCACGAGGTGCCTCGGCCAATACGAATCTCGCAGGTGACGATCCGCGAGACCGGCGCGCTGCGGCTGCTGATGGAAAGCCCGTGGACGCGCCGCTTCGCGACCGCCGCGTCGCTGGCGATTGTGCTGGGCCTGGGTGCGCTGGGCGTCCGCGCCGTCTACAACGCGCTGCCGGGCAAGGCGATCGTTCACAACACAACATCGCCCAGTCCGACTTCGGATGTCGAGCACGCGCTGGCTCCGACCACCGAGATCGTCAGCAAGCCCACAGACGAAACGCCCGTTGCTACTCCAACCGCGATTACCGCCGCGCCGCAAGCGAAGAGTGATGAACTCACGCCCGCTGTCGCCGCGCGGCTGGCCGCGGAGGGCAGACTCTCCATCACCGTTCGCGCCGCGGTCGCGACCGCTTCGCTCAAACGTCTGGAATCACTCGCCAAGGCCCGCGATACTGGGTGGCACGCGATCGCACTTGATGCGCCCGCGCAATACGCGATGTTGCTCACGCCGCAGAGTGATCCGGTTGCAACACCGGCGGCACCGAACGCGCCGAACCCGATTGCGATCACGGGAACTCAGTCTGGTTCTGGAACACTAATCTCGCCCGCACCAAACAGGACGCCGCTGCTCCTCACCCTCCATCCTGTCGTCAAAGCGATTTACGCCGTGGACCTCACCCCCGGTGAACAACCCTTCGATTCGCTGCTGCGTTCCATCACCGACACACTCCCCGAAGGGGCAACGATCACGCTTCGCACGTTGCCGCAACCGATCGCAGCGCCGATCGCGCTGGACCCGGACAGCGTGCTCTGGTGGACCAGCCCCGCGAGCAAGTGGTCCAAGCGGACCCGCGTGCCGGTGGTTGTGGAAGGGTTGGAATAATCCATCGTGCCACGGGTTCGCCCGGCGCTTCGCCGGGCAACCCGTGAGGGCGCGCGACGAGTACACGAAATCGAATGACTCCCACACGGGTTGCCCGCTCAGAGCAGCGGGCGAACCCGTGGCACGCAGAACCCGTGGCACGATGAGTCGAACCCGTGGAACACTGAACTTTTTCAATCTACTTGTACGACCCACTGGTGATCGTCCCATTACGCCCGATCTGTACCCACGATGCTCCACTGCGCGGCGTGGCATACCACGCGCGCCCGACCATCAGTGCATCCCACCGGCGATCCGCCGCGCGGCGCGGGCCGGTGCTCTGCATCACCACGCTCGGATCAACCACGCGCAGCAACTCCACGGCGGGCTCGATGTACGCCCCGTGATGCGGCAGCTCGAGCACATCCGCCCGCAACCGTCCCGCTGGCGAATCTGCTCCCAAAGGGAGCAGATTCGCCAGCGCCTCACGCGCGGCGTCCCCCGTCAGCAGCACTCGCCTCTCCGCGCCACCGCCCACGCGCACCGGCAGCATCGCCACGATCGACGAGTCGTTGGTATCCCGAAACTCGCACTCGCGCGGCGGCCAGAGCACGCTCGCCGTGATCCCCGCGAGTTCCACGCTCTCGCCCTGCCCGAGCGTCAGCACGCGCACGCCGCGCTTGGCGAGTTCCGCGAGCAGTTCCGCCGGCGCGGTGCCGGGATTGGCGTTCGCGTATCGCTCCAGTTGCGCCGGCACATACACGCGCTCAACGTGCAACTGCTCCACCACATCCGGTAGCCCCGCGAAGTGGTCGATGTGCGCGTGCGTCACCACCACCGTCGGCACGCTGCGCACTCCGAGCGCACGCATCGCCTGTGGGATCAGCCGCTCGCCCACGCCGGTGGAGAGCGACCCACAATCCCAGAGCGCGCCCTGATCCCCGCGGCGAATCAGATAACACGACCCATCACCGACCGCGAGTGAATCAATCCGCACTTCCACGCTCGGCGGCAGCCGCGTTCGGAAGTACATCTCCGCCCCGAACCACGCCGCAAGACCCACCGCGATTCCCCATGACCATACATCCTTCCGCGCGCCGCGCATGAGCAGATACGCCGCGCCCGCAACGCCCGCGATCGCCCACAGAGCGCTCACCGTTGGCAACTGCACCGATGCCCCGGGAATCTGATCCAGCCACATCACCACGCCGACGAGGAATCGCGCCGGCCATTCCAGCAGGCCCGCTGCGATGCCCGCCGCGCTGGGAATCAGCACTCCCACAAGCAGCACCGCATACCCGGCCCACAGCACGACCACCGTCAGCGGCAGCACAATCAGCGTCATCAGCGGCGTGAGCACGCCGATCTGCCCGGTGTGACACGCGATGATCGGGATCGAGATCGCCCATGCCAGCACGCCCGCGCTCACCTGATGCTTGACGCCGCTCACCATCTTCTTGCACACCCACGGTACCCATCGCCACCACCATCCAGCCCAGGCGCGCCGGCCATGGGCCACATGCTCCGGACTCAGACCGCGCAGCGGCACGCCCCAGATTCTGTGATGCACCGTCGTGCCCATCAGCAACAACGCCGCCACAATGCCAAAGCTCAGTTGAAACCCGAGCGACCACGCATCCATCGGGCGGATGATGAGCATGATGCACGCGATCCAGCCCAGCACCGTGGCGCGGTCGTAGCGCCGCCCGCTGGCTTCCGTCACCAAGAGCGCGATGACCAGCACGCCGGCGCGCAAGATCGGCGCCTGCGCCGGCAGCACCAGCATGTACCCGATCACCAGCAGCCCGACCACCACCGGCTCCAGCCAGTGCCGATCGCCGAAGAGTCGCAGAAACATGGATGCGAACGCGGCCATGATCATCAGGTTGAAACCGGAGATCGCCACCAGATGCAGAATGCCCAGCCGCGCGAAGGCGCTGTTCACATCCTCCAGCACGGTATCACGCTCGCCCAGCAACAGCGCGCCGAGCAACGCCCGTGCTCGCTGCGTTTCTCTTGATGATTGCCCGGCTGCGGTTGGTGCCTCGATCGCCGCCAGACAGCGCGTGTGCATCGCGCCAAGCACCCCGTGCCATTTGGATCTCGCGCTCTCCGCCCAGCCATCAGCGTTGCGAGCTTCGAGCAGCGACGGGTTCGGCACTGCGAACGTACCGATGCGTCCTTCCTGGGCCGCCAGCGCGGGCCAGTCCGGCTCGCCGGGGTTGCTGGGCACTCGCACGGGACGGATGCGCCCGGATATCCGCAGCGTCGCGCCCTGTCGCAGCAGTTCCGGAATGCTGCGCTTGGTTCCTTGTACGCTCACGCGCAGCTCGCCCGTCGCGGGGGCGACATGTCCCTGTGTGTCCTCCACACCCGAGAGCGCGAGCGTGAAGCCGATGGCCGGCTCATCGCGCGAGAAGCGACCGAGCACGCCCCGAGCACGATCCATCTCGCGCGGCACATCAACCACCACGCCGCGCACGGTTGCCAGCACGGGATCGGCCCCGTCGCTCTCCTCTTCCACCATCCACGCCGGAGAATCGTGCGGCCGCTCATTGATCCGGGCCGCGTACCACCCGGCGCCCAGCAGCAGCACCGCCAGCCCAAGAGCAACACGACACGCCAATCCTCGTGTCAGCAGCGCGACGATCAACAGCACCGGCGCGCCCCCCAGCCACCACGCCGCACCGACCGCGGGCAGGGCGAACCCCGCCAGCCAGTAGCCGATGATGAGAAAACCACAGGCGTACAGCGACCGCCGCGCCAGTGGGTCGCCAGACCCGCGCGTGCGCTCAACCAGATCGCGCCCGATGGACCACGGAACCGTGATCATGGAGAATTCAGCATCTCCAAAATCTCGGCACTCAAGGACTCCGAAGAGTCAATCGCCCGAGAAGAGGCCTCTTCAAATCACTGACCCACTCCAGTGACAAGATCATCGAAGTTTCCGCCCGAGAGAGGATCGCGATTGGGAATAAAGGGGATGAAGTTTCGAGGATCACGGGGGTCTGTCACGCCGGCAGTCGCTGACGCCACTTTACCGCCTCGATCACCACACCCAAGGTAGATTCCATCCGGACCCGCAGCTTGGAGCACTATCGAAGAACGTGCCACTGTGGGCATTACCAGAGTTGCGGGAGGCGGAGGCATGGGGTTTGGAGGACGATACGTTCCAGCAGGATTTGCCAGCATCGCCATCATCGACGCCGTGCGAGCCGTGAACGGCTTCGTATCGATCGTAACATTCGCATTTCCGCGAGTTCCGATCATACTGTTCACCGCTTGATCTTCGCCGAGTTTCCCAAGCTTGGTTGCTGACAAAAAGCCAGCATTTGTGGCCCAGTAAAAAGAAGCTAGGGACAAGTTGTTCTCAGCGGCAAACAGTGTCTCAGAGTCGCCGATTTCGTCAGCAAACCAAGCCAAAATTGGCTGGCCGAAGGTATCAATGAATACAGGAAGCTGGGCGTTTTGATTTCCCGCAATCCGTTGGCCTGGCGCTGACTGTGCGACAAAGTGCTTGGAATCAAAGGCGAGATAGGATCGGGCAATCGTGCCGTTCGACGCCTGCTTCGTGGCTCCCATCGCTCCTACGTCGACAAAGACTTGATCGACACCGGGCGTGCCGCCAGGGCCGATCGGAATAAGACCTGCCTGAGCGGTTGTCGAATAACCTCCGATCAAGTCGAGCATCGCGTTTTCCATGCCCGTAAATCCGTACGTGGTAGCGTTGATCGCCGATGCCATGTATCGCGGACTGAAATATCCCGGCCTGTGTCGCTCACTCATCTCGAAGCTCGACATCGCGTTTGCGATTGCAGACATCTGTGCGCGAGTATCAGTGAGGCGAGCAGCTTTTCTTGCATTCCCCATCGCGGGAAGAATGATGACGATCAGGATCGCCAAGATCCCGATCACCGTGAGCATCTCGATCAGCGTGAATGCGCTCCGGATCATCCGGCGCGGGGCGTTCATGCGTGTGTGCTGGCTTGTCATCGTCTGGTTCCTCCGCAAGGCGTGTCCGTCGATACCCACTCGGCCATCCATCGACCGAGTCATTCCCATCCGCTGCCCGTACACTTCTGTTCGCTTCACGTTGCGTGCTTGATCCGGTGTTCTCACGGACCGGCGACGAATCCCTACGCGATCGCGGCTTCACGTACCGTGAGGACACCGAACAGTTCATCCCGCCCGGTTGCCCCAACAAGTGTACGCCCGCTCCGCCCGGTCCCCGCGTGCCCCCCTTCTTCGGGATTCACGGTTGAACAATGCCGCACGGGGCCGCATACTTGCAGTGAAAATGTCCAGAGCCACGCAGGATTTCCGCACGCTTTCCGCCGCCGCGCGTCACGATGCGCAGGAGGATGCACTCGGCGCGCTCCGAGCGGGGGAGGTGATCCTGGCCCCCGGCGACACCGGGTATCTGCTCCTCACCTCGCCCGCGTCGGCCAGCGCGCCCGCGCTCGCACGCGCCGGGTCGCCCGCGACACTGCTCTTCGGCTCGCCCGCCGATGCGCTCGCTGCGATCCCCACTCTCTCTCCAATCGCGCGCAAGATCATCCGCTCGCTCGCGCCGGGTCCGGCGGTGTTCCGAGTGCAACTCGCCGAAGCCGATCTCGCCGCGGCACGCGACGAGGCATCCCTCGCGCCCGGCATCGCCGACGCGACCGATGCGCTGCACCTGCGCATCCCCGCCCCGTCGCTCGCGGCCACACTGCTGACGCGACTGGCCGCGCCGCTGGTGGGCTGGGAGCCCATCGACAGTTCCGGGCGCGGCTACATTGATGCCGACGCGGCCCTCAGCGCCGCGTCCAAAGTCGGAATCGTCCCGACCATCGCGCTGGCGGATGCGCCCCCGACCGGCGGCGGCTCGCGCCAGCGGCCCACCATCATCGCGCTGAGCCGCACCGGCGGCGTGCGCGTCGTGAGCGAAGGTGCATACGAGGAGCGATACGTGCTGAAGCACGCGAAACTGAACATCCTCATGGTCTGCACCGGCAACACCTGTCGCAGCCCAATGGCGGAGGCGATCGCGCAGGGCGTGCTCGCCAAACTCGGCAAACGTGGAAAGACCGGCAAGCCGGGCGTGGATAGTCCCATCATCTCCATCTCCTCCGCCGGCACCGGCGCGGCCGGGGGCACGGCGCACACGCCCGAGGGCAACCTGGCCGTCAAAGCCCTTGGCTACACCCCGACCAGCACCCGTTCCCGCACGCTCTCGCGCGAGATCATCGCGGAGAGCGACCTGATCTTCGCCATGACCCGCTCCAACCTCGCGGGCGTGCTGGCCATTGATCCGCGGGCACGCGCCATCAGCGAGCTGCTCGATCCCGGGGGCGAGGATGTCCCGGACCCGATCGGCACGCCGCAGCAGGCGTACAATGACACCGCTCGACGCATCGAATCCATGATCCGCGAGCGGCTGAAGGAGTGGCAACCATGAGACTGGCACTCAGCGCGGACCACCGGGGCGTGGGCGCGACACGACAACTCGCCGACCGGCTCAAATCGCAGGGCCACACCGTCACTATTCTCGGCTCCATGTCCGGCGAGACCTGCGACTATCCGGACCCCGCCTTCGCCGTCGGCCACGCCATTCTGCGCGGCGAGGCGGACCGCGGCATCCTGCTCTGCGGCTCGGGCATCGGCATGTCCATCGCGGCCAACAAGGTCAAGGGCGTCCGGGCGGCGCTCGTGCATGATGAACTCACCGCCGAGATGAGCCGCTCGCACAACGACGCGAACGTGGTCTGCATGTCCGCCGATCTGCTGGGGCAGAAGCTCATTGAAAAGATCGTGGAGATATGGCTGACGACTCCGTTCCAGGGCGGGCGCCACGAGCGGCGCGTCAAGAAGATTCACGCGATCGAGAACGGCGTGGACCCGGCTTCGATGTCATAAGTAAGTAGCATGGGCTTACCAGCCCATGTTTTCGCCGTGCCACTGACCCGCTGCTTTGAGCGGGTCAGTGCCTGTTGCAACAACACCGACCTGTCCAAAGCGACAGGTCAGTGGCACTTTTCGCCACGCTACTTCACCGGCGCCTTCAGCACCACCGTCATATTCCCCGCCGAGACCACCACGCGCTCGTCCAGCAGCGTCATCGCGCTCGGGCGCGCCCCCAGCAGCACCGGGCGCGAGTCCAGCAGCGCGGCCCCAGTCTTGCCCGCCACATCCAGCGCGTGCAGCGTGAACATCATCATGCCGTCGCTGGCGCGCCCGTCGGCGATGGTCTCGATCGTGATGGCACGCCCATCCGCCGGGCGCGGCCGGATCATCGACGATGCACCATCCATCCCATCCACACCTGCCAGCGCACCATCCGGGCCAAACAGCACCAGCCCCTGCTGGGTCGCGATGCCAAAGCCCGTGCCCGGGACCGCCGCGATCGGGAACGCGTCCATCGTCTGGCTGAGGTCCACGTGCGAACGCGGCATATCCAGCGCGGCCTGGCGCAGCCGCCCCGTTGCGATCGACGCCAACCAGAGCGTTCGGCTCTGATCCGCCAGTACCAACTGATCGCCGAAGATCCACATCGCCGCTACCGGCATCGCTTCGGGGGAACTGATCGTCCAGTTCGGCTGCGCGCTGGCGAGGTCGAAACAAACCACCGACGAATCCATCGCCGCGATGAGCGTTCCCGAATCGGTGAACCCGACCCAGCGCACATGCCCGGTCAGCTCGCCCAGTCGCTGCGTGGGCCGGCCGGTGCGAGCGTCAACAATCTGCACCACGGGCTTGAGTTCCGTCACCGCGCCGCGATCGCCATAAATCTCCTGATCGCCACCGACCGCGAGCGTGCCGGATGACAGATCGGCGTCGTACACGCGACCCACGCCGATACGCCCGCTCCACAGCAGCTCGCCCGTATCGGTATCAAACGCCGCGGCCTTGCCGGCACGCTGCACCAGCACCAGCGTTCGATCATCCATGGTGACAATCAGGTTCGACGGCTGCGTCTCCCCCTCCGCGGGCGTGGTGAAGAGCTGGCTCGCCCCGGGGAGCTTTCGCAAGCGCGACTCCGCGCCGCCGAATACTTTGCTCAGCGGCTCACTCTTCCAGCGGGTCTCCAGCGGCGAGCCGCCGACCTTCTGCACCGTCACCTCCGTGTCCTTCACTACCGCGAAATACACCGCGTCCGGCGTACCGCGAATCACGTACGGCTTTGCGCCCTCGCCGATCGACTGCGACCACGCTTTGGTCAGCAGCTCGCGCTGCTCGGTTCGATCCGTGGTCGGCGCGGCCCACACGCTGATCTCGTCCTCGCTCATAAGCGGGAGCAGATTCGTCACGCTCGGCGTGCGATCGCTCAGCAGCGGCTCCATGATCGTCCAGCCCACGATCGGCTGCGCACCATCGGAGCGCACCGGCCCGATCCGCGGCCAGCGCATGGACGCCGCGATCTTCTCCGCCAGTTCCGCGCCGAGTTTTTCCGCGTCCAGCGGCGTGCCGGTGGAAGTCATCGCAAGCCCAGGGAACCGCGTGCGGATCGCGCGCAACACGCCCGCGGCCGCGGCCAGTTGACGACGCTCGCGCATGCCCACGATCAATCGCCCGGCGATCTCGCCCACCACATCCGTCGGCGGCGCGGGCTGGCGCGTGGCCGCCCGCAATCCCGCCTCCAGCGCGGCCGCCGCCTGCTGGGGCTTCTTGTCCTTCGCCCGCATCTCCGAGAGCCGCAGCCAGACGCCCGGCGTTTGCTGCGAGAGTGGGAATCTGCCCGCGATGGATTCGAGTTGTAAATCCGTCGGCGTGGCCCCCGCCGCGGCGAGTTCCGATACCGCGAGTTGCTCCTGGGGCGCGTAGATCGCCACGCCGTGCTGCCGAAGCAGTGCTTCCACACGGCGCGCCGCTTCCAGCTCGCCGCGAATCGAGACCTGCGGGCCACGCCACGTTGCGCCCGCGAGCGCGGCATCCGAGAGCACGCGCTGATACGCAACGATCGCCTCTTGCGGGCTGCCTTTGAGTTCGGACAATCGCCCCACCGCCAGCGCGTGCGCCAGCTTGTCCTCGGGCTGAAACGAGATCTCTCCGAGCAGGCCGACGAGTTCTTCCAGCAGCGGACGCTCTGTGATCGGCTTCACGCCCGGAGGTGCTTTGGGACCATTCGATCCCATACTCGCGCCCGCCTGGGCCGCGGGCTCCAGCGCCGTCGCCAGCATGGATTGCAGCGCGGCGATCAATCGCGCCCGTGCGCTCCACGTCTCGTCATTCTGCGGCCCGTTCTTGAGCGCGGCCATCGCCTGGCGCACCGCGCCCGCGATCTTCTCCGGCTTGCCCGCTCGATACGCCAGTTCCACATACGTCACCGCCGGTGCCGGGTCCTTGTCGTTCTGCGCGATGCGTTTGGCCAGCAGCCCCTCGGCCACTTCCCATTGCAGATACGAATGCACGCGTGCATCATCCACCACCAGCAACTGGCTCTCCAAGGGCAGGATGTTCCCGGTGTCTTCCAGCGCGATGGCGCGTGGTTCGGCCGGCAGCTTCGGATCGACAATCAAGTATCCGGCCACCGTCGGCATCAGCAGCGAATCACCCGCGACCACGCAGCGCCCGCGAATACCGGGCACCACCGCGGCGGGCGTGCTCTCGGGTTTGTCCGTCTCAAACGTCGCCGCGTGGACGAACGCCGCACGTTCATCGCCGACGCACGCGAGCATGTCGCCGATGCGCAGCAGATAGCGCGGCAGCGTGGGCTTGAAATCCTCGATGTCGCGCTGCGACAGCACTGCGCCTGTCGCGCGATCCAATCGCAATACCCGCTTCATGTCCGGCGCGATGATGATGATCGATGCGCCGTCCACCACCGGCGTGCCGATCTGCCACGCCGCGGGCTGCTCCACGCCGGACTGTGTGTCCACGCCCATGCGCCGGATCCAGCGCGTCCGCCCTGTTCCCACATCCACCGCGCCGATCACGCCCAGCCGATCCGCGCGATACGCCACGCCATCGGCCACGGTGATCCCATCCGCGCCCATGGATTGCAGCACCCACGGCATCGACCCCGCGCTCCCGATGGGGCGCGCCCAGCGCAGCTTGCCCGTGCTCAGGTCCAGACCCACCAGCGAGACGCTCACCAGCCGCCGATCCGGCAGATGCTTGCGAGCCGCGAACACCACGGTGTTCTCAACGATCTGGATCGGCCCGCGCACCGTGGAGTCATACAGCTGCTGCGGGTCCGGCGTGTTCAGCAGATTGAGCTGCACCGACCAGCGCACCCGCCCGGTCTGCGCGTCGATCGCCTGCACGCGGTCGTCGCCATCGCTCCGGCCCGCAGCGATCGAGCGCCCTGTCGCTCCAACCACGAAGCGGTTCGAGACCGCGACCGTGCAGATATCCTCACTGCGCCCATACCCGCCGAAGTTATTGAAGCCGTTCATGCGCCGCTTGTCGCCGCGGATGCCCTGCTCCTGCACCGGCGCATCCCCCAGCCCCGGAGTCACCGTCCAGCGCGTTGCCAGCGTGAACCGGTCCCACGCGCCGATCTGCGTGCCATCGCTGACATACACCGTGTCTCCCCACACACTCGGCAGCACCAGCAACTCCCGCGCGAACATCGGCACGCTCACCTGCCCGCGCGCCCCCGCACCCACGCCCAGATTCGCCTCCGGCGTCGGCGCGCTGGGGTTCAGCACCACCGTCCACAGCGGCTTGGAGACCATCCCCTCCGTCGTCGATGTTCCCAGCCCGCGCAATGGTGTGGCCGCCTTCTGCTTCGCCGCGTCCGGCCAGCTCTCCGGCGTCAGATTCGGCACCCCCGCGTTGCCCTCCTTGGCCCAGCGCAGCGCCCGCTCGCGCACCTCCGCGCGATCCACATACCGCGCGATCGTTGCCATCATTCCCGCCGCCACCCGCGCCCGCTCTCCCTTGCGATCCGGGTGCTTGTCGATCTGCTCCAGAATCGCGCGGGCGTGCTCAAACCGCGCATCCTCCAGCGCGCCCTGCGCCAGCCGCACCGCGGCGTCCAATCCCGAGGGCGTCAGCAGCAGCGTGCGCTCCACCGTCTCCGTCTGCCCTTCGCCAAGCTGCCGATCCGCCCGCGCCCCGAACGCCGTTCGATATCGCTCCAGCAGCGGCCCGCCCGCCAGCAGCACCTCATGGGCCGCGGTTCGCACGTTGATGAACAGCTCGCCATCCTTGCCCGACGCGGTCAGCCGATCACCCTGCTCATCCAGCAGCACCTGAAGCACCCGCACGGCCTCATCCAAGTTGCCCGCAGAGACATGCTCGCGGACCCGCACCAGCGTGTCCGCCGCGCCGGGCGAGTCGTCCACATACACCGGATTGATCTGCTGCCCACCTTGCCCCAGCCCCGGCGGCGCCGCGATCGTCGCGCTCTGGATGGAATACCCCGCGCCGACTGCGATCAACAACGCAGCCAGCACCCCGGCACCCCCGCCAGCATGTCTGAATCGCCGCTCAATCACGCCGCGTCTCCGTGGTGGTCCGCTCTGGACCTCGCTCGGGCGTGCCCGCACAACCCGAACGCCCGTCATAGCCGATCGCCACACCAGTTTATCGCCCCGCCCGCTCCCCGGTTGCCCCCGAGTTGGGGATTCCGTCTGTCGATCCGACTCCCTCACCCGGGAGGCCCCCCGAATGGATCGCTCAGTCACACCCGAACTTTCAACCCCGGCCGGACTTTCCCGGCTCCGGGCGCCGATCCCGGCTTTCCTCTGTTCCCGCGGCTTTGCGCTCCCGCAAGCGGCCGAGCCGACCGCTGTTCAGCGTCGCCGGGCCATTCGCGTCTGGCTGCTGGTCGGCACCATCATCGTTCTGAGCATCGCGGACCTGTACATGACCTTGGCACACCTGCGTTCGGCGGGCATGGGCGAGGCCAACCCGCTGGCCCGGATGGTCATCAGCTATCAGTCCCCGCTGCTGCTCTCGCTCTGGAAGGCCGCGTGCGTCGGCTTGGCGGCCTTGATCCTGATCCTCGCCCGATTCCGCCGCTCCGGCGAGGTGGCCAGTTGGACCTGCCTGCTGCTGCTCACGGCCCTCACGATCCAATGGTTCAACTACGCGACCGAGGCCGCGACGCTGACCCGGCAGATCAGCGAGATTTCTGGCTCGCCTGACCAACCGGGCAACTGGGTCACGATCGGGCAGGCGCAGTAAGACCACCTCGCCCCGCGTTTGGCACAGCGCATCCAATCCATCTTGGCGGTACGCTTGTGTGCCATGCCCACGATCCTCAACTGCCGCAATGTCCTGTACCTCCTTCCGCTGCTCGCGCTCGTGCTCTTTATGGGCGGGTGCGAGTCTTACTCCGCGCCCGTGCTAAGCATGTCCCGCGCCGAGCCGACGGAGCGCACGCCCGACGGCTGCGCCATGGTCTTCACACTCGACGCCCGCAACGAGAACGAGGATGCGCTCCCGCTCCGCACGGTTGAGTATCGACTGGACCTGAACGGGCGCGAGGTCTTCGTCGGCACCCGCTCCTCCGAGTCCACGCTCCGCCGCCTGGGCACGCAGCAGCTCAAGCTCCCCGCCGTCGTCTCGCTCACGCCCGACACGCAGTCGCTGGTCGCGGGCCAATCGCACTACCGGCTCACCGGCTCCATCTACTACGTCACGCCGGGGCGGCTGGCCGAAACACTCTTTGACTCCGGTGTTCACACACCCAGCGTCGAGTTCGCGTTTGAGGGCGACATCGACCTCTCACGCGCGGCGTTCACGACGCCAGCAACTGCAAGCGCGCCCGAGAGTGCCGGCAAGTAATAGCCCAATCGCGGCCGAATAGGTCATATACGACGTATACGACCCATATGACCTACTCCCCTTGTGCTACCTGCACACCAGCGGATCCACATCCTCCGCGCTCAGCACCACCCGCACACCCGGCAACGCCTGCTCCAGTCGCTGCACCAGCGTCGGCAGATAGCCGCGCTCCGTCGCCGTGTGCCCGCCGAGAATCACGCTCATCCCAGATGCCGTCGCGGCACACACCTCGTGATGGCGCATCTCGCCAGTGACGAACACCTCGCACCCATCCGCCCGCGCCGCGGCGGCCACGCTCTCGCCCGCCCCCGGCACCACCCCAATACACGACACCGGCACCGTCATGTCGCCACCCGCCGCGCCGACCTGCACCGTGCGCCCGCCGATGTGCCGCTTCAGCCGCGCCGCCAGCTCGCCCAGCGACACCGGATGATCCAGCATCAACCGCCGCCCCACGCCCACGCTCCGATTCGGCTTGAGCTCTAGCGGATACACATCAATCGGCGGCTCCTCGTACGGATGAAACTGCTTCAGCGTGGCGATCGCAATCGCCAGATTCCGATGCGAGCAGACCATCTCCAGCCGCACCTCGGGCACGCTCTCAAACACGCCCCGCTTGCCCATCGCGGGGGCAGACGCCGTGTTCCCGTGAAACGTCCCGGTTCCATGCGATGCAAACGAGCACTGCGTGTAGTTCCCGATGACGCCCGCCCCCGCCGTCGCCAGCGCGGCACGAACCTTCTCCAGTTCGCTCTCGGGCACGAACGTCACCAGTTTGAGTTCCTGCGTGCCCTCGCGCACCGCCAAGGGTCGGATCGCCCGCCGATCCGCGGTGCCTTCGCCCACCAGCCCGTCCGCCAGCCAGTCCGTCACCCCGCCCGCGGCCGCGTCCAGCGCGGTGTGCGCCGAATACACCGCGATTCCCGCCCGAGCCATCCGAAGCGCCACCCGCTGCGATGCGCTCGACCCCGGCCCATCCACGATCCGCTTCACGCTCTGAAATAGCGGCGGGTGATACGCCACCACCGCCGCACACTGCACGCGCTCCGCCTCCGCCGCCACCCGCTCCGTCAGGTCGATCGTCAGCAGCACCGGCCCGCCGATCTCCCAGGATTCCGAGCCGACGATCAACCCGACATTGTCCCACTCCTCCGCCATGCGGCAGGGTGCGATCATCTCCAACGCTTGAGCAAGGTCCGCGATGTGCATGACCCATTGTTGCCCCCTCCCGGGTGGCCCGGCTCTCCGAGCCAGGTTCTTCTCCTAGGTACCCCGGTTCTCCGAACCGGGTTCATCGCTTCTTCAATATATTCCAACTCCCCCCGTATCCTGCCATCGTGCCAACCGACTCTTCTCTCACACTCAAAGCCCACGCCAAGCTCAATCTCGCGCTGGCCGTCGGTCCGCCGCGGCCACCCAAGGGCTATCACCCGATATGCTCCCGCTTCGTCGCCATCGAACTGCACGACACACTCACGTTGCAACGCCTGCCCGATGGCTCCCCCAGCCGCTTCGACATCCGATGGGCATCCGATGCGCCCAAGCCCACGCCCATCGACTGGCCGATCGAGAAAGACCTCGCCGCTTGCGCCCACGCGATCCTCGAAAAACAGGTCGGTCGCACGCTTCCCATCGCGCTCACGCTCGACAAGCGCACCCCCGTCGGCGGCGGCCTCGGCGGCGGCTCCTCCGACGCCGCGTACACGCTGATGGGGCTGAACCAACTCTTTGACCTTGGGCTCGTGCAAAGCGATATCGTCGCGCTCTCCGCACCGCTCGGCTCCGACATCGCCTACTTCCTCGACATGCCCGCAACACTCCCACCCGATCGCGTCCGCGCGGCCGCATTCACTCCGCGCGCCCCGCGTCCCGCCCTCGTCACCGGCTTCGGCGAAACCATCAAGCGGTCCTCCGGCGGCAACCCCCAGCCCATGTTACTGCTGATCCCTCCTTTCGGTTGCCCAACTGGCCCCGTCTATCAGGCGTTCGATCGTCTCAATCCCAAACCGATCGACGAGGATCGCCTGATGCTGCTGCACGCGGGATCGGTCGGAGCGGGAACCGGCGTGTTGTTCAACGACCTCGCCGCGCCCGCCTGCATGGTGCAGCCGCGACTGGGTGTCATCCTCTCAACACTCTCTTCGCTGGCCCCCTTGCAGTTCCACATCACCGGCAGCGGCAGCACGCTCTTCACGATTCCACCTGCATCATCCAAACCCGCCGAACTCACACGCATCGAATCCGAAATCCACGCGCTCTGCCCGGAGCTGGTCGTCGTTCCAACAACCATTCTGTGGAACCCCATGTAACCACGCTCGCAACGCGTCCCTATTAACAGTTCCCGCAAACCCTTATCTTCATTCGCCCCGCGATTCGTCCGATATCCCACTCGCCACTTCCGGCCGGAGCACGCCTGCATGCCCAATCCTCGCCACAAGCCCATCGTCGGGATCGACCTCGGCGGCACCAACATCAACGTCGGCGTCATGAGCGACCAGCTCGTGCTCGTGCCCGGCTCGCGCGTCAACAAGAAGACGCAGGCCGTGCAGGGCGTGAAGGTCGTCATTGATCGCATCGCCACCGCTGTCCGCGAATCGCTCGAAGGCGCGGGGCTCAGCACACGCGACGTGAGCGCGATCGGTATCGCCGCCGCGGGCGCTGTGGATTCGGCGCGTGGGGTCGTTCTCAAAGGCGGCAACCTCGGCTTCACCAACGTGCCGCTGGCGGCCGAGCTCCAGAAACGCACCGGCCTCCGCGTCGTCGTCGAGAACGATGTCAACGGCGCGGTCTACGGCGAATGGATCCACCCACGCGGCGCCATCGTCGGCGCGAAGGATGCACTCGGCGTCTGGATCGGCACCGGCGTCGGCGGCGGACTCATCATCTCCGGCAAGCTGTATTCCGGCGGTTTCTTCACCGCCGGCGAGATCGGCCACACCACGCTCCTCCCCGGTGCTCCGCTCGGCCGCCGCTCGCTGGAGCAGAACTGCTCGCGCACCGCCATCTCCGACCGCCTGCTCGCGCTCATCGCCTCCGGCCACGACTCCTCGCTCAAGGCCGTCATCGAGACCGAGAAAAAACTGCTGCTGGACAAGGCCAAAAAAGAACTGAAGGAAAAAGACAAACTCACTTGGCAGTTTGAGAACAACAAGATCCTCCGCTCGCGCCACGTCGCCGAGGCCTATCGCGCCGGCGATCCGCTCACACAGACCGTCGTGCATGAAGCGGCGGAACTCCTCGGCATCGCCATCGCCGGAAGCGTCACGCTTCTCTCACTCCCCCACATCGTTCTCGGCGGCGGATTCACCGAAGCCATCGGCCTTCCCTGGGTTCGCGCCGTCCGCGATGCCACCCGCGCCCGCGTCTTCCCGCACGAACTCCGCAAGGTCGAGGTCGTCGGTACCAAGCTCAAGGAAAACGCGGGCATCTTCGGCGCGGCGCTTTTGGCGCGAGATGCCAAGAGCCGTAAATAGGCAGCTCCCAATCCATGCTGTCTATTATCCTGTGATGGCAAAGTCTCCCAATCGAGTCCCACTCCGCCTGAAAATCTCGGCGAAGATCAAGGCCCAGATTGATCGTCAGGTCGAAGCACGCGGCTATCGCGATGCCAGCGCGTACGTGGAGGCCTGCGTCGCCAATGACCCCGGCGTACCTTCGATCACATCATGGGATCAGCTCGATGGATTGCTCGCCGAAGCTATCGCCAGCGGACCCGCGCGCCCGATGAACAGTCGTGACTGGGCACGACTCGCCCGAGCCGCCACGGGTGAGCCCTCGGCAAAGTCCGCTCCTCGCGCCCGCCGTCGGAGCGCCTGATGCCTGCGCGTTTCCGGTTGCGAATACACCCCACGGCTCTAGATGACGCCCAGCGGATCATCCTGTACTTTCGCATCGATAGCCCAGCCAACGCGGAGCGATTTCGGCAAACACTCGGCGACGCTTTCTCATCGCTTCAGAACGCTCCCGGCTTGGGCGCACCCCGCACCGAGTATCAAACCCTCTTCGCCGAGGTGAGGCGGTACATGCCGAAGAAGTACCGCAAGTATCTGATCTTCTACGCCGTTGAGCCGACGGAGATCGTCATTCTGCGCATCATGCACGGTTCCAGAGTTCGCGCGGCCGGTTCCATGCCGCCCTCAGAATGAGATCGAACTCCGCTTCTACACTCTCCGCCCATGAACTCCGCCATCACCAAAGCCGCCGCCCTCATCGAGGCACACCGCTACATCCAGCGCTTTCGCGACAAGATCGTCGTCGTCAAGGTCGGCGGCTCCATCCAGGAAGACGACGAGCGCATGCGTGCCCTCCTCACCGATGTCGCCTTCATGGCCGGTGTGGGCATCCGTCCCGTGCTCGTCCACGGCGGCGGCAAATCCATCACCCAGGCCATGGCCGAGGCCGGCATCAAGGCCCACTTCATCCAGGGCCGGCGCTACACCGACCGAGCCACGCTCGAGATCGCCGAGCATGTGCTTGTGAACGAGTGCAACAAGTTCCTGGTGGACAATCTGAACGCCTCCGGCTCGCGCGCCATCGGGCTGCACTCCCTCGGCTCCTGCGTGCTCATGGCCGATCGCATGACTCTGACTGACCCGGCCACCGGCGCGACCGTCGATCTCGGCTATGTCGGCACCGTCGCCGAGGTGAACACCGTGCTGCTCACCGCGCTGTGCGAGGACGGCTTCGTCCCGGTCATCGCACCCGTCGCGCTCGCCCGCCGCTCCGGCCCGCCGCGCCCCGGCTCGGAGGCCGACTCGGTCGGCAAGCTGAACGTGAACGCCGACACCGCCGCGGGCTACATCGCCGCCGCGCTGAAAGCGGAAAAACTCGTCGTGCTCTCCGACACCCACGGCATCCGCACCAATCCCGATGCGCCAGATTCGTACGCCACCGCGCTCACGCACTCGCAGATCGACGATCTCGTCAAACGCGGCATCGTCGGCGAGGGAATGCTCCCCAAGGTCGAGTCCTGCCTCATCGCCCTGAATGCGGGCGTTCCAAAGGCCCACATCATCGACGGACGCATCCCGCACTCGCTGCTGCTGGAGATCTACACCGACGAGGGCATCGGCACGCAGATCACCCTGAGCTGACGCTCCGCGTTGATTCACCGCGTACTGCCGCAACCACTTGAGCGCGCCGAGTTGATCGCTCCGCAACCCGGGCTTTTCCCAGCGAGTATCCCGGTTATCCGTCCGTTCGCGGCCTTCCAGCCACTTTTATCCATGACAGTGATCCCCCTGAAGCCGCACCGGGTTCCGGTCGATCTGGTGCTGTGATCTCACCGCGGCACGCCCCGGCTCGCGCGCCCGCACCTCTTTCGTTCACCCTCGCTTGATCGAGGTTGCAGATGCCCGACCGTCAAGAGTTGAACAAGGTTCTCTCCTGTCAAACCCTCCCCTCACTGCCCACTGTGGGCGTGCAGGTGCTCACGCTCACGCGCGACCCCGACGTGAGCATGGACCAGATCGCCAAGGTCATCGAGACCGACCTGGCGCTCTCGGCAAAGGTTCTCAAAACCGTCAACTCGTCCGTGTACGGGCTCAAGAGTCCGTGTACTACGATCCGGCGCGCCCTGAACTATCTCGGCCTCTCCGCTGTCAAGTCCATCGTGCTGGGCTTCTCGCTGGTCGAGTCCACCCGCGGCCTCTCCGGCAACGACAGCTTCGACATCAACGACCACTGGCGCCGCTCCATCTTCGGTGCCGCCGCCGCGCGCGTCATCGCGCAGAAGGTCGGCAAGTGCGACCCCGAGGAGGCCTTCGCCGCCGCACTCTTCCAGGACCTAGGCGTGCTCGCGATGTTCACTGCGCTGGGCAACCAATACACCGCCGCCATCGCCGGTGATCCGCGCAACCACGCCGCGCACGCCGCGCTGGAAACCGCCGCGCTCGGCTTCTCCCACTCCGAATGCGGCGCGGCCCTGGCCACCAAATGGCGCCTCCCGGACCGCTACGTGCAAACCATCCTGCACCACCACGCCCCGGACGGTGCCGACGCCGACTGCCGCGAACTGGTGCGGGTCGTCGGCCTGGGCACGCTCACTGCCGCCGCGCTGACCAGCGAGAACGCCGCAAACCATCTTCCCGCGTTGCTGGCCAACAGTCGGCTCTGGTTCAACCTTCCCGCGCAGGACATGGCGATTCTGCTCGGCCAGATCGGCAAGGCCGCCGCCGAGCTGGCGCGGCTGTTCGGCAAGCCCGCCGGAACCATCCCCGACGCCGCCACCCTCATGCAGGAGGCCAACGAAGAGCTCGTCAACCAGCAGATCGCCTCCGCACGCGAGGCCGAATCACTCCGCGAGAAGAACGAGGCCCTCACCCGCCAGACCATCACCGATGCCCTCACCGGCATCGGCAACCGCAAGCGCTTCAACGACGAGGCCGACCGTCTCTTCGCCGAATCCTCCACCATCGGGCGATGCTTCGCCTTGGTCATTTGCGATGGCGACAAGTTCAAGAGTGTCAACGACACCCACGGCCATCACGTCGGCGACGCCGTGCTGCGTGAGCTCGCCGCACGCATCGCCGCCGCCGTCGGCACCTCCGGCGTCGCCTGCCGCTACGGCGGCGAGGAGTTCGCGCTCCTGCTCCCCGGCTCCTCCCTCGAAGAGGCCGCGGCCAAGGCCGAGCAGGTTCGACGCGCCGTCCAAACCCCCGAGTTCGACCTCACCAGCACCCCCGGCGCGCCCCCCGCGCTGCCGATAACCATCTCCCTCGGCGTTGCCTGCAACGATCCTTCCGGCTCCGGCTCGTTCACCACCATCACCGGGCTGATCGAGGCCGCCGACAAAGCCCTGTACGCCGCTAAGCACTCCGGACGCAACCGCGTCTGCACAGAGAAGCCCCTCGCGCCCCCGGCCGACGCGCCCGCGCAGGCGACGCCCGTCAGCGCGGCAACTCCCGCGCCCGCACCAGCGATCGCCGCGTCCACTGTCTCAACGCCACCGACGCAACCGGCGCACGCCGCCGCGCCAGCCGCCTCGCCCGCTTCCGCGCCCAAGCCGCGCCCCGCCGCAGCTCCCGCGCGGCTCCTGCTCGTTGAGGACGACCCGCTGGCCGCCCGCATGATCCTCGCCGTGCTCCAGAAGATTCCGGCCATTGAAGCCGAGTGGGTCAAGAGCGTCTCACTGGCTGGCAAGCGTCTGGCCGAAGCCAGCGGCTCGCCGGATCGCTCGCTCCGGGCCGTCATCAGCGATCTCACCATCGTCGGCGGCACCGGTCTGGATGTCCTTGCCACCATCCGCGCCAGTCCACACCTGGCGCGAACACCGGTGGTCATCATCAGCGCCGCCGAAGACGCTCCGACTGCCCAGCGATGCCTGAGCGCGGGCGCCAACGCCTTCATCACTAAGGACAACCTGCTCCAGCAGCTCCCGGCGTGGATCACCGGCATCCTCGCCGAACCCGCCCTCGCCCGCGCCGCCTGACGCTCGGCGCGCTGCGGTGGTACGCTGTTTTCCATGCGCAGCACACTCACACTCGGGCTCACACTGATCTGCGGCCTGGCGATCTCCGCCGCCGCGCTCGCCCAACAGTCAGAGCAGAAGCCGCAACAGACTCCGGAATCCGGCGTCTCCTCCGATCGCCTCCTGGATTCCATCAAGCAGCTCCCCACCAAGCGCTCCAGTTGGGGAGATGATGCCCATCGCAAGGGCCTGCGCGAAACCGAGAAGCTGCTCTCGGGCAAGCTCGCCGCGCTGGGCTTCAAGCCCGTGCTGGACCCCGTGGACTACATCGGCCATCGCGTGCAGGACAACGAAGAAGGTGAGGATGCGCCCTTCAACAACATCATCGTCGATCTCCCCGGCACCACGGCCCGCGATGAGATACTGATCCTCTCAGCGCACATCGACGCCGTGCCCATCTCGCCCGGCGCAGACGACGACGGCTCAGGCATCGCCGTGCTCCTCGAGGCCGCGCGCCTGCTCAAGGACCATCCCACCCAGCGCAGCATCCGGTTGATCCTGTTCAATCTCGAAGAGAACGGCATGGTCGGCTCGCGCTCCTACACCGCGCGGCTCAAGGCCGACATGGACGCGGGCAAGCTCGGCCAGCAGAAGATCGTCGGCATGGTCTCCATGGACATGCTCGGCTTCTACTCCGACGCGCCCAACAGCCAGAAAAGTCCTATTCAGTCCATCGGCGGCTTCAAGGCGCCAACCGTGGGCGACTTCGTTGGCATGGCCGGTCTGCTCCGCAATCGCCCGTTCAGCCAGGCCCTTGACAAAGCCATGAAGAAGGCCGAGCCAGAGCTCAAGACCGTCGTCGTGGACTTCCTCCCCATCGCCCCGCCCGACCTGCTCCGCTCGGATCACGCCCCCTTCCTGGCCATCGGCGTGCCCGCCGTCATCCTGGCCGATACCGCCAACTTCCGCAATCCCAACTACCACAAAGCCACCGACACCATCGACACGCTCGACATGCCCCGGCTCGCCATCGCCGCCCGCGCCGTCATCGGCGGCATCCACCTGCTCGCCGGACCGCCCGGCACGACGCTGATCAACATCGCGCCGCTCGCGCCACCGCCCGCACCCGCTGCAGCACCCGTCAAACCCGACGGCTCGCCCGCGCCCAGTCCCGCTCCTGCCGCATCACAGCCCGCGTCGCGGCCATAGCGCATCCAGGCATCGTTTACACACTCGTGCCCACGAAAAAAGCCCCCGCCTTCGCAGGCGGGGGCTTTGATATGTAGTCAGCAGTTCCAGGCCGGCTTAGCAGCCGCCGTTGAACCAGTTGGTGAGGAAGTCGAAGATGTTCTGCACGGCCAGCGGACCGGCCGCGCCGGTGCCGCCGGTGTTGGCATAGGGGCTGCCGCCAAACCAGTCGGTCAGGAAGTTGAAGATGTCCGTTACCGTGATGCCGCCGACCTTGTTGTAGTCGGCCAGGCAGCAGGGTGCCGAAGAGATCACGCCAGCGGCGCAGGTGCTGCTGGTGGTGATGAACGCCGCGCCGGCCGTCTGGCCGGAGATCAACGAGCCGGTGCAGGCAGCGGCCGTGGTCACAGTGCCGGAGCAGGTCGAGCCGCGGCAGCAGACGCCAGCCGGAGCGCAGGGGTTCGGGGTGCAGGTCGCGTTGGGGTTGGCCGTGAACGTGCCGCCCGCAGTGGTGCAGTCGGTGCCCTGCGGCGTGGTCGCGTTGGGAACAACCGAGCAGACGCCAGCGCTGGAGCAGCAGGTGCCGACCGTGACGAAGCACGGATCAACATTGCCGGTGCCCAGCGAGCAGGCCAACCCGCCGAACCAGGTCAAGCCGCCAGCCGTGGCGCAGTCATTCAGAGAGAGCTGCGTGCAGTTTGAGGCGGGGATGCAGCAGGCACCCAGCTGGGTGATCGACAGCCGCAGGCGGTAGTCGTTCATGGAGTTCTCGCCGGAACCGCAGGGGTTTCCGTCGAAGCTGGGAGTGGTGATAAGGAAGTAGGTGCGCCCGGTCGCGGGGATCGGAACGTCGATCACCGGAGTGTTGATGTCCAGGCACGCGGCGAGGACGAATGCAGAAGCGGCGACGACCGTAAACGGCGTGGAGCAGTTGCCGCTGGCGTCGTTTTGCATCAGCACCAGCACTGGGCCCTCGGAGCGAACCGCGACCGCGACGCTCTGGCCCGCCGTGGATGCCGGGAGCTGGAAGATGTCGATGTCCCGGGTGTTGCCGGTGGTGGAAAGGAAGCCCTTGACGGTCTGTCCCAAAGTCGGGTACACCGTCGCGGTGGCGCAGGTGTTATTGGTATCAAGCCCGGCACCCGCGCCGCAGGTATCGGTTTCCGCGAAGTCGAACGGATCGGTATCAACCACGCAGCGGAGCCGCGAGGCGCAGGTGGCGAGATTGGTGGAAACCGTCCCGATGTCGGTCGCGCTGATGCCGAAGTTGCCACGGATGCCCTGGAAGCCGTTGACAACCGCGTAGTACTGGTTGCCGGAGATGGTCGGAACCGTCACGGTGGAAGCAGTGGCAAGCGAGCCGCAGACCGGGTTCGCGTCGTCGTTGCCGCCCACGCAGTTGAAGGGGCCGGTGCAGGCCGAACCGGCGCAGTACACATGGAGAACGGTGTCAAACGATGTGAACGGGTCGCAGGTAGTGACAGTCACGTTGTTGCCGGTGCCGGTGAACTTGAACCACACCGCACCGCCATCAACCAGGTCGAAGGCGCAGCCGCCGATCGGGTCCGCCGTGGAGGTGAGACTCGTCGCCGCGATCACGGTGCCGGACAGGGGCAGCGTGATCGCGCCAGCGCACACGTCGTTGGGAAGCGGGATGCAGGGCGAGGGCGTGCAAGAGACGCCCGCGGCCTGTGTGAAGCCCGTTGCGCAGCTGCCCGAGAGCAGTGCCACGCACGCACCGGACGCGATGCTGCAGCAGGCATTGGGAGCAGGGCAGGGGCTGGGCGTACAAGTAGTAGCTGCGATGAAAGTAGACCCGGCGGCGCAGGACGTGGAGGCCGTGGCCGAACACGCGCCCGTACTCAGATTGCAGCAGACGTTCACGGCCGCGCCAGCCGCGTACACGCGGAAAGCCACGCCCGAGTTGGTCCCGAGACTGCGGTATGAACCGCCGTCAAAGTTGCCGTTGTTGTCCGTGGCAACCCAGTTCACGCTTCGGAAATAGCCGAGGTTCGGAACGCTGCGCTGCACGCACTCGTTCACGCCCAGAGCGGGAACCGGACCGCCGAAGACCAGCAGGAACGTCGAACCGTTCACTTGCGCGAAGGTGCCTGTGCCGTTGTCAATTTCCCAGTTGAACGCGACCCCGACAGGGCCGCTGTTGGTGAGCGTGACGTGCGGCGTAATCGCGATGCCCGGCAGCGTGCCGGGGTTGCCCAGGGTACCGGCGGCCGCAGCCGTCGTAGTGAAGGTCAGGAACTGATTGACGGCGATCGCAAGGGGGGCAGCAGGAGCAAAGACCATCTGGCCGCTGCCCGCGAGAGCAGAGAACTCCAGGGTGCCCGCCCCGGCGGTCGGAGCGGCGGTGTTCCACAGCCAATAGTTCAGCCGCAGACGGTGCGTCGTGTCCAGCGTGATTGCCGCAGGGGTGGTATTGCCCCACGTCAGATCAAAGCCCGTAATCTCGCGCAGGGCAGGATCCGAGAGTGTGATGGGAGTGCCCATCTGCCGGGTCGCGCTTCCCGCAGGATTCGCCGCGTTGGTGTTCGCCGAAAAACCCCAGTTCGCGGTGAGCTGCCCGGTCATGTGATCGTACACCGGAGTGTCCGCCATCGCCGTGGTCGCCATGCTCATACCCGCCATCACAGCCGCACACATCGTGTACCGGCCGATCGCACTCTTACAAACGCTCAAACACTTCATTGCAAAACCTCCATAGTGTGGTTGATGACTCATCGCTGAACCGTCCCGGAAACGCCACGCTTGAATCGCGTCGCCCGGCCCTCCGCCCCATCTGCCCTTGTGTCCGAAAACTTCCAAACGCTGATGTCGTATCTACTTCGACCAATCTCAATCATGAACCCACAAACGACTCCTGCCAGTATTTCTAACCATCCCGCAAGGCGCAGGAACTGCCACAATATCAACTCATCCCACCTTGACAAGCATTTTACCAATGCGCACGCAGGATTTGCGCCGCAGGGCCGGTAACTTGGGCAAGAGTGCGATATCCTGCCCGAAGGCCGCTCCTGCCTACCCAGCAAATCACATCCGGACGGCGCCAACGCTCGGTTCCGCGCAAACTCCTTTCGACCCCGCCTCCGCTCATGGACAACCCGCAAACCACGCAGACAGAAACGCAAAGATGACTGAAACCGTGTTCGCGCCCGAGCCGTCAAAGTCACCGATCGGGGTGCCCGCGAACCACGCCGATAAAAAGTCAAAGATGTCCTGAACCGTGATCCCGTTCACGCCATTGATGTCCGCTTTACACCTGAACGCGGCATCCACACTCACCAGTCCCGACGCCGTAAACGAGCACGTTCCCGCACCCGAGCACGGACCCCCACCCCAACCCTGGAAAACAGAGTCCGCGCTGGGCGTCGCAACCAGTGTCACGCCTGTCCCTGTGACAAACGCAAACGACCCCGTCCCCATGCGTAGAGCTGGGCTGAATGCCGCCGCGCACAATCGCCGCGGCCAGCGATCACGCCCAGATTCGAACCAGCCGATTCCACTCCTGGTACGAACCTTGCCGGCCGCACGGTTCCGCAACTCACTTGCAACCCGCGCACTCGGCAAATGCTGACCCGCGCACCCGATAATCATCAGTTTTTCAGGTTGTTCAATCGCTCTCGGAGTGCCTCGTACCGGGGCTTGATCCACGCGGGCATCCCTTCGACCCCGACCTCAGCTTCCGCAACTCGGAAGTCCACGGGGCACAGCACCACCGCAACCCGCTCGATACCCACATCCGCCGCGAGCACGAACAACTCCTCCGCCCCCGAGTCGCCCATCGCCAGGCACCCCACCGATGCCGCGCCGCCGTGGATCATGATGTCTCCACCCAGCCGGGTGCGCCCGTCCTCCGCCGCCCGCGCACGATCTTCCTCACTCGGATATTCCACCCGCAGCGCGACGTGATACATCGAGTTCGGGTTCAGCGACTCCACTCTGTATACGCCCTCGGGCACCTGCATGTCCCCCTCGCGCAGCTTCGGCCCCGCGTGCCCGCTCGCGGCGAGGATCGGATATTCCAGCACGCGCCGCCACGCGCCATCCGCGCCCGCGGCGTACACCTCCATCCTCCGCTCCCGCTTGAACGCGATCAGCGTTACCCGCCGCGGCGGATACTCCACACCCGCGCGCCCGAACCCCGCTCGCAACCTTGCGCGTGCCGCTGGCCCAAGTTCATCCACTCGCGCCGCCACTTCTTGCTTCGGGCGCAGCACCTTCCCCACCCGCGCACGAATCGCGGGCGACACCACCGCCGCCGCGAGCAGCACAATGGCGATCAGTCCAAGTATTCTCTTGCGAGCGCGCCCCATGCGTTCTGCATCGACCATTCCACACGCCGCACACAACACGGGCATCGAGTTTCAGCGCGACAACGCCCCCGCACCCGACGCACAAAGAGAATCACCGCTGAGACGCTGAGATCGCGGAGAGAATCGAACCGGAAGATTCGCGGTTTTCTTCTCTGCGTTCTCGGCGTCTCTGCGGTGATATCTCTTTGTCAGAATAAACAGTGGAGTTGAAAAATCAGCAACCGCCGAACCACGCCCCCAGGAAATCAAAGATGTCCTGCACTTCCAGCGACCCGTTCCCGTTCGCGTCCGCCTGTGGCGAGCCCGCGAACCACAAGCCCAGGAAGTCGAAGATGTCCTGCACTTCCAGCACACCGTTGTCGTTCTGGTCGCCCACGCAGTACGGCAGTGTCACCACGAACGCGAACTGCTTGCCGGTCGCCAGAATCGTCCCGTTGCCCGCGATCACCGCGCCGTTTGCGGAAACGCTCGTGCCGCGATCCAGCCGCAGGCCCGCCGGAACCGCCGCGCCCAGTCTGTCCGCCAGCCGCGCCAATCCCCAACGCGGCGTCCACACAAACGCCTCCATGATCCCGCCCGCGGAAACCGTTCCCGATGTGCGGCTCTCCCCCACCACCACCAGCCCGTTGCCGCTGATACCAAACGCTTCCGACGCCTGCGAACCCGTAGACGGCAACCCGCCCAGCGCCCGCGTCACACCAGCGCGCCAGCGAAACGCCACGCCCTGCGAGATCGGAAATCCAAACGATGTATCAATGAAGGTCGGACTGGTGATCGCACCAACGGCGACCGATCCATCCGCGTTCACGGCCAGCGCCTCGCCGAAACCGTCCGCCGCGCCCGCGACCGCCGAAATCGCGCTGGTCGCCGCGCCGAAAAACCGGTACGGCCTCGAGCCCGAATCACCCACCACCACCGTTCCATCCTGATTCGCGGCCCGCGCACTGGACGCCCCACCACCCGCCAGCACCGGGATCAGCGTCATCACGCCGCCGGTGCGGTAGTAACTCTGTCCGACCGCCGAGCCAGAAGTCGTCGTACTCCCCACCACGGTCGCGCCGCTGGCGGAGATGCCATACGCAAAGCTCGTGCCTGTTCCACTGAACACGCCCACCCCGACAATCCCGCCGCCGGATGTCCACGAGTACGCGCGCTGCAGATTCGTCGCGCCCACCAGTTGCCGGCTGAACCCTACGACCGTGCTCCCATCGCCCGACACGCTCGCCGCGTGCGTGCTGAAGTTCGCCGCGTTCAGCGAGCCCATGCTCACCAGCGCTAGTGTCGTGCGGTCAAACCGATAACCATCCTCAAGGGCAACGCCCGGCGTGGCGGCCGAGTCCGACTCGCCCACGACATACCGGCCATCCGCGGAGATCGCATTTGCGATATTCCCCTGCGTGCCGCCCGAGAGCTGCGGTATCTGCGTGAACGAGATCTGTCCATGCGACAGCCCGGCCAGCGAAACCACACCGGCCACAGTCGCCAACGCCGCAACGAATCGAGTTCTCATAGCTCGCCTCCAACCCACGCCCCCCGCTCTCTCAGGACATACCACAATACCGCGCATTCCCCACCCGCGCCAAGGAAAATCGCACCACATTCTCCAAGTTCACATCCGCTGCACGTTTCACCGGCTCAGGGCTTACCCACAACCCAGTTTTTTCAGGAGCGCCTCGCGCACCACCTTCGCATCCGCCGCCCCGCCCCCGCTGGCCGCCAGTTTCATCGCCTCCCCCACCAGCCGCCCCACCGCCTGCACCTTCCCACCCCGAACATCTTCCGCAACCTTCGGGTTGGCCGCAATCACCTGATCGCACCACGCTTCCAGCGCACCAGCGTCCTGCACGATCACCATCCCGCGACGCGCGGCCACCTCCTCGGGCTCTCCACCCCGCTCCTCTCCACCCTCACACAACAACCCGAACAACTCATCCGCCGCGTTGGAGCCGATCTTTCCCTCATCGCGCAGCCGCACGATCCCCGCGACCTGACTCGCCGTGATCCCCAGATCGCTCACCAGCACCGCGCGCTCCGGCGTGCTCCGCTCGTTCGCCCGCTTCGCACCCGACTGGAGCACGAAGTTTGCCGCCAGCCGCCCCGCCTTCTCGCGCCCCACGCCCGCCGCGCTCGCGCTCTCCAGCGCTTCCTCATAAAAAAAACACACGTCCCGCTCATCCGTGATCGCCGCGGCCTCCTTCGCGCTCAGCCCGAACTCGCGCATGTACCGGCGCGTCCGATCCAAAGGCAACTCCGGCAGCGCACTCCGCACCCGCTCGCGCCACACCTCATCCACCGCTACCGGCAGCAGATCCGGATCGGGGAAGTATCGATAGTCGTGCGCCTCTTCCTTCTCGCGCTGCAGGAACGTCTCGCTCTTGGTGTCGTCCCAGCCGCGCGTCGTCTTCGCGCCGGGGCGCAGCTCAATCCCATCCGCCGCCCACCGGCGCGGCTGCTCGCGATTCTCAAACTCAATCGCCCCCTTCACCGCCTTGAACGAGTTGAGATTCTTGATCTCCACGATCGGCGTCTTCACCGTCCGCCCATCCCCCAGCGTCAGCACGCAGTTGATGTTCGGCTCAAACCGCATGTGCCCGCGCTGCAAGATGCCCTCGCTCGCCCCCAGAAACCTGCACACATTCCGCAGCACGCGGCAGAACACCACCACCTCATCCGCGTCCGTGAAGTCCGGCTGCGTCACAATCTCCAGCAGCGGCGTCCCCGCCCGGTTGTAATCCACAATGCTCCCCTTGATCGCGATCCCCCCCGGCGCCTCGTGCAGCAGCTTCCCCGCGTCCTCCTCCAGATGCGCCCGGATGATCCCGATCCGCTTCCTGGGTGGCCCGCCGCTCCGCGGCGGTCCCTCCTTCTCCCCTTCCATCCCACCCACCATCGCCTCATAATCAATCCTCCCATCCCGCCCAATCGGCGGCAGCTCCACGCTCCCATCAAAGCACAGCGGCAACTGATACTGGCTGATCTGGTAGTTCTTCGGCAAATCCGGATAGAAGTAGCTCTTCCGATCCCACTTGCTCAGCTCCGCGATCTGGCACCCGAGCGCCAGCCCCACCATGATGCTCTTCTCCACCGCCGCCCGGTTCATCACCGGCAACGCGCCCGGCAGCCCCAGCACCACCGGATCAATCAACGTGTTCGGCGCTGCCTCAAAGTGCTCCGGGTGCGCCCCGTTGGGCGCGCGGCTGAACATCTTCGTCCGCGTCGAAAGCTCGACGTGGACTTCCAGACCGACAATCAACTCCACTCGAACAACATCTGGCATATCTGCGATCGTACCGACTCCTCCGCGAGCATCCGTCGCCGCCCAGCTTCCCACAGCGCCAGCGAATACCAAACACCCGCCGACCTCTGAAACACAATTCCACATCTTTGGCTCGAACGATCCCCTTTCCGCTTGACGGCAACGGCAATACAGGCCAAATTTGTAAAAGCGAGCCATTCGGCCTCGCACATTTTTGGAGGAGAGATACCCATGCGTCAGTTGTTATCCGCGTCCGTTTTGTCCGCTGCTGCGCTCGTCGCGGCCGCCACCGCTTCCACTGCCAATGCCGAACTGATCTATGGCATGACCGCCGCAAACAGTTTCAGCAGTTCTGGCGGCCTCAACCTTGTCACGTTCGACAGTGCCACCCCCGGCGCGCAGACCAACATCGGCGCGTTCTCCGGCCTCGGTGCCGGGCAGACCGTCCGCTCCATGGACTTCCGCCCCGCCACCGGCCAGCTCTACGCCGTCGGCGCCACCTCGGTCGGTGCCGCCCAGCTCTACACCGTTGACATCACAACCGCCGTCCTGACGCCTGTCGGTGCCGGGTTCGCCGCTGGAAACCAGCTGCTCTCCATCGACTTCAACCCCACGGTTGATCGCATCCGCATCGTCACCCGCACCGGAGGCAACTTCCGCGTGAACCCCAACACCGGCGCGATTGCCGCGACCGACACCAACCTCGCGTACGCCGCGGGCGACCCCCAGACCGGCGCTCCCAACACCATCGGCATT
This sequence comes from Phycisphaerales bacterium, assembly GCA_043776515.1. Taxonomy (GTDB): domain Bacteria; phylum Planctomycetota; class Phycisphaerae; order Phycisphaerales; family UBA1924; genus UBA4658. The sequence goes on from JAYVRG010000024.1 coordinate 57,246, forward strand.
GCGTATTCCAACAACGTCGTCGGTGGCGGCCCCACAACGCTGTACGCCTGGGACTACAACTCCGACGTCCTTTTCACCATCGGTAGCGTCGGCGGCTCCCCCACCTCCCCAAACACCGGACTGGCATCCACCGTGTTCCTGCCCTCGGGCTTCCGTACCTTCAGCGCCGGCCTCGGCATGGACATCAGCGGCTTGTCCACGTCCGCCTATGTCACGCACGATGATCCCGCGAACGGCCTCAGCATGTCGCTGTTCTCCATCGACCTGGCCACTGGCGCCGAAACCCTCCTCGGCGCATACGCCACCGGCACCTTTGTCAACGACATCGCGGTGCCGATCGTCCCCGCACCCGGGGCCGCCGCGCTCCTCGGCCTCGCCGGTCTGGCCGGCCTCCGCCGCCGCCGCAACTGATCCGCGTACTTCTACCTATTGATTCTCAAGCGGCCGTCGCGCACCACAGGAGCGCGGCGGCCGTTCTGCTTTCCAACCACGGTCAACTTCTACACCCGGGTCTCGTCAAATCGCGATGCGGCCCAGCCCTGTGATCGCCTTAGAGGCCCGCAGAATGTGCTCAAGCTCCGATCGTTTCATCGCGGCATCGTTCCTTGATCTGCCACACCTGCCGCGCCGTCAGCGCGCCCGCAAAGGGTGAACTCTGTCGCAACCTTCTTGCATTCTCCGACTCTTCCACCAGCAGTGCCCGCACCTGGGCGAGCGGCAACTCCAGCAAACCCCGCCACTCCCGATAACATCGCACCAGTCCGGGCGCGTGTGCGTTGCGCTGCTCCCACCGATCCAGATTCGCTCTCGCTACGTCGATCCACTCAGGATGTACCTCCAGCCCGGACGCGATCGCTCGCGACAGTTCCATGCTCATTCTGTCCTGCTCCCGGTGATGCACGCCCGAAGTATATGGATTTGCTGGCTCCCACGCATCATTGCGCCAGTTGCCCGCGCACTCTTTCCACAAGGCACTCCACATTCAGCCATTCCATCCCGCGCGGCGACTCAGCCGCAATCACTTCAACACGCGGCCCAACAGGTTTCCAGACCCCCGGCTCCGTCGGCCCGAACAGCGCGATTGTCGGCACACCGAGCTGCGCCGCCAGATGCGTCGGCCCCGTGTCGCAGCCAACATACACCCGCGCCGCGCGGATCGCCTCCGCCAACTCTTGGGCCCCGCCCGCCGCCCCAACGTATCTCCCGCCTGCGCCCTCGAAACTCGCGCGCTCACCCGGCGGCAACCGCTCGATCTCCACCGTTCCCGCGAGCAGTTGCACGTTCGCCCATCCGCTCAACCGCTGCGCGAGCAACATCCACCGCTCCATCGGCCACCGCTTGCCCTCTCCCCCCGCGCCCACAAACAACACCACCGGCCCGCCGTCATTCTCGCTCAACTCAACCGCTCCGAACTCTTGCACTCCTCCTTGCTCCCACACTTCCCGCCGCGACAGCGAACCCGGCGCACCCACGCACATCACCTTCGCCCCCGGAAACATCCCCCGCGCCGCGCTCTTCCACACTCTTCCCGCCTCACTCTCTTCATCCGCCACAAACGTCATCACCACATCCACACCCCGCTCCACATCCTTCTCTTCCACACGTCCCGCCCACATCCCCGTATACCGCGCCCGCTCCACCGACATTCCCACCACACTCCCTGCGCCCGCACCCACCAACCCTCCCACCTCGCGCTCGCACAGCGCGACATGGCTCGCCGCACCCACCACCGTCACCCGCGCACCCTGCCGCGCCATCGCCCGCACCAGCGGCCAGATCATCACATGATCCCCCAGCGCGCCGGAGTGAAACACCCACACATTCCCCCCCAGCGCGCCGTTCACGCCGCCCCCTTCCGGCGCACCCGCGCCGTCTTCGCCGGCGCTCCAAACGCCAGCATCGCCACCGCGCGCCGCTGCATCGCCGCTACCCGCGTCGCCGTCGTCCCCAGCTCCTTCGCCACATCCTCCACCGTCCGCGGCGGGCCACCCCACCCATACCGCATCTCCAGCACGCGTCGCTCCCGTTCGGCAATCGCACCAAGTTTCTCGCGCACACCAAGCGGGGCTTCCAACCACTCCTGCCACGGATGCACACGCCGCGCCCAGTCCGGCAGCGCGAGCTGCTCCATATCCACCCGCGCCATCGCGCGCCCCGGCGCACCAAGCTCCTCGCGCCCATGCCGCAACCAATGCGACACCGCCCTTCCCACCGCCACTCCCACCGGCGCGGCCAGCCGCCCCCCCTTGAACGGATCAAACCGATCCGCCGAATCAATCACCGCGTCAAGCCCAATCTCACAAAGCTCGCGCAGGGCACTCCCCGGAATCTCCCCCACACTCCGCCCGGTCTGATTCTCAATCGCCCGCACCAACAGCGGCACCTGCGAGCGCACCATCTCCGCCCGCAACCTCGACGCCCACAGCAGCCACGTCTCAATCGCTTCTACACCTTCACCACGTCCCACATCCCGCTTCGCGCTCGCGCGCACCCGCGCCCCATGCCGCGCGAGCTGCGCCACCCCAAGCTCCGCCCGCCACACCAAATACCAGCACGCCGTCGCCCGCGCCTGCTCGTGCGCCGCTGGCTCAGGATCCCTCTCCGCCGCCATCCGCAGCAGTTCCCCAACACTCATCGCGCCGCGCCGCCCGATTCCATCGCTCGCCGCCCCGTGCCCAAGCAACACCTCCGCCGCGTCCGCGCGCTCAAACACCGCCGCACCGCCCGCGGGTACGCGCAGGTCCAGCTCGCGCAGTCGATCCACTCGCCGCTCTCCCACCACCCGATACACCGTTGCGCGGCTCTTCCGCACCCGTCCCGCCACCGCGCTCATGTTCCCGCCGCGCTTGGACGTCCGCTCCACCAGCCCCTTCTGCTCCGAATCCAGCACACCCGGCGCACCAAAGATCGTTCGCTCCGCGCGGGCATCGTGCGCCATTAGCAACTTCCGCACACCCTCCACGCTCCGCCCATCCCGCGCCGCGATCCGCTGCGCGCACTTGAAGAGCGACCACCCCAGCCGCTCCCGATACCGCGCCGCCCGCCGCACAACCCGTTCGCGCGATTCTACATCTCGCCGCGCAAACGCTCCCGCCTGCTCCACGCGCTTCCCATGCACGCGCTCAAACGCTCGCACCTGCCGCTCCCCATACACCACGCGCTCCCGCCCGCGCCCCAGCATCACCCGTCGCGACACCAGCCCCAGCCGCCGATACCGCTCCAGCGTCTTGCGGCTCACTTTCCACCGCGCACACACGTCCTCAACACTCAACCACAAGTTGGCACGGGTGGCACTGGCGGCTCGCCCGCCAGTGTTCCCCGCCTTGCCCCTCACCTTCTCCTCATCATCCAAATCCGCCTGAGTCAGTTTCGCCGCCGCGCTCAACCGATCTATCAACGCCGGCAGATCACTCAGCAGCGCCTCACGCACCACCACATCCCCGCCGGTCTCCGTGCGCAACCCCGTGATGCGAAACACCACCCAATCTTCCGGATACGCAGCCGGCGCATCCGCCGCCTGCTCCCCCAGCAGTTGCAGCGCGAGCTGCTCCGCCCGCCCCAGTTGCCGGCGCGCCGCATCCTCGGATTGAAACCGCACCTGCCGCGCCAGTTCCTGAAGCACGCGCGTGCGAAGTGTGGGAAGTCGGGGCATGGGGGATCAAATCGCAAATGTGCAAATCGCAAATCGCAAATAAAAACGAGGCGAACCGCATCCGCCCAACCCTGTCTTCATTTGCCATTTGCTATTTGCCATTTGCCATTTCTCCTCTGCCTTCTCCCCAAACAACTCCTCCCCGCCCGCAAAGCCCCATCTCCCCCGCCCACGACACAAACTTCTCCACCGCCTCGCGCTCCCGCTCGCCCACCGCGTATTTCAGCAGCGTTCCCACATACTCCGCCGCCAGTTCCCGCGGCCATCCCCTCTCCGCCGCGTGCTCCCCCACCACCCAATCCATCCGCGTCGCGTTGTGCAGCCGTGTCCGCTCCAACATCTTCGCCACCGTCTTCACCTTCAGCGTCTCCTCCTCCCCCGCGCGGCACATCCACACCGCATACACAAACGGCAACCCCGTCAACTCCTTCCACGCCGCGCCCAAATCCATCTGATGCGGATACTCGCTTGCGACCGGCGCATTCGTCACCACTTTGTCACCGATCAACAGAATGGCCTCTTCTCCTCCCTCGCCTAGATGCCTCGATCCCTCGATCCCTTGATTCCTTCCCACTTCAACTTCCACCCTCTTCCCAAACTTCTTCCACAAGAGCACCTGCAACAACACCACCGACGTGTGGCTCTCCGAATCCACCACCACCCGCGTGATCCGCTCGATCGGCACCCGCGAAAACACCCGCACTGTCAGCGTCCGCCCCTCGCATCCGATCATCCCCACCGGCAACAACACCATCCGTGCCACGGGCGTCCCGCCCGTGTCTTCCCGCTTCTCTTCCCCCCGCGCCGCATCAATCACACTCGCCAGCGCCACATCCACCTCCCCACGCCGCAACATCCCGATCAACCCGCTCGGCGCACTCGTCACCAGCTCACACCCGCGCCACATCGACAGCCCCTCAATCAGCGGCAGGGTGTTCAGATACTTCACGCAACCGATGCGAACCGTGTCCATGCACCATTCTATTCGTCGCTCCTCGGAGCACGATGGCCGCTTTTCCTACACTCGCCTTGCTTGCAAACACCCATTCCCCAACTCACCCCCGTCATCTGCGGCCCCACCGCCGGCGGCAAGTCCGATCTCGCCGTCTCTCTCGCCCTCACACTCCGCGAGAAACACAACATTCCCGCCGAGATCGTCACCGCCGACGCCTTCCAGGTCTACACCGGCCTCAACATCGGCACCGCCAAGCCCACCCTCGCCGACCGCCGCGGCGTCCCCCACCACCTCATCGACATCGTCCCACCTCCGGGTTGCCCGCCTCTGGGTACCCCGCCGGTCCCCGGCGGGTCTTCATCCTCTGGCTCAAAAGTGGACCAGATTCCCGCCGGGGACCGGCGGGCTACCCAGACTTTCACCCTCGACGACTGGCTCACCCACGCTAACTCCACCATCGCCGATCTCCGCTCCCGCCACATCCTCCCCATCGTCGTTGGCGGCACCCATCTCTACATCAAAGCCCTCCTCGAAGGCCTCTTCGATGGCCCCGAGCCAGACCACCAACTCCGCGCACAGCTCGCCGCGATGGACCCCGCCGCCCGCCGCGCCGAGCTGGAGCGCGTCGATCCCCTCGCCGCGCAGCGCATCCACCCCAACGACATCCGCCGCACCATCCGCGCGCTCGAAGTCTTCACCCTCACGGGCCAGCCAATCAGCGCCCATCAGAAACAGTGGGATCGCTCAACCGAAACCCCTCCTTCCGAAGCCCGAGACCCGAAACCCGAAACCCGTTTCCTCCTCATCACCCTCAACTGGCCCACCGACTCTCTCAACCTCCGCATCAACGCCCGTGTCCGCCAGATGATGGAGAGCGGCCTTCTCGACGAGGTCCGCGCACTCCTCCAATCTAACGCCTTCACCCCACAATCCGCCGAAGCCCTCGGCTACAAGCAACTCATACCCGTCGTTCGCGCAGCGGTCGATGCCAACACTTGGACCCCGCCCGCGGCCGCCCTCTCCGAAGCCGTCGAACAAATCAAAATCGAAACCCGCCGCTTCGGTAAAAACCAGCGCACCTGGCTCCGCCGCCTCTCCACCACCCCCGGTGCCCTCCGGCTCGCGGCCCCAGCCCCAGACGCCTCCCCTTCGGTCCTCGGCCCCTCAGCCCCCACCCCCTGGCTCAACCGAATCCTCGCCGCCCTCAATCTGCCGACTTGACGGCTACGGCATCCTAGTATACACCTATCAAATGCCGCTATCTGCCATTTGATCGGTATACGATTGGTGTTTTCCGCCTCCAGAACCCGGCATCCCGCTTGACTCTCTCTCCTCCCGCCCTCTATCCCTCCTCTGCACTGGTTCCAGCATTGCCCAATGGCACGCCCCAGAACCTGCCGATGAGGGGCCGACGTATGGGCCATTGCCTCGAACCCGCCCCGATCACCACGGACATTCATGCCCAAGACCTCAACAAAACCCCGCAAGCCCGCCGCCGCCAAGTCCGGCGCTCCCAAAGGAGCCCCCGCCAAAGCCGATTCCGGCCGGGGTATCCCTTTCAGCCCAAAGGCCGCCTCTGCCTCCGGCAAGCAGCTCGTCATTGTCGAGTCTCCCTCCAAAGCCAAGACCATCAATAAATATCTCGGCAACGACTTCCTCGTGCTCGCCTCCGTCGGCCACGTCCGCGATCTTCCCGAGAAGAACCCCAAAGGCGTGAAGTGGCCCGTTCCGGGGGTTGATCTCGAGCACAACTTCGCCACCACGTACCAAGTTCTCGAAGGCAAAGAAAAGACCATCAACGATCTCAAGCGGGCCGCCAAGCAGGCGTCCGAGATCTGGTTCGCAACCGACTTGGATCGAGAGGGCGAGGCCATTGCCTGGCACCTCGCCGAAGAGCTCGGCGTGCCACCCGCGCAGGCCAAACGCGTCAAGTTCGCCGCCATCACCAAGGATGAGATCACCCGCGCCTTCGGCAACCCGCACCCGATCGATATGGATCGCGTCTACGCCCAGCAGGCCCGGCGCGTCGTCGATCGCATCGTCGGATATCAGGTCTCGCCGCTGCTCTGGAAAAAAGTCGCCCGCGGCCTCAGCGCGGGTCGCGTGCAATCCGTCGCCGTCCGTCTCGTCGTCGAGCGCGAGCGGGCCATCCGCTCCTTCATCCCCGATGAGTTCTGGAACGTCCTCGCCAACTTCGCGCTCTCCGACTCCGATCAGAAGAAACTCGCCGCCGCGTGGCCATCCTTTATGTCCGAGAAGGACGAGAAGGGCAACCCCCCCACCGGAAAAGCCCAACTCCAGTGGCTCGCCGACCACAAAGCCATCCAAGCCGAACTCATCGAAGTCAACGGCACCAAGTTCGAGCTTGGCTCCGGCTCTGGGTACCCCGCCGGTCCCCGGCGGGATTCCGCGACTCCCGATCTGACACCGCAGGTCCGCGACATCGCCGCCCTCGCCGGACTCAAGATCACCGCCATCGACACCGCCGAGGACGAAAAAGGCCGCGGCCCCGCCAAGTTCCGGCGCACCGTCCGCGGCACCGTCGATCCGTCCGCCAAATACGCCGTCTCCTCCATCGAGACCAAACGCACCAGCACCCGCCCCGCGCCCCCGTTCATCACCTCCACGCTCCAGCAGGCCGCGTCCACGCGACTCGGCTTCGGCGCACGTCGCACCATGCAGTCCGCACAGGCGCTCTATGAAGGTGTGGACATTCCGGGCGAAGGCCCGACCGGCCTCATCACCTACATGCGTACCGACAGCACGCACATCTCCGGCCCCGCGCTACAAATGGCCCGCGACTACATCAGCCGCAAGTTCGGCGACAAGTACCTCCCGGAGAAGCCCAACTTCTTCACATCCTCCAACAAGGATGCACAGGAAGCCCACGAGGCCATCCGCCCCGCATCCCTCGAGTTCCCGCCCGAGCGCGTCCGCAACGCGCTCCGCCCCGACCACTTCCGTCTCTATCAGATCATCTGGGAGCGTTTCGTCGCCTGCCAGATGATGCCCGCCCAGTGGGACTCCACCACCGTCCTCATATCTGGTGGCACTGGTCTGGCTCTGCAGACCAGTGCCAGTGCTGGCACAAAGTCGCCCTGCACCTTCAAGGCCACCGGCCGCACGCTCGTCTTCGACGGCTTCTACAAGGCCTCTGGCGTCCCGCCCGCCGATGTTGCGATGCTCCCCGCCATCGCCGAGAAGCAGCCGATGCACGCCTTCTCCATTGACGCGCTGCAGAAGTTCACCTCTCCTCCCTCACGCTACTCCGAAGCATCTCTTATCAAAGAACTCGAGTCCGAGGGCATCGGCCGCCCCTCCACCTACGCCTCCATCATCCAGGTCATCCAGGATCGCAAGTACGTCGAGCAGGTCGATCGGCGCATGTACGCCACCGACCTGGGCGAGGTCGTCACCGACAAGCTCGTCGAGGGCTTCCCCAAAATCATGGATGTCGGCTACACCCGCGACATGGAGCTCGAGCTCGACAAGATCGAGGACGACCATCTCGACTGGGTGGACATGCTCAAACGCTTTTACGGCCCCTTCACCAAGGCCCTCGCGCTCGCGCACGAGACCATGACCCACGCCAAGGCGGAGACCACGCCCGCCCCGAAGGAATATCGCTGCCCGCAGTGCCAGTCCGATCTCGTCTATCGCTTCGGCAAGAACGGGCGCTTCCTGTCCTGCTCCAACTATCCCACCTGCACCTACGCCTGCCCGATTGATCGCGAAGGCAAGCCGCGCCCCCCGGAGCACGTCAACGTCGCCTGCCACAAGTGCAGCGGCCCGATGATCTCACGCAACGGCCGCTTCGGCCCCTTCCTCGGCTGCGCCAAGTTCAACAACAAAGAGACCGATCCCGCCGGCAAGTGCGACGGCATTCTCAACATCGATAAGAAGAAGCTCCAGGTCAAGGCCCCCAGCCAGCCCGCGCTCCTCACCGACATCCCCTGCCCCAAGTGCCAGTCACCCACGAATCTCCGCGAAGGTCTGCGCGGCCCGTGGCTCGGCTGCTCCAAGTTCCCCAAGTGCAAGGGCCGCTTCAAGTGGTCCGAAGTCCCCGAAGCCAAGCAGAAATCCCTCGAGGCCGAGCTCGCCATCCACGCCAAGCAACACCCGATCCCGATCATCCGCACGCTCGAAGGCAAGCCACTCACCGACAGCAATGGCAAGCCGCTCCCCGATGCACCCAAGATCGGCCAGCTCGCCCAGGGCGAGGCCTTCCAAGGCAGCAGCGCCCGCTCCGCCGACGCCGAACAAGAAGACCTCGAAACCGCCGCGTGATTTGTGGCATGGGCTTACTAACCCATGTTCGGGCCGCTGTGGCCCGAGTGTCTTTACTCCAGACGCAACCGAGACCGGCGGCGTATGCCGCTCGGCTCTGAATTGCCTTCCATCCCGCACAACCCCTCCATCTTCTCATCCCGCGGCCACCCTCAACCAACCCCCTGCACACATCCGCACGATTTCATGGTGAAATCGCCCCCATCGGGCACACTCTTACTCTCCGACTCCGTATATCTCATCACCCCACCATGATCGTGCCCCATCACATCCCCATGCCGAGCATCCTCGCCGCGATCGCGTGCTTATCGCTCGCGTCGATGGCCATCGCGCAGCCACTGGGCAGCACCGTCGCCCCCACGTTCGACAATCCCAATCGCCTCGCCGTCGCCGGTGTTGACGCCGCGCGCCGTGTCTTTGCTCTCGCCACCACCCGGCGCATCGACTGCTGCATCATCGGCGACAGCAACACTCGCGCGAGCCACATCGGCCACGAGGGCGGCATGGGCCTCGCGCTCGGCAATCGCTTGGGCACCTATGCCACAGCCGTCTCCCCCGCCGCCGGCTTCGGCTGGTGGGGAGACACCATCGCCTCCACCAACTCCGTTCTCTTCCCTCCGTTTGTTGCCGAGGGAGCTCCACTGAACGTGCTCATCTCCGAGTTCGCCAGCGATGGGTTCCCGACCGGTTACGCCGCACTCCCCTCGGGCGTCGCGGCCGTCACCACCTACAACTCCGGTCTGACCATCGCCGCCGATTCCCCCATCGACATCACCGGCCCGCTCCGCTACCACGCCACGCAATGGATCTTCGGCACCACCTCAGTGGGCTATTGCAGCCCCTCTTGTCGCCCCGCATTCCCGGGCGACCCAACCAACAACTACGCCTCCGGTCCAACCATCTCCAGCGCTGGCCCGACACGCCGCTTGCAGGACTTCTCCTTTGATGTTCCCGCTGGCCCGCGCGATCCGAATGGGCTGCTCTTCTGCTTTGCCGACTGGGCCGGCGCCCGCGACGCCCGCGGCCCCTTCCTCATCACCTGGCAGCGCGCTGAGAACACCGCGCGAACCACCGGCATCTCCTACTCACCACTCTGGGGCCTCGGCGGCCAATCCGCCTATCACGCCGCGCTCGCGCTCCAGAGCGCTCTCTCGCCCACCATCGAATGGATACGCCAGGCAACGCGCCTCCAGAATGCTCCGCCCGTGCTCGTCGTCCAGATTCTCCACGGCGGCAACGACATCAACTATCACGCCGGTTCGGTTGGCCCCATCGGCGGCCTGGATTCCGCCACTCCGCCCGGCCACGCCGACAACATCCGCGCCATGATGGCCGTGCTCCGCAACGCGTGGACGCTCCGCGGCAACGATCCGCAGAACCTCTTCTTCCTCCTGGGCCCCTATCACCCGCGCCCGGATATGGACACGCCCATCCCCGGCTACGAACAGGAATGGCGCAGCATCGCCGCGCAAGACCCGCAGGTCTTCACCATCGCTGGCACCATGCTTTCCACCACCACCCAGCTCGCGCAGCGCTCCATGCTCTCCGGCGGCGTCGATCCCTACCACCTCTCCCTCTCCGGCTTCATCACCTGGGGGCAGACCGCCGTCAGCGCACTCAACCGCGCCATCTGCCCGGGTGATTTCAACGAGAGCGCCACCCTCAGCATCACCGACATCTTCGCCTATCTCGAAGCATGGTTCGCCGGTTACATCCGCGCCGACTTCAACTACTCCGGCACGCTCGAAGTGCAGGACATCTTTGATTTCCTCGGGGCGTGGTTCGCTGGTTGTTGATCCCGGGTACCACTTGGGTACCGCCACGCTCCGCGTGGCGTTCTCCACCTGCCAGCGCAGCGACCGACACCTCTCCTCACTCCTCCTCGAGCGTCCTCTTCCGCCGCAGCACATGGTGATAGTGCTGCGCAAACCGGTGCGCCTCATCCCGGATCGCCTGCACCAATCTCAGCCCGAGGTTCTCGCGCCCCAGCCGGATCGGCCTCTCGCGCTGCTGCACATAGATCAACTCTTCCTTCTTCGCCAGCGAGATCACCATCGGCGGCCTCATGTTCATCTGCGCGAACGCCTCGATCGCCGCGTGCAGTTGCCCAAGCCCACCGTCGATCACAATCACATCCGGGTACAGCTCGTGCCCCTCACCCGCCTCCCGATACCGGCGGCTCACCACCTCGCGAATGGATGCGTAGTCATCGTTGATCCCCGGCCTTGCGGCTCCCACTTCGTCACTCCGTCCCTTCGTCACTCCGTCACTTCCTCCCCCACCCTTGATCCTGTACCTCCGATACTCATTCTTCAGCGGCCTTCCATCCACAAAGCACACCTTGCTCCCCACCGTCTCCCCGCCCTGCAAGTGCGCAATATCAATCGCCTCGATGCAGCGGATCGGCTGCTCCATCCCCAGCGTCTTCTGCAAACTCTCCATCCCCTTCTTCGGGTCCACCACCGCCATCTCCGCCTCGGGCTGCCAGCCGTCGCGCGTCCCGCCCTTGGCACGCTCATCCAGCTTCTCGATCGCCCTGATCTGGTCGCGCAGCACCGCCGCCTTCTCAAACTCCTGCGCCGCCGCGGCCCGCTCCATCTCCCCGCGCAGGTCGCGCAGCATCACGCTCCGCTTGCTCTCGATCGAGCGCACGAACCGCTCGATGCTCACGAAATACTCCTGCTTGCCGATCTTGTCCGCGCACGGCGCGGTACACAACTCAATCGCGTGCAAAATACATGGCCGGAAATACCTGTTCTTCGGATCGTTCTCCACGATGTCCAGCGAGCAGGTGCGATACTTGAACACCCGTTGCAACAGCGTCAACGCCTCGCGCAGCGCGCCCACCGCCGTGAACGGCCCGAACACCTTCGCCCCCTTCACCACCGGGTCCGTCAGGTCGCGCGTCACCATCACCCGTGGGAAATCCTCGCGCATCGTCACCACCAGATACGGAAACGTCTTGTCATCCGTCAGCCGCGCGTTGAAACGCGGCCCGACATCCTTGATCAGCCGCGCCTCCGTCAGCAGCGCCTCCCACTCTCCCTCGCACTGCAAATACTCAAAGTCATGCACCATCTCCAGCATCGGTGCCTTCTTGTGCCCCAGGTCCGCGCTGGGCACGAAGTAGCTGCTCACCCGATCCGGCAAGCGCGACGCCTTGCCGATGTAGATCACCACGCCCTTGTAGTCCTTCATCAGATACACGCCCGGCGCATCCGGCAACTGCCGCGACTTGCGCAGCAGCCGCGCCAGCCGCGCCTCGCGCGTCTCGCTTCCCCACCCGGGCGCAGCATCCGCGGCTTGCAGCCCCTCCGCGTCCGTCATTGGTACATCAGGATCGTCCGGCACGCACCATTCTATCAAGCGCGCCCGCGCTACTCCCCCCGCTCCGGCAACACCTGATTGATCCCCATCACCAGCACCGCCGCCAGCAGCACGCCGCCGAGCAGCTTCACCATCGGGTCGGCCCGATGCACGCCCACCGAGAGCACGATGAACCCGATCGGCACCAGCAGCATCATCACCGTCCACACCCAGCGCCGCGATTTGGAAACCTGCGTCAGCCGCTGCACGTTCGGATCGTTCCCCAAGTCCACGCCGTCCCAGTCGATGCTCGCGGAGTCCACGCGAACTTCCTCCATCGCCTTCCGCGCTCGCTCCACCTCGTGCTCGAGCACCACCACCTTCACGCCACTCACCCCGCCGATCGCCATCCCCCACGCCTGCGTCGTCGCGCTATCCAGCACCCGCGCATCCACGCCCCGCTCGCGCAGCACGCCCGCAATCGTCTCCGCCTCAAACGCCGTGCGCGTTTCGGCGATCACCACGGTGCGTTCCTGGTCTGGTGTCATGGCGAATCGTAGCGAGACCCAAGCGTCCGACCGACGGCGTGCCTCGGGTCCCGTGCCACGGGTTGCCCGCTGCTCTGAGCGGGCAACCCGTGATGCGGGAAGTGAACACGCGAAAACCAGCACGCTCCCACATCAACGCCTCCCGCCACATCTGATTCGTCCCGCACACAAACTCCCGAGCGATCTTCGTATCAACTACATACTATCGGAACGCCCTCGCGTTGTTCGCATTCCCTGGTGCTGCCCCGAACTCTCCGCGTCGCTCGTTGCTCAACACCCACCATGACCGACTCCACACCAAAGGATGCACCCGGAGCGCGGCCGCTGGGATCACCTACCCCCTCCGGTGGCCCCACACCCGCCGCCCCCAGCGCCCGCTTCATTCTCGACGAAGGCCCGCCCGACACCGCCACACCCCCCGGCGGCGGGCGCTGGGGCAAGGCCACGCGCAACGTCGAAGAGGGCGAGTTTCTCGAAGGCCCGAAGACCCGGCGCTTCGAGTTCCTCCGCGTGGTGCGAATCGCGCTGGAGTTCATCAAGGGCTTTCGCGCCCTGCACTTTGTCGGCCCCTGCGTCACCGTCTTTGGCTCGGCACGCTTCAAGGAAGACCACCACTACTACCACCTGGCGCGCGAGGTCTCGGCGCGCATCGGCGAGCTCGGGTTCACGATCCTCACCGGCGGCGGCCCCGGCATCATGGAAGCCGCCAATCGCGGAGCACGCGATGCCAAAGCCCCATCCATCGGCTGCAACATCGAACTGCCGATGGAGCAGGAACCCAACCCGTACGTGGACAAGTTCGTCGAGTTCCGGTACTTCTTCGTGCGCAAGGTGATGCTGGTGAAGTACTCGTACGCCTTCGTCGTCATGCCCGGCGGATTCGGCACGCTGGATGAGGTCTTCGAGACCATCACGCTCATCCAGACCGGCAAGATCAAAGACTTTCCGGTGATCCTCATGGGCGTGGACTACTGGCAGCCGCTGATGGAGTTCATCCGGACCCGCATGATCGCCGAGCGCACCATCAGCCCGACGGATCTTGACCTGCTCTTCCTGACCGACTCCCCCGCCGAAGCCGCCGAACGCATCGCAGATGTCACCCAACGCAAGTTTGGATTCAGTTGGAGCAAGACGAGCGCGCCCAAGCGCAGCTCGCTGCTGATGGAGACGGGAAGCGGTGCGGCCGCAAAGCCGTGATGAAGTTCGTGATTCGTCTTGTCACTCCAAAGACGCACACGAGTCACGCACGCGAGTTTGGTTCACATACGAGTTTCTCTTATCGAAAGCGCAGCGCGATTGAACCCCGCTCGTACGGGGCGCGCAACGGAACGCACTTCACGTATATGTTCGTAGTTTGTACTTGCGGCTAAAGTTCGTCTATGCAGATGGCAACACAATCGTCGTGGCCGTTCCGCGGCCGCTCTCGGATTCGATGATCAACCACCCGTTCGCACGTTCAATAAGCCGCTTCGTTATGACCATGCCCAGCCCGGTGCCGCGATGGTTGCCCAGAGCGCGGGAATCAAAGGGCGTGAACATTCGGGCGATTTGGTCGGGTGACATGCCGCATCCGGTGTCTTGTACGGTGATGCAGACCCATGAAGCACCGGCGGAGTTGGCAGATGTGTTCCACGTGGAACGCACGAGAGCGGGGCAGGGTGCGCGGCGGCTATCAGCCGCGCCGGTGGGGGTCTGAGGTTCATGGCTGACTCTGACTGCGGAGAGTTCGATCGAGCCACCCTGCGCGGCTGTGGCATTCCGGGCGTTGAGAATCAGATTGACCAGCACCTGCTGGAGCGCGATCGGATGGATCGCAACGGTCAGATCTTCCGGCACGCGAACCGTGCTTCCCATTCCGTCCTGGACTGATTCTTTGCCCAGACAACTCAGAGCGTCGCGGACCACCGTGGCGACATTGGCACTCTGAGCGCTTTCGTGTTCCACGTGGAACAGATCATTCTCGCCACCGCCTTCATCACGCTCATCGCGCACGAAGCTCAGGATGGCATCGGCGATCTTGGCGGCACGTTCCGATCCGGCGAGCGTGCGAGCGAGGGCTTTCTGGGTGAGTGCGCGATCGTTCGGGGCCGCCGCAGCCATCTGCGAGTAGCTCATGATCGGTGTCAGGATGTTGTTGAACTCGTGGGCGATCATGCCCGCGATGGTCCCGATGGAGGCCAGACGGTTCAGCCGCTCGAGCTGGGCGTACAGGGCGTGGAGTTCGAGTTGGGTGGAAGCCAGTTTGGCGGCCAGTTCGGCCATCCCATCAGTGCTCGCCGCGGGTGCGCGGCTGGCGGCGGGGGCCAGAGGTGGGCGGG
Organism: Phycisphaerales bacterium; assembly: GCA_043776515.1. Taxonomy (GTDB): domain Bacteria; phylum Planctomycetota; class Phycisphaerae; order Phycisphaerales; family UBA1924; genus UBA4658. Next base: position 72,312 of record JAYVRG010000024.1, read on the forward strand.
TCTTGGTGCGCATGATCGATCACGGAGCCAGGGAACGCGGCGTCTGGTTATGGCAGCGGGGCTGTATGTGGATCGACGTGATGGGGATGCGAGTCGGGCGATGGCGCGCGGAACGCCCGGATCGGCGTGCGGGCACGCGGAGTGTTCCGATCAGTCAAGATGGGATGGTTGATCTGGCGACGTGATCGGACCCAGCTCGGAAGTGTGTTCCACCTGGAACAGTGGGGTGGGTTCATAAAGCCAGTAGTGCCGAGCGTGGAAACTTCACATGCGAAACCCGGGCAGGGAAGGGAAATCGCGGGGAGGGGACGAAGAGACGATAGTTATTAGGCGATAGCGAATAGGTGTTCGGAGGCGGAAGTCGGGGGATGCTGCGAGGTGCGATTAGGAAATCAGTTCACTGACCCATTCGACACCGGTCGCGGCGGTGCCACCGAGAGTTGCCAGCCATGCTTTGGCGGCGACCGGGCGGATGTCGGTTTCGGGGATCGCAGCCAACTCGATCCAAGCGAAGTCGATCCAATCCTCGCGGCTCTTGATCACAGGTGGCGCGGTTTGGCTGGCGCGATTGGTGCTGGCAGGGGTGCCCCCCACCTGTTCCACGTGGAACACGAGGTTGATCTCGTGGTGCCAGCGTTTCTTGGTCGGGAATGCCCCTTCGCTCACCAGGGCGAGTTCACCGACACGGACTCGAACTCCGGACTCTTCAAGAAACTCGCGTGCGAGCGCTCCGGCGGCCGATTCACTGAACTCGACGTGGCCACCGGGGAGGTAGCAGTATCCATGTTTCACATTGCGGCAGAGCAGGACGTAGGAGCCGTGGAGCAGGCAGCCACGGGCGATGATTTCAATGTCGTGGTCGTTACCAGCGTTGAGTGGGGCAGCCGGGGCGGGTAGCCCCTTTGGTGCTTTGCCCTTGGCCAGCGGTACCGTTCGAGCGACCTTATCTGTTCCACGTGGAACAGCCCCCTTGGCCGCCGCCGCTGGACTCGAAGATTTTTTTGACTGGGCAAAGTTTTTTGCTGACTTCCGCTTTGACAAACTGCACCTCGGTGATCAATATATAGTAGGATCGTCCGTCGCATTCAATCAGTCGAGCCAAACAAAGGCAGGCCGCTATGAACAGAATACAAACATCATCCGCTCCCGTCGATCAGCATCAGAAGCCCCGGCGGCTTGGGCGGGGGCTGAGCGCGCTGCTGGGCGAGCCAGTTGCGATTCAGAGTCCGGGCGGGAGTCCGGCTCTGAGCACTCCGGCAAGTATGAGTGTTTCTGAACCGAAGCCCGCATCCAACACCACAGTACCCGCTGTCGCTCACCGCGCGGAAGCGGATGTCGATCCGATAGCGGATGCTTCCGGCACTCGCATTGTGCAGATTCCGCTGCATCTTGCGGAGCCGAATCGCTTCCAGCCGCGGCGGACGTTTGATGAGGCGCAGCTCGCGGAACTCGCGGCCTCGATCCGGAGCGCGGGGGTGGTGCAGCCGATTCTTGTGCGTCCGGGCACCTCGGGGAAATATGAGATTGTCGCGGGCGAGCGGCGCTGGCGCGCCTGCAAGATAGCGGGGCTGACGCACGTTCCCGGCGTGCTTGCAACACTGACGGATGAGCAGTCGGCGGAGTGGGCGCTGGTGGAGAACATCCAGCGCACCGATCTTTCCGCGATGGAACGCGCATGGGCGGTGCGCGGCTTGGCGGAGCGATTCGGCCTCACGCACGCGCAGATTGGTGATCGTCTGGGTATTGATCGCTCCAGCGCGGCGAACCTGTCGCGGCTCACGGAGCTGGAGCAGGAGATTCACGAACTGCTGGATTCGGGTCTGATTTCAGCGGGTCATGGCAAGGTGCTGGTGGGCATGACGCCTGGGCCGGTGCGTGTCGGGCTGGCGAAGCAGGCGGCGAATCAGGGATGGTCGGTGCGCAGATTGGAGCAAGCCGCGGCCCGCGCGGCGGAGGCGCCCGCGGGTGCCGCGCCGGAGGTGAAGATTGGTGAACAAGCGATCGCCAAAGCAACAGCCATGAAAGATTTGGAGCGGCAACTGAGTGAGCACCTGGGCACGAGCGTGCGGATTCGCGCGAGCGCCGGCGGCAAACGCGGCTCGCTGGTGGTGAAGTTCTTCGATCTTGACCACTTTGATGGGCTGATGAGCAAGATCGGGTTTGTCTTGCGGTAATCATTCAATGCTGCGCTGTCGTATGTGATTGTGACACATCAATGTCCGGCTCAGAACCGAACGTATTCCGCACGAGCATGCGGATTGTTTATGCGTAGAATCACTCCAGATATGGATTCCGACTCGCATACGTTGGTAACATGTCCGTTTGCTACGCGTGCTGGCAACGCGCATGGGCGTTGAGCGGTGCGATTTTTCACCACAATGGTCCGTCCCAGCTCGACGGATCGAAAGGATAGTGTCATGGCCAAGCGTTCCACAGGGGGACTCGCAGGGGTTTCGGTCAGTGATCTTCGCAAAGAACTTGCCAAGCGTGGGCGGCGCGTAGGCACACTCGAGCGTCGGCGCGATCGTCTGCTCGCCAAGGCGCACGCGCTGAACGCGCAGATTGGCGAGTTCGGCGGCGCGGCTCGCGCACTGGCGGCGGCGGGCGGCGGGCGCGTCCGTCCTCGCAACGAGGCGAATCTTGTTGAGTCCTTGCAGAAGGTTCTGACGGACAAGACGATGTCCGTGACCGAGGTTTCCGACGCGGTGCAGAAGGCCGGATACGCGACCACATCACCCAACTTCCGCACGATCGTGAATCAGGCGCTCATCGCAAGCGGCAAGTTCAAGCGCGTGAGTCGCGGGCAGTACACGACCAAGTAATCGCTCTCCGATTCAATCCTTAAACGAAGCCAGAAACGAAAGAAGCCCGACGCATCGCGCCGGGCTTCTTTGTTTGATTGATTGATTGCAGATGCGGAATCTGCCGGGAGTAGAGAAAGATCAAGGGCGCAGTTTCGGGCCCGGGGAGAGTCGAGAGGGACGGTCCAACAGCCAGAAGCGTCCCATATCTTCCGAGAACAAGCGGCCGTTCTCGTCCAGCGTCACAGTCATCGCGTTGTCCACATCCTCGGAACGCTGGCTCATGGTGTCGATGTTCGGGGAGGGATCACAACGAACTTCGTTGAGACGCTCGTTGTCGGTGAAGCAGCAACCAGAGAGCAGCGCGGCCCCGGAGAGAGAAACGATTCCGAGGGTGGCAAGCGAGCGACGGGCCATGTGAGAACTCCTGAAAACCAATCGGGCGAGGAGGATTGGCATGTGGTGGCGGGGGACTTGGGAGCGGTTCCCGGCATTCCGGGGTGGTGGTTGTACCGTAGCAAGGGGAAAGCGTCAAGCGGCGGGAGGCGGTAGGGGCAAGGTTGGCTCTTTTTTGACCCCTGGCCAGCCCACGGGCGATCCGGGATGGCTCCCGAACAGACCACTATTGAGCCGGCGACCGATTCGCCACGGGGGCGCGGACGGTCGATACTCAGGGGGCATGAGCAGGTACGAGCCAAACAGGTCGGTGGATGCCGCGACCGAGCAAGCGGCACTGGAGTTGGCACGGTCGATGAAAGACGACCGGGTGACGCGGCTGCGCGCCGGGTTGAGTGGGGGTCCAAATGGGGGGGATGAACTGTCATCGTGGGCGGGGATCGGGCCGGGCGGTGGCGGCTTTCGCGCCGCGGATGTGGCCCGGATGCGGGAACTGGTGGACGACCTGCGGCGCGTGATGTTCCCCGGCTTCTTCGATCAGGAGCCGCTGTGGGATGGGGAACTGGAAGCGCATGTGACGCGGGTGTGCGCGAAGGTGTCGCGGGTGCTGGCGGAGGAAGTACGCGCGGTGCTGCGCTATGGGCGGCGGGCGGCGCAGCATGGGTATCAGAGCATTGTGCCGCCGGGGACGACGGATGATCGCTATGTGGAGATCGTGGTGACGGAGTTCATGCGCCGGCTGCCAGAGGCGCGCCGGATGCTGGGGCTGGATGTGCAGGCGGCGTACGACGGTGATCCGGCGGCGGAGCACACCGACGAGGTGATCCTCTGCTATCCCGGACTCGAAGCGATCGTGACGCATCGGCTGGCGCATGTGCTCTATTGCTTGGGCGTTCCCGTGCTGCCGCGGGTGATGAGCGAGCAGGCGCACTCGCGCACGGGGATTGATATTCATCCGGGCGCGGTGGTGGGGGAGAGCTTCTTCATCGACCACGGCTCGGCGACGGTGATCGGCGAGACCAGCGTGATCGGCAAGCACGTGAAGGTGTATCAGGGCGTGACGCTGGGGGCTCGGAGCTTTCCGAAGGATGAGCGCGGGCGGGCCATCAAGGGAATCAAGCGGCATCCGACGATCGGCGATCGCGTGACGATCTACGCGGGCGCGGTGATCTTGGGCGGCGATACAGTGATCGGCGATGACTGCGTGATCGCGGGCGGGGTGTTCGTGACCAGTAGCGTGGCGCCCGGGCATGTGGTGCAGCAGACGCGCCCGGAGCCGGTGCTGAAGCCGCACGCGGGTGGGAAAGTGGCGGAGAAACAGGTGGAGAGTGCGAAGAGTGGGGGGCGGGACGGGGTGGATTTGGGGTGGTTGGATGATGGGGCTGGGATCTGAGCGGCGCGGGCAGCGTGCGTATGATTCGTTGGTGAAACATGGTGATTGAAGGCACATCCCGGAGAGTCACGGAGCCGCGCTTTGCGGGGCTTCGCATGACCGCCGATGAGTTCTTGCTGTTGCAGGACGACGGCCACAAGTATGAACTGATCAACGGAGTGGTGCTGATGTCGCCGCCGCCCTCATACGAACACTCGGACTTAGCGGGAGAGGTGTACGCGCAGATCGTGGAGTTTGTCCGCCCTCGCAAGCTGGGCAAGTTGTTCGCCGAGTCGGGGCTTCGGGTGTCATCATCCCATGTGTATCAGCCGGACATTGCATTTTACGCGGCCGGGCGCACGACCGGCACGCGAAAGATTCTCCGGATTCCGCCCGATCTCGTGGTGGAATGCCTTTCGCCACGGACACGCGGCAAGGGCCTCAATACAAAGCGCGATGACTACGAGGGATTCGGGGTTCGGGAATACTGGGCGATCAGCAGCAGCGAGGCATGGCAGTTTGTGCTGCGCGACGGCAAGTACGTCGGCAAAGAAATCACGGGTGACGCGATCGTGTGCGAGGTGATCGCGGGGTTCGTGCTTGACCTCAAAGGCGCGCGAGCGTCTCTCGACGGCGCGGCGGAAAGTGAAGAAGAGCCGGAATGATGCGTGCCCGGCATTGAGTTGGTTCCCCAGCACAGGGCGGTGCGAGTTTGCCGCGCACTCCCCCATTCGCGGTGTGGGTGGCCTGAGTTATCGTGCCGCTGGATGGAATCGGCGAACTTGCTTTGGGTTCTCAGCTTGGCGTGCCGATGAACCGTGTATGGACATCGCATCACTCGCCAGCAGCATCTCGCAGATTCAGACCTCCAACAGCATCTCTGTCGCGGTGGCGAAGAAGTCGCTGGATGCGCAGAAGCAGGAGGGGGACGCCGCGATCAAGCTGCTGGAGCAGGCGGCGAAGACGGCTCCCGGGGGTGGTGGGGACGCGAGTCCGGATGGGGTGGGCGCGGGGATTGATGTGCGCGGGTGAACGCCGCGGCGATGCTCTAATTGAGAGCGGTGGTTCGGGAACAACTCGCATGTCATTGATGAAGGGCTGCCGGAGTGGCAGCCCTTGTGTTTGTTTTTGAGGTGGAAAGGGCGATACAGCGTGTGGCGCGCAGGTTGCATGGGGGCGGGTGGCTGCTCGGTCGTCTGCTGGTGGGGCGGCCACCCGCCGCACCGTGATGTGCGTCGGGTGTGGGTGGAGGGGGGTTGCCGGCTGGTGCTGGTGGCCTCCTTTGTTTGGATGGTTGGGTGGATGCAGAGAAAGACAGTTCGGGCGAAGCGCCCGAAACCCGCCGCGGCGGGCCACGGAAAGAACATGGGCTAGAAAGCCCATGCCACGAAGGCGAAGAACATGGGCTAGAAAGCCCATGCCACGGAGGTAGGTCATGCGGATGGATCGACTGACGACGATGGTGCAGCAGGCGCTGGCGGATGCGCAGAGCGACGCGATGGCGCGCTCGAATCCGGAAGTGAATGGGCTGCATGTGCTGAGCGCGCTGCTGAAGGAAAAGGGCGGCGCGGCGTGGTCGATTCTGGACAAGGTTTCCGGCGCGGCGGCGCGGGTGGCGAGCATCGCGGAGAGCGAGCTCAAGCGGTTGCCGACGGTGAGCGGGGGCAATGGGGCGGCGCAGGCGGGACGGGCGATTATGGAGTTGCTCACGCGCGCGGAGCAGGAAGCCAAGAAGCTCGGCGATGAATACACCTCAACGGAGCATGTGCTGCTTGCACTGGCGGATGTCAGCGGACCCGCGAGGGAAGTATTGACGACGGTGGGGGGGGCGGACCGGAAGAAGATCGAGCAGGCGGTGAAGCAGATTCGCGAGCAGAGCGGCGTGCAGAACGTGAACGACGCCAACGCGGAGACGCAGTACGAGGCGCTGAAGAAATACTCGATCGACCTGACGGAGAAGGCGCAGCAGGGCAAGCTGGATCCGGTGATCGGGCGCGATGAGGAGATCCGGCGGTGCATGACGGTGCTGTCGCGCCGAACGAAAAACAATCCGGTGCTGATCGGCGAGCCGGGGGTTGGCAAGACGGCGATCGCCGAGGGGATCGCGCTGCGGATTATCAACGGCGACTGCCCGGAGAACATGAAGAACCAGCGGATCGTCGCGCTGGATGTCGGGCAACTGCTCGCGGGCGCTAAGTTTCGCGGCGAGTTTGAGGAGCGGCTCAAGGCCGTGCTGCGCGAGGTACAAGCGAGCAAGGGCGCGATCATCCTGTTCATTGATGAGCTGCACACCATAGTGGGCGCGGGCGCGGCGGAAGGGGCCGTGAGCGCGGGGAACCTGCTTAAACCCGCGCTCTCGCGCGGCGAGCTGCGCTGCATCGGCGCGACGACGCTGGATGAATATCGCAAGCACATCGAGAAGGACCCGGCGTTTGAGCGGCGGTTTCAGACGGTGTATGTGGATCAGCCGAGCGTTGAGGAGACGGTGGCGATTCTGCGGGGATTGAAGCCGCGGTATGAGGCGCATCATGGTGTGCGGATTCTGGACTCGGCGATTCTCGCCGCGGCGACGCTGAGCAACAGGTACATCACGGCGCGATTTCTGCCCGACAAGGCGATCGACCTGATCGACGAGGCGGCGGCCCGGCTGCGAATGGAAAACGACTCCATGCCGACGGAGCTGGATGAGCTGCGCCGGAAGATCATGCAACTGGAGATCGAGCGCGAGGCGCTGAAGATCGAGGCCGTGGGTGGCCCGCCGCTCCGCGGCGGAACCGCCGCGGA
>JAYVRG010000025.1:0-33278 GCA_043776515.1 Phycisphaerales bacterium
TCACACTGCTCGATGTTGAAGACGTTGTAGTACCTGAGAACCGGCACGGTGACGCTCTCACCGGTCTTCTTGTCGGTGGTGGCGTAGGTCTTCCAGAAGACCACCATTGACGACTTCTCACCCTTCTTCACGCTCCCGCCCCGACCCTTCGCCTGATTGAACGTGAGCCATTCTGACGATCCGTACCCCTTCGCCCACGATGTGAACGCCAGCAGGAAGACGTTCACCCCCCTGTAGTCCTTCCCACTCTCCAAGTTCTTGGGCCACCCGGCTTTCCCCGTACCGATGATCGGGGATCGCCACGGAACCACACCCGCCTCCAGCATCGCCACGATCTTGCCTGTCACTTCCGCATAGATGTCAAACGTCGTCGCCATGTTCCGCACTCCTTGCCCGGATGGGCTTGGGATTGATGAGCATGGGGCGTTCCGCCGAACACCGGGGGTGCCCCCTTGCTCTTGACGGAAGAAGGGCTTTGAATCGCGACGGACCTGGATAGGCCGTCGCATAAAATTCCTCCGGCAAGAGCAAGGGGCCTTCGTCGGCGCTGCCAGTAAACAACCCAGTCCCACCCTGCCTCGCTCGGGAGCGAGACAACCTGGTTGGCTTTGGATTCGATGCCGCTGCGTTCTCGATCTCGTCGGATTCGAGTGTGACGTTGGGGATTGAAGGTGAAGTGGTCATGGGTAGATTCCTCTCGAAGTTGGGTTGAAGAGAATCACCGGACGGACCTGCGTCCGCCCGGCGAGTTGATGAGCTATTCCTTCTTCTCGGATGCGACCCTGAGCGTGATGCGTCCATCCAGCGGCACGCACTCGATCTGGATGTTGAAGCCCTGTCCGTCGGCGTGCTGCCACACGCTCCCGATGCGGGTCCAGAAGGACTTGCCGTTCTTGGAATCGCGGACCTGATACGCGACGTGGCTGGGTGTCTTGGATGCACCGGCAGCGGTGCCAGCGGTGCTGGTGTTGATCGTGCTTGTGATCTGTGCAGTGTCGTTCATGGTGGTTCTCCTTGTTGGTGTTGTCCGGCCACGCCTATCGCGGCCTGATGGCACGCCCTGCAAGCCGCCAGAGCCGGGGCGAGCAACGTGAGCGCACCTGTCACGCTGAAAACCGGAAGGGATCGCGTTCTCTTGAACGTGAAGGAACCGGTTTTCTGCTTGACCGGCCCGGCGGCGGCTTGACAGTGCCCATCAGATAGGCCGCGTGCGTGGTCGGCATCACGCGTTCGAGAACCACCCGGACGACACGCTCACCGGCGCGCCCATCACCGCTCCGCACGCACGCCTGCGCGCATCTCAACAAGCATCTGGCCGCGCAACCATCAGAATCTCCACCACATTCTGGCAAACCTCATGGAACCGCGAGCGTTCTTCCGCGTAGCACGCAGCGGAACAGCGGCATCTCCGGCTTCAGAGATTTGCCCGCGCTGCCGCACAGCCCGCGCCACTCGCACCGTGTTTACGGAATCTCAACCTGTTCGTGGGAGAATGGAACCATGCTGCGCATCATCCAGAGCATGTCCGCCGCCGGAGCCAAGAGTTACTACTCCACGGCCGATTACTACACCGAGGGCCAGGAACTCCAGGGCCAGTGGCGCGGCCAACTCGCCGAGCGTCTGGGCCTGAATGGTGTTGTCCAACAAAAGGACTGGGATGCCCTCTGCGACAACCGCAACCCACTCGACGGCTCCAAACTCACGCCCCGCGATAAGCAGATCCGCCGCGTCGGCTACGACATCAACTTCCACTGCCCCAAGAGCGTCTCGGCCCTGTACGGCCTCACCCGCGACGATCGCCTTCTCGACGCCTTCCGCGAAGCGGTCGATGTCACGATGGATGAGATGGAACGGGACATGAAGGCCAGAGTACGCCAGAAGGGCAAGAACGAGGATCGCACCACCGGCACCATGCTCTGGGGTGAGTTCACCCACTTCACGGCCCGTCCCGTGGACGGAATGCCCGATCCGCATTTGCACGCGCACTGCTTCGCCTTCAACCTGACGTATGACACCGAAGAGAACCGCTTCAAGGCGGGTCAGTTCGCCACACTCAAGCGCGATGCCCCGTACTTCGAGGCCGTCTTCCACTCCCACCTGGCCCGCAGGATCGAGGAGTTGGGCCTGGCCGTGGAACGCACCCGCACCGGCTGGGAGATCACCGGCGTCCCCGCCACCATCATCGACAAGTTCTCGCGGCGCACGGCCCAGATAGAGGCCAAAGCCAAAGAACTCGGCATCGACGATGCCAAACTCAAAGACGGTCTGGGTGCCACCACCCGCGATCTCAAAGCCAAAGACCTCTTGATGGACGACCTGCGCGAAACGTGGCGGAGCCGTCTCACCCCGGACGAACAGAGCGCGCTCAATCACCTGCGCGATCGAACCGGGTCGTCCCCCATCGGCGAAGACGATCGCTCCGCCCGCGAAGCGGTCCACCTCGCCATCGACCACTGCTTGGAGCGCTCGGCGGTGGTCCCGGAACGCACCCTGCTTGCCGAAGCCCTCAAACGCTCCGTCGGCAAGGCGACCCCCCAGCATGTCGCCGCCGCGTTGGCTTCCCACGATCTCATCCGCCGCAACCGGGATGACCGCTGGTTCATCACCTCACAGGATGTCCTGAGAGAAGAGCAGCGGATGCTCGACTTCGCCCGCTCGGGAAGGGGCACGTGCCGCCCCCTCGGCACACCGGACCACGCCTTCGCCGCTGATACGGACTCCACAGCAAAGGAACTCGGCCCGGACCAGAAGAAAGCCGTCCTGCACATTCTCACCAGCAAGGATCGCGTCATGGTGATCCGCGGCCCCGCCGGTACCGGGAAAACCACCATGATGACCGAAGCCATCGCCGGCATTGAACAGGGCGGGAAACACGTCTTCACGTTCGCTCCCAGCGCGGGTGCGAGTAGAGGGGTATTGCGGACTGAAGGATTCCAGAACGCTGAGACCGTGGCTCGTCTGCTCGTGGATGAAGACCTCCAGGAACAGGCACGCGATCAAGTCCTCTGGATCGACGAAGCCGGTCTGCTCGGCTCCCGGACCACCTCCAAACTCTTCGACCTGGCCAATGAACTCAACGCCCGGATCATCCTCTCCGGTGACAAGCGCCAGCATGGCAGCGTCGAGCGCGGCGGCGTCCTCCGCCTTCTGGAAACCGATGCCGGGATCGCCCCGGTGGAACTCCAGGACATCCGCCGCCAGAAAGGCGCGTACAAAGCCGCCGTCAAGGAACTCAGCGAAGGCAGAGTCAAGGAAGGATTCGAGCGTCTGGATGATCTGGGCTGGGTGCAGGAGTTCGGCGATACCGACCGCTACCGCGTTCTGGCCGATGCGTATGTGCAAAGCACCAGCCAGCCGGGTCGCACCCTCGTGGTCTGCCCGACTCACGCCGAATCCGATCGCATCACCGCAGAGATTCGATCCACCCTCAAAGCCAGCAAGTCACTGGGAGTCCAAGAACACGACCGCACCATTCTCCGCCCCATCAACCTCACCGAAGCCCAGCGGGCCGATCGTCTCTCGTACCTCCCCGGCGATGTCATCATCCTGCACCAGAACGCCCGCGGCTACACACGGGGCGATCGACTCATCGTCGGCCGGGACAAGATTCCCCTCGATCAGCCAGACCGCTTCACCGCCTACCGCCCTTCGACGCTGGCGCTGAGTAAGGGCGATCGCATCCGCATCACCAAGAACTTCACCAGCGCCGACAAGTCGGTGCGCGTCAACAACGGCGACCTGCACACCATCGCGTCCATCGCCAAAGACGGAACCATCACCCTCGACAACCAGATGACACTCCCCCGATCCTTCGGGCACCTGGACTACGGCTACGTCGTCACCAGCCACGCCTCCCAGGGCAAGTCTGTGGAGCGGGTCATCATCGGCCAGTCTTCGTACTCCTTCGCTGCCAGTTCCAAAGAACAGTTCTACGTCTCCGTCTCACGCGGCAAGCAGAAGGCCCTCATCTTCACCGACGACAAGAAAGCCCTGCTGGAAGCCGTCTCCCACGGAGACGAACGCCTCACCGCCACCGATCTGGTCGCGGGCCGCGAAGCCAACGGCGATCGTGTCCAGCAACGCACCCCCACCCCCACCCCCAGCCCATACACCCCGGGCAGGGGAGGGCATCGCCGCCCACCACGGCCGGGATTCAACGCCCCCGACATCACCACCGATCCATCGCGCACACCCCTCACACCCGACCGTGAAGGAGTGACCCATGAACGATAGTTTGCTCGCCAAGTACGTCCGCAAGCCCGCCGAAGAGGCCCGGCCCGAGACGGCACCGAATGGCGATCCCGATGGCACCGAAGACCTCGGCTGCTACGGATTCCTGCGCGGCGTGCGCGATCGCGCCGTCATGCTGGAACTCCGCAAGAAGGATGGCACCGTCACCGCGCTCGCTTACGCCTACATCGAACGCATCACGTATTGCCCCGATGGCCCCGAAGAGGGCATCACCCTGCACGGCGCTGGCCAGAAGGTGCGTATCTCCGGCCGCAATCTGAACACCGAGAATGAGAGCGGCGTGCGTCTGCTCGGTGCCCTCACGCGGCATCGGGTGCCGTGGGTGAGGGAGGCGGATCGGGCGGCAAGCGCTGTGAGCGACAACGAATCCACAGTGATCGAAGCGATTCAATGAGGTGGTGCCTGATGTCCTAAACGGATGTGGCGTTCCGTGTAGTTGTACTCGCGATTGGAAAGAAGCCGACTCGTGGATTTGTCATATTGCCAGAGAAATGCGTGTAACGCATCTTGGTCCGCATGGCAAGCGGTGGCTCGGTATTTTCGAACACGATCAACTGATCGCCCGAGGTGTCGGCTGCCAGGTCCGCGTAGAACGCTTCCTGCACTTCGGTGTTGACCCGTTCCTCGCCGTCTTTATCGGCACCCTTGAAGGGATTGAGCGGTGAGTCGATCACAACGACTCCGGGGTGTGGCAAGCCCTTCTGGCGACAGTATCGCATCAATGCGACGGTGAACGCGGCGTGCGTTACTGCCCTATAGCCCTTGCCCATACTGCCGCGATTTTCATTTCTGATCACCAGATCGAACTCGGTATCCGCCCACGACACGTTGCCTTGAACGGGGAACTTCCATGCCCTTAGCGTCTCCTGGACCACCTTGCAGAACTCCGCAGTACCGGCCGCTCCGATCTTCGGGACAAACTTGGACTTTGGAGTCTTGGCTTTGCTGAGTTGTTCCGCGTTGGAAAAGCGGGTGCGCAGGTCTTGAACCTCATCGGCTGTATACGCCGCTTGCGAAAGCCGTGTCTGCTGCACGAGTAGTTGGGCCAGTTGTTCGTTGGCGGCTCTGAACTTCCTTTCGAGCAACCCAGCGATTGCAGCATTCGCCCGATCAAGTGTTGAGGCCAACTGAGTTTGTTGCTGTTCGTACCCCTGCTGTTCACCTCGCATGGTGGTGAGGGTCATACCGAGGTCGCGGACGAGAACGGCGATCTTGCCAAGCTCTGCACTGCACGCCTCTTGAAACTCACGCAGGCGCTGGTCACTCGCGCCGCGTTCAGCAGCATCTGTGGCGACATGGCCACATACCGGGCATTCTCCGCTCGGCAATTGCTCAAAGAACTTGCCCGCTTCCAAGGAGGACTCAAGGCGGGCCTTGTCCGCAGCGTAGTGATGTTCCAAAAGTTGGAGTCTGCTCAACTGCTCGGCGATAAACATCTGTTTAGACCTGAGCGACTGAATCGCCTCCCATGCTTCATCCCGAGTTGCTGCGGCGTTGTCAAGTTCGCCCTGACGAGTGGTTACGAGGCCGGTGGCCTCGTCCACTGCTCGGGCGAGCCGGAATCGCTGTTCGGTCAACTCCGAAACGTCTACCGCGTATGTCTTGAACCGGTTCTCCCGGTCATCGAGTAAGTCCGCGAGGATGGACATCTCAGCAGCAAGGCGCTTGCTGCGATCTTTAGATGCCTCCTGAGTCACGATGGCTGAGTCATCCGAGCCAGTGAGAAAAAGCCAAAACGCAGATTTCTTTTCAGTATTGGCCGTGGGTACTTCGGAAAGAGCGGGGGAACGTTCCGCGATGATCCGCTCTTCGTCAACGAACGCCAGCCAAGCCACGTCTCGGAAGGACAATGAACGTTTTACCCCATCCTGATTCTTGCGTATCTGCTTACCTGCCAACTGTGACAGTGCGAGGAGCCGCCCAGAAATCGTGAGTGGGTTCTGTGCCGAGTGCTGCTCGCCCAGAGTCTCGAATGGGGTCTCGCCAGTGATGTCGTCGATCGGCACGGCACATGCGGTTGCACCACCACCCGTCAATGCTCGCTGGAGTGTGAGCCGTCCTCCCACGCGAGGTATGAGTTCAATCAACGAATGGGAATAACCTATTCCAAGCGGGACGGGCTTCGGCGGCTTCGAGGCGCCGAGCATAAAATCAATGAGCTGCCACGCATAGGTCTTTCCAGTATTTGACGCGCCCGCCACGACGTTCAGGCCCAGACCAAACTCCAACACCGCATCGGGCTTTCCCGAACCCTGAACAACGACCTTGGCGATGGTGAAACCCGCCGTGCTCATTGTCCACCCCCACGCACGAAGGCCTCGCGAGTAAACTCGGCTCCCCAGTTGGACCAGTTGTCTTGCATGAAGCGGTCAAGAGCTGCACCGCTCATGCCACCGAACCGCTCTCCAACCCATACGGCTCGCGAGCGTAGCGTGCGGGTATATGGAGATTCGAGCGAATCAAAGAGCGGAAGGGCCATGTCCCCTGCAAAGTAGCCGATACCGCTGGGCGATAAGTCACGACACACCACCTGCCTCGACATCATGAACAGAATGCCGCGTTCAATCAACGCCCGCCGAACGAGAAGCTCGCCCGAACGGTGCGGTGCTGCGGGATGGAGACTCGGCGGCCCCTGCGCCACATCGCCCGAGTGAACAAGAAGGTATTCATACTGGACAAGCCGTTGGAGATCGCAGGGCGCGGGATAAGCCGCAAGGAGCAGCGCGGCACAGCGCAAGCCGCACTCAAGCGGTGTGTTGAAGATGAATCGCCAAGCGTCCGGCGAGAAGTGCGAAATATTCATGGCTGCACCCACTTCAGTTTGTCATCATTGGCGAGATGGTGGCAGAGCCCAGATTTGTCGCCCGGTAGCACGCAGTAGACGTACTCGGTCTGAGCCAGCGCAAGGCCAGCCGCTTGACTCAGCGTCGCACAGACGCGGTGATAGCCGCTCTGGTGCGGTGCGAGGGCTGTGTTTCGCACACCTTGCTCTACTTGCGATTTTACATGCTCGAACGCGCCCTCGGGAAACTGGTCGCGGTAAAACCTGTTTAGGCCATCGGCCATGAAAAAATCGGTGCGGCAACCGTGGAAGTGCTGTGAGAGCGTTTGGTTCGTCACGAGCGCGGCGATATCGGTGAGCGTAGTGCCCGTGTGTTGTCCGTAAGCATCCAGAAGCTGTCGAACGTATCGCATCTCATGCGGTTGAGGATCGTGTGGGGGCGCGTCGGCTTTGGGACGCTCCGGATAGTCCCTCTTGAACCGCGTGTGCCAGTGGGAAGATTTTTTGTGCAGGTCGAGCAGGTCGTTGACAGTACAGTAATACACGATGCTGAAATCAAACTGTTCCACATATCTCTTGAGGGCACCCGTCAGCGGAAATGTTTGCCCTTGCGATACCTTGGACTCGCATTGAGTGGCCCAGCGTTCAATCAGCTTACTCCTGAGCTCGAGTGGCCTGTCCAGCAGATTACCCAAAGGTGTAGTTACGCCCTGCGGGGCCGCGAAGCGATATTTCCGCGGCAGGGGAAAGTCGCCGCGTTGTGTGAACACGCAGAGTTTCCCAAGTTCGGTCCAAATGTCGCTCAGGCCGAGCGATTGCCCGTACGCCTTGCATTGGTAAACGTCGATCGGCCCGATCTGCGGCGGATCAACGGAATAGGCAATCACGTCACGTCCCATGTCGCCAGCACCCGCGCGCCGCTCGATTCGGGCATATTTAGGTTCCGATGCTCCGAGCGCTTCAAGCACAAACGCTTCCCAGTCATCCGCGCTGAAATGCTGAATGACCTGGGGTGGCGTGAGCACGGACAAACTCACAAGCTGCTTGGAGGCGGCCTCGTCCGGAGAATTGCTCTGGCGAGATGGTGGCATTTGACAGATGGTAGCGGACTGGCATGTTTTCTGTATGAAGGCGAAGCAGGGCACTCGCGCGACAAACGAACGAGACCATTACAGCCGTATCCGACTGATCTCATCCAGCGTGATCGCCTCCGACCGACGGTCATACGTCTGCGTCGTCTTGATGCTCGCGTGTGCGGCAATGTTCCGCGCGTTCTCAATCGTGCCGCCGTTCTCCAGATACACCGTGATTCCCGTCGCCCGGAACGTGTGGTTGGTCACGTCTCCCACGATCCCCGCCGCCTTCGCCCGCCGCTTCACCATCTCCCAAGCCGTGAATCGTGTCATGCCCGCGCTGCTGAGCTTGCCGTGCCGGTCGATTGTGCGGAACAGCGGGCCTTTCAGCCCACTCAATCCCGCCGCCGTGACGTACGCATCGATCGCCTCCTCGGCCCTGTGATGCAGGGGCACGGAATGTTCCCGTGAACCTTTCTCATGCAGCCGCACCCACCGCCGCGCTCCGTGGAAGTGGTAGTCCTCGATTTGCACTCCCACCGCCGCAGAGACCCGTGCAAACGTGTACACCATGAGCGAGATCAACGCAGCGTCCCGACGCCCCGCGATCGTGTTAATATCAATTGATGCCAGAAGCGTCCGCGCCTGTTCTGCCGACAACACCGGCGTGCGGCCCATGCGAACCACATGCTTCGGCCCTCGCACCCCCTCAACCGGGTTGTCCCTCGGCACGCCCAAGTAGTCAAACAGCATCCGAAGGGCCGCAAGGTTCTGCTTCACGGTCGGCGCGGCCAGCGCCAGCGTCAACTCTTCGATGTACGCCGCGACGTGCAAGCGGCGGATGGTCTCCAACTCGGCGATGCCATGCCGCTCACACCATCCAAAGAACTTCACCGCCGCGGTCGAATACGCGGCCCTCGTGTTGACGTTGCGGATGTGTGCGGCGAAGAACTCCAGATACCGGTCATAGGTCCGCTGATCGGCACAGGACACGATCGCCGGAACGCCGACCGGGCACCCCGTCAACTCGACCGCTGCGTTCGCACCTATCTGAATCAGCTCACTCATGCGGCCTTGGCCAGCATCTCGACGGCTTCGTAGGTCTTCCTGGCACGCTCAAAGAACGTCGCATCCGCCGTGAGCAGCGTCGCGTTCAAGTGCATGGCCGCGGCGAGATACAGACAGTCCGGCAGAGGATGGCGGCAACGGATGGCCAGTTCCACAGCCCGATCAAATAGTTCGTCAACGGGCATAAGGGAGAGGTACCCCTGATGCAGCAGCCGATCCCACTTGCGGCACGTTCGCTCGGTCGTCTCGACATCGAACTCTCCGACGCGTAGGCGTCGGATGATCGCGTTGCCCACTTCAACACGCGCAATCGCCGGCGCGATCAGGGGAAGACCATTGTCCAGCAGTTCATTGGCAATCGCTGTCTGTGGCTCGGTGATGACCCACTGCACCGCCACGCTGGCATCCACGACAATCATTCCTTGATACCGTCACGCTCGGCCCGTATCCCGGGCGTCGAATCCGGGAGCACGCCGTATTTCTCACGCATCTCTTCTTGGTGGGCTCGGAGTTCTGCGACAAACTCCCGGCGCGGGCGGAGCGCTTCCCGCGTGATGAACTCCCGCAGCAATGCCTCGACACTCGTGCCCTCGCGCTTGGCCCGTTCCTTCAACTGGTAGACGACCTCATCGCCCAGATTGCGTACACGCACTTCCCCCATCTTCTCCTCCATCGACTGTGTTCAACTTCTCTCATGCTGCCACGCCGCGAAGGAGGTGTCAATCGAAATATCGTGCGTGGTGGCGTGTGCTGGGAACACGCGGCGGCAGACCCCACATAAAGGGCGTTATGTCAGGTGATGCTGTCGGCTGCGATGGATGTACCCAGAGCCGGGAAAGAAGCACAGGCCGCGAGAGAAGCACACCATTGGAGAAAGGTACAACCCGCAGAGGAGTGCCAAAGGCGATTCCGCGAACAGACACCGGGAGCCCAAGCTCCCCTGCGGAGCAGCTATGCGGGAATCGAAGTTGACGATCGCTGCAACCCAGATCGTTGGAGACGCGCTATGCCGAGCGTGCAGGCGCACCTACCTGTAAGCGATTGACCAAACCCCGCAGGCCGTGGTACAGCAGCGTGATCGTGATATTGACACGGGAGGTGGGAGATGGAAGAACAACCGCAGATTCGCGCCGTGGATCGGTTGCTCATGAAGGCGATCGAGTTGCAACGAGCCGACACAATCGGCAAAGCGCTGGATGCCGGTGCGAGTGCTGACCTCAAGGTTGATGGCTTTCCGGTCCTCAGCGTCGCGGCAATGCAGGGGAATATTGCCGCGGTGGATGAGCTGATTCGCCACGGAGCATATCTGGACGCGTGTGATCCGGGCAACCGGACCCCGCTCATGTACGTTGCGATGGGCGGAAGTTCGCCAAATCACATAAAGGCTTTCGACATGCTAGTGTCTGCGGGCGCGGATGTGCATCAGCACGATCATTCCGGAAGAACCGCGATCGACTGGGCCGCGCGGTTTCTCAATAGGCCGGTCGCGGAACGGCTCCACTCCAAAGGTGTGCGATGTTCTGCTTCGGCACGAGCATGGCTTGGTCGCCAGACGGATTCGCCCGATCGCCAGAACGGTCGTTGAGGCGCGTCCAGCACCAACGAAAGGTTCACGGATTGTCTTGCAGCCACTTTTCCCAGATTGCGGCTTCATCGACATGGAGCGATTGCCGAAGTGCTATGGCGAATGCTTCGATGATCCGCCGCCCGAGCGTATCGACAAAAGGCCGCTGCCGAAGAACATCGGCTATCGGTCTGAGCAGTGCGACCGCGCTCTCCGCTCTCTTGGTGGCATCATCGGTTCCTGCTGGGGCGATTTCGATCGCGATCTGGGCTTTCACAAGCAGAATGCTCAGGACCGCGGGAGGGGGCAGAGGCGGCCCGGAGGCGTGTTCGACTGGGATGCTCGCGACTTCGCACGCACGACGAAGCGCGTCGTGTATGACCTGTTCGCCCTCTGCTTGCCGTCGAAGCAGCCGCAGCGCGGTACACTGGTAGGAAAGGGCCTTTGCGTACTGGTCGTAGTCGCCCAGTCCGGGCTTTCCGAGCAGGCCGATCGCGCGGTTGCAGTCCTCCACTGCGTGTTGATAGTGACCATCGGCAAGCGTCTGCTGATCGTTCGATGGGCTGCTCCGCATCGTGAGTTCGGGACGTGGGATAATGGAGTTGCCGATCTGGATGCGGATGCGGGCTCGGATGATGAGAATGTCACAGTGCGATGCCGAATCGAGCGACGGTGCCTCATCGGCCAGCTTGACAGTCCGATCCGCCTCGGAGAGCGCTTCGTCGAACTTCTCGAGACTTCCAAGCGACTGGATGTGCATGCCCCACGCTTCAATCGTCTGTGCATCTTCGGGTCCGAACGTGCGCTCAAAGGCCGTTGCGACCACGAGTGATTCGGCCAAGCCCGCTTCAAACCGTTCCATCGCGTGCAGAAGCTTCGCCCGCGCATATCGTACCTTCAGAAGTTCAAGATTGGAGTCGAGAACGCGTTGCTTCATCGCGTCCACTGCGGCATCGTAGTTTTCGAGGGCCGCGTCCCGCTCGCCAGCTGCGCTCATCAAGGGTGCGAGGCGCAACTGGAGCAGAGTATGCACCGGGGTTCCGGGAGCGATGTTGGCGAGGCACGTCTGGAGGATCTGACGGGCCTCGGCGCGATGCCCGATGTCGTACTTGACGGAAGCGAGAGAGGCGACGCTTGAGGCCACCATCTCGTCAAAGACGAGAGCGCGAGGCAGCGAGGTGAACATTGTCACCGCTTCTTCGAGAGTCTTCTCTGCGGTTTCGTGTTGGCCCAAGTCGGACTGAGACACACCGATTCCCATGATCGCGTAGGCCCGCTCCCAGTGTGGATTCGGATCGATGCTCTTTTCCAACTCGGCGAGTTCGCGGAATCTGGCAAGGCTCGTGTCATAGTCCCCGGCGCTGTACGCCGTCGCCGCAATGGCCGCGACGATTGGTCTACGCTGCTTGGGCGACATGGTGGGGTGCTTGTCCAGCACATGCTGCAGGTCGGCCAAGCGCTTCCTTGCCAGCGGACCCCCGTTCGCGGTCATCAGTTCATTCGGGTCCATGCTTTGGATGATGCTCAGCAGCAGCGATACCGCTGCATCGGCATCGGCTCGAGCGGCGTTGTGACGCGCAGAGGCGGCGCGTGCCGTGAGCCAACCGATGCTCGCCAAGACGGTGAGAAGGACGCAGGCGATGAGGACTCCCAACAACGATCGTCTGCGACGCACGTCTCGTCGGGCCTGCTCGACTCGATAGGTGATTTCAGGATAAACAGGAGCGTCGCGTTCACCGAGCGTTTCCTCTGGCGCATAGTCCACCATCCAGGACCAGAGATCGTCGGCGAATGCCTGGGCACTGTGGTACCGATCTCTGGGATTTGTCGCAATCGCACGAGCGTGGATGTGATGCATCCGGGAGTCCATTTCCGCCCGCTTGGGGTCGATGTGGAGCGGCTCCCGCACCATCTCATGCTTGGCACCCATGAGGGAGGCAATAGTTGCGCCCAGTGAAAACACGTCGAGCGTGGGGCGAGCCGGACCCGTTCCGGACTCTGGCGCAGCAAAGGGGTACGTTCCGGGAACTCGTCCGAGCGGTGTGAGCGGGGTTCGGTCATCGTCATTGATGCTCCGTGCGATGCCCAGGTCGAGGAGCTTGGGAGTGCCCTCGCGATCGATCAGAATGTTCGTAGGCTTGATGTCGCGATGAACGAATCCGGCCATGTGGATGTCGTGAGCGGCGAGCGCGATGCAGCGAACGAGTCCAATCAGTGCGGCCGTGGAGACGCCCGGCTTGGCTGCAAAGTCCTCTTCGGATTGACCGTCCACCCACTCCATGACCAAATAAGGGCCAAGGGTCGCGTCGGTGCCATGATCGATCAACGCGACGACGTTCTTGTGTCTGACCTGCCTGAGAGCATCGCGTTCCTCCATGAACCGGGCTAAAGCATTGAAGCGGCCCTCGTCGTAGCGGATGAACTTGATGGCGACAAACTGTTGGAGCGGGTCTGTCGCGTCATGGTCCAAGGCTCGCCAAACAACACCGTAGGAACCGCGACCCACCTCCTTTTCCAGCACCCACCTGTTGCGAACGCGATGTCCCTTGTCGCGTGGCTCCGGAGTTCGGCGGTCTTTGTTGATGCTCATGGGCGACGTTCCTCGAGCCAAGTCTTCAGACGCCGCTTGGCGTCTGTTTGCGCGCGTCGAACGCACGCGACGGAAACACCCAGCGCATCGGCAATCTGCCCTCGCGTGCGACCCAGAAGGTCGAGCTCAATCACGGATGCTTCGTCCGGAAAGTCCATCCGAAGCCGCTGTAGAGCGGCCAACGCATCACCCCAATCGGTGGAGTTGATCGATCCGGATGCGTATATATCGATGGAATCCGTTTCGATTCGCTTCCAACTGCCGCCCCTCTTGATGCTGCGCCTTGCTCTGGCGCGATCGACGATGATGTTCCGCATCGTCCTCACCGCAGCTTGGTGAAATGCCGCCACGCTCGGATACGTCCCCGCTTGGAGCAGTTTGATCGCTGCCAGGTCCACCAAATCAGTCCCGCCGACCGAACGGCTCTTGTCGAATGTGAGCAGTTCCTGACCGACCGCGCGGAGCTGGTCGTAGAGACGAACGAACATGTCGGCATTGGACGGTGCAAGTTCGGATGACACGGTGGGTTCTTTGGGCATCGCACGTCTCCTTCATGAACACGGTATGTACGCGAGGACTGAGAGTGAGTTGCATCATGTGATGCGCCTCGTCAAGCAACGCAGAATTGCGCCACGCGTCATGCGAATCTCGTCTAGTGATACGGGATGTGGGTGGAGATCGGGCATCGTTCTATGGGTTGAAAACAAGGGCATGCAGTACCGATGTTTCGAGTGCCACCACACCTCTTTGGACACTTACGGCATAGAGGCCGTCCGTGTGTTCCCGCCGCAGAGAGTGGGCCTCGCAGGAAGGAACGCAGACGTCTCTATCTCACTGGACGCAAAGCAGCTCGATGCTGGTTCGCCTAAACAGATAAACACGGGTTGTGCCAACAACCTATCGCCGAAAGGACTCACCGCAATGAACGCGTATCTCAGGGAAATCCCGCTGGAAATGATCGAGATTGGAGACAATGTGCGGACGATCCGAGACCCGAGCCAAGATACGGCGCTGGCCGCGAACATCCGTGAGAACGGCGTTCTCCAGCCGGTGTGCGTCACACCGATCGCTTCCTCTGATCGCTACCTGCTCGTTTTCGGCAGCCGTCGCCTGCTCGGTCAACGGGATGCCGGTCAGAAAACCGTCATTGCGATGGTTCTGCCCGAAGCCCCGACATCCGACGAGGCAACGATCCGGCAACTCTCAGAAAACTCCGCCCGCGTTCCTCTGCACCCCGCCGATCTCGTGGCGGCCATCGCGGGGCTTGTCGCGGCGGGATGGACCGGTGCTGCGATCGCCAAGCGGCTTGGTGAGCATGAGTCCACCGTCAGCCGGTGGATCACCGTGGCAAAGCACGCGACACCCGAAATTTTGAGCCGGATACGCGCGGGCACCCTCTGCATGAGCGGCGCGTGCGAACTTTGCAAGCTCCCCGAGGAATCCCGCAGTGTGGTGCTTGCGGACCAACCCGAAAGTCAGCGGCTTACCCGCGATGCTCTGGTTCGCAAGATCAAGCGTGTCCAGCGCCGACAGCATTCCGGCACGGCGGCAGCCACGCCGAGCAAGATCGTCGCCCGCGTCGGCCGCGCTCAGACCGTGACGTTCGCCGGGCGCGACATGAGTTTGCAGGCGCTCGTGCAATGGCTGGGCGAACTCCTCGCGCGAGCAACGCGAGCGCAGGCCCAGGGCATGGACATCGCGGGGTTCGCCCTCGCCCTCAAACGCCCCCCCACGACACCGGACGGAGCCGCACCATGAAGCCCGCAACCGACTTCGCGGCTCGCGATCCCCCTCGATGACGGAGAGGTGGTGGGGGACCACTGACTCACGTTCGTCTGCGTCGAATCCATCCCGCGCACCTCGGTCTCGTGGTATGTGCCACGAGCAACGGTGTCGCTCTGTCCACGGTTTTCTCACGGAGTAATCCAATGTCTTTCAACCGCGATCATCGGCACAACCCAAACGCACCCATCGGCATGATCCTGTTCAAGCTCGCGCTGGGTGTGGGTGCAGCCCTGCTTCAGAAAAAACTCGTTGACAAACTCGCCTCCACACCCCCTCCCCCGCCCACACCCCCCGAGAAGCCCGAGCAGAAAGAACCCCCGCGCACCTGATTCCTGGCTCGCTCGTCTTTGGCCACCAGTCCGCGTGTCGCGGATGCGTGTTGGCCCGCACATCAAGCACTTTCACCAAAAGAGGACACCATGTACCAGTTGCTTCGGGTCGTATTGATTCTCACCACACTGCTCGCGGCGTGCGCCGCCGCGAGTGTCATTCTCGCCGCTCCCATCATTCTGGTCGCGTTCGTGGGCATCGGCATCTGGACGATGGCCGTCCGGGTCCGCAGCTCCTCCGCCCACGGCACGGCCCGCTGGGCCGATCTTGACGACATCCCGCACATGCTCGGTGGGAACGGTCTGATCCTCGGCCGCATGAGCGGGCGACCGAGCAAGGCGAGAGCGCTGCGATCACTCGTCGGTTCCTCCACGCCGCCCCAACTGGCCTGTCAGAGTGTTCTCGCGGCCTTCCAGCACCGACCCGCCAATCCCTTCGTCCGCCTCAACAACGTCGTGCATACGGCGGTGTTCGCCCCCACGGGCGTGGGCAAGGGCGTTTCCGTGGTCATTCCTTATCTACTCACCTGTCCGGATTCCATGGTTGTGGTTGATTTCAAAAGTGAGAACTACAAGCTCACCGCCAACGCCCGCCGCAAAATGGGGCATCGGATCGTGATCCTCGATCCGTACCGAATCGCGACGCGCGAGCCCGACACCTTCAATCCGCTGGAGTTCATCGACCCGGACTCACCGACCGCTCTGGACGACTGCCGCGATCTGGCCGAAGCACTCGTTGTCAGGACCGGACAAGAACACGACGAACACTGGCTGGACGCGGCCGAGATTTGGATCACCGCCATGATGGCCACCGTGGTGGTTCTCGCCAAAGGCCCGGACAAGTCGCTCCAGTCGGTGCGGACGATGCTGACCGATCCCGAGAAAATGCAGGCGGCCATCACCTTCATGTGCCAGTCGGATGCGATGGACGGGATGCTCGCTCGGCTCGGGCATCAACTGGCACACTTCAAGGAGAAGGAACTTTCTTCTTGCCTCACCACAACGAACCGTTTTCTGCGGTTTCTTGACACGATCGCGATTGCGGAAAATACCACGCGCAGCACCTTCGATCCCGTCGATCTCCTCACAGGCAAGGTCACGGTGTACCTGGTACTTCCGCCCGATCGGGCACGGGCGCAGACGCCCCTGCTACGGATGTGGATCGGCTCCCTGCTCCGTGCCGTCGTGAAGGGCGGCCTGCAAGAGACCAACAAGGTCCACTTCGTGCTGGATGAGGCCGCTGCTCTGGGGCAGATGAACGCGCTGGATGACGCGGTTGATAAATTTCGTGGTTTTGGCGTTCGGCTGATTTTTTTATATCAATCGCTCGGCCAGTTGAAAAAGTGCTTCCCGGACGGACAGGATCAGACGCTCCTGGGCAACGTCACGCAAGTGTTCTTCGGCGTCAACGACCCACAGACGGCCGAATACGTCTCATCCCGACTCGGCGAAACCACCATCACCACCGAGAGCGGCGGCACCAGCCAGAGCCGTTCCACCCAGCAATCGCATCAGGGCGACACCACAAGTTACTCCACCAGTTCCAATCAGAACTGGCAGTACATGGGCCGCAAACTGCTCAAGCCGGAAGAAGTGACCGCGCTCCCCGAGCGGATCGCCATCACCTTCACTCCCGGCGTTCCGCCCATCGCCACGCGCTTGGTCCGCTACTACGAGAAGGACTTCCAGCGTTTGAGCGGAGCCGGTCCACTCCGCACCGCCTTCCAGACCGCATGTCTTTGCATCCCGATCGTCGTCATTGCCGTGGTCGTCATCGCGTGCGCTCTTAGCCACGTTCTCTCTTACTGAAAGGTCTCCGATGTCCAAGCAAACCAAACAGTTCTTCGAGCAACTCAAAGCGTCGGAACAACCCTCCCTCGTGGACGCGATCCGCGAAGCCGCAGGCGCTGCCAAGAGCGTCGGCGGCCAGCTGTGGGACGGTATGAAGCCCATGTTCGATCACGGCCGCACAGAAATGGCTGCCGCCCTTTTCGCTGGCAGTGCCCACGTCATGTACATGAAGGGCCAGGAAGGCATCGAACAAGGCCAGGATCAGGTCATGGAACAGACTCCGCCTATGGAACAGAGCAAGGAATCACCCGAGCAAGCCCGCGAAGGCCGGGAGATGTGATGGCGTAACCGCTCGTCGTCGTCTGCCTTGATCCTGCTTCGTCGTTCACCCCTCTTCGTCTCGCCCCATCACACCAGATCGCCTCTCCTCGGTTGTGTCGTTCACAACCGGGATGGCGATCACATTCACCCAAAGGAATCGCATGGACCTGCTCATCACACTGGTTGGAATCTTCCTCTGGCTGTTCGTCGTCATCGCCATCCTGTCGATCTTTCGGGCGGTGCTGCCAGATGACATTGCCCCCGCGCGGACGCGCTTCACGCGGCTACGCCGCCGCGTTCGCTCCGGCGACGATCCGCCGGCAACCGCTTGACCACCGAGCCATGCACATCCGGCTCGTCCGGATCGCTCACACACTCCGCACAGTGCGGCGAAAGCCGCCCGGTGCGCTTCCCACACCGCCATCCACTCATGCTGCACCCACACGCTCCCATCCCGACCTCGGTGGACATGTGTCCACCTCCCGCGCTCCCGCCCGGGACACCCTCATGGGTAACACCTGCATTGGTGGCCCATACTCTGAGGGTGTGGCAGCCGCGCTACACCGTGCCTCTGTCGGTTGACGATGCCATCGCCATGATCCTCAGCGCCAGCCACCTGCTCAAAGTCCTGTGGCCCAGCATGGCCCAGAAGCAAACTCGCATCGATTCCTCCCGCGCGGTTTGACGATCGGCCGCCCGCTGGCATGATGTCATTGGCGGGTTGCAGTGGTGGGGCGGGGCTTGGGTGGTTGGACCGGGAGCATGACCATGAAAAAGTTCGTCGCGTTGGCGCGAGTGAGCAGTCGCGAGCAAGCCTATTCTGGGTTTTCGCTGACCGTACAGGAAGATTCTTTGAGGCAGTACGCCGCCAAGGCGGGCGGCGAGATCGTCCGCATGTACCGCGTGACCGAGACCGCAAGCAAGACCGACGAGCGGAAGACCTTCAAGGAACTGCTCGGGTATGTCAAGCAGCACTCGCACGAACTCGACGGGTTCATCGTCTACAAAATCGACCGCGCCTGCCGCAACCTCACCGACTTTGTGGAACTGGAACGGCTGGAGAGCGAGTACAACGTCCCCATGCTCTGTGTCACCCAGCACACAGAGCGGAACCCCGCGGGATCGCTCCAGCGGCGCATCCTTGCGTCGATGGCATCGTTCTACACAGAGCAGTTGGCTGTCGATGTTCGAGAGGGCCTTGCCCAGCGTGTGCAGGATGGCTGGTTCGTCTGTCGGGCTCCGTATGGATACCGCAACGTCCGCACCGACGGGCGCGGCACCGTCGTCATCGAACCCGTCGAAGCCGACAACATCCGCCGGATGTTCCACCTCTACGCCTACGAAAACCTCACCATCGACGGCGTGATCAAGCGGCTCTCCGACGAAGGGCGGGTGTATCGCCGCAGTACACCCAAGTTCGCCCGCACCTCGATGCACACCATGCTGCATGATCGAAGCTATATCGGCGAGATTCCCTACAAGGGGAATTTCTTCCCCGGCAAGCACGAGCCGCTGGTTGATCGATCGACCTGGAACCGTGTGCAAGCCCTGCTCGGCGGCCACATCTATCACTCTCTGGATATCACCTACTCAGGCGAGTTCATGCACTGCGGCCACTGCGGCCGCGCCATCACCGGCGAGCGGATCGTCAAGCGCCGCAAGTGTGGCGACAAGCACTACGTCTACTACCGATGCAGCGGGTATCTGGCTGAAGGGCATCCACGTATTCGTGTGCCCGAGCCAGAGATTGAGCGGCAAGTCGTTGGCATCTTCGATGCCATGCGAATCGACGATCCCGAAGTGCGGGAGTGGTTCCGGGCCGTGCTGGCCTCGCAAACAAAGGACCAGCAGGCGGACTCTCAGGCCCGGCGTGCCGAGCTCCAGCGGCAAACGACGTTGCTCACGGCCCAGCAGGATCGGCTGCTGAATATGCGATTAGACGATCATCTCGATCAAGATGCCTTTGCCCGCAAGGACACCGAGCTCCGGGATCGACTCTCCTCGATCAAGCTGCAACTGGACGTTCTGGACCGCTCCCACGACGAAACCGCTGAACTGGCGGTCAAGGTGTTTGAACTCTCGCAAACCCTGCGGGAGCAGTGGTTTACGGCGGATCATGCCACCAAGCGTCGAATCCTCGAAATCGTGTGTTTGAACTGCCGCCTCGATGGCGTAACTCTTTGCCCCACAATGAGAAAGCCCTTCGATGTTCTCATCGAAGGGCTCTTTCTGAAGGAAAGCGGAGAGGAAGGGATTCGAACCCTTGAAACGGTTGCCCGTTTACGCGATTTCCAGTCGCGTTCCTTCAGCCGCTCGGACACCTCTCCGGGGTGTAAATCTGGCTGAGTGGGGGCAAGTGTAGCCCCGCAGCGGGCAATCGTCTGCTTTACATGCACACGTTTGCTGCCGACGGTACTCGTGGCACCGATCGCCAAGAACGCAGCGAATCCTGTGTTTGTTGCCGCAATTATCGGCCCGTCATCCGTCCCCGCTCGCTCGCCAGCAGCGCGGGAAACGCGGGCCGCGCTTGCTTGTTGACCGTCCGTACCCACACCCAGTCCAGCAGCCGCACGCCCGCGTAGCTCGGCACCACGCACCGTCCGATCAGCCACCCTGCCGCGCCGCCCACGACCACATCCGTGGGCCAGTGCGCATCAAACAGCACGCGCCCGAACCCGACCAGCAGCGTGAGCGCGAGCATCACCCAGCGCAGCCGCGGATACAGCGTCGCCAGAAACACGCTCAGCACCGCCGCGAACAGCGTGTGGCTACTCGGCATGGACCACAAATCCGTACCCGCGCCCGCCCTCGTGTCCCACGCATGCACCAGCACCGTCTTCCCATGCACCACGATCGGATACTCGCCCCACGGCGTGAGAAACGTATTGGGATCATCAAACCCCGGCCGTGGCCGCGGCCGTCCGATCAGCATCTTTCCGGCCGTCGAAACCACCTGCGCGATCAGCAGTGCCAGCCCCAGATCAAGCAGCCGCCTCCGGCGCGCCGGGTCTTGTAGCCACACGATCAGCACTGTCACGACGATCGCGACTCCTTGCCCGTACTGCTGCCACGCGAACAGCTCGCGCGAGATGTCCCCCTTGAGCGCGAGTGCCAGCCGCGCCGCGTGCTCCGAGAGCGTCCGATCAAACGGATGCACCAGGAAGAATCCGCCGAGCATCACGACCAGCGGAATCACCCACCGAGGCCACCCGCCTTCGCGCGTCATCGCCATCTACGAGCCCTCCGCACAAGCGGAGGAAAACTCCTCCACCCACATCGCTTCCAACTCACCGAACTCCACGCACGAAACTTGTTTGCCCGATAGTTGCTCCTCACCTCATGGGCGGGACGCCCATGCCACGCGCCGATCACATCTCCGTTATAGTCGCTCCCGATGTCCTCGCGCCCCGCCCGCCAATCCCCGCAGTTCCCCGGCATTCTCGCGATGCTCGGCGCGATCATGCAGCGGCCGCGCAGCAATGTCCCCGCGTCCTCGGTTCGTCGCTGGTGCTCTTCCTGGGCTGGTGGCGGCATCATGCTCATGGTTCTCGGGCTCGCAGTGTATCTGCCGGGCCTGCGGGCCATCCCGCCGGTGGATCGAGACGAGTCCCGCTTCGCCCAGGCCTCTCGCACCATGCTGGAATCCGGCCATTTCGTGATTCCCCGCATCCAGGACAAACCACGCCTCAACAAGCCGCCTCTCATCTACTGGCTCCAGTCCGGTTCCGCCAAACTCCTTGGCGATGCCCCCGGACCCGATGGTCTGGGCGAGTGGGGCAACGGCAACATCTGGGTCTTCCGTTTCCCCAGCGTTCTCTGCGCCATCGGCACCGTGCTGCTCACATGGCGACTGGGCCTGCGTCTCTTCGACTCCCGCGCCGCGCTGCTCGCCGCCACGTTGCTTGCCGTCTGCCCGATGATTGTCTGGGATGCGCACCAGGCCCGCGCCGACCAGCTCATGGTCCTGACCGTGATGGGCGCGATGTTCGCACTGTACGTCTGCTGGAAACAAACCCAGCGGGTGTCAGGAGTGACAGGGGTGGCACGGGCGGCTCGCCCGCCCGTGGTGAAACTCATGTGGCCGTGCATCTTCTGGCTGTGGATCGCCCTCGGCATCCTCGCCAAAGGCCCCGTCACCCCCATGATCGCCCTCCTCGCAATCATCACCCTCAGCATCGCCACGCGCTCCGCGCGCTGGACCTTGCAACTCCGCCCGCTTCTCGGCCTCCTCATCATCGCCGCGCTCGTCGGTCCGTGGGTCTGGCTCGTCTCCCGCGCAGTCGGCTGGTCCACCTACTGGCCCATCATCCTGAAGGAAACCATCGGCCGCAGCACCGACGCCGCCGAAAGCCACTGGGGCCCGCCCGGCTACCACACCGTTCTCCTCGCCGTCCTCTTCTGGCCCGGCTCACTGCTCACGCTCGCCGCTGTCATCCGTGCCTGCCGCGCGTTTCCGTGGCACGAGCGTCCCGCCGGTGTCTTTGCTCGCCGCAGCGCCGAACTCTTCCTCCTCGCCTGGCTCATCCCCTCCTGGATCGTCTTCGAGTGCATCGCCACCAAACTCCCGCACTACACCATGCCGCTCTATCCCGCGATCGCGCTGCTCACCGCACGCGCGGCGTGTGCCGCGATGACCCCGTCTTCCAAGTTGCTTCGCACCGCGTTCGACCGCATGGGCGTTCTCTTCTGGTGCGGTATCGGTGTGACCGGACTCTTGGGCTCACTCGGCGCACTGACGGAGTGGGGGGGATACGACTTCTCTCCTTCGACCTTTGGTCGGCTTCCGCTCGTTGCCGCGGCGTGGGTCATGCTCGGGTGCATTGCCGCAGCGTGTGTTGCCATCGATCGAGAACGCGCCGTGGCGCGGGCGCATGTGCTCGCCATCTGCGCCGTTCTGGTCTGGTGTTGGGTGTCGCTCGCGTGCGTGCTTCCTCGCTCACGCGATCTCTGGATCAGCCCGCAACTCGCCGCAATCGTCTCGCGCGTGCAAGCGTCCGCCCCGACGCCCGTCGCCCTCATCGGCTATCAAGAAGACAGTGCCATCTTCATGCTCCGCGGCCGCGCCGAGCGCATCGAGCCCGCGCACCTCGCCGACTGGATCGTTCGCCATCCCACGGGCCTCGTTGCCATCGAGCCCGCGCGTGCTCCGGATGCCGCGAAAGTCGCCGCCGCTTCGCTCACCCGCGTCTCCACCATCGACGGCTACAACTACAGCATCGGCAAGCGGGCCACCATTGAGGTCTACGCTCCCCGCCCGCGCCCGATCTCGAATCCATAATGGACCCCAACTCCCCTCCACCCCCCTCCGGCCTCGTACTCGTGGATAAGCCCGCGCGCCGTGCCATCTCTTCGGTCACGGTCTGTCGCGCCGTCAAACGCAAACTCGCCGCGGGTGGCGTCGTGGACCCGAAGCGCAAGCGCAGCATCGCTGTCGGTCACGCCGGCACGCTCGATCCGCTCGCGTCCGGCCTGCTCATCGTCCTGGTCGGCCGTGCCACGCGGCTGTGCGAAGGGCTGATGCACGGCGAGAAGACGTACATGACCGACATCGACCTGCTGCACTCCTCGCTTACCGATGATCTTGAGGGCGATCTGATTCCCAATCAGATCGACTCTCCGCCCGACCGCGCCACCATCGAGCGCATCATCGCCGAGAGGTTCATCGGCGTCATCCAGCAGAAGCCCCCGGCGTTCTCCGCGATTCGCGTCGATGGCAAGCGTGCCTACGACCTTGCACGCAAGGGCAAAGCGCCGGTGATGAAGGAACGCCCGATCACCATCCATCGCATCGATGTGCTCGCGTACGAGTTTCCCAAGCTCACCATCGAAGTCCTCTGCGGCCGCGGCACCTATATCCGCTCGCTCGCCCGCGACATCGGCGTCGCTGTCACCGGCCACCCCGCCGTCCTCACCGCGCTCCGTCGCACCTCGATCGGGCCGTACCGCGTGGAGGACGCGACTGGTCTTGAGCAACTCCCCGAGCGCATGACCGCGGCCGACTTGCGCTCACCCGTGGCTTGAAGAAGCACCGATCGCGGCGAGCCCCGCCGCGATCTCGCCCGCCGCCACCCAGCGCACGCACCCCTCATCCACCAGCAGCGCAAAGCCCTCGCCCTGCAACGTCGTCCCCGGCGCGGCCGTTGCTAGTTCACTGGGCAGATTCGTTACCCGCGCTTCCACCTCGCGCCAGCGGCAGATGCGCGGGTCCGCGATGGTCAGCCGCTGCACGGCGCACTCGGCGAGCACACCAGCAATCCGCAACGCGAGCGCGAGCCGCGCTGGCTCATCCCCGCACGCGATCGATCCCGAACTTGGAGCTTCGGTGCTCACGTCGCATCCGCCGGGCCATTGTCCGCGATCGCATCCGACTTGGGCGCGGGCATTGGCGGCGGCGCGGCGGGTGCCACCGGCGCACTCGCCATCGCCCGCGTGCCTTCAACGATTCCCGGCATCCACACCTCGCTCATGTCCTGCCCATCCACCAGTTTCCGCATAGCGAGATACAGCACCGTCGATCCGGACCAGATGTACGAGACGATGAACGCGGCGGGAATGCCCAGCGAGGGAATCAGTGTCCAGAGTGAGACCAACCAGTGCGCCCCGCGATTGCTCAAGGGCGCGGTCGATGCCGGCGCGGTCCCCGGGTGGTTCGGCAGATCCGAGAGGGCGTGCTCGCCGCGATACCCGCTCCACGCCATGCCACACTTTTGCGCGATGAGTACACCCAGCCAGCAGATCACCGCGATCACCGCTGCGAGCAGCACCATCTGCGCGATCAGGATCGCCAGATAGATCACCAGCCGCAGCGGGCGCGCGAAGACGAACGAGTACGCGTGCTGCACCGCGTCCACCGCGTCCGTCCCCTCGCAGGCGACCGACGGAATCAGCAGCGGCCACCCGACCACGAACGCCAGCATCACGATCGCAGCGACCACGCCCCCGAACAGAAACAGCGGCCAGAGCAGCCCGCCCAGCAGATTCACGCCGCCGTAGCGGAACAGCACGAAGCCGCCGATCGCCAACCCGAGCGCGATCCCCCAGACGATCAGCAGCGGCCCGACCAGCGCGAGCAGCAGCGATCGCCACCGCCCCAGCGCGAAGCCGACCGACTTGGGCCACTCCAGCATCGCGCCCTGCGCGTGCTCACAGGCCGCGGAGCGGCAGATCGCCCCGCCCGCGAGCGCGGTCCAGAGGGCCATCAAAGGCACCGCGATAATCGCCGCCCACGGATGGTTCATCAGCAGGTACGCGGGCGTTGCGATCATCGCGTCAAAGAGTTGGCGCGCCGATCGCTCGCCGGCTCGCTCCTCGCGCCCCGCCGCGGCGACGATCGCATCCAGCGCGACCACCCGCGAACTGGTCATCAGCGCGTTGCCATCCTTGTCGTTGTCCAGCTTGTCCGCAAGCGCGGCCAGCAGCATGAACCCGACAATGAAGACCAGCGCAATGCCCAGCCGCGAGGGGCGCAGGGCAAGGTGCCCAGCGCGCAGCAGGTTCGGCCAGACCAGATCGGCGGTGAGGTCAGCAAGTGTAAAAGGTGCTTGGCGTGGGTGGGGCATTGGGGTGATTGTGTACTCGTGAAGGGTCCGAGAAAGGGATTTCAGTTGCTGGTTGCCCGTCAGTATACATACATAGACCAAACACGCAAGTAGAGTTGGCCAAAGGTTTGCAATTTCTCGGACACGCTGTACCCTGATTCAGTGGCCCCGCTACCGCGGTGCCCTTTTGAGGAGAGAGATACATGAAACTGCGTTCTTCTGTTTTTGGCGGGGCTGCCGCCGCGCTGCTTGTTGCGGCGGGTTCTGCTCAGGCGTTTGTGACCGATCCGCATGTCACCGGCGTGTACTTTAACCAGATCAGCAACATCGTGACCGTGAGCGGTGTTTCGACGGTGAGTGCTCCGATCGCTGGCCAAGGCAATCTCCAGACCGGGATGGCAGTGAACCTTGCCAACTGGACCAATAACGTCTCCCAGGCGATCTGGCTTGACACCTTGGTGGTGAACACCTCGGGCGCGGCGATCACCGCTAAGCCGATCCGTCTGAACGTCTGGATCTGGCAGTCAGTCGCCGCGGCAAACATCAACACCGCCAATCCGGTGTTCTCTAACCAGCTCGACCTCGGGCTTGGACTGGCGGCACCGACGGCGACCTTCGCCTTCGGACCCTCTTCGCTGGCCAGCAACTCTGCCTCGAACGTCACGCTGAACTTTGGACAGTTGTTCACGATGAACCTCACGACCGCGAGCCAGATGGGCATCTCGTTCAACTGGCAGGTTGACAACGGCGCGGGCTTCGTCAATCTCTCGGGCCTGAACACGGGCGTCACGGGCGGCGCGACGACTCCCGCTCCCGCCGTTGGCACCAACATGCAGGTTGCCCCTGCCGCTGGCTACTTCCGCAGCGCCAACAACGCCGACATCAACGGCCAGTTCCTGGGCAGCAGCGCCCGCAACATCGGCAACAACAGCGCGGTTCCGTTCGCTCTGTATGTGCC
Organism: Phycisphaerales bacterium; assembly: GCA_043776515.1. Lineage (GTDB taxonomy): Bacteria > Planctomycetota > Phycisphaerae > Phycisphaerales > UBA1924 > UBA4658. The sequence continues at coordinate 26,051 of JAYVRG010000025.1, forward strand.
CGCTCCGAGCGCGGCGATGTCGATCGGTGGCCTCGGCCTCTTGGCCGCGCGTCGCCGGCGTCGCTGATTGGTCTGTTCTGATTTGATACCAAAGCGCCCGGACGAGCGATCGTTCGGGCGTTTTCCATTTGATGGTCCGCACTCAGTCCCCGTATCGCTGGCGCATCTTGGTCGAGAGCCGCAGCATCAGGTGGGCTCGCTCGAACTCGCCGACGTACTCGGCGAGTTGCATGGCAATCTCGTCGGGTGGGACGGGCGCGCCGGGGAGCGGGCAGGTGCCGCCGAGCTGGCGTGCGGCGAGAACGCGATAGCGGCTGAGGGTGCGGTCGCCCATGTGTGCGAGGAAGTCGAAGTCCTCATTGAGGAAGAGCGTGACGGGGACGCGCGAGCCGCCGCAGATTTTGAGCGGGGCGGAAAGATCGGCGTGCAGGTCGCGATCCAGGAAGCGAACGGTGATGTGGGCGGTGTTGGCCTTCTCGATGTGGGTGAGGAACGGGACCTGCTGCACGCAGTCACCGCACCAGGTGCCGGAGAGACAGAGGACGTTGATGCGCCGGGTAAAGCCGCCGACCAGATCGTTCTGCGCGGCGGTAAGCGAGACACGCTCGCTGAAGGCGTGCCAGTTGGCCTGTTCGTGGGATTTGCCGGAGGCGACGTACTGCTCGTACGGCAGACCGGCGGTGAACTTGGTCTTGAGGAACTCGGGGTCGAAGATGTTGGTCATGGGCGGCGAGTTCCGGGAGGGCGTTACGAAACGAGCATGGCGATTCCGATGATCGTGACCAGATAGATGACGGTGTAGATGCCCGCGATGATGCTGGCGTGCTTCAACTGCAAGTGGGCCATCACCTTCAGAAGCGTGGAGAGCAATCCATAGTAGATGGCGACTTGCAGGATCGCGGTGGGCCAGAGGCCCAGCGTGTTGCGGAGTGCGAATCCGGCAATGGTCGAGAGGACCGCGGTGATGACGACAACGAGCACCCCGGTTTTGACTTCCACCTCTTCGCGCGCAACAACCTGCGCAATCCAGGCGAGCATGAAACCCTGCAGTAGAACAAGCGCAATGAGGACGATCATGTGGGCCTCTGGTGTTGAGTGGTGACGGGCCGGAGAGTATAACCGACCGGTCCAACTCGCTCAAAGTCGAAGTCAACGCGACTACCAGCGTTCCTTGTCGGATTGCGGTGCCAAGTGCCAGGCCTTGCTCGGGCGGCCGTTCACGGTGGCGCCGCCCTGCACATTGTTCACGGTGTACTTGAGGAACTCGTGCGGGAAGGGGAACGCGGGTTTGCTGAGTTCGTCGAGTGTGGCGAAGTGTTCAGGCAACAGGTGGATGCCCAGCGCGCCGAGGTTGTCCAGCAACTGGTCCAGGGTGCGGGCACCGATGATGGTTGATCCGCCGGAGCCGACGCCGGGGCGGGTCTGCACCCAGTTGAGCGCGACCTGCGCGGGCGTGGCGTGGCCCCCCCCAACCTGCTTGCCGATGGCGATCAGGGCGTCGATGATCTCGAAGGCCTTGTCCTTGAGGTGATTGGCGACCCACTCGCCGCGCCCGGGCGGGGGCTGGTTCGTGCGGGTGTACTTGCCGCTGAGCACGCCGCCCTTGAGCGGCGACCACGGAGTCACGCCCATGCCCATCTCGATGGCCATGGGAATGAGGTCGGCCTCGACGGTGCGCTCGAGGAGGGAATACTCGATTTGCAGCGCGATGAGCGGCGCGAAGCCCTTCATCTCGGCGAGCATCTGGGCCTGCGTGCACTTCCACGCGGGCGTATCAGAGAACCCGACATAGCGGATCTTGCCGGCGCGGACGAGATCGTCCAGGGCGCGCATGGTTTCATCCATCGGGGTCTGGTCATCCCAGAAGTGCATCCAGTAGAGATCGATGTAGTCGGTTTGCAGGCGGCGAAGCGACTGCTCGCACGCGGCGAGGATTCCCTTGCGCCCCGCGCCGCCGCCGTTTGGGTCGCCGCTGAACATGTTGCCCATGAACTTGGTGGCAAGGACCAGCCGGTCGCGCTTGTGCGGATCGCGCCCGAGATGGTCGCCGATGATCTTCTCGGAGTGGCCCTTGGTGTAGATGTTGGCGGTGTCCAGGAAGTTCCCGCCGCGCTCGATGTACGCGTCCATGATTTTCTGCGAGTCGGCGACGTCCGAGCCCCAGCCCCAGTCCAGGCCGAAGGTCATGGTGCCGAGGCAGAGCGGCGAGACGCGGAGGCCGGAGCGGCCGAGGGTGGTGTAGTGGGTGAGGGGCATGAACAAGAGTAGATGGGACTGCTAGCACCCGGCGAACCACGCGGCGAGGAAGTCGAAGATGTCTTGCGGGGTGATGGCGTTGACCCCGTTGAAGTCGGCGCGGGGGTCGAGGGCGAACCAAGCGGTGAGGAAGTCGAAGATGTCCTGGACAGACAATCCGCCCGTCTGATTGAAGTTGGCTTTGCAGCAGGTGGTCGGGTTGCCGACGGGGCCGCAGACGGTGGCGAATCCTTGGAAGGTACCGGTACAGTCGCCTTAGGTGCCGATGGTGCAGTTCGTCCCGGCGCAGCAGGCGCCGGTGGCGGGGAGGACGAGCGCGAAGACCGTGCCGAAGCCGTTTGCACCGCCTTCTTTGGTCGTCCCGTACAGGGTGTCGCCCGAGAGGGTCAGCCCGGCATTCGGAAAATACCCGTTGGTGCCGTTGAATGTCGCCAGCGTGGTGGGCGTGCCGCCGGCGATCGGAACGGAAAAGACCGTGCCCCAGTTGCCCGCCCCGCCTGAGGTGGTCGTCCCATACAAGGTGTTGCCCGAGAGAGTCAGCGCGGCTAAGGGGTAAGCCCCATTGGCACCGTTGAACGTTACCAGCGTGGTGAGCGTGCCGCCGCTGACCGGGACAGAGAAGACCGTGCCGCGGTCGCTCGCCCCGCCGGATTGGGTCGTCCCATACAACGTGTTGTCCGAGAGGATCAGCCCGCCGTCATAGGGAAGTGACCCGTTGGCACCGTTGAACGTCGCCAGCGTGGTGGGCGTGCCGCCTGTGACCGGGAGGGAGAAGACCGTGCCGCGGTCGCTCGCGCCGCCATATTGGGACGTCCCATACAGGGTGTTGCCCAAGAGGATCAGCCCGGAGGAGGGGTTACGCCCGTTGGTGCCGCTGAACATCGCCAACGTGATTGGCGTGCCGCCGGAGACCGAGACAGAGAAGACTGTACCAAAGCTGTTGGCCCCACCGATCCTGGTCGTCCCGTACAGGATGTTGCCCGAGAGGGTCAGCCCGGTTTGGGGTTCGGCTCCGTTGGTGCCGTTGAACGACGCCAGCGTGGTGATCGTGCCGCGGGTGATCGGGACGGAGAAGACCGTGCCGCGGCCGCCGTCACCGCCGGAAGTGGTCGTCCCGTAAAGGACGTCGCCCGAGAGGGTCAGCCTGGCTTGGGGATAGACCCCGACGGTGTAGGGGTTGAAGAACGTCGCCAGCGTCGTTGCCGGGCCGCCGGTGACGGGAACTGAGAAAACCCTGCCATAGTCGCTGCCCTCGCCCCTAGTCGTCCCGTACAGCGTGTTGCCTGAGAGGGTCAGCCCGGCATATGGATAGGCCCCGTTGTTGCAGTTGAACGTCACCAGCGTGGTGAGCGTCTGGGCCATCGCACTCGACACGCCAGCGGCGACAGCAAGCATGCACGCGATCGTAACGATGGACTTAGACATGCTCTTTCTCCGTTGTTTGATGACTGGATCGCTCGTGCCCGCGTGTACTCGGGAAGTATACATGCTCGCCCCAAGAATGCCCACGCTCATTCCGAGGGACCGCACGCTCGTTCCGAGCAACCCCACACTCGCTCTGAGCGAGCCGACGCTCGTTCCGAGGAACCCCACGCTCGCTCCGAGAAACCCCACCCTCGCTCCGAGCGTGCCCGCGCTCGTTCCGAGGAACCCCACGCTCGCTCTGAGGAACCGGATGCTCGGAACGAGCGTTGGCACTCTTCGGACGTGAAATCGGTCCGTTCTACGAACGCACGCCTGACAGACGTGGGTTTGTTCGTATCGCGAGCGGGGAAAGGCATGATTCACCGCGGAGGTGTCCAGAGGGCGCGTGGGACGCGGAGGGGCAGTCAAAGAATGGGCGTTGGCTGCCTGACAGTTCCGGCTGTGCGATGCGGCCATGTGTTATGTGGCTATGTGTTATGTGCGATGTTGCTTCGCCGCGTCCGGGTCCGTCATCGACTTCAACTTCCGCAGCTCATCAAACGCCTGCAGCGGCGTGAGGGCGTCGAGCTTGATTTCGTGGAGGGCGTCGATGGCGGGGTGCTGGACGAACTCGGTGAAGAGGGAGAGTTGGGGTTGTGGGGGCGCGGGCTTGCTGTGCTTCGTGAGGGGCTTGGCGTCATCACTGGCAGACAAGCTGCCAGTGCCACCCTTTGATGAGGTGGGGGCGGGGGAGGAGGGGCCGTGGTGGTGGACGGCGAGGGATTCGAGGACTTCGCGGGCGCGGGAGATGGTGGCCGCGGGGAGGCCGGCGAGCTTGGCGACGTGGATGCCGTAGGACTGGTCGGTGCGGCCGGGGAGGATGCGGTGCAGGAAGACGATGTCGTCGTTCCACTCGCGGACGGAGACGTGGAGGTTGGCGACCCGGCCGGGGAGGAGCTCTTCGAGGTCGGTGAGTTCGTGGTAGTGGGTGGCGAAGAGGACGCGAGGCGCGAGTGACGGAGTGACGGAGTGACGGAGTGACGAAGTGGAAGAGGAGGAAGGAGCGGAAGAAGAGTTCGGATGAGAAGAAGGCATTGAGGCAGGAGGCATCGAGGCATCGAGGCGGGGGGTGGCGAGTGTTTCGGCGATGGCCCACGCGAGCGAGAGCCCATCGAGTGTCGAAGTGCCTCTTCCGATTTCATCGAGGATGATGAGGGAGCGGCTTGTGGCGTGATTGAGGATGCGGGCGGTCTCGGTCATTTCCACCATAAACGTCGACTGGCCCGCGTGCAGGGCATCGTCGGCACCGATGCGGGTGAAGATGCGGTCGGTGATGCCGATGACGGCGTGGTCGGCGGGGATATACGAGCCGGTGTGGGCCAAGAGAGTGAGGAGAGCGGCGGTGCGGATGTAGGTGGATTTGCCGGCCATGTTGGGGCCGGTGATGAGGGCGAGAGAGGGAATGTGGGATGTGGGATGTCGGATGTCGGATGTGGGAGAAGAAGGAGATGCCTTCACATCCGACATCGCACATCCGACATCCGACATTCGGCCGCCGAGCCAGAGGTCGTTGGGGACGAAGTTGTTTTCCAGGCGTTCGTCGAGGACGGGGTGTCTGGCTTGCTCCAATGCGAGGATGGGTTCTTCGACGATCTGCGGCTTGATCCAGCGGCGGCACTGGGCTTTGTCGGCAAAGCAGGCGAGGACGTCCAGCTCGGCGAGGGTGTCCGCGAAGGTGGAGATGGCGGGGATGAGGGAGCGGGCGCGGGCGCAGAGGTCCTCGAAGAGGGACTGCTCGCGGGCGAGGGCGCGCTGCTCGGCGGTGGAGGCGCGGGACTCGAAGTCTTTGAGCTCGGGCGTGATGTAACGCTCGGCGTTCTTGAGGGTCTGCTTGCGGGTGAAGGTGTCGGGGGCGCGCTTGGACTGTGCGCTGGGGAGCTCGATGTAGTAGCCGAAGATTGTGTTGTAGCCGACTTTGAGCGAGGGGAGTTGGTGCTCCTCGATGAGCTTGGCCTGATACTCGGCCATCCAACCGGCGGCGTTGCTGATGAGCTTGCGGGCCTCATCGAGTTCGGCGTCGAAACCGTCCTTGAAGAGGCCGCCGTCGCGGAGGTGGGGGGGTGGAGAGTCCACGCAGCGATCGGCGATGCGTCTTGCGAGCGGTTCGAGTTTCTCACCCAGCGCGGTGATGGTGGAGAGGTGCGGGGCGAAGGCGGGTGCGTTGGTGATGGCCTCGGCGACTGGAGTGATCTGCGCGAGAGAGCGGCCCAGGGCGACGAGATCGCGCGGAGAAGCGCGGCCGAGGGAGAGACGGGCGGCGATGCGGGCGATGTCCTGAATGTGATCCAGAGAGGTTGTGAGGTTGGTTCGTGATTGCTGGTCTTCGATCAGCGTGGCGACGCACTTCTGGCGATGCTCGATGGGGGCGACTTCGCGGAGCGGGCGGCAGAGCCATTCTCGCAGCAGGCGCTTGCCCATGCTGGTGCGGCAGCCGGGGAAGGTGCGCCCCCCCCCTCCCCCTCCGGCGAAGATGCCCAGGAGGGAGCCGTCGGAAACTGAGTCGAGGGAACCGCCGCGGAGCGGCGGGCCACCCAGAGCAGGGCGGATGGTGCTGAGAACTTCGAGGGAGCGGAGGGTGGTGCCGTCGAGGATGCAGAAGTTGGACGCCTCGTCGCGGCGTGGGGGTTGCAGGTGCGCGAGTGATGTGGATGGGGTGGGGCCGCTGTCGGAATTGCCTGCGGCCCCGTTGGCCCCGGCGTTACCGCCGGGGCTCTGTATACATTGGGTTGCTTGCAGGTAGCGGATGAGCGCGCCGGCGGGGCGGATGGCCTGGTCGTCAGCGGCGAAGCCGTACCCGTCGAGGGTGAGGACGCCGTATTGCTTGAGGAGGGCTTCGCGGGATTCATCCTGGCGGAAGTGCCAACTCGGCTGCGGAGTGCCTGAGATCCCCAACATCGAGAGAACATTCTTGACGCGCGTCGGCGGGTTGCCGTCGGCGGTCTGGCTGTAGAGGAGTTCGGTCACGCGGCGGCGGGCGAGTTCATCGCCAAGCGTCTCGCTCGGCGCGGCGAAGACCTCGAAGCGCCCGGTGGAGAGATCGACGACGCCGACAGCGGCTGGCGAGTGATCGCCCTCGCCGGTGAAGCAGACGGCGGCGAGCGTACACGAAGCGTCCGAGTCGAGGAGTCCTTCATCGACGAGCGTTCCGGGTGTGAGCACGCGGGTCACGGCGCGCTCGATGACCGTTCCCTTCGCGGCGTCGGCGGCGTCCTGGGTCTGCTCGCAGACGGCGACGCGGAAGCCCGCGCTGAGCAGTTTGCGAAGATACGTTTCGAGCTGGTGATACGGGAGCCCCGCCATCGGCACGCCCTCGGTGCGCTGCGTGAGCGTCAGCCCGATCGCCTTGGACACGTTCACCGCATCGTCGTCGAACATCTCGTAGAAGTCGCCGATGCGAAAGAGCAGGACGCACTCGGGGTGCTGCCGCTTGCAGCGGAAGTACTGACGCATGGCGGGAGTGTCGCGGGGGTTGGGGGGATCAGCCATGTGAGGGGCGGCGCGGGGCGGG
>JAYVRG010000026.1:0-32124 GCA_043776515.1 Phycisphaerales bacterium
GACGCCTCGACAGCGGGTGTGATCTACGTCATCGCCCGCAAGATCAACAGCGAAACAACCTTCTCGCAGGTCGGCACGGCCGAGCCCTCCCGCGCCGGCACTCGCGGCGTCTCCAACTTCACCGACAACTCGCTGGTAGCGGGCTCGACCAACATTCAGTACATCATCACGCCCCGGCGCGGCGCGCTCATCGGGCCGATGAGCGAGGTGTTCAGCGTCACGCTGGGCGTCGGCTCCGGTGGTGGCGGGCTGTTCATCGCTTCGTCTAGTTCTTCGCCCATGAAGATCGCTGCCTGAGGCCAGTTTCAATCGCACGCTCATGGCACGGCCCCGGGTCTTTTCGACCGGGGCCGTGCTATTCTTTGCCGGATGACCACCACACTGCACACCGCGACGACCGAGTTTGAGAAGAAGGACCGCTGCGCCGATCTGGACCATCGGCCGCGGGTGTTGCTGGGGAAGATGGGGCTGGATGGGCATGACCGGGGGGTGAAGGTGATCGCCCGCGCCCTGCGGGATTCGGGCGTGCATGTGATCTACTCGGGGCTGTGGCAGACGCCGCGATCGCTGGCGATTTCGGCCCGCGATGAGGATTGCGATGTGATTGCGGCGAGCATGATGAGCAACTCGCACCTGGTGCTGGGGCCGCGGCTGGTGACGGCGCTGAAGGACTTGGGCCGGGCGGACATGCCGGTGTATATGGGCGGGATTCTGCCGCAGGAAGATATCGCGACGCTGCTGGCGGAGGGCGTGGCGAAGTGTTTTACGACGGCGACGGGGCTGATGGACATCGTGGAGGCGGTGCGCGGGGCGACGAAGCAGCGCGGGCAGATTGTGCTGCCGCAGGAACCCGGCTCGGAGAGCCGGGGTACCCATAACAGGTCCACTCCGGAATCGCAACTCGCTCGCGATATCTCGCTGATGCACGCGGGGCGGCCGATGCGCAGTGGCGCGGCGAGGAAGCGGCCGACGCGCGTGATCGGGATCACGGGTTCGCCCGGCGCGGGTAAGAGCACGCTGGTAGCGCAGCTTGTTGGCGAGTACACGCGACGGGCGACAGAGCATCCGTCGATGGGGCGGTGCGCGGTGGTGGCGTTTGATCCGATGAGCCCGATCACCGGCGGCGCGCTGCTGGGGGATCGGCTTCGCGTGGACTTCAACACGCTGGATCAGAACGTGTTCTACCGTTCGCTGGCGATCAGCGGCGAGGACTATCACGCGCTGCCGGAGATTGTCGAACTCATCGGTGGCTGCGGCGGCGATGCTCCCTTCACGACGGTGTTCATCGAGACCGTCGGCGCGGGTCAGAACGAGACCAAGATTCGCTCGTTCGTGGATTGCACGGCGGTTGTGCTGACTCCCGGCATGGGTGATGCGGTGCAGATGGACAAGGCCGGCATTCTTGAGATCGCCGATGTGTTCGTCTGCAACAAGGCGGATCATCCCGGCGAGAACGAACTGGTGCGAGACCTGCGCGATGTCGCGGGCAAGCGGCCGGTGATCGAGACCGTCGCGACGCGCGGGCAGGGGGTGCCTGAACTGCTGGATGTGCTGCTCGCGTGATTTCGGTTGCGGGTGGGAAGAAGGCATCAAGGGATGAGGCATCCAGGCATGAGCAAGCAAGCGGGCGAGTCCGAGCAGCACGTCATGGCCTGCATGGAAGTCTGGGGCGGCAATCGCGCCATCGACAACGGCGTGGTCATGCCCGGTCTGGATGCGTGGGTCTTCTCGCTGCCGTATCGGCACGAGGGTGTCGCGGGTGATGATGACGCGGGCGGTGATATTCATTACGTCACAAGCTGCGCCACCGGCCGGATCACGCGCCTGATCGTCGCGGATGTCTCCGGTCACGGCGCTCCGGTCGCCAAGGCCGCCGACGCGCTGCGGCGGCTGATGCGCAAGCACACGAACTCCATCGAGCAATCGGATCTGGTGGAGAAGGTCAACCGCGAGTTCGGCATGATCGGCGACGCGGAGCAGGACACCGTTGGGGGCGGCACGCTCTTCGCCACCGCGGTGTTCGCGACGTATTTCTCGCCCACGGATGAGCTGGCCGTCTCTAACGCTGGCCATCCGCGCCCGATGCGATACGACGCGAAGCGCGGCGAGTGGGGGGCCATCGAGCCCGTCGAGCGAGGCGAACATAGCGGCGGCGGCCACACGAATCTGCCGCTGGGGATCATCGAGGACACCACGTATCCCGCCACCAGCGTCCACCTGCGCCCCGATGATCTGGTGCTCTTCTACACGGATTCGCTCATTGAGGCGAAGAACGCAGACGGCTCGCTGCTCGGGCACGCGGGGCTGCGTCGGGTGCTCGCGGAGATGGACCCGGCGCACCCGGAGGTGTTCGTCCGCGAGTTGCTCGGGCGCATCGCGCGGCTCTCGGAGCCGCGGGCAATGCCGAGCGATCTGGGGCGGGTGTTCAACGATGATGTCACTGCGCTGCTGGTGCGACGCAACGCGCTCAAGCCGCGGCCCTCGATCGGGCTCGCGATGATGGCAGGCGTTCGCATTCTCCGCGAGGCGATTCGCTCTCTGCTTCCCGGCGGCGCTCCGGCATCATTTCCCACGCTGGACCGGCGCTCGATCGGTGGCGCGATGAACGCCCAGATGAATGCCGATGAAAACGCAGAAACAAACACACCCGATGGTTGAACCATCGGGCGTGTGATGAGACATTCGAGGCGTTGCGCCGCCGCGATCACTTCGCGGCTTGGTCCTTCTTGTCGGGCTTGGTCACGCGACCTTCGGAGTCGGTCACGTTCAGCCGTTTCTTCATGGCCTCGTAGGTGAACGGGCTGTCTTCCATCGAGGTGCCAAGCTCGGCACGGGATGCCTGACTGAGAAGCCCCGCCTGGCTGGAGCGGAAGCGCTCGGCGGTGAGCGGGAGCATTTTCTTGGCGCGATACACGCAAAGAGAGAGAGCTTGATCCACGGGAGTGGAGAAGGTCTTGGCCGCGGCGTCTACTTTGGCGGGATCGACAAGCGGATCAAGTCCGGAAAGGGAGTTGACAACTTTCTCGCGGAAGGCGGGCGTGTCCAGCGATTGCGAGACAGCATCGCCGCCGACGATCAGGCGGCTCTTGCTCACAGTCGCTTCGTGCAGGGCGACCGGCGGCTCGGTGGAACCAGCGGGCGTCTTGGCGATTTGCTCAAGCCCCTGCGCCACGGCCTCGGCACGGATCGTGGACTCCTTCGCCTTCAGCTTGTCGTACGCGGCAAGCCGCTTGATGTCCTGCACGATGTCGGACTTGATCTCGCTGAGCGAGTCCGGCGGCGACTGCTTGCGGGCATCGAGCACCATGAAGTAGTAACGGTTGCCGTTGTCGGCCTCCATCGAGTCCGCAAAGGGGACTTCGGCCTGGAGGGAGAGATCGTTGCTGTCGGCGATCTCGCGGACGCTGAAGACGACCTTGCCGAATGGGCGGCGCTCCGGGCCTCGTCGCATGAACGCCTGGCCGATGCCCTCGAGCATGTCCGCGTCGCGGGCTTCGATCCAGGTGTTGGAACGTACGACGACCTTCGGAGCCGGGATGGTGATCTTGTACTGTTCCATCAAGCGCTTGGCGACCTGCTCGCGGATCTGCGTGAAGTCCGGGCGCTGCGTGCCCCAGTCGGCGGGCAGGCGGAGATAGTCCGTGTCGCGGTCGAGTTTGTGCGTGGCCTTGTCGATTTCGGCGCGAACGATCTGATCCGCGGCCTTCATCATCTTGTCGGCGAGTTCCTTGCGGACCTCGCCCTCAATGCGGGCACGTTCGGTCTCGGGCGTCTTGCCGGTGATGCCGACCTGGCCGTTGGGGAACGCCTGCAGGAAGCGCTTCTCGACCTCAACGCCGTCCACGATGACCGCGCTGGAGATGATGTCCTTGTTCAGTTCCATCCACGTCAGCTTGACCCGGGCCGGGAGCTTGTAGCCGATCCCGAAGTCGCCGCCGCCCTTGGGGGTATCCTTGAACTTGGCGAACTGGGCCGCGATCTCGGTGTCGGTCGGCTCGGGAATATTGGCGAGCTCGCGCTCGACGGGGATAAGCACATAGTCAACGGTCACTTGATCCGCGAATCCGCGGCTTTCCGAAGCGAGGCGGCGTGCGGAGAAACGAGCGGTGCCCTGATACGCGTTCTGCAAACGAACCGCGCCGCGGAGTTTGGCGAACGCTTGAAACATCTGGTCATCGGAGAATCGCGCCGAGCCCTGGGCCTGCGTCATCGCGCTGGTCATGCCCATCTTGAACATGGCGGTGTAGGTGTCGAGCTGGCTCTGATCGCGGGCCATCTGCGAGGCCATGCCACGGGCCAGTTCATCCATGTAGTCCTTGCCGTCGTTCACGCCGCCGACAAGCCCGGCCTTCTCTGCCTCGTGCGTGAGAAGATACCAGTGTTCGGCGTTCTCACCACCACCAACAGCCGCCATGCCCTGACGGCCGCTGAAGATCCGGGTGGACTCGACGACCATCGAGAGCGCGCCGTACTCACGGGCGGACTGGCTATATTCCTCCTGGCCGACCCGTTTGGAGCCGACCTTGAAGACGGTGCCGCCGAAGAGGCCGTGCTTGCCGAGATCCTGGAGCACGCTTCCCAGCAGGAATGCGACCATGAGCAGGCAGCCGCCCACGACCAGAATGAAGGTGTTGTATTTGCGAAGCCATTTGAGCATGGGGGAGTCCAGAAGTGACGGAGTATGGAAGTGACGAAGTGACGGAGTGATGAAGCGGAGGAGAGCGGCCCGAGCCACTTCGTCACTCTCTCACTTCGTCACACCGTCACTGCTCCGCGGCTTATCGGTAGTATTCGATGATGAGGTTGGGATTCACATCAAACGGGATCTGGTCCGAGGTCGGTAGGGCGACGATCCGGGCCGTCAGCTCGCCGGGGTTGAACTCGATCCAGCCCGGAACCTCGTGGCCGGAGAGCGATTCCATGTTCTCGCGGACGAGCTTGTGCAGTCCGTCCTTAATGGTGATGGTGTCGCCGATCTCGACGGAGTAGCTCGGGCGATCGGTCTTGTGGCCGTTCACCTTGACGTGGCCGTGGGCGACGATCTGGCGAGCCGCCCAGATGGTGCGGGCCAGCCCGGCGCGGCGGATGACGTTGTCCAGACGACGCTCCATCAGACGGAGGAGCATCTCGCCGGTGTTGCCCGGGAGGCGGCCTGCCTCTTCGATGTAGCGCCTGAACTGACGCTCCAGAACATGATAGTGGTGGCGAAGCTTCTGCTTCTCATTCAGGCGAACGCCGAAGTCGCGCAGGCGGCGGCCGCGATAGCCGTGCATGCCGGGGGGGGTCAGCGTGCGCTTGGATGTGTGCTTGGGGATGTCCTCGATGGGGCTGCCGCATCGACGAGACAACTTGAGCTTGGGACCAGTGTAACGGGCCATGAGACGAGCTTCCTTCCGTCGTGCGACCAAAAGCGGCGGACGGATGTCCGAAACGATTGGCCGACGTGCCGTTCTGAAAGATGCACCTGACTTTGTGGCACGGGCTTTCCAGCCCGTGCTCAAAGTCAGATACATCCAGTCGGGCGATCTGTGCCGGTGGGCCGCGGCTGCGGTCCGGCGTGGTGAGATCCGGGCATCAACGTGATGACCTGGGGGGGTGAGTAAAGGCAGGGTGATGGTCGGGGTCAAGCGGCGCGACCCTCGTGGCGCATATTTGTACGGAATCTAGCAGGGCGAGATACTAGTTCGGCAATAGCGAATCGTCCTCATCCTCGCTGAAGAACCGCAGGTGGGTATCCAGTGTGCTCTGGGTGACCTCGATGCCGTCGCGGCTCTCGTCGCCACCTTCGCCGTGGTACTCATTGTGATGGTACATGTTCGGATCGCCCTGATCCTTGAGCGAGCGGGACTTGACGAACGCGGCGTGCTGATCGGTCCAGAGCACGCACATCCCGGTGCGTTTCCAGTTGGCGGAGAATGTGTTGCCCGCGAGGTAGTCGGCGCGGTCGCCCATATACACGACCGGCTTCCATGCCTTGTCCAGTTGCTTGTCATTGTCGAAGGAAAACGAACAGTGCCAGTTGATGTTCGGGGCGTCGCTTGGCGCGATGGTAATGGAGTTTTCGATCGCGACGCCGGAGAGATCGGCGAGCACGGGGCGGCCGTCGGTTGTTTCGGCCGTGGCAAGCGTGTCCAGCGTGCTCGGGTTGAGAAACGCCTGATACGGCACGGAGTTGTTGCGTGCGAGGACGCCGAAGCCGATGAACGCTTTTTCCTCGCGTGAATCGAGGGCGGGGAGTTGGTCGCGGAAATCGTGGGCGTACGAGGCCGCGCCGATGCCCATGTCGCGCAGACGCGCGAGCGTGACGGCCTGGCGCGCGGCGGTGCGTGCGTGTCCGAGTGCGGGCAGCAGCACGCCGATGAGGAGCGCGATGATGGCGATGACGACGAGGAGTTCGATCAGGGTGAAGCCGGCGCGGGGGGCAAGCCCCGGCGATGGCGCATGGTCGGATGGCATGGGATGACTCGATGCCGGCGCTTGCGAACGCGAGGCGGGTGTCGTGGGATGCGTTTCAACGGCTGCTGAGCGGAGAAGATGATCGCTGCTCAGGCCGCCGGTGGGCCGCGCGGCGCGAGATGGCGCGGGCGATCGCAGGATTCGGCGCGCTGCGAGGCGATCGAGATGATCGCGACTCGCGGTGTGAAGCCGCAGAACGCGGCTGTGCGGATTGGCGATCCTGGAGCAATGGTGCCCAGAAACATGATCTGGCAGAGGGCGCAGCGGCTCTCGTCGTGATTGGTGCTCTCGCGATGCGTGTGCTGGTTGGGGGTCGCATCCTCGTGATGCGTGTGTTCGCCGCGATCGGCATGCTCACCGTGCTCGTACGCGCAGCAATGCTCCGGGTGATCCATGTCGGTGTTGCACGGTGCGTGCAAGACCGGGAGCAGCCAGTTCGCCGCGAGAGCGAAGAGGACAGCGAGAAGTCCGAGATAACGGCGCGTGCCGGGCATGGATGGGTGAAGTCTGGCCCGGGAAAGAAACGAGTCAAGTGTTTATGCAAATGATTTGCATAAATACTTTGAGCCACGTTTGCAGGTTGTCGGATGCCCCGTTCGGATTTGCAGAGCTGGCCGCGCGATTTGGGGGTGGGTTGTCGCTATCGTTCCCCATGCGCGTCCCGCTTCACGTGCTCCAGCCGATCCACCGCTCCCCCGACGCGGCGATGGATGTGTATGAAAAGAAAGAAAAGTGCGGCGTGCTCGGTGTCTGGGGCGGCCCGGAACCGGTCACCAACTGTTACCTGGGCATGTACGCCCAGCAGCACCGCGGGCAGGAGTCCGCGGGGATTGCAGTATCGAACGGGCGCAAGATGGAGGCGGTGACGGGGATGGGGCTGGTGCCGGAAATCTTTACGGCACGGGTGCTGGAACTCCTTGAGCGTGCCGCGAAGCCGGTCGCCGCGGACCCGACCGGTGCCGTGAAGGCGACCAACGGCACGGCGTACACGCGTGGCTGCGGCGCGATCGGGCACAACCGGTATTCCACGGCGGGCGGCTCACTGGTCTGCAACGCGCAGCCGCTGCTGGAGAGTTATGTCGGTGGTCAGGTGGCGGTGGCGCACAACGGGAACCTAATCAACGCGACCGCGTTACGCAAGCAGTTTGAGCAGGCGGGGCATCTTTTCCACACCACAAGCGATACCGAAGTGATCGTACATCTGCTGGCCTCGCCGGCGCAGCAGAAGGCGGTCGATCCGCTGGCCGCGACGCTGCGCCATCTGGAGGGTGCATATTCGCTGGTCTTCCTATTTCCGGATCGGATCGAGGCGGCACGCGACCCGTGGGGGTGGCGCCCGCTCGTGCTGGGAAAGTTGGCAGACGGGCGGCATGTGGTGGCGAGCGAGACCGTCGCGCTGGATGTGCTGGATGCGACATTCGTGAGAGAGATCGAACCCGGCGAGATTGTGACGCTCTCGGACGCGGGTGTTTCCAGCAGGCGATTTGATGACCCGGCCCCGCGTCGAGCGCACTGCATCTTTGAGCATGTGTATTTCGCGAATCCGTCCAGCGTGGTGTTTGGCGAGAACGTGCAGATCGTGCGCGAGCGGCTGGGCGAGAAACTCGCGCTCGAGGCACCTGTGCCCGCGGACTATGTGATGCCGATGCCGGACTCGGGGCGATCGGCCGCCAGCGGCTACGCGCGGGCGAGCGGCATTCCATATCGCGAAGGCATCGTTCCGAACCGCTACGTCGGGCGCACGTTCATCAAGCCCTCGCAGAGCGAGCGGCAGAGCGCGGTGAAGCTAAAGCTGAATGTCATCCGCGACATCGTGGCGGGGCGGAAGATCGTCGTCGTAGACGACTCGATCGTCCGCGGCACAACGACGCAGGTGAAGATGAACCAGCTCCGCGAAGCGGGTGCGAAGGAGATCCACCTCCGCATCTCCTGCCCGCCGATCCGGCATCCGTGCTTCTTCGGGGTGGACTTCGCAAGCCGCGATCAGCTCATCGCGCACAACAAGACTGTTGAGGAAATCCGCGTGTTCCTCGGCGTGGATTCGCTGCACTTTCTCTCGCTAGATGGGCTGCTCTCGTGCGTGACCGCGCAGCCGCGTGAGCATTGGTGTACGGCCTGCTATACCGGCGAGTACCGGCTGGACCCGGAGCATCCGATCACAGATGAGCTGGCGACGCGGCAGTTGAACATGTTCTGAATCCAGAATGTCAAACGTCGTTCCCATCACGCTCGCCCACTCTCCCGACCCGGACGATGTGTTCATGTGGTGGCCGATCACCGGCATGATCCAGCCGCCCTCGCACGAGCAGGCGCAGCAGGTGGTTCTGGCCCGCGTGGTGTCCGGGCCGGAACTGGACACCGGGCGGTTTCGCTTCGTTTCGATCGCGTCGGATATTGCCGCGCTGAACCGGCGCGCCATCTCGACCGGCGATCTGGATGTCACGGCGATCTCGATGAACTGCTATGCCAGTGTGGCGGCGAAGTATCAACTGACATGTTTCGGATCGTCGATGGGATTTGGGTATGGACCGAAACTGGTTGGGCGCGCCGGACAAACTGCGAAGCAACCGAGCACGCGCGCCTCGCCCGTCTGCTACGCGGATGAGCCGGGAATCGGCGGCAACGCGGCGATCTCGCTTCCAGAAAACGCACTCGTCGCGATTCCCGGGCGCGAGACCACCGCGTTCCTGCTGCTCTCGATGATGCTCGGCGAGTCGCGCACGCAGGTTCGATTCGTTGAAATGTCCTTCGATCGCATTCTCGATGCCGCGGGCTCCGGCGAAGGCGGCGTCACGCACGGGTTGCTCATCCACCAGTCACAGCTCACTTTCGCGGAGCTGGGCTTGGAACTCATCGCAGATGTCGGCGACTGGTGGTTGAAGCAGACCGGGCTGCCCCTCCCGCTGGGAGGAAATGCCGTGCGCCGTGATCTGGATGCTCTGCACGGTGCGGGTGCGACGACGGAAGTTGTTCGCTTGCTCAACGCCTCGCTGCGATACGCGATGCAGCACCGCGAACGCTCGATGGACTACTGCATGTCATTCGCGCCGGAAATCACCCGCGAGCAGGCGGAGCGGTACATCCAGATGTACGTGAACGACCTAACCGTCGATGCTGGGGAAATAGGGGAGCAAGCCGTGGCGCGGCTCCTCTCCGAGGGAAATCGGCTGGGTCTGTGCCCGGACCCGGGCGAGATTCACATGCTCCGGCCGCAGGGGTGACCCCGAGCTTCGCACACGCTCTGGCTCGAAAATGGCTCCGATAAGCCGTGTGGCGCGAGCGGGTGGTGGGAGATGGGTAAAAACAGGATGAAGAACCTTCGCGGATGGATTCATCCGCAAAACCAGAGTGCCGATTGAATCCGCGGGCTGGCCCGGTACGTATCGGGCGGTATCTTTTGTTCGTGCGGCGTTCGCCGCCAGTTCTTGTTGGCTGTCAAACAGATTGGAGTTCTGGACGTGGGGCAAGCACCTCGGAAACGTTCGCTGGGTTGGCTCGAAGGGTGCTGGGTTGCGCTGCTGGCGCTCGGGATCGTGGGTGTGGCGTTCGCCGTGCCGCCGATCCAGAGCACGAAGACCAATTTTTTCGCGCCGGGTACGCAGCCCAACACACTCACGGACCCGCTCATTGAGCCCACGCAGTGCGCGGCCTGCCACGGATACTACAACACGGATTGGGAGCCGTACACGCGTTGGAACCACTCGATGATGGCGCAGGCGGCCCGTGATCCGGTGTTCTACGCAGCACTGGCGATCGCGGAGCAGGATGCCTCGTACGTCGCCGAGTCGTGCCTGCGCTGCCACGCCCCGATGACGTGGCTGCGAAACCAGGTAAAGTTCAACAACGATCAGCAGTCTCCGAGCTATGGCAAGCTCCTGCCACTGGCGGATGAGCAGAAGCTCGGTGTCGCCTGCCACGTCTGCCACCGCATGGTGGACCCGATCTACCAGGCGGGCGTCAGTCCGTCGGTGGATCTTGCGATTCTCAGCGGACTAGCGACCGGCATTCCGCCCTCCGCGCACAACGCGGCAATGGTGGTTGATCCGATGGACCGTCGGCGTGGCCCGTTCGACCTGCAAGCGGACTGGTTGAACACATCCTCGGGCGGATGGCCGGGCTACCACCAGTTCCTCCAGTCACCGTTCCACCTCTCGTCGCGCATGTGCGCAACCTGCCACGATGTCTCCAGCTCGCACTTCACCAAGCAGCCCAATGGTTCGTACACGCTCAACGCGACCGGGCAGGCCCCGGCCGCCAGCAAACTCGACCAGTTCCCCGAGCAGCGAACGTTCAGCGAGTGGTCGCAGTCGCTGTTCGCCTCCGGTCCGGTCGCCATGAGCAATCGCTACGGCGGAAACATGACCGCGTACTCCAGTTGCCAGGAGTGCCACATGCAAACCATCACCGGCCAGGGCTGCGCGCTCGAACCACCAACGCGAACAAATCTTCCGCAGCACAACTTCAACGGCGCGAACACCTGGGTGCTCAAGGGCGTGCGCGAGTTGTATCTGGACTCGGACACCGAGCTCACCGAGGCCGGCGTGAACGATTCGATCGCCCGGGCGCAGTTCATGCTGAACCAGGCCAGCGACATGCAGCTGACGCAGAGCCACGGCGTGCTGAACGTCCGCGTCATCAACTTCACCGGCCACAAGTTGCCCACCGGCTACAACGAGGGCCGACGCATGTGGATCAACGTCAAGTTCCGCGACGCTGGCGGAAACGTGATGTCCGAGCGCGGCGCGTACGACGCCACCACCGCGATACTCACGGACTGGAACACCAAGGTGTACGAGGCCAAGATGGGCCCGGACGCGGCCATGGCCGCGCTGACCGGCGCGCCCGAGGGGCCGGCTTTCCGCCTCGCCATCAGCAACAAGTTCTACAAGGACAACCGCATCCCGCCGATGGGCTTCACCAACGCAAACTTCACGAGCGTGCAGGCGCCCAGCGTACCGCCGAATCTATTCGCGGATGGGCAATACTGGGACGACACGCCGTTCCTACTCCCCCCGGGCGCTCGCTCCGCGCAGGTGACTGTTTACTACCAGACGACCTCGAAGGAGTACATCGAGTTTCTCCGCGATGCCAACACCAGCAACACGCTCGGGCAGATCGCGTACACCACGTACGTGAACGCGGGCAAGAGCGAGCCGGCCGTGATGGACACCGCGACGCTCCCGCTGCTCTGCCGATGCGATTGGAATCAGAACGGCACAATCGAGGTGCAGGACATCTTCGATTTCCTCGGCGGCTGGTTCACGCTCAACGGCGACTTCAACGCCGACGGCACCACCACCGTGCAGGACATCTTTGACTTCCTGACCTGCTGGTTCGGCAACTGCACCGGCGGTTGACGTTTATCGGAGTGCTCCACACGCCCGGGATAAGCGACGCTCTGGGAGCGAATCCCGTGGATGTGTCCTGCTGATATTGGAATGTTGCGCTACAGGCAGCTTACACCGTTGGAACCCGCACCGCTCGAACTCCCAGAAACAGCGGAATCTCCACGCGAGCCCGATTCTCTTCTGGTGCCCGTGGCCCGGAACTCGCCACCCGCTTGCTCGCCCATTCGCGCAGATCGCTCACTAGCAGCCCGACCTTCGAGAGCATCTCTACATACGTTCCGATCGGCCGGTGGAATGTCGGCGTCGAGACCTCGCCCCCGCGCTTGCCCGCCGCGGCCTTGCCGGGGTGCATCTTGATCTCCCGCTTGAAGGGCGTGAGATAGGCGTCGGTGCGTCGGAACTGGCGACTCGCCTTCTCGTCCCATCCCCAGTGGCTCTCGCCGGGAACACGAAAGCACGGATGCGTGATGATCGCGACGAAGACGCCACCGGGCTTGAGCGCAGCGGCGATCGCTTGCAACGCGGGCTCCATCGGATCAAAGTTGGAGAGCGCCATGATGCACGAACACCGATCGAATCCTGAGAGTTTCAGCGCGCCCAGATCGCGGGCGTCCGCGACCTGATACGTGATCTCCGGTGACCGCTTCCGCGCCGCTTCGATCAGCTTTGGGGCCGCGTCCACACCTGTGACTTTCGCCCCAACTGCGGCCAAACGGCGGCAAAGAATGCCCTGCCCGCACGCCACATCAAGCACGCTCATTCCTTTGCGCACGCCGAGCAGTTCGGCCGCGCCGGGAAGAATGACTTCCTCGTAGTGGTCGCTGCCCTTGTCCTCAAGCAGTGCGTCGTACCACTCGGCGACCTGATTCCACGAGGTGTCATCGCGCGCCGTGCTAGCAGGTGCCTTAGCAGGAGAGGAAGCCGCAGTCACTGTCACCTGAACCGCGGGTGATTGCTTCGGCGCGGGCGTGGTTTCTACGGAACCGGCTGCAAACTCCGCGCTCGGCTTGGTGAACTTCATCCCGACCGCCTTGAAGAAACTCGGCGGCGGCGAGGACTCGAACATCACCTTCTTACCGGTCGCGGGATGCGTGAACCCGAGTTCCGCGGCGTGCAGGCCCAGCCGCGTGATCGGGTCCGTGGTGCCGCCGAAGCGTCGATCGCCGACCAGCGGGTGCCCGAGTTCCTGCAAGTGGATACGGATCTGATTCTTACGCCCGGTCTCCAGGCGTACTTGCAGCAGCGAAAGCCCATACGCCGCGCCGATCACGCGGTAGTGCGTGATGGCCAGTTGCTTCGCGCCGTCGCGCCCGCGCCCCGATCGTGCCAGATCGCCGCCGCGATCCTCGGCGATGTACGACTCGCGCGTTCCCTGCGTCCCCGCCGCGCCAAGCTCGCCCTCCGCGAGTGCGTAATAGATGCGGTGCGCCGTCTTCTCGTGGAACTGATCTTTGAGCGCCTCAAACGCCTCGGGAGTCTTGGCGAACACGAGCAACCCCGATGCCTCTTTATCCAGCCGATGAATCACCCACGCTCGCCCCGGCTGCATCGCTCGCTTGCCCGAATCATCCGTCCGTCGCGCCCGGCGCATCGGTGCGCTCTGCTTGACGTGCTTCTTCACATAGTCAAAGAGCGTCTCGCCCTCGCGCGCCGACGGGCGTGCATCGCGCGACCCGGTAGCTCGCGCCGGGTCCGCGCTGACCAGCCCCGTCGGTTTGTCCACGACAATGACATCATCGTCTTCATGCACGATGCGAACATTGCGGGCGATGAACTGCGTACGAAGATTGGGGGAGCGTGGAGTCATGGTCCGCGAGAGGCCGAAGTCGCGGCGCTGGCCGCTGGGACGGAATGAGTTTCAAGACGATCAAGCAGCCAATCCGCGAACGCACTCTTGGGGATGCTCCCCGGAGTTCGATCCACCACTCCGGCGGGGCCGAGGAGTGTTGCCTCGATTGTCGGCGCGTCCATCGTCTCCAGCGGATTCGCCACGATCAGGTCCAACCCCTTGCGGGCGATCTTGGCCGCGGCGGACTCCAGCAGCCGCTCTCGGGGCTCCAGTGCAAATCCGACAATCGTCTGCCCAGGGTGCCGAAGTTTGGAACACGCGGCGAGCAGGTCCGGCGTCGGCTCCAGCTCAAGGGTCAACCCGCCCTCGGAACGCTTGAGCTTCCCTTGCGCGGCGTCCGGGCGATCGGTGAGCGGCTTGGGCCGGTAGTCCGCGACCGCCGCGGCCATCACCAGCGTGTCCGCCAATGGAAAATGGTGTGTGAGCAACCCTTCAAGGTCGGTGGTCGTTCGGAACCGGACGACTTCCACCCGCGAATCAGATGGGGTCAGCGACGTGGGGCCAAGCAGCAGTGTGACCCGCCACCCTCGGGCGGCGGCCGCGTCGGCGAGTGCCACCCCAAGTCGTCCCGACGATCGGTTTCCGATATATCGCACCGCGTCAATCGGTTCGTGCGTCGGCCCGGCTGTAATGAGCAACTGGCGTCCGGCGCGGCGGGTCGGGATTGTGTGATGGGTACCCCGGTTCTCCGAACCGAACTCCTTCGCGGTGCTGTGGGTCTGAGTTGTGTGTTTGGTTGCCAAGGGAGTTCAAGGACGGAAGTTGTTGATGAAGACAGACACATGATCGTATGGTCCTTCGGTGGAACATCCCGCTCAAAGTTGGGCGGTAGCAGGAAAGTGGGGGGCTAGGATCAATGCTCCGCCGCACGATGGGCGGGCGTTCTGGTAGGATGCCGGCGGGTGTCTCCGGCTACAAGTTGCACGTCCACGCGAGAAACACGCACGTCTATGGCTCGATCGCGCAAGAAAATCGGTGAGGTTCTCGTCGGATGGGGGCTGATCACACAGCCGCAGCTCGATGAGGCATTGGCCAAGAGCAAGTCCAGCGGGAAGCGGGTGGGCGAAACGCTCGTCGAGCTTGGCCATGCCAAGGACGAGCAGATCGCCAAGGCCCTGGCCCACCAGCACGGCATGGAATACGTCGATTTGTCCGCCGCCACTATGGCCGGCAAGGTCGATGCCAAACTGATTCCTGAAGAGTTGATCAAGAAGCACCTGGTTCTGCCGCTTTCCAAGTCCGGCGGGCGGCTGCAACTGGTGATCCACGACCCAACCGACATCGAAACCCAGGACCTTCTTCGTTTCCGGCTGAACACGGAACTCGACCCGCGGCTGGCACCCAAGAGCCAGATCAAGTGGTACATTGAGAACAAGCTGAACGGCCAGGCTGGCCCTTCGGCCAACGGCAAGCCGACCGAGTCGCTGACCAAAGACATCAAGATGGTCGGCCCCGGCCAGTCGCTGGTCAGCGAGTCGATCGACCGCTCCATCGATCGTTCGGTGGATCGCTCCGTGGACCGCTCGGTGGACAAATCCATCGACCAGGCCGCGGATGATGCCCCGATCGTCAAGCTCTGCTCCCGCATGTTGGTTGAGGCCTGCAACATGCGGGCGAGCGATATCCACATCGAGCCGATGGCCGATCGCGTGCGTCTCCGCTATCGCATCGACGGCGTCTGCATCGAGCGCGACAACCTGCCCAAGCGCATGCAGAACGCGGTGCTGAGCCGCATGAAGCTGATGGCGGGCATGAACATCGCCGAGAAACGCGTGCCGCAGGACGGGCGCATCAAGATTCAGAAGGAAGATTCGCAGGTGGACTTCCGTGTCTCCGCGTGCCCCGCGTATCACGGCGAGAGCATCGTGCTGCGTATCTTGCGACCGGACTCGGTGAAGATCGGCCTCGTGAATCTCGGCTTCGAGGAAGACAACCTCGGCATCTTCAACCGCATCATCCGCCGCCCCAACGGCATCTTCCTGGTCACCGGCCCGACCGGCTCGGGCAAGACGACGACGCTGTATTCCGCGCTGGATGTGCTGAACCGCCCGGACAAAAAAATCATCACCGCCGAAGACCCCATCGAATACAACTTCGAGGGCATCAACCAGTGCCAGATCAACGAGAAGATCGGGCTGACCTTCGGCACGATCCTGCGCACCATGCTGCGTCAGGCGCCGAACATCATTCTGGTGGGCGAAATCCGCGACCGTGAAGTGGGCGAGATCGCCATTCAGGCCGCGCTCACCGGCCACCTTGTCTTTTCCACGTTGCACACCAACGACGCCCCCAGCGCGATCACCCGTCTGATCGACATGGGCATCAAGCCCTTCCTAGTCGCTTCCTCCATCCAAGCCATCATGGCCCAACGGCTCATCCGCGTGCTCTGCAAGGAGTGCAAAGCTCTGGACGAGGCACCGGACCCCAAGTATCTCGCGCTCTGCGGCATGACCATGGAAGAAGCGATGGGCAAGGCCATGAAGCCCATCGGCTGCGAGAAATGCTCCAACACCGGCTTCCGCGGTCGCCAGGCCATCTTCGAGATGATGACCCTGAACTCGGAAATCCGCGAGATGGCCTTCAATCTCGCACCCATCGACCACATCCGCAAGGCCGCGATTGCCAACGGCATGCGTCCGCTGGTCTCCGACGGCAAGATCAAGATTCTCAAGGGAACGACCACGCCCGGCGAGATCGCCCGCATGGCCCAGGTGGATGGAGAGAACAAGCACTAGTTTCGCGTATCAGAACACTCTCACGGCTGAACCCCTTACGGCTGACCCTCGGATACTCATATGTCCACGATCCAGATCGACCGCCTTCTCGACACCGTCATCAAGCTCGGCGCTTCCGACTTGCACCTCACCGTCGGCCGCCCGCCCACGCTCCGCCTGCACGGCGGCCTGCGCAACCTCCAGACCAAAATCCTGGACTCCGACGACATGGTCTCGCTGATGAAGGCGATCACCAGCGAACGCTCTCAGCAGGAACTGCAGGAAGAGGGCGGCACAGACTTCGGCTTCGCCTATGGCGACGCGGCCCGTTTCCGCGTCTCCGTCTTTCGCCAACGCGGCGATCTCGCCATCGTCTGCCGCCAGATTCCCAATCGGCTCCTCACCTTCGAGCAAATCGGTCTGCCCGAGATGTGCCGCGAGCTTATCCGCCGCCCCCGCGGCATGTTCCTCGTCACCGGCCCCACCGGCTCGGGCAAAACGACCTCGCTGGCGACGATGATCGACTTCATCAACGCGAACATGGAACGCCACATCGTCACGATGGAAGACCCCATCGAGTATTACCACTACCACAAGAAGTCGATCGTCAACCAGCGCGAGGTGGGCAACGACGTCCCCTCCTTCGCCGAGGCCCTCCGACGCGTGCTCCGCATGGACCCGGACGTGATCCTGGTGGGCGAAATGCGCGACTTGGAAACCATCGAGTCCGCCGTCCGTGCCGCTGAAACCGGCCACTTGGTTCTGGCCACTCTGCACACCACCGGCGCGGCCAAGACCATCGACCGTATCGTGGACGCCTTCCCTGTCACCCAACAGAACCAGATCCGCGTCCAGCTCTCCACCGCCCTCATCTCGATCCTGTCGCAGGTGCTCCTCACCCGGGTGGACCAGCCGGGAATGGTGGCGGGCTACGAGTTCCTCGTGGTTACCCCTGCTATCGCAAACCTGATCCGCGACAACAAGTCCTTCCGTATCGACTCCTCCATCCAGACCGGCAAGCGGTTTGGTATGCAGTTGCTGGATGACCATCTCTGGTCCCTCTACTCCCGCGGCATGATCTCCGCCGAGGAGATGATCGACAAGAGCAAGAACCCCGGCGATCTGCGCGACAAGGTCCACCGGCTCGGGCGCACCATCGGCCGGGCGGAATGGGACCTGGATGACGGCGACGAAGGTGATGCGAAGTCGGGTGCCAAGCCCGCGGCCAAGCCGTCCTAGCCGGTTTGGGTGGCTTTCAGAGCGACATCAAGCCCTACAATTTTCGGTAATTGTGCGATATGTTGTCTCGAAAACAACGTGTCGAAACGATTTGCATGGCACTGTTGGGATGTTTTCCTGGAACCGTTGCCACGCTTGCTGCGATATCGACGTATACCATTATTGCAGGTGGTACGCGGCAGGGCGGAGTGCTCGGCCCGGAATCGACCCGGAGGATTGTTGACGGATGGCAATCGATCCCGTTGAACTCAAAGGCAAGAAGATCGGGCGAGTCCTGACCAAGCTTGGCAAGACCACGCGCGAGCAGGTCCACGAAGCGCTCGCGGTGCAGAAGACCCGCAAGGCCCAGCTTGGGCAGATCCTCATCGAGCTCAACTACTGCACCGCCCGGGATATCTCCGAGGCACTCGCGGGTCAGGCGGGGATGGGATATCTCGATCTGACCTCCTTCACCATGCCCGACGAGGTTCGGGATTCGCTCGCGGCTGAAACAGTTCAGTCATACCAGGTCATTCCGATTGAGTACAACCCGCGCTCCAAGCGGCTCAAGATCGCCATGAAGTCTCCGGACAACTTCCGGGCCGTGGACGACCTGCGCCTGCTCATGGGTTTCAACGTCGATGCCGTGGTGGCGGATGCCGCGCAGATCGACGTGCTGATCAAGAAGCACTACTCCAAGGGCGAGTCGCTGGAGAACGTCGTCGGCGATCTGGCCAAGGACGAGAAGTTCAAGGCGCTTGTTGGCAAGTCCAACCAGTCGATCGACATCGACACCGTCGCGGACCTCGCGGGAGACAACAAGGTTGTCAAGCTCCTGAACCTGGTGCTGCTGCAGGCCATCAAGGACCGCGCCTCGGACATCCACTTTGAGCCCTTCGAGCGCGAGTTCAAGATGCGGTATCGCATCGACGGCGTTCTCTACGAGATGACGCCCCCGCCCAAGCACCTGGGCCCGGCGATCACAAGTCGCGTGAAGGTCATGGCGAATCTGGACATCGCCGAGCGCCGCCTGCCGCAGGACGGACGCATCGAGCTGAACATCAGCGGCGCGCCGGTGGACCTGCGCGTTAGCGTGCTGCCGACGATGCACGGCGAGAGCGTGGTGATGCGCGTGCTGGACCGCTCCAACGTGCAGCTCAAGCTGGACCGCATCGGCCTGCGCGAAGAGGATCTGACACACTTCCGCCACCTCATCAACCGCCCGAACGGGATCGTGATCGTGACCGGCCCGACCGGCTCGGGAAAAACCACGACGCTGTATGCCGCGCTCGCGGAACTCAACGACATGGAGACCAAGATCCTCACCGCCGAGGATCCCGTGGAATACGACATCGACGGGCTGTGCCAGTGCCAGGTAAACGTGGAGACCGAAACCACGTTCGCCCGCCTGCTCCGCTCGTTCCTGCGTCAGGACCCGGACATCATCTTGGTCGGCGAAATCCGCGATCTGGAGACCGGAAATATCGCCGTGCAGGCCTCGCTCACTGGCCACCTGGTGCTGAGCACGCTGCACACCAACGACGCGCCGAGCTCGATCCTGCGTCTTCTTGATCTTGGCCTGGAGTCGTTCCTGCTTACCGCGACTATCGAGGGTATCGTGGCACAGCGTCTGGTTCGCACCATCTGCCCCAAGTGCCGCGAGCAGTATGAGCCGCGCGAAGAGGAACTGATGGAACTCGGCCTGCTGCCGGAAGACATCGGCGGGCGCAAGCTCTTTCGCGGCAAGGGCTGCGACAACTGCCACGGCTCCGGCTATCGCGGGCGACTGGCCATCTTCGAGATCATGGCGATGAACGACACGCTTCGTGATCTGGTGATGAAGAAGGCCTCCACCAACGTCCTGCGCGATGTGTCGCGCAAGTTCGGAATGCGCACCCTGCGCGAGGCCGGGCTGCTGGCCATCTACGACGGCCTGACCACCATCGACGAAGTTGTCCGCGAGACCATCGCGGAAGAGGGCTAACGAGAAATACAGCAACTCGGAGAAAGCAGAGGGAGCGGAGAGCCGCAGAGTCAATCGTTCAAGTTTGGATTCTCTGCTGTTCTCCGCTCCCTCTGCTTGCTCTGAGTTCTTCTGAAAGTCACGATCGGAGATCGACCTATGGCAACATTCACGTACGAAGCCCTCAACGCCGCCGGCAAGCCCCAGAAGGGCACCATCGAGGCGGGCACCACCGAGGAAGCCATCCAACGCATCAAGGGTCAGGGATATTTCCCCACCTCCGTGCGCGAGCAGAAGAACAAGCAGAAACAGGCCGCGGCGGGCGCGGAGGGCGAGGCCAAACCCAAGAAGAAAAAGGAGATCGGATTCTCCATCGGCGGCGTAAAGGCCAAGCACCTCACGCTGTTCACTCGCCAGCTCTCCACGCTGCAGGATGCCGGTCTGCCGCTGCTGCGCTCGCTGCAGATTCTCGAGGGACAGCTCAAGCCCGGCAAGCTCAAGACGGTTTTGCAGGGCGTCTGCGAGGATGTCGAGGGCGGCACCTCGCTGTCTGACGCGATGGCCAAGCACCCCAAGGCGTTCAACCGTCTGTACACCAAGATGGTGGCCGCGGGCGAGGTCGGCGGCGTGCTGGACATCATCCTCCAGCGTCTGGCCGAGTTCATGGAGAAGGCGCAGTCGCTGAAGCGTAAGATCAATGCGGCCCTGATCTACCCCGTGGCGGTCGTCATCATCGCCGTGGCGATCCTGACGTTCATCATGGTGTTCATCATTCCGAAGTTCGAGGAAATCTTCCGCGACTTCGGCGTCGCGTTGCCCGTGTTGACCCGCATCCTGATTAACATGAGCCGCTGGGTGGCGGGCAATAGCGTGGGGCAGGTGATTCCCGGCTGGTGCTTCATTGTCGCCTCGCCGCTGCTGTTCTGGGGCTTGTTCAAGCTGGCCCGGAAGGCACCCCCGGGCCGGGCCGCGCTGGACACGTTGATCTTCTGGATGCCGATTTTCGGCAACCTGGTCCGCAAGACGATCACGGCACGATTCACGCGGACGCTGGGCACGCTCATCTCCGCCGGTGTGCCGATCCTCGAGGCGATCCTCATCACCCGCGACACCGCCGGCAACTACGTGTTCGAGAAGGCGCTCACGGGCGTTCACGATTCCATCCGCGAGGGCGAGAGCTTCGCCGGGCCGCTCCGCGAGAGCAAGGTTTGCGACGCGATCGTGGTGAACATGATCGACGTGGGCGAGGAGACCGGCGACATGGACGTGATGCTCCTGAAGATCGCGGACAACTACGACGAAGAGGTGGATGTGGCCGTCGGCGGCATGATCAAGCTCATTGAACCTCTGCTCATCGTCGTGCTGGGCGGCATGGTCGGCACCATCGTCGTCGCCATGTTCCTGCCGCTGGTGGCCATGATCGAGTCTCTCCAGCAGGGAGGCGCGGTCTGATGCACACCTACTCCGCAACTCCGGGGCGTCGATGTCGGGATCGTCGCGGCTTCACCATCATCGAGGCCACTATCACCATCGGCATCATCGCGCTGCTCTCGGCAATCGTGATCTACGCCGTGGGCAAAGTCCGCGGCCAGGGCGACATCATCGCCGAGCGGGCGATGGTGACGACGCTGCAGAAGGCCGTGGAGCGATTCAAGCAGGAGTTCAACTTTCTCCCGCCGCTGGTGGTGGACACGGGGGCTGGGCCTGCTCCGGCGAACCTAACCGGGCCGATTTCCGGAACTCAGATCGTTGTGTGGGATGTCAAGAACCTTGCGGATGACAGCACCACGCTGAATGGAAGCACGGGAATCGGCGCGATGACGGGCGATCGAAAGTGCTACAGCACCCATTCGCTCGCGTACTACCTTGCCGGCGCGCTCGATGTGAGCTATGACGGCGGCGCGGGCTTGACGTTCACCGCGCCGCAGAGCGATGGACAGTTTTCCAAGCACGGGCGCGCCCACGAGGCGATGGTCGATCTGACCCAGCAGAAGACCCGACTTGGCGCGACGCGCCTGTACATCTCCGCGAACACGGGTGGAACAACGCCCCTGCAACGCTCGGATTGCCGCATCTGGGATCGCTGGAGCGTCGGCACGCCCGGCGGCGCGTCGTACGAGATTCGGTATTACCGCTGGCTGCCGAGTTTTTATCGGCCCGACAACGTGAAAGCTGGTCAGGTGGAGTATTGGAATGTCCCCGTCATCATCGGCGGCAATCCCGACAACAGACTGCCGCCGCTGAAGGCCGAGCTTCGCACCGCGGAGTACGCGATCATTTCCGCCGGACCAGACCATGTGTTTGGCACCGCGGACGACATCATGGAGGTGGGCCGATGAACATCAACCCCACCCGTAACTCACGCCTCGCGTTCACCATCACCGAACTGCTCGTGGTCATCACGCTCATCGTGATCCTCGTGCTCATCGCGGTGCCCAGCTTTCAGTCCATGATCTATTCCTCGGAAGAGGGCATGGCCGAGACGCAGGTGCGTTCGGCGATTCGGGCCGCGCGGGACGCGGCGATCCGCTCCAACGGCGGCGCGGACGGCGCGGCGGTCTTCTTCTTCGAGCCCGGCGGTCGCGCGACGATCATCCCCTGCATCAAGGTCGGCGAGATGTCCGACTGGTTTGAGGACACCGGCACCGATGCGCGTCGAACCGTTCGCCGCGACATCTTCGTCGCCGCGCCGGGCTTTGCGCCCGTCGTTCTGCCGCGGACGTGGATGGTCCGGGGGTACGTCTCAGCCAACTCCTTCACGGACGCCTGGTACGGCACGGCGTTCAGCGGTCTGACAACCAACTTCGATCCGGCCACCCGCGAGCAGCGGAACTGGGTCTTCCCAGAGACGGGGTTCTTTGACGACTCGCTCACCAGCGACGGCTTCCATCGTTCCACCTTCATGATCCGCTTCCAGGCCGGCACCGGTGCGCTGGTCGGCGCCACCACAGAGCCCGCGCTGGTGCTCGCCCCGCGCAACAGCGCGGCGGGGCGCACCAACGCTCCCTTCAACGAGGAGGGCTTCCGGGCCGATCGCGATGGGCGCGAGGACCCCGTCAAGTTCATCCGCTCTTGGCTCACCCGCCAGCACACCACAACGCTCGTGAACGACCGGCGCACCGTGATCGGCCGCCGCTCGTCGGACATGGTGCTTGCCCGGCCGGTGATGCAGATCGCGGTGTATAACGAGCAGAAACTCGCGGCGGGTCTGCGGGCGCGTGTGAACAACACCTCGGGCTCGCTCTATCTGGATCCGAACGACATGGTGAACAACCCGAACCATGTGCCGAAGTATGCCGATCCGATTTATCTCTCGGACATCAATCTCTGGTTGGAAGGTGACACCTCCGGGCCAACTGGTATTCCTGATGGATATATCACCGCCGATGATCGTCCCGAAGCCAAACTCTTCGCCATCGACCGCCTCACCGGCGTTCTGCGGCCCATGGAGGTGCAGCGATGAACCAGAATTTCCACCATCCATCCCCGTGCGCCTCGCACTCCAAGCGCGTACTCTCCGCGTTCACACTGGTTGAGATTCTCATCTCGATCCTCATCCTCGCCCTCGGCGTGCTTGGCCTGGGCGCGCTCTTCCCGGTCATCATCCGCGAGCAGCGGCTTGGTACGGACGCCACCGCGGGCGTCTCGGTTTCCAACTCGGCTCGCGCGATGTTGACCCAAAGCGAGTGGGGGGCGGGCCTGGGTACGCTGGATGGAACGGTCCATCCCATACTCAGCAACGGCAACCGCGCGGCGGGCACTCAGTTTCTCTGGAACGTGCTGCGCAACCCCAACTATCTCAGCAAAATGCACGCGGGTGATCTGGTGCAGAAGGGGCTGGGCAAGGGCTATCAGTTCAACTCTACCACGGGAATCTCCACCACCTTCCAGTTCTACGGGCAAGGCGAGTGGTACACATCTGT
The DNA here is from genome assembly GCA_043776515.1 of Phycisphaerales bacterium. Taxonomy (GTDB): domain Bacteria; phylum Planctomycetota; class Phycisphaerae; order Phycisphaerales; family UBA1924; genus UBA4658. The sequence goes on from JAYVRG010000026.1 coordinate 23,472, forward strand.
TGTTGATCCGATGACCGGAACTCTGCAACTCGGCTATCCGGAAGTGAACAACGCCGCTCTCTCCATCTCGGGCGTTGGCACGGTGTACTACTCGGACACCGCGATCTGCAAGGGCTCGGTCAATGTCCCGGTTGCGGCGCGCCTGTATCCATCCGGGCAGGAGCCGCAGTTCGTCTGGGATGTCGCCTTCCAGCGCGTCACCGACTTCGAGCACACGCACAATCCGATTCTGGACGCGGTTCGCGCCGTAGTCTTCGTCCGCCGCCTTGATCCGCGTCTACGTATTAGTGGTGCGGCGACCAGCATCCGCGATGCCATTACCAACGGTTCACTCTTGGTTCAGCCCGCCGATCGCAAGTTCCCCGTGAGCGAAATCATCGCTACCGGCGATCCGGCTCTGGATGGCAGCACGCAGCCGACCTCGCAGTATCAGTATTCCGGAATCAAGACCTGCGAGATTGAGTTTCAATTTGATACGAGCCCGACCGCGCCGCAGCTCAATCATCGCGACCGTCTGTATCAGCCGCAGCAGTGGGTGTATGGCCAGCCCGTCAATCTTCCCCGCGTCTGGGCTCAGATGAAGCAGCCCGGCCAGAAGTTGGTGGACAATCTCGGCAACGTGTACACCGTCGTCGGCTCCGGCACCGAGCCCGGCGTCGGCAGCGGCGAATATCTCAAGGTCGATCCGCCGATTCCCGAGAGCGTCACGAAAGAACGTGCCGCGCCGTTGGCAGCCGAAACAACCGCATATCCGCCCGGCGACTACTCCAAGCGCGCCATACGCCAGGTCGCCTTCACGCCGCAGATTCCCGTGTCCGTCACGCTGGTTGAAGTCGCCAGAGGGAGCGGCCAATGAACGCACGCAACGTCCATCGCAACATGCTCCGTGTCCGGCGGCTGGTCCGCGCGTTCACGCTCGTGGAGATGCTCATCACCGTCGGCGCTGTCGCGCTCATCGCCGTGGGGCTGGGCAAGCTCTTCTCCTCCACCGGCGACACCGTTCGCATCGGCCGGCGGCTGAGCTATCTCAACGAGATGGCCACCACCATCGAGAATCGCATCCGGCGCGATCTCGCCGCGGCCACCCGCGACGGCCCGATGGTCATCCGCAACAAGGTCGCCGCGGGGGGCACAGCGCTTCCGCTTTCGCCGGATGATCGCAACCCTGCTCCGCGCACCGATCGTCGCATTGACGAGATCATGTTCCTCGCCAGCGGCCAGTTCACCACCAGCCGCGAGCCGCAGTGGCCGGGCCGCTCGCCCTCCAGTTCCGTCGCCCGCATTTACATCGGGCATGGCATGGCGCGTGATGCCAATGATGTAACCACGCCCAAACTCGACGACGACCCGGAGGGGCTGGTTGCGGCGACTTGGCCTCCGGACTTCGGCGCGGCAGGCCCCAATCAGTATCCCAGCAGCTGGATTCTGCTCCGCCATGTCACTGTGCTGGCGCGCCCGCAGACCACGCAATATGGCCAGTCACCGACCAGCTTCGGCGGACAAGAGATTCCTACCAACCTGACCTCAAACAACTGGCAGGACTCTCCCACGCAGAAAGACCTGCAGCCCGCCGCGCCCAGCGTGTTTCGGCTTGATCCCACGAACAAGAGCGAGCCAGATCGTCTGGGCTGGGGATACCAGACCTGGTCAACCACCACGCCCGCCGTGGTGAGCATGTCGCGCTTGCCCACCCCGAACTCCGCGGTGCAGTGGCTCCGCAAGAACGATACATCGGTCAATGCCTGGCCCTCTTGCGCCAGCGGCTTGGTGGACATCGTCACGATGGACCCACCGATGATCCGGAACCGGATTCTTGGGGTTCCGCAGCGTCTGCCCTTTGACGCCAGCTCCAACGCGCAGTATCCGCCGAAGATGGCGCTGATGCTGCCCTTGAAGGCCTCGCTGGAGTCGACCAACTACGACGTCAACCCAAACGCCAACCCCGCGCACCTGCAGAAGATGCTGATGGCATCGATGCTTCCCGGCGCCGATCCGTGGATTTATCAACTTCAGAACACCGCTTTGGCAACCCCAACGGTTCCGCTGAACGCGCAGAGAGAGAAGCGGATGATCTGCGCCCCCAAGCCCCCGAACTTCTCGGGCACGCGCTCCGCTACCGGCGCGGTCTGGCCCAGCGATGAGCCGTATCGCCAGCAGGATCAGGCGATGCTCAGCGCATCGAACCTCATCGTCGGTTGCTCCAACTTCAAGGTCGAGTGGTCCTTCGGCGATGTGTATCCGTTGTACGATGATGCTCTGCCAACGCGCAATACTGTCAACGCGGCCAACGCATACGCCGTTGGTCAGGTCATCTGGCACGGTCTTGAGGAATCAACTCCCAATCCCGGCGAACTGCCCACCAAGCCCTATCGCGGCTCGGAGCGGCATATCGGGATGAACGCCTCCGGCGATCAGGCAACAGGATACGACGCCCACTACCAGAGCTGGGTTCACCGCGACAACGGCGTGCTGCTTCCACGCTCCATCCCCTTCCCCGCCCGGCTCCTCCACTGGCCCACCTCCGTAGTCGATCCCAACCTGGAGCAGGACCCCAATGTGCCCCTCTACTCGTTCTTCGGCTACCTCGACCCCACCTTCAAGCCCTCGGTGGTGAACGGCGCACAGGTTGATCCCGACACCCTCGAGTGGCCGTGGCCCAAACTTCTTCGCTTCACCATCGGCCTGACCGATCCCGCCGACCCCACCTTTGAGCAAACCTACCAGTTCATCGTTGAGGTTCCCGCCGCCACCCAGCGGCAGTAAGTCCTCCTCAGTCCCAGCCCCTCGCCCCCAGTCCCCTGTCCTCGCACGCGGAGCATGACCATGAGCCCCCGCAATCAACGCCGCGCCCACTGGCCCTGGCGACAGACCCTGACCCATACCCTCAGTTCCGCCCGCCACGAGCGCGGCACGGTGCTGCTGATGGTCGTGGGCGTGCTCGCGCTGCTCGCCATCATCGGCGTGGTGTATGCCACCATCGGCCGCGCCGATCGCAGCGCGGCCGTCACCGTGCAGCGCCAGCAGCGCATCACCGATCAGTCCGAGGAGATCGCCGCGTATATCGCCAAAGTCATCGGCGACGCGAACTTCGCGCAGTATGTCGAACGCACCGAGAACGCGCCCGCCGGCAGCGACCCCTGGAAGTACCGCACCCGCGGCTACACCTATCCGTGGACGGATGAGCACTTTCTGTCTGTCAATCCGAGCGACTATGACATTGCCCGAGGAGGGGTGTACTCGCAGGGCTTTCCTGCGCTCAATGCCGCCGCCGCCCAAGGCGGGCCGAAGGAGTGGTACAGCAAGTTTTCTCCCACCGGCGAAAACCTGCTTCCCTGGGAGGCGGACAAAACCGCCCCGAACAGCGCGGCGTTGGTCACTTCTCCCGATCCGCGCAACCACTCGGACCCCTATCTCGCCACGCTCGAGCCCGAATGGCTCCGCTTCACCGCCGCCAGTCCCGGCGGTCAACTGTTCAACATCCGCGATTGGCGGCACATCTCCAATCTCGCCCCCAGCGGCAACTTTGTGAATCTCGCCAATCTCCGCCGAACCAACAACGGCGGCTTTGATGCCCCTCCTGGCTTCCGCGACGGTTTGGCGAACATCGCGCAGATGAGTTACGGGTTGACGCTCCGCGACCGCACCACGGGCACGATGTACGCCCCCGGCATGAGTTTTCTTCCCGACGGCACGACGCCCGCCAACCCCGCCAATCCCGCCCACTGGTCCAACAACCAGATTTTCGCCTACCAACCCGCGATTGACAGCGCATATGAGCCGGGTGATTACCGGTACGTCCTCAACCAGTGGGCCGACACCGACGGCGACGGCTTCCTGGATGCCCGCTGGTTCGAGCTCACCGACCTCTCCTCCATGTTCGGCGCGAATAACACGTCCACACCTCGTCAGTTGGTCTCCACGCGCGGCCGTATCCGCCTCTTCTGTGCCGCGCGCGTGGTGGACAACTCCGCCAAGATCAACGTCAACGTCGCCTCGGACATGATGGATGCGCCCTGGCCCACCGCAAACTTCAAGAGCAAGCTCCCCAGCGGCAACGACCGCTACCTGACCCGCGACAACGCGCTCCCTCCCGGCATGACTCCCGCCGACATTGCCCTCAACCGCGTCCTGCGGCTCTCGGACATCAACCTGACACTGGCCCACATGGGCCCTGGCGGCGGCGCTCTTCCGAACAGCCCGGACGGCTACTCGGGCCTCCCTTCTCCCGCGATCGTCGCTTATGACGCACAGGCGACCGACTACGCAAACTACGGCCTGACCGAATCAAAAACGGTCGGCGACGCCTCGTATTCCGCGCTGCTGAGCGCCCGCAAGCTCGGCTCCTCCGCCATCGTGACTGCCGGAATCACCAACCAGCCCGCGCCAACTGCCATGACCACCGCGGGCGACCGTTTCGAGCACTACGACATTTTCGCCGCGGACACACGCTCGGCTCGTCTCTCGTCGCTCTATGGCGGCAACGTCGCCTCAGCCACAAACCCCGCCCATCGCGTGCTCCGCTCTCCCTTTGATCTCGCCGACGAGCTGGAGCTGAGCACCTTCTGGGGCGTGAATGATTCCAACACGCTCTCCCGTCTGGAAGCCACCGTCGGCGGGCGCGTCAGCATCCCGGTCAAGCTTCGCCCGTACAGCCCGCTCCGCGATAATCGCTCCCGCGCCCTGGAAACGGCCGGACGCGACGAGTTGAGCGCGGCCGAGATGTTCGCCCCCGACAATCCCGCTGGCACGCGCGCGCTTCTCGCCGCGTACACCGACGTTCGGCACCTGCTCACGACCGTGAACGGCTCGCTGCCGCTCAAGGATGGCGGCGTGGCGCCCGATCCCGCGAAGAATCACAAAGACAACTGGGCATCCACGGATATCTCCGCCGCGCTCAGGGCGATCCGCGAATACTCGGAACTTCCTACTAATAGCGCACCCGCACTCGTGGGCACTAAGAAAAGTGATCGCGACAAGGGCATCCAGCTCATCTTCAAGCTCTACGCCAATGCCCTCGCGCCGTACACGGATATCCAGGAGTTCCCCAGCGCGTGGGACGCGACCGCAGGCAAGTCGCTCGCCCGCACCGGAATGGTCTACGGCGGCAACTCCGAGCTCGCCCTGCGTGTTGCGGCCCACATGACGGCCAATCTCGTGGACGCCTTCGACCGCGATCGCGCCATCGACCCCGGCACCGGCCGCCCGTATCTCTCCCCCAGCTCCACCAGTTCAATCGGGCTGGATCGCTGCGAGCCGACGCGCGTCGGTCTCAAGGTGGTGCAGGTGCCCACTCCCTCGTTCCCCGGCCCCACCACCACCATCATGACGGATCGGGTTTTCGATGGCGTGGTCACGCTCAACCACAACGCCGGGTACGCCAACAGCACCAACGCGGCTATGCCCGTTGCCGCGGTGCCCTCCCGTCTGCCTCTTGGTACCGCGGCATCCGGCACATCCCCCGCGCTCCCCTCCCACGCGCAGTATCCAAACGAAGTCGGCAAGATGACCATCTTCGGCATCGAGCCCCAGCCGTTCCTCACCGAATATGGCGTGCTGGCCATATACACCGATGCGCCCAGAGGTGCTGGCGGCGACGACGACGCTGGCGAGGCGGTGGTCATTCCGCTGTTCTCCAACAGCATCACGATCAACATGACTCCGTCGCTCGTTCCCGACAACACGGATTTCATCTGCGAGGTCATCGCCTTTCAGATCAACAACCCGTTCAGCCAGGACCTCGTGCTCTACGACCCGGCTGGCGGCGCGGCAGCGCTCGACAAGCATAAGTTCTACATCGAGCTTGCCGGGCGTTACTATGCCTTCCGCCCGCAGGATGTGGACACGGTCGCCTACGGCGCGGATAACCTCGTCAAGCTCGGCGCGGGCAAGACCAGAACCTTCTACGCCCTGAACCCCGGCACGCTCAAAGCCGTGGGCGAGCGCATCAAAAAGATCAACGATTTCTCTCGTTCAGAAGACAAGTTCATGGGCGCGACAACCGTCGACCAGTTCCGCAATCTGGCCAAGACCTGGATTGAGAACCAGCTCCGAAACAATGGGCAGGGCATCACGGATGTTCCGCTCCAGCTCACCCAGATGGACCCAAAGAGCTTCGACGAAATCCTGCCCACCGGTGGCGCGGCCGCAATGCTGCCCGATATGGACCTCTGGGGCGACCTGGCCACGCCCCTCAAAACACAACTAAATGTTCCTGCTGCCAACTTGGCCACCCTGCCGCGCTCCATCGCCGAGCGCCGCGTTTGCAACCTCTGGCGCACCGTCCGCGACAAGTCCTCCGTCTCCACAACCGCCGCCAACGACCTGACGGGCAACGTGAACGATCTCACCAACGACATCCTCGCCGATCGCATGCATGATCCAAGTGATCCCAGCATTCCGGCAACTAAAGACGGCTACCTTTACTCCGAGCGCACGCACGGCATGGGCAACGTCGAGGTCACTGGTGCAACCGGCGGCGACGACCAAGACGGCGACCCAGATGTAAAGGCCAATACCGGCTATACAGCCATCGTCTGGGCCGCGATCCGACGCCCCACGGATGTCATTACCGCGCCGGGAGTCAAGGGCGGCACGCTCGATAGCGCGGGTCGCATGATCCGCGGCGTCCTCCCCCCGTGGTGCCTCGAGGCCCGCAGCGACAGCGAGTTCGTGCCCAGCATGATCGGTAGCACATTGGCCGATCCGTTCAACAAGTTCGGGTTGAATCGCCGCTACAGCGGCTCGCCGAATGACCAGGGTGTGTGGACTACCTATCCCGGGAACGGTAGATTTTTGAAGTTGAAGGATGCAATTACATCCAGCACCGCCGTGAATCCCGACATTGCGCTTCCTTGTTTCAAGAAAGCAAACGGGCTGGCCACCGGCGCCCGCGCCAACCCGATCGGCCCGACCAAGGAAACGGTGACGAACTACCAGCGCGAGTATTCCGAGGTCGCCGTTGAGTTCCACGACGTCGGTGAGGACGCCCTCGGCGGCGCGGAAGAAACGCCCAACAACGGTGCCACCGCCGCAGGTCTCCCCGCGCAAGGTATCCGGCGCAGCCGCAACCCCGCGCTCTTCAGCCGCTCCGGTGATTTCCTGCTCCCGCTCGCCGTCGGCCCGTGGTTTGATCCCTCGCGCCAGGGTCAGAACTTGACGGACCCCTCCGTTTCTCCACGGGCCCGCGCCTGGGTGACAAGCACACTCAACACCTCAACGGTCGCCGATCGTGAGGCCTCCTGGATGACCCTCTCCGAAGCCCTTGCTCTCGCCTGCGGCTACTACAGCCCCGAAGACAAGAACGACCCCTTCTACGAGTTCGGCAACTATGCGATCGCGCTAGGTCCCAACGCCCTTCACCCGCCCAAGGCCGATCGCGGCCACTTGGTGCTCAACGCCTTCACTCCCCATCTGAACGCGGCCAGCACCCCAACCTACCCTTCGCAGCCGCTCGGTTCGGGCGTTCCCTTCGCGCTCAGCATCATCGATCAGTTCCGCGCCGCCACAGGCATCTCCTCAACAACCAAGCAAGTCGCGACGAACGTCTTCTTCCCGGAGCAGCAGACCCGTGACGTTTCCTACGGCGGCGGATCAACCGCCGTCGGCACGGACCAAACACTGGAGATGCTCACCCGCCGCGAGGGCGTCGCCAATATCAACACCCAGGTGCTCACCACCATGCGCTGCGATCCGCTGCTCACGCCGGAGAACGACCCTGGTTCATTCTTGCAAACAGCCAACAACTATTACGCGCCCGCTGGTGGCGGCGTGAAGCTGTTCGATCCCGCGATCGACAACGACTACGACATCGCCCCCACGATCATCGCGTACAGGGATCGGTCCCTCATGAGCTACTTGCAGCGTCCGGGCGTGACTTTTTCCCGTGTTGTCGACTTCAGGCCCACGGCCGCGACCGATCCCACCCGCACCCAGAAAACCCAGTACGGCCTGATCACGGACCGTTTCCGGCGCGAGGCGCTGGGAATCAAATCTCTCGGCGAACTGGCGGCCATCAACGTTCCCTCCAAGATCGCTCCCAGCACGCTTCGCTACCCGATCCAGGATCACAACGGTCTGTTCCGCTTCGGCGAGCGCGACCAAGTCTTCTCATCTTCTACCGCGTACACGATCCCCGCGAACTTGCCCGCCGGCACCCTTGGCACCGCCCGCGTCGCCCAGCGCATCGCCTATCAGCCCTCGATTCTGTCTTCGCGGTTCTACAACTTGGACATTCTCCTCGGCGGCATCCCCGACAAGATTGCCCCGCAAGTGAACGGAAACTCTTCTGCCCCGTACTACGCCCTCGGCGGCAACGAGCTCCCCGGCGGCTACCAGGAAAAACTCGCCATCGTCAACGCCCTGACGAGCACGGTCTCGGTCCGCTCCGATGTCTTCACCGTCTACTTCGTCATCCACGGCTACAACCCGGACGACTGCGACGTCGAGCCCGGCCAGCCCCTCGTTCCCAGTGTCGCGAAGCGCTTTGTCATGGTCGTTGATCGCTCCAGCGTGCTCTCCCCGACCGACAAGCCGCGTATCCTGATGCTCAAGGAAGTGCCGATGCAGTAATGCCGCGGCACACAAACACGGATGTTGAAGGCCGGGCCCGCACCACTCGGGTCCGCCTTTGTTTTGCCCCTTCACGAGCCCTCCG
>JAYVRG010000027.1:0-76599 GCA_043776515.1 Phycisphaerales bacterium
GCCAAAGAGATGCTGATGTTCGGATTGATCTACAACGCCGTCTGCCACATCCGCGCCCGGGCGGCCAGAGTTCTCCGCGTCGAGCCCACACGCATCAGCCGCGCTGGGAAATCATCGCGCCCCACCCGCACCATCACCTCGCTGTAACTCTTGCTGCCAACATCAATTGCGCCTGGTTGATGCGGCCGCGTGGCATCCGCAGAACCGTTGGGCCGCGGGTCCGCTGAGATTTGCATTGACACAACCGACGCGCCGCCGGTACCATGAACACGGCCCGAGTTCCGAACTCGGATGAGGCGGCGCGCGGTTGGAGGGGGGGCGGGGCAGAGCCCTGCCGCCAGAGAGAGAGAAACATCATGCTGTCGAACCTGAATCGTGCCACCGTAACGTATGCGTGCGTCTGCTGTGCAGCCGGTATGGCCCTGGGCCTGGCATGCACGGCCGGCGCGGCCGACATGCGCTGCGAATGGATCGGTAGCCCGGCCATCGTCACGGTATGGTCGCCCTGGATCGTCACCAGCCCCGGTACGCTGTGGAACACGGAGACGCGTTTCTGCACCACCACGTGGACGGGGCAGGCCACCTGGTTCACCACCACCATCATGCGCGGCAGCAGCGCCGGCTTCGGCGCCAGTCAGGGCGGCGGCGGCAGCGCGGGGTTCAACTGGACCAAGAACGAGGTGATCATCCCCGGGTCGGCGACCATCGGACCGGGCACTGCGGTCCAGAGAGTTCGCGAGGAGAGTTGCGTGTACACCTCCACCACCGTCCTGTCGATGAACGCGAACCTCCCGCAGAGCATCGGCTCCAGCAGCAATCTCAGCAACCGCTGGGCGGGTGCCACCGTCAGCTGGGACGGCGGGCCGGTGACGATCGATACTTCGATCAACCTGCGCGGCCAGGTCGGCTCGCACGCCTACGTGGTCTCACGCACCGACGGCGCGAGCACGCAAACGCTCAACTTCAACGTGAGCGTCACGCCGGATTTCACGATGTCGTTCCTGGGATACGGCGACACCCCCAACGGCTCGGCATGGATGCGATTCACCAACAACAGCCCCGACGCGATCGACACGGTGCTCACATCCACCTCGGGGTGGGTTGGAACATCCACCGACATCGCCAACGCGACCCAGCATGTGCTCGCGGGCTCCTCGGTCGATGTGCTGGTGGACTTCTACACCAATCCCGGGTATGTCGTCGCCCCCGGCGACCACCCGTTTGGCTCGATCTCTGCCCGCGTGGCGACGACCGACGGCGAGGTGCTGGTATCGGCGCCGGTGATCGTCCCCGCCCCGGGTGTCGCCGCCGCGCTGGCGACTCTGGGCGGCATGTTGTCAGCCCGGCGCCACAGGCAAACAGCATCGACCGCGCAAGCCAGCGGTCGGTGATTCGCGTCCCCCCGCTCTGGGCAGGTGGCCCGGACTGATTGCAACTTACCAAGGCGGGTGGACGGGTCTTCCCCCATCAGTGGCCAGCAACATGCCACCGACACGCGATGCTGCTGATCGGGGGGGAGCAATTTCGGTCCATGCGCGCGGAGCGAGCCGGAAATCTTCGACGCTCTCAACGCATGGCAGGCGGCGTGCGGGGAATCTCTTGCACCTCGCAATGCGCGTGGTTGATTTCGCGCAATCGCATTGGTGCGGGCTCGATACCGTCGGGGGCGGCCGCCGCGAATGCAACCCGTGGGAACTCGACATCGAACGGGGCCGCGCCTGTTGGAACGACGGTCAAGCGGCGAACGATGTGAACGGTGCCGTTGCGATCGAGTGTGAATGGGATGCAACGCTCCCAAGCGACGAGCGCGGCGGGGGTTCGGGGAAGGAGAGATTGTGGCGGCATTGAGCAATGGTATGTAGTGGGTGCGAGCGTTGCGATGGCCCACGAATGGTGGGCTCCGGGTGCTATGCTGACAACTTGTCAATGGTGCGACTCCGAAACCCATGCTTGCTGGCCTTTCTCGCGCTCCTGTGGTTTGGCGCAACGTTTGTGTACTTTGGGGATACCGGGAAATACAGCGACGACTGGTGGACGGCGAGCAGGCGTGTGGATGGCGGAGGGATTGATTGGTCGTGCCACCCGTGGCAGACGTCGCCGTACTTCTGGCGGCCTCTGCACTTGATACATATTTGGACCGTGAACACGATTTTCTGGCGGCACGATTGGGTTGGGCATCTGGAGCTTGCGCTGGTCCATGCGGGCGTGTGCTTCATGCTGTACCGGCTGCTGGTGCGGCTGGGATCACAGCGTGGCCCCGCGATGGCCGCGGCGGTGCTGTTTGGAACCTGCCCGCTGCTGGGTGAGGCGACTTTGTGGTATAGCGCAAGCTGCAACGCCATCGGCTCGCTGCTGATGCTGTTCACGCTCGATCTGGGCTTCCGATATGGTTCGGAACTACAAGCTCCGGCGGCACGCACGCTGATTGTGATCGCTTTGCTGAGCTTCGCCACTGCGTGCTTCTACGAACCATCGGCGGCGGGGCTTGCGGCCATGCCGATCCTCGTGTGGATCGCAGGACGGCGCGCGGCTGGGGTACGAGCGCGTGGGCGCGAAACCGTGCTGGCAACGATCGCGGCCGGGATTCCGTGTGCCGTGTATGCGGCCCTGCTCGTCGGAACATCGCCCCCCGGTGCGCGCGGGACGCTGGCGACGGTTGGCAATCTGGAACCCATTCAGCACAGTCTGCGCAACATCGCCGGATCGTTCGTCAACGCGATCGTTGGACCTCGGGGTCGCGAGATTTTTGTTGTGAGCGTTGAGCAGGGAATCGCCGCGGCACGGGAGCAGCCGTTCGTGCTCATGGTCATCATCGCTACCACGGTCGCGGGCGTGAGCTGGCTCATCGTGGGCGCTCGAATGGCCGCACAGGCACCATTAGAAGGCAACAAGCCCGTCGCGGCAGGCGGGGGGGCACGCGGCCAACTGCTTCTGCTGGGGATCGTGCTGATGCTCGCTTCCTGGACACCGTTTATTGCCCAACACGACAAGGATCTTGCGCCGCGTTCGCTGTACGTGCCGCTGCTCGGGTTGGCGTTCTTTGTCGCGGCGGCTGGCAATGCATTGTGCCGGTTGGCGCTCTTGCAGCGCGGCGTCGGGCGCATCATGGCGGCGGGCGCGATCGGCGCGTTGGCGATCGTCGGACAGGTGGGGCTTGTGGGCGTGCAGAAAGAGTACCGGGGCAGCGCACGCCACGATGGGTTGGTCGCGGAGCAGCTCGCGATGGTGTCGGCTCGCGTCGAGCCCGAGACGGTGTTCATGATCCTCGGCGACGAGTACGCCAGCGCGGCCACATCGCGCCCGGGCTACAACGCGCCGCAGCACACCGCGCTACGGGACGCGTGGGCCGCAACCACGTTCCTGCGGCTATCTATGCATCGAGGTGATGTCCGAGTGCTCACGGGCAACTACACGGGACGAAGCCCGGTGCTTGTCGACCATCTCTCGTCGGAGGGTGTGCGCGACACCGGGGGCGGAAAGGGTCGCTCAGTTCCGTGGGCGGATATCGTCCCGCTCTGGATTGATGCAGGGGGAAGAGTGTACTTCGTTGAAACACTGACGATCGTGCCGCTGGGTGGGAGTCCGCTGGAAATCCGAGCGGTGCGAGCGGAACGACTTGCTCGGACTGTGAGTGGTGCAACAGCGAATGGGATGGGTGGGAAGAGCGGCTGGCAGAAACACATTCGGCTGGTTGAACTCCCCAGCGGTAAGTCTCGGGTCATCATTGATGCCGATGGGATACCGGCAGGGCCGGGGATGGAGGGCACACGGTGACGAGCGCATGGTGATCGCCTGCACTCAATCAGAACGCCGCCGCCTGTACAACTCGAAACTCGCGCCGGATGCAGGATCAGTTGTGCGTGCCACCAGCTCGAAGCGAGCGTCGGTCCTTGCCAGCCCGAGATAGAACTCGTCGGCCTCCTGCTGAACGATGCTCGGGATGTCTTTTCTGGCCACATTATGGCCGACCAGCAACAGGTCGCTTCCCTCGAGGAACGTGCGGCCGATCCGCTCCTGTTCCGCCTTGTCGGTGGCGCTTGGCATTCGATGTACCTCGCTCACCCGCAACGCAACTCCATCGCGGATGCACCACAACCGCAGCAGTTCCGACGCGAGGTCATACTGCCCACCCGCCACCACAATCGAGCTTGCGCTGTGACCGGAACTTGCTCCCCCCACGCACGCCGCTTTCACCGCTTCGTACGCGCCGCGCACGAGTATATCGCGGGCATCGCGCGCGACCCGTGCGGGCGCGTTGCGATCCGCGGGCCAGAGCGCGAATGTCCAGCGATACGTTGCCAATCTGCCGCAGAGCATCGCCACCACCAGCAATGATGCGACCGCGGATCGTGGGAGCCAGCGCGGCCAACCTCGCATCGAAGCGTTCGCAGCGTTGCACACCATTGCCGCCGCGTGTACCCCGACCAGCCAGAGCAATGCGGAGAAACACGAAGCGAACTCCGGTATCTTCACCGTCGAAATAGTCGGCCCCACCCACGCCATAACAAGCGCGGCCAGCGTGGCGGCGAAATACGCCCTGCGTCGACGCGAGCGGCCAGGAACTGGAAAGATTGTGATGAGTCCGTACAGCACCAAAGCCAACCCCAGCGGCACGAGCGACCTCGCGCCGTCGAGCATTCGATGGCCGCCGGGGCCAGTCAGGTAGTACACGGCGTGCTGGCTCCACGAGCCGTGATAGCCCCACATCTCGACCCCTTCCCCGGTGAGCGTGCCGCGCGTGTAGTTCCATTCCATTCGCCACGCCATTACCAAATGCGGCGCGGCGATTAGTGCCATCGCGCCGAGAACGAAGACCCATGCTCGGCAGGTACGCAGGAGGGGTTGTTGGGCGAATCGGTTGCTATGTGGGCGCAGTGCCAAGTCACGCACCGTGCAAATCGCGAGTGTCCCTACGGCCAGCATCGCCGTCGGCAGCATCATCGCGGGCTTGGCCAACAGCCCGAGTCCGAAGAACACGCCGATCCAGACCAGCCGCCGCCACGGCGCTACCCCCCCACCCACCAGCGGTCCGCGCAACGCCTTCATCATCGCTATGGCGGTGCAGATTCCCGCGGCGTAGTCGGGCTTGAGGTTGAGAATGCTTGCGGCGAGGAATGGAGCAGTGGCCGCGAAGATCAGTAGCGCGTGTGCCCTCCACGCCCAGCGGCCGCCAGCCCTGCGCGCCAGTTTGGCCGCGCAGAAGAGAAACGCCAGCACTGGAATCGCGGTTGGGATGTAGGCCGCCCACTCGTGATATCCGAAAGCACTAAAGCCGATTGCGGCCGCGCCGGTGGCCCAGGGCGAGTGCGGCGGCTGGCGCTTCCAGTCGCGCGCGACGGCGCGGGCTGCGCCGAAAAGCCCTCCAGCATTCCAGCCGTGCTGTCCGGCCTGAGTCAGCTCGGCACCGCGTGCCAGGTACATCACATCGTCCATGCGCGGATAGAACGCCAGACGGCCCCGCGCCATGGAGGTGCGGATCACCAACATGCTCAGCACTGCTGTGCAGACGACGGCGGTGAGCAGCAGTGCCAAGCGGCGATGAGAAGCGGGAGTGTTCAGCACGCGCCAAGCGTACCACGCCTGGAATATTGCACATGCTCATAGCAAATCGGGTCATCCAACCATCCGCTGGCGATATCCTCTTGGTCGGAGCGCACACAAGGACACTTCAATGGCCACCCAGCAACCACCCCTCATCACTCGCCTCACGCCGATGTGGCTCCGTGATCGCATTCGGCAATCGGTGCGCGAGCACGCGCGCTCGCTGGTGCGGTTGGCCATGGAGCCCTCGCCGGAGAATGTGGACCCGCAACTCGCCGGCGCGATCGAGAATCGCATCGCGCAGCTCGCGTCGGTGGATGGCAAGCACCTGCCGATCGACCCCGGCGCGGACAGCTACATCTTGCCGATGGCGGAGCGCAGCGATCCCGCTTCATCAGACGGCATGCCGATCCCGCCCAAGAACCTGTGGTGGGATTATGCCGAGACTACCGAGAGGTATCTGGATATCGGCCGGCTCAATATCGAGAAGATGCGGTCGATTCTGAGTGCGGGTGGCGCGGCGGGCGGCGGACGCGAGCTGCGCGTCGGCGACCGCATCCTGGACTTCGGCTGCGCTGCCGGCCCGCAGATCCGCCGTTTGCAGGAGTTCGCGGAAAAGGGCGAGGTCTGGGGCGTGGACATTTCCGCTCCGCATGTGACGTGGTGCATGACGCACCTCCCGACATGCTTTCGCTTCGCGGTCACCACCACCGCGCCGCATCTGCCCTTCGAGGATCGGCACTTTGACCTGGCATATTGCGGCTCGGTCTTCAGCCACATCAGCGAGATGGCGGACGCGTGGCTGCTGGAACTGGCGCGGACCATCCGCCCCGGTGGCCACCTTTACCTGACGATGAACACCAAGCAGTCCATGCACGCGTATCTCAAGTGGTGGCCCACGCTGGAGTTCTCTCGCATGGTCCGCGCGGCGTTTCCCGATGAGAAGCCGTGGGAGTCGGACTTTGCGCAGGCGGTGGTGGGCCGGTCCGTCTGGCAGCACTCGGTCTACAACCTGAAATACTTCGAGCGCAAGTGTGAGCAGGCGAACTTTCGGGTCGTGTCGGTGAACCGCAACGCGTACTCGTTTCAGACGGCGCTGCTGCTGGAGCGATTGGAAACGCGGCGAGAAACCACCGACGCCACTGAAAAGCACGAGGTTGTGGTGAGGCCATCGGGTCGTTTCCTGGAAACGCGATGACCCCGTCGCGACCGCGCGGCCCAGACGGGAACACGGCCGTTCCATCCAGCTCGCACTGCCACAGCTCGCGGCGTCACTCCCTACACGACGTAGTATCAACCACGACCAGTGCCATTCTCCCCTCAACTCCTCCACTTTCCTACTCCTCTGCTCCCCTCCCTTGCCCCTGCCAACAATCCCCGCATGCTCACCCAATCGCGTCACATCGATCCTCGTGCCTTCACCCTCATCGAACTCCTCGTCGTCATCGCCGTCATTGCTGTTCTCGTCGCGCTGGTGGTTCCGGGGCTTGATCGCGCCCGCGAGTCGGGCCTGCGCACCGCTTCGCTCGCCAACGCCCACCAGATTGGCATCGCTGGCGCGGCCTATCAGCACGACTCCAAAGAGTTGCTCCCCTTCACGCCCGTTTATCGCCGCGGCGGGATCGCCTTGCCGGAATCCGGTCCCCTCGAAGGGCTCTGCCCCTGGTCCTTCGCTGGCGCGAACAACGCGGCATATTGGTCCGGTCGCGCGTTCGACATCGAAGCCGCCGATCGCCCGCTGAATCCGTACATCGCCTCCGGCATCACCTTTGATGCCCCGGCCGCGCCCGCAAGCATCGGCTCTACCGAGGCGGATCGGAAGTGTGCCGATCTTCCCGTCCTTCGCACCCGCGGCTACGAGGATTCGCTCGAGCGTTCCTGGCCCGGCGCGCCAACGCCCGACCTGAACCCCGGCATCACCTGCTATCAGGATGTCGGCACCTCGTACCTCCTGAACCTCCGCTGGCTGGACGCCTTTGCCACCATCACCAATCCCGTCGAGCGTCTCCGCGTCGCGCTTCCCAAGCTCTCCGATGGGGCCAGCGCCGATGCCGCGCACCTCGTCTGGTTCACGGACCAGTCCGGCGAGGCCATCCCCCGTTCTGCGGATGTAACTTTTTCCTGGAACAACGCCTTTGATGACGACAACAAGTCGGTCATGGGCTTCCTGGATGGCCACGCGATGTATCTGCACGTCCGCACGGGAACGCTGCGCGACAAGGACTATGCGTTGACGCTGACGCGCCCGTAGGTTCGACCCGTACACTCGATCCGTGCCTAGACCCTGCCGCTCTGGGCAAGGTCTTCTAGCGAGCCGAGCACTACCGATCCCTTCAAGCCCATCGGAACTCCAATGCGAACTCACCCTCTCTCGCTGAGACTTCTCCCCGTGGCCTTGCTCGCCATGATGAGCGGCTGAGCATCTCACCACGCGGCAAACTCCTGTGCCGCGAACGCGCCGCAATCAACCGCAATCGCATCCACCAAGGTCTATCTGATGCAGGAAGGCACGCAGAACATCCTGGGACCGGTCGCGTCCGAAGATGCTCCCTGCCAGCTTTCCAGCGGCAAGTACGAAATAAAATCCCGCGGCGGTGATGTGCATATCTGGCTCGTGCGCGGCGCGAAATCCGTGGATGAGGGCGTGCAGCGCATCCCCGAGACCATTGCCTCTGAGTTCAAGGACTTCAAGCCCAACCGCAGCACCGCCATGGCGCTACAGGAGGGCGGTTCGGGCGCGCGTGTGCTCGGCTCCGGCGTGGAGGCCGACGACAACGATCCCGGCACCGCGGATGTCATCGTCTTCCAGCGCGGCCCGCGCATCTTTGTCGGCTGCACCCACGGCGAGACCATGCGCACTTCCGCGCAGGAAATTATGACCAAACTCGAGCAGAGCGCGATCACGCCGTAAGCACGGCGCGCGAACAGCTCACGCGATCGCCGGATAATCCGTATACCCCTCCGCCCCCGGTCCATAGAAAAGCTCCGGGCGCGGCACGTTCAGTTCCTGCTTCTCGCGCAGACGCCGTGGCAGATCCGGGTTTGCGATGAACAACTTCCCAAACGCCACCGCGTCGGACTCGCCGCTGGCGATCGCCCTCGCCGCGCTCCCGCCGGTGAACTTCTCGTTGGCGATGTAGCCGCCGCCGCCGGCCTGCTTGAAGATGCGACCGAGCTCCGGCCCGATCGCCCCCGGCTGCTGCGCCTCGCGCGTGCAGATGAACGCGAGCCGCCGCTTGCCCAGTTCGCGTGCGACATAACCAAATGTCGCGGACGGATTCGAGTCTCCCATCCCGTGCGAATCGCACTTCGGCGCGAGGTGCATGCCAACTCGTCCCGCGCCCCAGACCTCGACACACGCCTCCGCAACCTCGATCATCAGCCGCGCCCGCTTCTCCAGCGTTCCGCCATACGCATCCGTGCGCGTGTTTGATGAGTCCTGCAGGAACTGATCCAGCAGATATCCGTTCGCGCCGTGAATTTCCACGCCGTCGAAGCCCGCACGTTTCGCGTTTTCCGCGCCGCGCCGATACGCCGCGATGATGCCCGGAATCTCGCTCGTCTCCAGCGCGCGCGGCACCTCAAACGGCTTCAGCGGGCGGACCAGACTGACATGGCCCGACGGCGCGATGGCACTCGGCGCGACCGGGCGTTCGCCGTTGAGATACACAGGATCGGAGACGCGCCCGACGTGCCAGAGTTGGAGCACCATCCGACCGCCCGCCGCGTGGACCGCCGATGTGATGCGAGTCCACCCTGTGACCTGCTCCTCCGACCAGATCCCCGGAGTATCCGGATACCCCACGCCCATCGCGTCCACGGATGTCGCCTCCGAGATGATGAGCCCTGCCGACGCGCGCTGCTTGTAATACTCCGCCATCAGTTCGGTCGGCACGCGCACCGGGATATTCGCGCGGCAGCGCGTGAGCGGGGCCATGACCACACGATTCGACAACTTCAACTCGCCGAAGTCGGTGGGACCGAAGAGCATCTGCATACGCCATCATATTCATGGCCGTCGATGTTGCAACCCCGCGTTCGCTCAGGGCGCCATCACGCGCGAGTGCATGCCGCACAACTCTGTTTTTTCCGCTGCCTGGCCGGCTGAAAAGATCGAATCAGGATACGCGCAGAACAACGCAAGCCCACGCTCTTGGCACACACGATGCCAGATTCGCTCAAGTTTCCTGGTGGCCTCGAAGTTGCCTTGGCTCCACAGAACCGCGACCATCTCTCCAAATGCACGCACCGGGCGTCCACCCTTCCCCGCGTTTCCAATCACGCGATCTACAAACGCACTAAAGAGTCGCTCATCGGGCGATCCATCGACCATGAACTGCCACAGCGCCTCGTGGGCATTCAGCCGAACATACCGCCCGCGTGCCTGCAACGTCGAAAACTGAAACTCAGGATTCTCGCGCAGTCTGCATTCCAGCACAAACAGGTGCGCCATGGTCGCGATCACCACTACCCCATCATCACCGCGCAACCCCTCGGCCACAAAGTCTTCCAACGAATCCATAAACCGATCGGCATTCTGATACACCTGTACCACATGCTCGTGGGCGAGGATGCCCACCCAGTCCGCCCGAACTCGATTGCCCTCGGAATACTCGCACATGCGGATGCCCCTTGTCGCCACAAATTCACTTCACCATATTTCGCACTCTTCTCGCTGCTTTCCTCACAATTCAGAGGTTTTCCTTCCACATTGCGGCAATACATCGCCGGCTCATTTCTACTTCATCCTCCGCTCCGCTGCATTTCATGTTCACCCTCTTTTCAAGTGTCGCGCACTCAACTTTGTCGCACGCGCGGCTGGTCCGGCCTGTCGGTAACACTCGCGGGTCCGGCGGCGTTATTCTTCTCCCATGCCATCCAGCCCCATCAACTCCTCGCACGCCCAGGCACCCGAAACGCGCCATTGTGTCTCACCCTCATCAGTCCTGCGGATTGAGGTAGCCCCGGCTACACAAACCCCAGATCCCATCGGAGAGGCACTCCGCCGCAACGCCGCGGCCATCGACTCACCCATCACGTTTGCACGGGCCACGCACATCTACTTTCTCCAGCCCGCGCTGGGGTCGCCGATCTCCGCGGGCCAGCTCGATCTGGTCTGCTCCAAGCTGCTCGCTGATCCCGTGACGGAGAGCTTTGCAATAGGAGCGGGGGAGATATCCCCCGGCTCGCTTTTGGTGGAAGTCCACCCGCTGCCGGGCGTGATGGACCCGGTGGCGCAGTCGGTGCAACAGGCGATCGGAGAGTTGCTCGGGCTGGAAACTCCGCCGCAGGTTTCGACGGGGTGGCGGTATGACCTCGCGGGTGAGGGGCTGACGCAGGACGGCGCGCTGGCGCTGGCGGCGCGGCTGCTGGCGAATCCGGTCATCCAGAAGATTCACGCGACGCCCTTCCATCCCACAACTTTCCCACACTCCGGGGCGCACGCGGGCGGCATGGGATCGGTGAAGATCATCGGGCTTTCCGAGCCGGAACTCACGAAGCTCAGCCGCGAGGCGCATCTGTTTCTGTCGTTGGATGAGATGATCGCGGTGCAGGAGCACTACACGACACTCGATCGCGATCCGCGCGAGATCGAGCTGGAGACGCTGGCGCAGACGTGGAGCGAGCACTGCGTGCATAAGACGCTCAAGAGCAAGATCAGGTATAGAAGTGACGAAATGACGAAGTTGCGAAGTGACGGAGTGAAAGGAACTCCAGATTTTTCTGCTTCGTCACTCCGTCACTCCGTCACTCCGTCACTTCCGCAAGACCCCATCAACTGGGCCGACAGGCCCGGGCACGAGATTCAGCCAGACGGGACGATCGTGATCGACAATCTGCTCAAGCGCACGGTTGCCGCGGCGACGTTCAAGCTCATCGAGCGCGGGGTGGACTGGACGCTCAGCGTCTTCTCCGACAACTCCGGCGTCATCGCCTTCGACGACGAGCACGCCGTGTGCATCAAGGTTGAGACGCACAACCATCCGTCGGCGATTGAGCCGTACGGCGGCGCGGCGACCGGCATCGGCGGGTGCATCCGCGATGTCATCGGCACCGGGCTGGGTGCGCGGCCGATCGCGAATACGAATGTGTTCTGTGTGGCAACGCCCGATGGATGGATCGAGGGATCAAGGGACCAAGGGATCAAGGGATCAGATTCCGCTCCTGGATCCCACGATCCCTCGATCGCTCGATCCCTTCCTACTGGCTGTCTCCCGCCGCGGCGGATTCTCTCGCAGGTGGTCGCGGGTGTGCGCGACTACGGCAACCGCATGGGCATTCCGACCGTCAGCGGCGGCGTGTACTTCGATGACCGCTACGTCGGCAATCCGCTGGTGTATTGCGGCTGCATCGGCGTGATGCCGCGCTGGGCCGTGAAGGGCGAGGTGAAGACGGGCAATCTAATCGTGGCGCTCGGCGGGCGCACCGGGCGAGACGGAATCCACGGGGCGACGTTCTCATCCGCGGAGCTGGAGCACACCGCGACCGACGAGTTTGCGCACGCGGTGCAGATCGGCAACGCGATTACGGAGAAGCAGACGCTGGACGCGATCATGCGGGCGCGCGATGAGTTTGGTAAGCCCCTCTACAACGGCATGACCGATTGCGGCGCGGGCGGTTTTTCATCCGCCGTGGGCGAGATGGGCAAGAGCACTGGCGCGATCGTCAACCTTGAGAAGGCGCCGCTGAAATACGCGGGTTTGAGCGCGACGGAGATATGGATCAGCGAGGCGCAGGAGCGCATGGTGCTCGCCGTACCCCAGGACAACCTCGCCAAGTTGCAGACGATCTGCGATGAGGAGAATGTCGAACTCGCCGTTCTCGGCACGTTTACCGCCGCGCCGGGGAGCACGACGGAGAATCCGGACCTTGCACTGATGTTCCACGGCCAGGAAGTCGGACGGCTGAACATGCACTTTCTGCACGAGGGGATTCCGACGCCGCGGAGAGAAGCGACGTGGACAAGAAGTGACGGAGTGACGAAGGGACGAAGTGACGCAGAGAAGACGAACACGTCCGCTTCCGCATCTTCACTTGGTCACTCCGTCACTCCGTCACTTTCTTCCGCACTTCTGGCTCTTCTTGCCCACCCCAACATCGCCAGCAAGCATTGGATCATCCGGCAGTACGACCACGAGGTGCGCGGATGCACGGCGCTGAAGCCGCTGGTCGGGCCGCTCTTGCGCGGCCCGGGCGATGCCAGCATTGTCTGCCCGGTGCCGAACTCGACGCGCGCCCTTGCCATCTCCTGCGGCCTGCAAACCGGCATCGGCGATCCGCTTCTCGGGGGCGATCCGTATCTCATGGTGCTCGCGGCGATTGATGAGTGCGTGCGCAATCTCGTCTGCGTCGGCGCGGACCCGGAGCGGATCGCGATCCTCGACAACTTCTGCTGGCCGAGCTGCGCCAAGCCAGAGAATCTGGGCTCGCTCGTGCGCGCCGCCGAGGGCTGCTACGACGGCGCGCTCGCGTATGGAACGCCCTTCGTCTCCGGCAAGGACTCGCTGAACAACCAGTTCACCACGCGGGATGGACGGACGATCGAGATCCCGCCGACGCTGCTCATCACCGGGATTGGAATCGTGCCGGATGTGCACCGGGCGTGCTCGATGGATGCGAAGCGGGCTGGAAACATGCTGCTGCTCGTCGGGCGCACGCAAGATGCCCTTGGCGGCTCGCACTATCAGCGAGTCTTCGGCGCGGCCGGTGCAGCACAGATGCCAACCACCGACCTTGTGGCCGGACCGCTGACCGCGCGCAGTGTTGCCGCCCTGATCGCCGACGGACTGATCGCAGCCGCGCACGATGTCTCCGATGGCGGCCTGCTTGTCGCCGTAGCGGAGATGCTCATCGCGGGATCGACGCCGGGTTCGCCGATTGGAGCATCGCTCACAATCTGCGGCGAGAACGCATCCTTGGGCGCACTGTTCGGTGAGTCTCCAACGCGTTATGTGCTGGAAGTCGCCCCCGAACATCTTGATCGCGTGCAGGTGTCGCTGCGGGCAGCGAGTATTCCGTTCGAGTCGATCGGATCGCTCAACTACTCCGGAACATTGCTCGGTGCTGGATTGGATGCGCCGATCGCGGTGGAAACTCTGGCAAAGGCGTGGCTGGGCACGCTGGATTGGTAACACCACCATCGCGTGCCACGGGTTCGCCCGCTGCTCTGAGCGGGCAACCCGTGATGCGGTTGGCGAGTACATGACGACCAATGAACTTCCGCACGGGTTGCCGCGAATCGCGGCGAACCCGTGGCACGCGGGAGATTTCAGTGTCGAGCGGCGCAAGCCGCCGGTCTTGGTGGCTCAACAAAAAGCATTCGAGCCGAAGCGGCCCGAACATGGGCTGGTAAGCCCATGCCACTGTTGAGAGCGATCACACTCCAACCCCACCCACCGCAAAACTAAACACACCGCCCACACCCGCTACCAGCGGATCATTCGTCACAATGCGTATCACCGCGCTCCGCGCTCCGAGGGACAGCGGATCGAACCGCACCTTAAAGGTCACGCTCTGGCCGACGCTCAGGATGCCGCCCAGCGGCTGCGCGCTGATGAAGTAATCAGCGGCGTTTAGCCCCGCGATCGTGACGTACGACGTGCCGGAGAGCACTAGGTCCGCGAGTCCCGTGTTGCGGATTGTGAACAGCCGCACGCGATTAGCGGTGCCCGCGGTACTCACGCTGCCCAAGTCCGTCTTGTCCAGCGTGCTCGGGGTGGAATCGCCCGCCGCAATCACCGTTCCAGCGCCGCTCAGTTCCAGGCGCGGCTGCGCCAGTCCGTTGCCGCGGATCGAGAATGTTTGGCTCGGCGTGATGGCGTCGTTGCTGGTGATGGTCACGCTCGCGTACGCGAACCCGATGATGCCACCCGGCGTGAAACGCACGCGGAACTGCGTCGTCGCTCCGGGCGCGAGCGTGGCCGCGGGCAGCAGGAAAACCGTGAACAGGTCCGCGTTTGCGCCGGTGATTTGCACGGCGGGCGTGCCCGTTGCGCCGAGGGTCATGGTCGCCAGCCCGACATTCGTGATCGTGTAGATGCGGACCTTCGAGCCGTATTGCGTGTTCACTCCC
This sequence comes from Phycisphaerales bacterium, assembly GCA_043776515.1. Classification (GTDB taxonomy): domain Bacteria; phylum Planctomycetota; class Phycisphaerae; order Phycisphaerales; family UBA1924; genus UBA4658. The sequence goes on from JAYVRG010000027.1 coordinate 14,615, forward strand.
GCGAAGCTCGTCCAGTCCGCGGTGGTCGGCGTGTCATCCGCCTGCGCTATCACCATCTGATTGCCCGACACCTGCATGATCGGCCGGTTTACGCCCCGCCCGAGGATCGAGAACGAATACGTCGTCGCGGTCGGATCGTTTGATGCGATGGTGATCGTCGCGTTCCGCACGCCCAGTGCGCTCGGGTCAAACGTGATCGTGAACGTCGTGCTCGCGCCCGCGGCCACATTCGTTGCCGCGTCAGCAACCAGCGTGAAGTCCGACGCATTTACGCCGCTGATGATGACATGCGTAAAACTCGCTAGCCGGAGATTTTGGTTGCCGCTGTTGCTGATCGTGAACGTCTTGGTCACGCTCTGCTGTGTCAGGTTGGCGTTTCCGAAATCGGTATCATCCTCACGCCGCGGCGAGATATCCCCGCTGGAAACCACAAGGCCGTTTCCCGACACCTGAATCACCGGCGCGGGCGGCGCGACGCCGCGCACGCCATCGAGTTTCGCGTTCTGCGAGCCGACTGTCACATTGTAATACGTGACGGCACTCCCCCATCCGCCGCCAGAGAACGTCACCGCATATGTCCCCACCGGCACCTGCATCTGCCAGCCGCCCGCGCTCATGCTGGTCGCTGAGTATTCCGGCGCGCCCACGCTGCCATTGGCCGCCACCGCGTGGATTGTCACGCCGCCAAACCCCTCGCCCGGTGAATACCCATCGCTGCCGCCATCCTGATACGCCACGCCGAGCAGAAACGGATTGCCAGAGTTGAAACGGCGCCCGAAGTCCTGCGTCACGACCCACGGCCCGACGCTGCGCCCCACCACGTTCCCCGGTGTGGCGATTCGGATGCCCACCTCGCGATACGTCGGCTCCATCATGTCATCTCGATGGCCGGGAGGATTCTGGATACCCGTTGTGTTCGGATCGTTTCGATCACCACCCCAGTCCAGCGCGAAGCCGGCGTGCGTGTGAACGACACCCTCCGCAAATGCGTATATGTTCTCGGCCACCTGAGTCCAGTTCGCGTACCCCGCGTTGGTCGCGCGGGCTCCGAGGTCCGGTTCCCCCGGGGCCTGGTGTGTCTGCGCATCCGCGGCGATCATCGCCGCGTTGTGCCCCTCTGCCGATTGGTACAGCTTGTCGCTCCACGCGAGCGGCTGCGCCGCCGTCAAGCTCGCCCATTGCGAGGCCAGCACCGTGCCGCTGGTGTGAAAATACTGGAGCGCGGAATCCACATCCGGGTTGTTTGATCGCGCCGGATTCCCCAGTGAGCTCGTCAGCAGCCCCAGTTCCTCCGCCGGATGTGTGCGCATCCGGTTCAGCAACTCCATCAGGTACTGTTCGTTGGGAGTTGGATCAAAGAACATCAACTGCCGCGGCTCGAGCAGTTCCAAAGCGCACCAGTTCACTACCAACCCCGCGCGGTCACGCATCATGCCGATCCGATTTGCCTGCCGCGCCATGCTCATGGGAGTTTCCCTTCCGTCACATTCCGCCACGCACACATCCAAACGCCCCGCCGCACCATCGATATCGGTCAACCGCCCATACGTTGCCACACCCATCCGAGTTCTCAGACGATCGGCACTCTCTCCTTCGCGGCACATCCGGCCACCAATCGCCACACATTCCCCTTGCTTTCACATCCCACATCCCACATCGCCCTTCCCACATTCCTTTTACCCCTTCACCCACTTCCGCAGCCGCTCCGCCGCCTTCTCCAGTGTTTCCATCTTCTTGCAAAATGCGAACCTCGCCAGCGGCCGCCCATGCTGCTTGTGTTCATAGAACACGCTTGGCGGAATCGCGGCGACCCCCACCTGGCGGGTCAGATATCTGCAAAATGCCAGATCATCCTCGAACCGATCCCCCAGCCGCCCCTTGCCGCCCGCGGTTGAGTTCGTCCAGTCCACCATGATAAAATACGCCCCGGCGGGCATAAAGACCTCGAAGCCGCACTCGCGGAGCACGCCGCCGAGAAACGCGCGCCCGCCCGCAAGGTCCGCGCGCAATCCCTCAATCGCCCCGCGTGCTTCCGGTCCGAACGCCGCCGCCGCGCCCCATTGCAGGGGCGTCGCCGTGCTGAAAGTCATGAACTGGTGTGCCGCCCGTACCGCCGCGCTGAGTTCCGGAGAACCGATGGCCCATCCGATCTTCCACCCCGTCAGCGAGAATGACTTGCCCAAGCTCGTCAGGGTCAGCGTGCGCTCCGCCATCCCCGGCAGCGTCGCCAGGTGCACATGCGGCAGCGCGGCGTCATACGTCAGATGCTCGTACACCTCATCGGTGATCGCGATCACATCGTGCCGGATGCACAGTTCCGCGATCAGTTGCAGCTCATCGAGCGAGAACACCTTCCCCGTCGGATTGTGCGGCGTGTTCACCAGCACCGCCCTCGTCTTCGCCGTGAATGCCGCCGCCAGTTCCCGCGGATCAAACCAGAACTGGCCCTGGCCGCTCAGCGGCTTGCAGCGCTCAACTCTGGGTGCCGTGGTGGACGGCTTTGCGTCCGCCACGTTCTGCGCGCCATGCGTGGCGGAGTCCAGAGCGACTCCACCACGGCACCCGATGTGTCCGGGCGCACGCAATGTGACAAACCTTGGCGTCGCCCCTGCCATCGCCACGCTGGCGAGATACGAGTCGTAGTACGGCTCGAATAGGATGATCTCATCGCCGGGATTCAGCAGCCCTAGCATCGCCGCGCAGATCGCTTCCGTGCATCCGCTCGTCACCGTCACCTGCCGGTCCGGATCGACTGCCATCCCCGTGCGCGTGGTCCAACTCTCCGCGATTGCTTTGTTCAGCGTCGGAATCCCGAACATCCGCGCGTACTGGTTGTGCCCAGCTCCGCCAACTCCGATCGAGTCTGCCGCCACACGCTTGATGAACTCCGGACCATCAAAGTCCGGAAACCCCTGCGCCAGATTCACCGCGCCATGCTTATTGGCAAGCAGCGTCATCTCCGTGAAGATGGTCGTGCCAAACGGCGCGAAGCGATCTGCGAGCACTCCCCTTGCCATGTCTTCCGCCTTTCACATCCGACATCTGATATCACACATCCGACATTCCGCGACTCCGTCACTTCCATTCACGCATACACGTCAAGGAACACCCACCGCGTCGGCTTCACTTCCCGATACAGATTCTTCCGCGTCCATCCTCGGATATCCACCATCGCGGGTGGGACGAAGCGATCCGATCAAGAAGCGGGCGGTGGTCGGGAAGATTTCACCGAAGGGCAATGCTCGGATATCCGCGAAGGCCAAGAGCGAGAAGCGGCCGCTGCCGGGCTTCGGGGCGTGGAAGCATCGGACGGACATTGTTGATTCGACCGCGTTTGCGCGGAAACTCCGGCGCACGGTCGGCTGATTCGCAAACGAGCTGTTTCTTTTACAACAGCGTCACCTCGTTGCGGGGACGGCGGCCGCGGGCTTGGCTTGCTCAGTCGGCTTCTGCATCGCGGGCCCGGGCGCGTTCTTCGCGGGGTTGGTGTGCTCCTTGAAGAACTTCACCACCAGCGGCGGGGCAACGTTGAGGAACTCGTGGCCGCCGGGGTGGATGAGGGAGATGAAGGGGGTTGAGGGGGTGGCGGGGGAGTTTGATTTGGAGTCGTAGATGGTCGCGGTCGCGCCTTTCACCTTTTCGCTCCCCCATTGCTTGCCGGTGGTCTCGCAGTTGTTGACCTTCTTCACGCGATCCATGGCGCGTTGCTGGAGGGTGAACTTCACGAGCGGGTCGGATTCGCCGGCGATGTGCATGCAGGGCTTGGGCGTGAGGGCGAGGGCATCGCGCAGGCCGCCGGGCGCGGCGGAGGAGGGCGCAACGGCGGCGAAGACATCGGGGCGCGCTGACCAGAGCAGGTACGTGAAGCCGCCGCCGTTGGAGTGGCCGGTGCAGTAGATGCGGGTGTCGTCGATCTTGTAATCGGCGCGGAGCGTGGCGAGCACGGCGTCAAAGAACTTCACATCGCGATCCGACTGTTCACCGACGGCTTTCTGCCAGCCGTTGCGCTCGCCCTTCGGATCGGTGAGTGCGCCGGGGGTCGGCAGGCCCTGCATGTAGACAGTGATGGCCTCGGGCCATTCCTTCTGATAGTCGAAAGAGCGTGCGGCCTGCTTCGCGTTGCCGCCGTGGCCGTGGAAGGCGAAGATGACGGGAGTTGCGGTCGTGGTTGCGGATGACGGGAGGTAGACGATGGCCTCGCGTTTGGCAGAGTCGAGGGTCCAAGAGAGAGTCTTGGGGGTGGGGGCTGGGGATTTGGATGGGGTGGGAGTCGCGGGAGGTTGCGCGAGGGGGAGGAAGGTAAGGAGGGAGAGGAGGAGGGTGGTGAGCATGGGAGACTCGTGTGTGAATGTGGAAGGGCGACGTTGGCTGAACGTGCGGGGGAAGGCGGGATTGCGGGTGGACTGAGGGACTTTGGGAGATGCGCCCGAAACATGGGCTGGTAAGCCCATGCCACGGCGCGGCTCACTTCGTGAGGCGCGTTTTGGTCTGATCGACCACCACGGCGATGATGATCGCCAGCCCCATCACGATCTGGTTGTACGACTGGTTGATGTCCAAGATCAACATGCCGTTGTTGATGAGCTGCACAAGGATCGCGCCGAGGACGGCCCCGAAGGCGGAGCCGCGGCCGCCGGAGAGGGAGGCGCCGCCGATGACGGCGGCGGCGATGACGTTGAGCTCGTAGCCCTGGCCCGCGCCGTTTTCCGCCGCACCGAAGTAGCCGACATAGATGGCCGCGGCGAGTCCCGCGAGCGCGCCGGAGATGGTGTAGACCATCGTCTTGACGCGGCCGACGGGGATGCCAGCGTATTTGGCCGCGATCTCGTTGCCGCCGATCGCGTAAATGCGGCGGCCGAAGACGGTGCGCGAGAGGACGATCGCGCCGGCGAGGCCGACGAGGATGGTGATGAGCGTCGGGACCGGGAAGACTCCCCCGCTTCCTACATGCAACTCCCACTTGAAGAAGCCGCGCTGGATGGAATCGGGCAGGCCGCTGACGGTCTGGCCCCCTGTCACAACGAAAACCACGCCGCGAAAGATGGCCATCGTGCCCAGCGTGATGATGAACGGATGGACTCGGAGCGCGACGGAGGAGAAGCCGTTGATAAAGCCGCCGAGGGCACCGATCGAGCCACACACGACGACGAGAACGGGAACCGCGATCAGCGCGGAAGTACCCGGCGCGCTTTCAACCCCGCCCTTCACTCGGGCTTCGATCCAAGAAAGCAGCATGGCACCGAGCACCGCGGAGACGGCGTAGATGGATCCGATCGAGAGATCGATGCCAGCAAGAATGATGATCGCCGTCATGCCCACGGCCATGATCGCGTAATACGAGGCGGTGGTGAGGATGTTGAGGAGGTTCTCGACGTCGAGGAACTTGTTGACGGCACGCGAACCTGTCGCGAGTTTGGTCCCATCATCGCGGTCTCGAATCTCCCACTCGACATCGCTGTCATAGTGAGTCGTAACGCCATGATCCCGCACGACCAGATGAGTAGAAGTGGGACGTTCGACTTGGGTGCCAACCGGGATCACGATGCGAGAAACGAGCGGCTTGGCGCCGCCCTCGGGAATCTGCTTGGCGACATCCCCAACGTGGGCGATGAGCCACGATCGCATCGAAGTCCAGTGGACGCTGCCTGCGAACGTCAGGAACGCCATCATCAACGCGATGACAACGACGAGGCCCGACTCCTGCGCGGCGAAGATGCGCCGCCAGAGGGGCTTGGGAGCGATGTCCTTGTGGGGACGAGAGGATGGTGGAGGAGTGGGGTCGGGCACGAGGGACGGATGGTAGCGGAAGCGAAAGCAAAGCACCTGGGGCGAAGCGCCCCAGACATGGGCTGGAAAGCCCATGCCACGAGATCAGTCGATGGTGCGGAGTTGAGCGGAGCGGCGGTTGTTAGCGGGGGAGGCGACATCCACGTTCTTTGGGTTGCCACTGCCGGTGAAGAAGGTGGCGGCCGCGCCTTTGTTGAGGAACTCGGCGTGGGCGTCGGTGAAGACATAGTTCGCGCCGGCCTTGCCGTGGTTGTCGTTGGCGGCCCATTGGCCCTGCTGGATGCCGGCGGAGGTGGCATCTTGCTGCACGCCGTACCAGGCCTCGGTGCCGGAGTCGAGGGCGTTGGCCTCATCGCCGATGAGCGGGGCGGGATATACGAGGGATGGCTCGACGGCCCGGAAACCGGCGATGTATAGGTATGAGATGTTGTAGCCGATGACTTCCTCGGCGACGGTTGCTCGTTTGGGTACGTGTGCCGGCGGGTTCTGCGAGAGGCGACGGATGCCGCCGCCGCCGTACTTGCCGCTGAAGTAGTAGTCGAGTTTGTCGGCGGGGCAGACGAGGCACTCGAAGGTGTCCATGTAGGAACCGAGGAGGGTGTCGGTGGTGGTGTTGTAGTACTGGCCGCCATTGGGGAGGGCCGCGCCGTAGCCGACATCGGTGGAACCGGGATTCGCGGCGTATTGCTCGCCCTGCTGTTTGAGCGAGAAGAAACCGGCGAAGCCGCCCTGGCCTTCCTGCTCGTCGATGATATTGAAACCCGGGCGGCCGGGCTTCATCGGGTACCAATCCTTGAAGTTGCCGGAGTAGAGCGTCATCGCGAGCGAGACCTGTCGCGTGTTGCTCAGACAGACGGTGAGTCGAGATGCCTCGCGGGCCTTGGAGAGCGCGGGCAGCAGTATGCCCACGAGCAGCGCAATGATGGCGATGACGACGAGGAGTTCGATCAGCGTGAAACCACAACAGCGTCGAACCGTTCCGATAGGGTGCAATCGGTTGCTGAAACAGGGGGCGGATGGGCTGGTCATTGGTTGACTCATAGCGACGAATGCCGCGGGGTGAGTGGAGCGAGATCAAGCAGCTCGCACAGAGGGTAACCGTAAGAGAATCGAGCCGCCAGAGCAACCCCTAGTGGAGTGTATTGAGAGATACGAGCCGGTGGGGGCCGGGTTGCGGATGGTGGAATGATTTGCAGGAAGGTTAGCTTTGAGTGTGAAAACAGTCGGGTGCTTGCTGACGAAAATTTCGCAGTGGTGGCGAATCGGCTGTGGCCAATACAGGCCCGTGTCGCGGATTCAAGGGTCACTTTGCTGCACGGAATGAAAACTGTTCCACCCTTTTTGTGGCCTTTGTCCGGTATGCCAAGTAATCTATATCTCCCAGAGTATTCTTGGGAAACGGGCGGTGCTGGGGAACCGAATCCGGGTGGTGATGCGGTGTGCTGGTTGTGTTCAATCGGCTGAGATGTTCGGCACTTTTTTGTTGGAGATAAACGAGATGAACCTTGCGCGATGTGTGTCTTCCTCTGCGTTGCTGATGATCTTGGCTGGAACAGCGATGGCGCAGCCAGCCGTGAACGGTAAGTTGAAGCCGGAGTATGGGCCGATCCAGTGGTCAAACAGCACGGGAACGTTGTTCGGCAACGCGGGGATCGCCGTCGCGCCAGCGTGCGATCCGATTGGTGGCGGACTGAAGATCGCCTTGAACAACTCCAACCGCGCGGGCGTGGCCGCAGGAACGGCGGCGGCGGACCAGACGGCGGCGGCGGCGGTGGCAACGGGGTATGAACTGAAGATTCCGCTCGAGGCACTCGGGCTGGACATCACCAGCAACGGGGCAAACCTGCCCAACCCGGTGGTGGTGAAGGTCGCGGGATGGGTTGGCGATGGCGGATACAACGGGGTGTCCAACCAGTTCATCGGCGGCATCGCGCAGAACGCGACGCTGAACACGTATCCGAATCCGCGGACGATCGACCTGACGACGGTTCCCAACGACCAGTTCATCACGGTTTCCATCCCGAAGGCAACGCTGCTGGCGATGCTCAGCGGGAACCAGCCGACGCTGGATGGCACCCGCGATGCGTCGTATGGCGCGCCGCTCTCGGTGCAGGACACAGGGACCAACTACGGCGACATGACGTTGGCGCAGGCAGGTACGGACTCGATCTTTCGGTGCCGGGTCGGAACCACGGGTGGCTCGGAGATCGACAACGTTTCCGCGCAGTATGGACGAGACGCGGCGGGCGATTTGTGCTTGTACCTGATGCTCGCGGGCAACTTCGAGAGCAACTTCAACAAGGTGTCGCTGTTCTTTGATTCTCGCGCGGGCGGGCAGAACCAGCTCACCAACGACAGCGCGACGCAGACCGGAAGCTACGGGGCCATCTTCGGTGGTGGCGCGAACGCGTATGGCGGCAACGGCACGCAGCCGGGGCTGAAGTTCGACGTCGGGTTCGCCGCGGACTTCTTCCTGGGCTTTTCGGTTGGTGGCGGCGGCGACGCTTCGCCCACCGTGTTTGCCGACTGGCAGAAGCTGCGGACCAGCCCGACGGACGCGGGTTCGGCTCGCTTCATCGGCGGCACCAATGCCACGACCAACGGCGGCATTCTGACGGCGAGCGATCCCTGCCCGCCGTTTGTCGAGCCCAACTACGCGGATGTGGCGAACGGCTCGGAGATCGACGGGCTGTACGCGACGGTCTGCGGCGATTCGCTGTATGTGCTGGTGACGGGCAATCTGCAGAACAACGGCGATCGGCTGGACCTGTTCTTTGATGTGGGCACCGTGAGCGTGCCCCTCACGAGCGCAGGGCAGAACCGGCTGCTGGCGAATCTGCATCCGTTCGACTTCGGACACCTGAACCGGCTGGGGACGGATAACACGACACCGGCGACCGCGCCGGGCCTGCGGTTCTCAACGGGCTTTCTGGCGGACTACTGGGTTTCGATGGAGAACACCGGGACATCGCCGAATGTGGCGGTGGGCGCGTGGGCGGCGATCATCAACGCGAACGGCGCGCTGAACGATGGCGGCTTCCCAAACGCGGCGTATCTGGAATACGGCGGCATCGCCAACGGGGCGAAAGCAACCAACAACCCGCTGGTGTTCGACGGGCAGAAGTGCGTTCGGTTTGACATGACCAACATGTGCGCACCGAACGGCGCGGGCAGCGCGTTCAACCCGACGAGCATTCCCGGGCTGGACATCCAGGGCGACACCGTCGCCAACGGGCTGGGCCTGATCGCGGAGCCGTACACCTCGTACGCGCCGCGGCTGCTCTCGCAGGATGTGTTCAATCCGCTGGGGATCAACGACGGTGTGCATCCCGCGCCAACCCACCCGAGCTACGCCGTTTCCGGGCTGCTGCGGACCTCGATCGACAACTCCAACTTTGGCGGCGTGACGGATGTGGACGCGAGCAAGGCGAGGCAGGTCGGCACGGGCATGGAAGTGAAGATCTCGCTGGCCGAACTCGGATACTCCGGCAGCGGGCCGATCCGCGTGGCCGGTTTCATCGTGAGCCAGGACCACTCATTTGTCTCCAACCAGGTGATCGGCGGCTCGCTGCCGGTGACACAGGCCAACTTGGGCGAGCCGCGGACGCTGGACTTCCAGGGCGCGCCGTTTGATACGGCCGGGCCGTTCTACGTGACGATCAACCCCGGCACGTGCGCGACGGTGGCGACGGGCGCGTGCTGCTTCGGAACCACGACGTGCGTGCTGATGTCGTCGGCCCAATGCGCGGCGGCCGCGGGCGTGTATTCGGGGAACGCGACGGTGTGCAACCCGATTCCGTGCGGAGTGGCTCCGGCGGGCGTGTGCTGCCGCGGCGCGACGTGCAACACGACGTTCGCATCCTCGGCGGCTTGCAGCGCGACGCTGGTAAGCGGGCAGACGGCGGGCGCGGCGTTCCCCACGGGAACGGCGTGCAACAGCGGCGCGGTCTCCAACTCGCCGTGCTGCTATGCCGACTACAACAAGGTCAACGGCATCAGCGTGCAGGACATCTTCGACTTCCTGAGCGACTGGTTCGCCGGCAGCAAGTACGCGAACGTCGGCGGCAACGGCAACCCGGGCACGCTGGCGGTTCAGAACATCTTCGACTTCCTGAGCGACTGGTTCGCGGGTGGATGCAGCTGAGCGGGAAGAAGTGTTGCGATTGAAAGACAATGGCCCCCGACGCGTGTCGGGGGCCTTTTTCAATGAAGTGTCGCTCGCGATTTGAAAACTTGTGCGCGACAATCTGCTCAGGCGAGCCCCCAGAGGCGGAGTGTGGGAATGGTTGTGCGGCGCGGCCCGTGGACCTGCTCGACGAGTTGCTTGAAAGGGGCTCGCAAGTGCTTGGGGAGTTTGGGCGCGAAGTCCTTTTTCAGCGGAACTCGCCGGATCAGCTCGATCACATCCACGACGTCCTTGCTGCGATTGATGTTTTCGAGGCCAACCGTGAGTTTGCCGCGGATCAGGTCGGCGAGGCCGATGACTTTGATGCCGCGGATGGTGCTGATGCGCCCCGGCGGGCCGCCGAGAGAGTCATCGGCGACCATGTGGATGGCGACGCCCTCGATGAGATGCTCGCGGCGCTGGGCGTTGCGCATGATGCCAGCGCTCTCGAGTTTCTCGTGCGTTGCGCGAAAGTCCGCGCTGTAGATGTCGATGTCACGGGTGTATCGACCCCAACCGTGGAGCGCGACGGCGATGCCGCCAACCACGGGCGCGCCTGTCACTTCCGTGACGCGCTTGGCGAGCAGAAGCATCGGCGCGAGTTCGGGAACTTCGCCCGTGGACTCGGGATGATCGAAGGGGGCTACGGGAGGTTTCTTGGGCACGGTATCGAATTGTATGGCAGATTCGAGGAGAGCGTGACGTTCGATGACCTGCGAGCGTCTCTCCACTATCCAGGGATTCGCTCGAAGACTCGCTCATCCCGGGCGTGTCGCGCACGCCAAACGAGTTCACATCCCCGGCGCGATCGGCCCGTCCATCATGCCGCTGGGGCCGCCCATTCCGCCCATCGAGCCCATGCTGTTCATGCCGGGCTTGAGCTTGCCTTCCTTCTTCATCTGGGCGACGGCCTGGACGATCTCGACGAAGCGCAGCCGCAGCTCTTGCAGGGCTTGCGAAAGATCGCCGGCTTCTTCGGGCGTCAGGTTGTTCTTGGTCTTCTCGTTCAGGACGCCCAGGAGGTCGATGTGGAAACGGGCGTGCTCCAGCGAGACAACGGCGCGGCCGGTTTCCGGGTCGGGGAACGCACCCATGTACATCAGTGCCTGGGTGACCATGGTGCCAACGAGGGCCTGGAAGTCCGCCGGGGGCATGCCCTCGGGCTGGCCGGGGTCGGAACCGGGGCTGGGGGCCATGCCGGGGATGGCGGGCTGCTGCTGGCGGGCCTTTTCGGCGGCCTCCTTGGACTGGCGTTCCTTCTCGGCCAGCTTTTCCCGCTCTTTTTGAGCTTGGGCTTTCCAGTCCGAGTCGATAACAATCTTGGGGGCCTCGTTGTGCTGGTCCGCCATGCCGCGCCTTTCGTTGTGGGGTGCGATTGAGGGGGAGTATAGCGGGGGCGTGGTGCTGGTTGGGTGGATGCGGTACGCTGGGTGGATGGAAGTGCGGGAACATGGGCAGGAGGCCTGTGCAACAAGAAACAAGACTCGGGCCGCGGCGGCCCGAACACGGGCTGGTAAGCCCGTGCCACGGAGGCAAAAGCATGAGCGATCAAACTCGGATGATGCGGGCCGGAACGTGTGCGGGGTTGCTCGCGCTGGTCGGGTCGGCCGTGGGCGGGTGTTCCAAGTCGAGCGATACATCGTGGTTCTCCGGGAAGACCGGGGCGACGGTGCGTGCGTCGGACTTTGCGGGCGAGGGGGCGGACGCGACCGAGAGCACTGGGGCCGAGGCCAAAGCGGCGCGGGCGGAAACGATGAAGATGCCGGTGACGCCGGTCGGCGAAGCTAAGACGATGAAGCCCATGCCTGCTTCGGTGATGGCGCTGGGCGCGCCAGCCGCGGCGGGCGAGAGCACGGCCGTGCGGCAGAGCGATATTCGCACGAGCGTGGGTGCGCCGACGCTGGGGGCGGCGGCGGCCGCGCCGGGCGGGGGATCGACGGTGGAGTCGGTGGTCGGGCAGATCAACGGACGGCCGGTGTTTGCAACCGAAGTGCTGGAGCCGCTGGATGGTGCGCTGCGCGCGGCGGCGGAGAAGGCGAAGGACGCGAACGCGTGGAAGTCGGCGGCAGTGGCGGCGATCGTGCCCGAACTGAAGCGTCGCGTGGCGGACGAGTTGATTCTTTCGGAGGCGCGCCGGAACCTGTCGCCGGAGCAGAAGCAGGGGTTGCTGCACTTTCTGGGGCAGATCGAGAGCGCGCTGATCAGCCAGAGTTCCGGCAGCGAGGTCAAGGCGAACGAGCAGTTGCTGGAGCAGAACGGTCGCACACTCAATGAGGAGGCGAAGGACATCGTGGACCGCGAGCTGATCCGCAACGAGATCAGCAACAAGGTGACGCCGCGGGTGGCGGTGCCGTGGCGCGATGTGCAGAATGAGTATGAGCGGCAGCATGATAAGTGGCACCCGCCTGCCGAATACACGTTCAGAATGATCTATGCGGCCAACGACAAGCCGGAGAAGGTGACGCGGATTCAGTCGCTTCTGGGAAGCGGCACGCCGTTCGAGAAGGTTGCGGAGGATGACGCCAACGAGTTCAATCGAAAGGAAAAGGGGAAACTCGCCCGAAAGGTTTCGGGAGCGCAGCAAGAGGGAGAGTTCTCGCCGTGGCCGGATGTGAACGGTGCGCTGCGGACGGTGGGCGTGGGGCAGACGGCGGGGCCGATCGAGTTCGCGCCGGACAAGGCGAAGCCGGATGCGAAGCGGACGGCGTGGGTGTATCTGGAGAAGATCGATCAGAAGCCGAGCGTCTCGCTGTACGACGCGCAGCTGGAGGTGGAGAACGATCTGCGTGCGGATCGGGAGCGTGCCGAGCAGCAGCGATACTTCGAGCGGCTGTGGAAGCGCGGCAATGTCTCGAAACTTGAGGGGATGGTGGACAAGTTGCTGAGTGTGGCGACGGAGCGGTATGCGGGGAAGTACAGGGGGAAGTAGGGGGAGAAGAAGGGATCGTGGGATCGTGGGAGCGAGGGAGCGAGGCGTGAAGGCATTGTGGGATGTTTTTCGGCGGTTGAAATCGCCGCGCGGGCGCGGCGGGGGTGGTCGGCGCGATCCGCTGGGGCCAGCGGGGGAGCGGCTCGCTGCGAAACATCTGAAGAAGAGCGGGTATCGGGTGATCGGGTGCAATCTGCGGGTGCCGATGGGCGAGGCGGATGTGCTGGCAATCGCGCCGGATGGGGAGACTGTGGTGCTGGTGGAGGTGAAGACGCGCCGGGTGGAAATAGAGCCGGGAGCGTTCGTGGCCCCGCCGCCGGAGGCGAGCATCACGGCGCACAAGCGCGAGAAACTGGTGACGATTCTGCGGCACCTGGCGCGGGCGAACGGATGGTGGAAGCGGCCGCTGCGGATTGATGCGATCGCGATCGAGTGGCCGGATCGGGGAGAGCCGGTCCTGCGGCACCATGAGGGAGCGGTGGCGGTGGAGTAATGCTCAGTCCTGCGGCTTTTCGGGCACCAGCAGCGTGATGGGAACGATCAGCGTCTCGACATCACTGGACCCGAGCGTGCGGGCGACGACCTGAACTTTGATGTCCACATTGGTGCGCGATCTGAGCGGGGCGGTGCCGGAGATGGTGACGCGGATGCGCGAGGGATTCGCAGTAGGGACGAAATCCAGCACGAGCTGCTCGGCCTCATCGCGGGCGAGGACGTCGAGCGAATCCAAGAAGAGCGGGCCGCCGGAGGACTGATCGGCGACGATCTCAAAGGTTCGTACGAACGCCTCGGCGGGAAAGAGTTTGACGGTGATGTTGGCTGGCTCGAAGCCGACGCGCCCGACGACCTCGCCATCGGCGGTGATGCGTTTGGGATCGGCCTGCGTGTCGCTGGTGATGACCTTGATGCGCGAGCCCCACGGGCCAAGCGGCGCGGCCTTGGGGAAGTGGATGGTGACGGTGGAGATGTGGGCGATGGAGCCGCAGTCCTGGATGTCGCGGGGCTCGCCGATCTCCGCGCTGTCGATGGGCGGGTCGGCCTCGATCCGAAGAACCTTGAAGTCCTTGGTGCGGCCCATGACGGTGAAGGTGGCGGATGCGCCGACATCCTTGACGATGCGCGGGAACATGTTGACGGGCTCGATCCAGACACGCGGGCAGACCTCGGCGCGGTATTCGACGGAGACGGAAGTTGTGGGACGACCGGCTTCTTGAAGCGTGGCGGTGGCCTGAATCTGGCCGCGATGGCCGGCGGGGTTGATCTCGAGCACGAGCGTGCCGGACTCGCCGGGGCCGATGGTCTCTTTGTCCAGCACCGGCATGTTGCAGAAGTGGCAATAGGTCATGGCGAGCTTGACGCTGCGCCCGGAGGTGTTGATGAAGGTGAAGGCGTGCAGCTGGGTCTGGTCATCGGAGATGGCGCCTTGGTTGTAGAGGGTTTGCGTGAAGCGGATGACTTCCTCGTCGGCGCGCGCGAGCGGAGCGGCGGAGAGAACAGCGATCGCTGCGATCAGGAGACAGAAGAGGACCGGGTGCGTGCGCATGGTTGGTACATCGGTTGGAAGGGGATGGGCCGTCGAGGGATGGTTGGCGAGCGGTCGGGAATACGTGCTGGGCGACTGAGTCCATACGCTCATATGGCACTACAGGAGCCCACCATGTCCAGTTATCCATCACAAGACGGAATGCAGCGGCCGGGGTTTCGGATTCCGGGGCGGCTGATCATTGGGGTCATCATCGCGGTGGTCGCGGTCGTGGGGTACTACGCGAAGATGCAGACCAATACCGTGACGGGGAAGAACCAGGCGATTCCGTGGACGATTCCGCAGGAGATTGCGCTGGGGATGAACTCCGCGCCGCAGATGGCATCGGAGTTTGGCGGCGAGAGCACCAACAAAGAGTTCCGGCAGAAAGTGGAAGAGGTCGGGGCGCGGATCGTTGGGAGCTTGCCCGCATCGGCGAAGAACGCGGACGGGACGCAGGTGTATCCGTACACGTACCACGTCCTCGCGGATCAGAAAACCGTGAACGCGTTTGCGCTGCCGGGCGGACAGATATTTATTACCGAGGCGCTCTTGCGACTGCTGGAAACCGATGGCCAGCTCGCGGGCGTGCTTGGGCATGAGACGGGGCATGTGCTGGGGCGACACTCCGCGGCGCAGGCCGCCAAGAGCGAACTGATGCAAGGGCTGGTGGGCGCGACGGCGGTGGCGGCCTCGGGCGGGCGCGATGGCGGGCAGATGGCCCAGCAGGCATCCGCGATGGTGGCGAACATGCTGACGCTCAAGTATGGGCGCGGCGATGAGTTGCAGGCCGATGAACTTGGATTGCAGTTCATGTATCTCGCGGGGTACGACCCGCGATCCATGATCGGGGTGATGAAGATTCTGGAGAAGGCGAGTGGTGGGTCGGGATCGACCAAATCCGAGTTTAGTTCCACCCATCCGAATCCCGGACATCGGATCGAGGAGATTGAGGCGAAGTTGAAGTTGATGTTTCCGCCGGAGAGGTATCCCAATGGGGTGCCGGAGGGGTTGAAGAAGTGAAAGCGATACGTGCAGCGGCAGGTGGACAGCGGTGCCCGCGCACCTGTGTCGATATGGACGGCACAGACAGCCCAGGTTAACGAGAACGGGGTGTATCTTCCCCCCACTCTTGGCGACGTGCCCTCACATTTTTTTTCGGCGGCTGCAAATCACTGGTCAGTACAACTCGCGCACTATTTAGTAAAACTCGCGCACTGAATAGTTTGGCTCGCGCACTGTTTAGTATAACTCGCGCACTGACTAGTTCTGCTCGCGCACTATTTAGTAAAACTCGCGCACTGAATAGTTTGGCTCGCGCACTGTTTAGTACAACTCGCGCACTGACTAGTACAACTCGCGCACCAGTCAGTCCAACTCCCGCACCGACCAGAACGGACTCCGCACCCGGGCCGCTCGCGGGATCACGGGCCGCACAACCCGCCGGAATATCGGACGCGCTGGATGCGGCTGCGCACGCCAGATTGTCCTGCTTCGCGCGAGCGTGACATCCATCCCTATTTGTTTCCGGGCACCCCGAGCGTGTGCGAGTTCTCAGGTTTCTTTCGGCGGTGGGCAGAGCTTGATGTACAGATTGCGGCGATCGTTGATGGCTTGTCCGAAGAACTCAGCTGTGCCCGGCGGCCAGTGCTTGAAGTCGCGGACGTACAGCGAGACGTTGGAGGTCGCCAGCCCGATGAAGCGATCGCAGCGGGAGGCGAGGAGCGTGTCGATGAGCACCTCCGCGCCGAGCGCGGCGCGATTGTGGTCGCCCTGCATGTAGTGCAGCGCGACGGAGCCGGTGGCGCGGGTGGCCGCGGTGGTGATGACGCGCCCGGGATAGGCGTTATTACAAAACTCGACGAAGGGCTGGCTGTCGGTGATGAGCAGCATCCGCATGGTCGGGTTCGCGCTCAGATGGTGAGCGATGGCGGCGGGGTAGCGGGAGTTGATCGCGGCGAGGTCGGGCTGCTCGCCGACTTTGTCGGTGCCGCGGAGATGGACGCCGAGCATCGGGCCGGAGCCAAAGTGCGCGGCCTGAAACTCGTCCACGGCGTGCAAGATCGCGGGGACAGGGCGGAGGTATCGCGCGACGGCGATGCGGCGGGCGTCCACGATCGACTTGCCGTGCAGCGGATGGCCGGGCGGCAGGTATGGGAGCATTTCTGAAATGCCACTGTGGAAGTCGCTGACAACGATGTCTTCGGTGCGGCCCAGCAGATCGAGCGCTGAGACACGGGAGTTGGGGGCGCTCCAGCGACCGGCGATCGGGCCGGTGAGAGAATCGCGGGTCCAGCGCGGCGGGAAGATGGATGCCGCGTGCGCGGCGGCATCCGCGATGGTGGCGGTGGAGACTGGCTCGAAGAACTCGGTCCACGCGTTGCCGGGGGTTGAGGTTCGATAGCGGCTTTGGGCTCCCCAATGAACGATGGGCAACCGCCCGGTGGCGTCGGCGAAAGCGCAGAGCCCGATGACGTGGTCCACATCCGACCAGAGGCCCTCCATCCATTCGCGGATGACCACGTAGCGTGGATTGGTTGGGGGAAGCGGGAACGCGGCGATTGCATTCTGCGCACGCTTGAGGTTCTTGGCGGCGGGTTTGAGGTATGGATTCAGCCGCAGCGCGTGCTCGAAGGATTGGGCAGCGAACGCAGGAACGCCGAGGGCGAGCTGGGAACGCCCGAGCAGATTCATGGCGTCGGCGTTGGTTGGATTCTCCAGCAGCACATCGCGTGCGATCAGTTCCGCGGCGGCCACGCTTCCGGCATCGAGATGCTTCTGGCCGGCGGCGATGAGAACGGCGGGCGTGGGTGCGGGGGTGGTCATGCTGGCATCAAGGGGGTGCGGCGGATCATGCTGATAGTAGAAAACAACGGAGTTCGGAAAGAGCAGCCGGCGATCAAGCGGGAGCCGTCGCGGGTACGATGAGTGTAATACGCTCGGGAGTGAGCGGATACTCGCGTGTTTGGGCGCGGGCGACGAACGATTCAGCCAAGGAAGGCACCGATGACAGCACTCGCCGAAGCACCAGTTGAGGTTCAATCTGTGAAGAAACAATTTGAGGGCCCGCGGGCGACCGCGGAGAGCATGGCCACGCGCCAGCGGGATATTTCGGTGTCCGAGTTCTTCGCAAAGAACCGGCACCTGCTGGGGTTTGACAACCCGCGCAAGGCCCTGCTGACCACGGTGAAAGAGGCCGTGGACAACTCGCTGGATGCCTGCGAGGAGGCGGGGATTCTGCCGGACATCACGATTGTGATCGAGGACTTGCAACCGGTGCGCGGCAAGGAAGTGAAGCAGTCGCGCTATCGCATCACGGTAGTAGACAACGGGCCGGGCATCGTGCGGGCGCAGGTGGAGAACATCTTCGGGCGGCTGCTGTATGGATCGAAGTTCCACCGGCTGAAGATGAGCCGCGGGCAGCAGGGCATCGGCATCTCGGCCGCGGGCATGTTCGGGCTCATCACCACCGGCAAACCGATGGCGATCCAGACCCGCCCGAAGGCGCACAAGCAGGCGCACCACATCGAACTGGCGATGAACACGAAGACGAATCGTGCGGAGGTGACCGTCGATGAGGAGACGGACGATTTTCCGCTGGCGCGGCTGCGGAATCTGACTGCGGGAACACGCGAACTCGCGGAGAAGGGCGAACTGCTCTCGGCGAAGGAATATCCGACGGGAACGAGCGTCTCAATCGAGCTCGAGGGACGCTATCAGAAGGGGCGCGGATCGGTGGATGAGTTCCTGGAACTCACGGCGATCGCGAATCCGCACGCGCGGATCACGTTCGTGCCGCCGTCGCGCGAGAGCGCGGCGGAGGAGGAGGATGTGCCGCTATTGAAAGGGAGAGGCAGTAAGGGATCAAGGGATCAAGGCACCGAGGGGGGAGACAAGGCGACTGCATCTGATGCCTCGCTGCCTGGATCCCTGGATGCCTCCGAACCGCCAACACCCGCGATCACGACAGAAGCAAATGGCGTCATCTTGTTCCCGCGCACGGTGAACGAGCTGCCGCCGGAAACCAAGGAGATCATGCCGCACCCGAAGGGGATTGAGCTGGGCATTCTCTTGCAGATGCTCAAGGAGGCGGAGCAAGAGCAGAAGGGATACACGCTCAACAATTTTCTTCAGGATAAGTTTAGTCGCGTGAGTATAAATGCCGCGACCGATTTTTGCAAGAAGATTGGACTGTCGTGCAAGGTGAAGGTGTCCGATGTCGATCACGCCGCGGCGGAGAAACTGTACAAGGAAATGCAGGACTCAAAGCTCCCCCCACCACCGACGGACTGTCTCGCGCCCATCGGCGTGCGGCAGTTGCTGGCGGGAATGCTCAAGGGCGTGCGGGCGGAGTTTTACGCGGCCAGTTCGCGCGAGGCGGCGGTGTATCGCGGGCGACCGTTCCTGATCGAGGCGGGGATCGCGTTCGGCGGGGAGCTGCCGACGGAGGACTCGTCTCGGGTGATCCGATTTGCCAACCGCGTGCCGCTGCTGTTTCAGCAGTCCTCGTGCAGCAGCTTCAAGGCGGTGACGGAGACGAACTGGCGCAACTACGACATGCAGCAGCCGCGTGGGGCCGCGCCGGTGGGGCCGATCGTGATCATGATCCACATGGCGAGCGTGTGGGTGCCGTTCACGAGCGAGAGCAAGGAGGCGATCGCGGACTACGACGAGATTCGCAAGGAGATGAAGCTCGCGCTGATGGAGTGCGGGCGGAAGCTGGGGACGTATCTGCGCAAACGCATGAAGATGAAGCGCGAGGCGGAGCGGCGCGACATCTTCGAGCGGTACATCGGGGAGATCGCGCAGGCGGTCCACGCGCTCAACGGAACAGACGCGAAGAAACTGTACGAAGCGCTGCACGCGCAGGCGAAGAAGCGCACGGCGATCGCGGACATGGAACTGGATGAGGATGGAAAGACGAAGAAGGGGGACGGCGAGGACCCGGCGGATCAGGAGGGTGTGATTATCGTGGGTGGGCCGGATGCAGGCCCATCTGACAAAAGTGGCAAGGGTGGCATGGGTGGCACTGGCGGCTTGCCCGCCAGTGACGAAACGCCAGCAGCTAAGACCCGCTCAAGTAAGGGCGCGAAAGACGATCCGTTTGCCGTCTCCAAGAAAGAAGCGGCGCGGCTGAAAGTGGCCGCGATGCGGGATGATGAAGAGGACCAGCCGAAGCTGATCGAAGTCGACGCGGCGAAGCGGCTGGACAAGAAGGGGAAGCCGGAGGTTCGGAAGGAAAAGAGCGCCGCGAAGGATACGAAGCGGGAACCGAAGGAAGTGAAGCCGAGCGCGGAGAAGGCGAGCACGCCGGTGGCGACGGCGGCAGCGGTGATGGAGAAGAAGCCGAAGCCGAAGTTGCGGCTGGACCTCAAGACGGGCAAGTATCTTCCGATCGACAACGGCCCGGGGCTCTTCTGATGACTACCCCTCTCCACTCCCCACTCACACTCGAACGGGCACAAGCGTTCGCCACATCGTGGTACGCCGCGTGGAACGCGCACGACATCGATGCGATCATGTCGCACTACGCGCCTGAGATCGAGCACTCCTCGCCGTTCATCAAGCGGTACAACGGGACGGATGATGTTTCGATCAAGGGGATCGAGGGCGTGCGTGACTATTTCGCGCGGGCACTGGTGCGCAACCCGACGCTGCGATTTGATCCGATGCATGTGACGACCGGGCTGGAGAGCGTGCTGCTGGTGTATCGGCGGATGACGGGTGATCTTGCGGGAGAGGTGTTCTTTCTGAATGGGGCGGGGAAGATCGTGCGGTCGGTGTCGCATTACGGATGAGTGCAAGGATGATCTCGCGAGCGGCCCGTTTCAATCGGCCCGCGTGCTGAGGCGAAGGAGCTATCGAGTATGGCGAAGACGAAGCCGGTGATCTCGGTTCGGATGAAGGAACGCGACAAGGCGACGCTGGGGAAGCTGGTCGGGCTGGCGGACGATGTGGCGAAGCGGACCTTCGCGGGCAAGGAGCCCAGGGTCGAGATTCCGCTGCGCACCAAGAGCAACACGACGTGGAGCAAGAAGCAGCGCGTCTTGCAGATGGGCGATGCCACAGCCGAGCGGGAGCTGTTCAACCTGAACCAAGCGAAGCAGTTCATGCAGACAATGCTGCACGCCTCGACGATCAAGGATCTGGTCGAGGCGCAGAAGACGTCGTCGCTTCGTGGCGTGTTCTACAAGGCCAAGCACACGGTGGCGGGGACGAAGGAGAACACCTTCGAGGCGCAGGATGAGAGCGACCCGATCCTGGAGGATCTGGAAGTCACGCTCGGGGCATTGCGAGAAGAACTGCACATCTTTGCGGAGAACCGCGGCTCGCTGGTGGGCAACATCACGCTGACGGACAAGGGAGACGACATCGACTGCCGGCGCATGGGCAGCGGCGGATACGCGATTCCCTCCATTGTCGAGCCGGACATCATCCAGTTCAAGAAGTGCGAGGCGAAGTTTGTTCTGCATGTCGAGAAGGGCACGGTGTGGAACCGGTTCAATGAGGATCGCTTCTGGGAAGAGAACAACTGCATTCTCATGCACGGGGCCGGGCAGCCGCCTCGCGGCGTGCGCCGACTGTTGCAGCGGTTCAATCAGGAACTGAAACTGCCAGTCATCTGCCTGCTGGATTGCGATCCGTGGGGACACTATATCTACAGCGTCATCAAGCAGGGTTCGATCTCCCTGGCGTTCGAGAGTTCGCGGCTGGCGATTCCGGATGCGAAGTTCCTGGGCATCCGGGCCAAGGACTACAAGGAGTGCGATCTGCCCGACGCGGTGAAGATCACGCTCAACGACAACGACATCAAGCGGGCGGGCGAGATCATGGCGTATCCGTGGTTCGCCCAGGACAAGCGGTGGAAGAAGGAGATCGAGCTGCTGCTGAGCAACGGGTTCAAGATGGAAGTGGAGTCGCTGATTACCAAGGACATCTCGTATGTGACGGAGGAATATGTGCCGCAGCGGCTGAAGGCGAAGGATTGGCTGGATTGATCCGTTTGCATGGCTGTGGTGATTGGACTTGCGACAAGCTTGAGGCATGGACTTGAACCGGACGACTCCCCAACTCTTCATCGACGCGGAACTCTCGCGAGAACTGGAGGGCGCGGAGGCGCAATGCTCTCTTGCGTTCTGTGAGGCGGCGGCAGCGGTGTATCCCGGCAAAACGATCCACGCCATCGCGTATAGCGGCGGATACGGATTGCACTATGGACCGGCGGATCCGCTGAACGCAGTGAAGGGCGTCGGGCTGAGCGGGCCGGTGGATGTAGCGGTATGGGATGCGCTGGAAAGACAGTTTCGAGACGCGGGATCGCCGGTGGTAATCGATCTTTCACCATTCGCGAATGAGGGGTTCGTCGCGCTGCTGATGTCACGCGGGTACAGAATCGGGTCGTTCGAGACGGTGCTTTGCAGGCGACTCGACGGTGACGCGGCAACGACACTTCCTGCATGGGGCGGCGAAATTACTATCGAAGTCGTGGGGCCGGAGCTGGCACGCGAATGGACCCGCGTGATGGGCGTTGGGTTCGCAAATGGCGGCGAACCAATGGTGTTCGCGGTGGACTTCGGTCTGGTGCGCGAGCGGCTGAACAACTCGGTTATGCTGCTGGCACTAGTGGATGGCGTGCCCGCGGGCGGTGCGGGGATTTCGATTCACAAGAAGGTGGCCCACATGGCTGGCGCGGCAGTTCTGCCGCAGTTTCGCGGGCGCGGCATTCAGCAGGCGTTGACGGCGGCGCGGGCGCGGATCGCGCGGGAACACGGATGCACGCTGGCGAAGCTGGATGTGCAGGGAGGGTCGGGGTCGTATCGAAACGCGGTGCGGGCGGGTTTTGAGGTGGCGTATACGCGGCCGCAGATGGTGCGAGCTTTGGCTCAGCGGGCGGGTTGAAGTTCGGAAACGATGACGCGCGGCGTCATGTGGAGAGCGTTTCAATCATGGATGCACAAGCCCGAACATCACTCGCCGAAGCGTCCGCAAAGTCGGCGGCAGATGGTCGCACGGATGAAGCGCGGCGGGGGTTTGCAAAAGCGCTCGCTGGGGATGTGCGAGATATCCATGTGCTGTTTCTGGGCTTTCAGTTTCACTTTCGCGCCGGTGAGTATGACCAGGCGCAGCGGCTGGTGGAGCGGCGGCTAGATGTGCTGGGGCGCGAAACGCATTCGGGGGATGTCGCACGCGCGTACTCGAACCTGTCGCTGATCCATACGTTTCGGGGGACGCTGGAAGATGCGGAGCGAGCGGCGGTGATGGCGATTCGTGTGGCGAGGGAGATCGGGCACGAATACGAAGAATCGCGCGGCCTGCACAATGTGGCGATGGTGTATGAGAAGCGGGGCGACCTTGAACGCGCCGAGACGATCTATCGGGAGGCACTCGTGATCGCGGAGCGGATCGGTGCGGATGATCTGGCGGCGTCGAAACTCTCGAATCTGGGGGACATCGCTTTGGCGCGGGGCCGGAAAGGTGAGGCACGCGAGCTCTGGTCACGAGCAGTTGTGCTCTTTGAGCGGCTTGGGCAGGAGAAGAATGCTCGGGAGTATGCGGAGAAGTTTCGCGCACTTCACGCGGGGAAGAAAGAAAACTGACCGCCCGAAGGGAGGGCGGTCAGTTCTTGTGAGTGCTCTATAAAGTACGAGTTCGTGAATATCCGCGGGATTCGCTCGCGGACTCGCTCATCCCGGGCGTGTGGTTATTTCTTCGTCTTGATCGCCCTGTACGCCAGCCCGAGTTGCTCGAAGAAGAATCCGTACGTGTCCACGCTCTGCTCGATCCGTGCGGCCAGCGGCGTGCGCATGCCGTGGCCGGTGTTGCCGCTGGTGCGGAGCAGGGTGATGCCGTCGGGGCTCGCGGCCTGCAAACGTGCCGTAAACTTGCGACTCTGCATCGGGTCCACGCGCGGGTCGTTGGCGCCGGTGAGCATCAGCAGCGCGGGATACATGGTGCCGTCCGTCACATGGTGATACGGGGAGTAGGCGTACAGGGCCTTGAACTGCTCCGAGTTCTTCACGGTGCCGAACTCGGTGATGTTGAACTCGCCGTTGCTGCTTAGTTCGACGCGGAGCATGTCGTAGATGCCGACGCTGGAGACGACGGCCTTGAACATCTCCGGGTGCTGCGTGAGTGTCGCGCCCATCAGCAGGCCGCCGTTGGAGCCGCCGAAGATGCCGAGTTTTGGCGTGCTGGTCCAGTTCTGGTCCACCATGAACTTGCACGCGGCGTAGAAATCATCGAAGACGTTCTGCTTGTTCAGAAGATTGCCCTTGAGGTGCCACTGCTCGCCGTATTCGCCGCCGCCGCGGATGTTGGCGACCACGAAGATGCCGCCCTGCTCGATCCAGCAGATGCGGCGCGGCGAGAAGCCGGGGGCCTCGTTCACGCCGTAGCCGCCGTATCCCCAGACGATGGTGGGGTGGCCGCCGGACTTGGCGTCGGGAGTGAGGTCGGCGCGCATGATGATGTTGACGGGCACCTTGGTGCCGTCCTTGCTGGTGGCGAAGTCGCGTTTGACCGTCAGCGGCGGAACGCCGGGGGGCGGCGTTACGGCCATAGCGGTGCGGACGCTGCCGCCGCCTGTCTCGGTGGCCTGGTAGCGGAAATAGGTCGCGGGTTCAACAAAGGACGAGATCGAGTATGCGAGGTCGTCGGATTTGGCCGCGTCAAAGGAATCAACACCACCGATGGTGGAGACATCCATGTGCGGCACGCCGCCGATTTCGCGTCCGGCGTGGTCGAAGCCGCGCAGGTCGTTGGGGCCGCCGACTTGGTAGAGCACGTACACGCGGCTCTTGGTAATCCACAGCCCGTTCCGCTCGGAGAAAGCGGTCTCGATGGAGGCGGCCTTCTGCTCGGGGATGATGGTCTTGGCGCTGGCGAGCGCCGGCGCGGCATCGAACGCTAGCGGGAGGCGGAGGATCTTGCCCATCGGCGCGTCTTTGCGGCTCACCAGATACGCGGCGGAATCCGGGCCGAACTTCGCCTCAACGATGCGATCATCCCACTTGGTGAGCCGAGTCCAGGCACGCTTGTTGTCGGGATCGGACTTGCTGTTGAGACAACGGAAGTCCTGGATGAACTCGCCACCATCGCCGTTTTGCACGTTCGCGAGCACCCAGTTGCCGTCGGGGCTGACTTCGAGAGCGATCTCGGCGATCTTCGGGTAGTCCTTGCCGGTCTCGTAGATGTCCTTGTCCGTTGAAGAGCCCATCGCGTGAAACCAGACCTGGGTGTAGAAGGCCATGTCCTTCTCGGGTCGCTCGCCATCGCGCGGATAGCGGGTGTAGAAGAAGCCGCGGCCATCGGCGGTCCAGGCCATCGAACCGCCGGCGGTGCCACCGTTGACGCGCGGGACCATGTCGGATTTCAGTTCCGTTCCGTCGGCGACATTGTAAATGTGAACATTGCCGGACTCGGAGCCGCCCTCGGAGAGCGAGACGGCGAGATACTTGCCGTCCGGCGAGGGAACAAACCAGTCAAAGGATGTGTGGCCTTCCTTGTCCAGCGTGTTGGGATCAAGGATGACGCGCTCGCTCTTGAGATCGTCCATCGACTTGAGCACGACGATGAGGGGCTGCTGCCTGGGGGGCTGGTTCTTGGAGGCGAAGAACATGCCCGCGACCGGCTTCACGGCGTGATACTCAACGCCGACGCTGTGCTCCAGCTCGGTGAGCCGGGCGCGGAGCGCGGGGGCGCAGGCGATCTTGTCCAGCATGGAGCGGGCGTAGACGTTCTGGCGCTCCGACCAGTCCTGCACGGACTTGTCGTTCCAGTCCTCCAGCCAGCGGTAGTCGTCCACGATCTTGACGCCTTGAAGCTCGTCGGTGACGGGCTTCTTGGCGGTTTCGGGGTGCGCGGCGAGGGTGGCAGAGAAAGTAATGGCGGCAAGCAGTGAGGCGAGGATCGGGTATCGCATGTCGGGCTCCAATGCGGTGTGTGGTTGAACACCGGGAGGGAAGGATACCGGCGCGGTCCCTTGGAAGGTGCGTTACAGAAACGAAAGACATTTGGGCCGCGGCGGTCCGAACAGTGGCTGGTAAGCCCCTGCCACATCAGAGCCGAGCGGCGAAAGCCGCCGGTCTTGGCTGAGTGCAAGCAACCAAGGCATTTGGGCTGAGGCAGCACGAACACGGCTCGGAGAACCGTGGTACCCAAGACAGTGGCTGGTAAGCCCCTGCCACGAAAGACAAAAACGAGACGGTGCGACTCGGGGATTGCTCCTCGGGCGCACCGGCTCGTATATCTGGGTCGGATTGTGGGGACTCAGGGCTTGAGCGGGGGCGCGGGAGAATCGCCGGGCTTGGTTGGGGCCGGGGCGTCGCCGGGCTTGTCGTTGTTGGGACGACGACTCGGGCGGCCGCCCCCGTTGCCACCTTCTCGCTTCTCATCGAACTTGATGGCCTCGACGAGTTCCTTGATGGAGTTGTCGATGGAGGCGATGGTGCTCGCTTTGTGGCCGCCGAGGTCGCTCTTGACGGTTTCGAGATAGTCCTTCGCCTCATGCAGAGAGAGCAGGGCGCGACCGAGGGACGGGTGCTCGCGGAGTTCATCCTTGAGCTTCTCGCGCCACGCGGACTGCGGGAGGCGATCACCCTTTTCGCCGCGATCACCGCCGCGGGGGCCGGCGCCCTTGTCGCCTGCGGGGGGCGGGCCACCCGCGGGCTTGTCGCCGGTGGGCTGGGCATTGGCAGGCCAAAGGGCAACACCGGCGGCGAGCACGGCGACGGCGGCCATCGAGACAGAAACGCTTGAAAGCTTCATGTGGACTCCTAAAAGGTCCGGCGTGTTGCCGGGATACCGCGGCAGCGGCACAGCAGAACGATCGTGCCGCGCGGGCATTGCACAAGAATGTTCGCGTTTGGGCGGCGTACGGAAATGGGGATACTGACGGCCCGGCGGCGGATGGATTAGCATCCCGGCATGTCCCTGCCACCCATTGTCGAGTTCGTACACGAACGCCTCACGGCACTTGGGAACGTGGACGATGCGCGCGACATGGCCGCGTATATGAAGACGGCGCAGCCATTTTATGGCGTGCCAGTGCCGAAGCGGGACCCTGTGTTCAAGGAGTTGTGTGCGGTCCACGCGCCGCGCGATGGCTCCGCGTATCGCAGCGGCGTGCTGGTGCTCTGGGGAGCGGGCCAGCATGGCAACAGCGACGAGGGGACGGGGTGGCCACTCCCGGCCAAGCACGAAAAAGATCCTATGACGCCGCGCAAGGACTCGACGATGAAGCCGCCCGTGTATGAGGGGCCGCGCGAGCTGATGTACGCGGCCTGCTACTACGCGGAAGAGTTTCCGGAGCATCTGACCACGGCGCACCTGCCGCTCTTCAAGCGGCTGGTGATGGAGGGCGGGTGGTGGGATATCGTGGATCAGGTGGCTGACAAGATGGTCGGGCACATCGTGCGAACGCAGCGCGGCGCGGCCGCGCCGATCATGCGGAAGTGGCTTGATGATGACGACCTCTGGGTCCGCCGCTCGGCGATCATCTGCCAACTGAGCCACAAGCAAGAGACCGACGAGAAGATGCTCTTTGACTTCTGCCTGAAGCGTGCCGACGAGGAGGACTTTTTTATCCGCAAGGCGATCGGGTGGTCATTGCGGCAGTACGCGAAGACGGATCCGGACGCGGTCAAGAAGTTTCTGAAGACAAATGCGAAGAAGTTCTCGGATCTCACGGTGCGCGAGGCGGGGAAGCATGTGGGCGTGAAGCCGTAGCACGCTCGTGGCATGGGCTTACAGCCAATGTTCTTCAGCTCTGCTGCAACAAAGCGGCAAGACATTCGGGCGCTGCGCCCGAAGACGGGCTAGCAAGCCCGTGCCACTTCAATCCTTCGCGGCCTTTGATCCCTTCGTTACCTTCTCGCCCTCGGAGGTGAGTTCGATCGGCGTCGGCAGCTTCATGTCCTTGATCTGCTCGAGGATCAACTTCTTGTCGCCGACGAGGACGAGCACGCCCTTCTCCAGCGGGATCGCGTCGTGTGCCGCGGCGTTCACGCCCGCGGCCGTCACCTTGAGTGCCGCGGCGAGGTCGCCCGCGACTGTCTCGAACGGCAGACCTGCAACGATCAGCCCCTCGGTGGCGCGAATGGGTCCGTGGATTCCGGCCATGCCCTGGATGGTCTCGGTGCGGATGGTCTGCGCGGCCTTGGTGATCTCGCCATCGGAGATATCGCCGGCACGGGTGCGGTTGAGCTCGGCGAAGAACTCCTTGAGCGCGGCACCCGTGACATCGGCCTTCACGGAGGAGCGGGCGACGAACATGCCGACCATCGGATTCATGTTGTAGCGCGAGCCAGCACCATAGGTGTAGCCGTTCTTCTCGCGGAGGTTCTGATTCAGGCGGCTGGTGAAGGACCCGCCGAGGATGGTGTTGAGCACGCGATACTTGGAGCGCGCCGGGTCGGCGGCCTTCGGGCCGGGGAGGACGAAGCGGATCACCGTCTGCACGGCGTCGGGGCGATCAACAAGAATCACGCGGAGTGCATCGGACTTGGGAATGCCGTTGTCGGCGGAAGAGACATCAACGGTGGATGGTGCGGGGTGCTTCGCGCCTGCGGGCGGGGGGGTCCAATCGCCGAAGGTTTTCTCCAGCGCGGCCTTGGCCTGCTCGGTGGTCAGGTCGCCGCAGATCAGCAGTGTTGCGGCCTTGGGTGCGAAGACCGCGCCGTGCAGGGCGCGGACCTGATCGAGCGTGATCGCCTTCGCCGTGGCAATCGTGCCGCCGACTGGGAGCGCGTACGGATGAGCATCCCCGAGCAGCACGCGGGCACCGATATTGCCGGCGACGGCCTGCGGATTTTCGAGTTCCTGCTGAAGGTCGTCAACATGCAGACGCTGCACGCGCTCGAAGTCTTCTGGGGCAAAGCGCGGGCGGCGGATCGCGTCGGCGAACAGGTCCATTCCCTTATCGAAGCTGCGCTTCAGCACGGTCATGCCCGCGGTAAAGGACTCCACATCCGCGCCGGAGTTGAAGGTCGCGCCCAGAGACTGCACGGCATCGGCAAACTGCGTGGCGTTCTTGTCGCCCGCGCCCTCGCCGAGCATCTCGGCTGTGAGATACGCCAGACCAGCGTGGGCGTTGTCGGCCAATGCACCGCCACCCGTCGGGTGAACGACCATCGCCATCGAGACCAGCGGCAGTTCGGATCGCTTCCAGAGCATCACGGGCACGCCGCTGCTGAGTGTGAAGGTTTCTGGTGCCTGCGGCGAGAAGTCGCCCTGGGCCATGTCCGCGGGGCGGGTGGCTCGCGGCGAGTGAGCGTTGTCGCGCTCCGGCTGCTCGGGGAGCGTGCGGACGATCAGCCGCGAGTTCTGGGTGATGACCTTCTTGCCCCAGTCCTGAATCTGCGCGGCCGTCGCGTTGCGGTACCGATCCAAGTCGCGCTTGAACGAGTTGGGCTCGCCGAAGAAATATTCGTATTCATTGAGTTTGTCCGCCTTGCGGGCGACATCGTCCAGGCCGGAGAGCATCCCGAGTTCGATGGTCGCCTTGCGCTGCGCGAGCTCATTGTCCTTGATGCCATCGGCGAGAATCTTGGCGATCTCCTCATCCATCGCCTTCTCGACAGCGTTCAGGTCCGCGTCCGGCTTGGTCATCACGGATATCTCAAACAGCGAGCCGAGCGTCGCGGAGTTCTGCGATGCGCTCACGTCGTTGGCGAGTTTGTCATCCAGCACCAGCCGCTTGTACAGCCGCGAGGATTTGCCCTGCGTCAGCACCGCGCCGAGCAGGTCCATCTCGGCATCGCCGGGCTGGAAGGACGCGGGAGAGTGATACACGTACGCGATCTTCGGCAGCTCGACCTTGTCCAGCATCGTCACGCGGTTTACCTTGCCGAGCACTGGCGTCGGCCAATCCTTCGCCTCGCGGCGCACCCCCACCAGCGCCGGGCCTTTGGTGATGGTGCCAAACAGCTTCGCCACCAGCGGCTTGATCTCCGCGCTCTTGAAATCTCCCGCCACCACCAGCGAGCAGTTGTTGGGCAGGTAGAAGTTGGCGAAGAAGTCCTTGACGTTGTTGACGTTCGCGGCCTCCAGGTCCGAGTGCAGACCGTAAACGTTCTCGTAGTACGGGTGGCCGACGGGGTACATGTAGTGCGTGACGTACTCCTCGCTCTTGCCGTACGGCGCATTCTCGACCTGCTGGCGAATCTCGTTCCGCACCACATCGCGCTGCTTGTTGAGTTTCTCCGTCGTCATCGTTCGGCCGAGGTCCTCCATGCGGTCCGCATCCAGCCAGAGGAGCGTGGGGAGCAGCGAGCTCGGGCCCGTGGAAAAGTAGTTTGTGCGGTCCAGCGAGGTGCTCGCGTTGTTCGATCCGCCGCCGGCCTCCATCAGGTTGTCGAAGTCGCTCCCGGGGACGCGCTCGGTGCCCATGAACATGAGGTGCTCAAACAGATGCGCGAAGCCGGAGCGGCCGCGCGGCTCTTCCTTGGCGCCGACGCGATACCAGAGGTTGATGGTCGCTACGGGGATCGTGTGGTCCTCATGCAGGATCACGGTCAGCCCGTTGTCGAGGGTGTACTTCTCGTACTTGACGTCCTGGGCGAATGAGATGCAGGGGAGGAGCATCGCCGCGAACAGGGCGAAAAGAGGAGCAACGAATTGACGGTGGCGCATAAGGAATCTCCGATTGGCCCCAATACTACGGGGCACTCGGTCGTCGAGTTGGTGCAGAACGCGGACGGGAGAGGGCTAAAGGGGCATGAGAGATGAGCAAGAAGCTGATGGATGGTGCAACGTCTTTTGCGGGGGAGTGGCCGAAACCTGGCGGCGGCCGGTAGACTTTGGGCATGAAGCCCAGCGTTTACCTTGAGACCACGATCATCAGCTATCTGGCGGCGTGGCCCAGCCGCGATCTGGTGCTGGCGGGGCATCAGCAGCTCACGCGGGATTGGTGGGAGACAAGGCGGGGGGAATATGACTTGTGCATTTCGGAAGCGGTGGTGCAGGAGCTTCAAGATGGTGATCCGGACGCGGCGACGAGGCGTTTGGCTCTCGTGGACGGGATTCGATTGATATTTGTAACTCCGGAGAATCTCGCCCTTGCCGTCGAGATGGCTCGTCGCTCCGGGCTTCCCGCGAAGGCAGGGATTGATGCGCTGCATGTCACACTTGCGGCGGCCCACAAGATCGACTTCCTCATGACGTGGAACTGCAAACACATCGCAGGCGCGGGGTTCCGGCCGCGAATAGAATCAGCGTGTCGGGCGATCGGCCTTCACCCACCCGTGATCGCTACGCCGATGGACATGATGGAGTTGTAGCTATGTGGAAAGATCCGATTGTCGCCGAAGTTCGTGCTGCCCGCGAGGCATACGCCAAGCGTTTTGGGTATGACCTGAAGAAGATTGGCGCGGACCTGATGAAAAAGCAACGGGTCCGTGCCGCGGCGGCGGTGAAGTCCGGGAGCAAGAAGGCGGCGAAGGGGAAGACCAAGACGGCGACGCGACGGAAGGCAGCGTGAGGCAGTGGAATAAGCCGCGCCCGTACAGGTTTACGAACCGCGCGCAAACATCCCCCCACTTGCGGCGACCCTCGGGCGCATGTGATCGCAGCGGCGCCGAATCACTGGTCAGTAGAACTCGCGCACTGACAAGTAAAACTCGCGCACTGACTGGTTCAGCCCGCGCACTGACAAGTAAAACTCGCGCACTGACCAGTTCGGCTCGCGCACTGACTAGTAAAACTCGCGCACTGACCGGTTCGGCTCGCGCACTGGTCAGTAGAACACGCATGCCAGACAGTGCGAGAGCTCCCCACGTCAGTGAAATCGAAACACGCTAAAAGGAAGCGTCTGAGGCGGGCCTCTTAGGCACCCGCCGTTGCCGAAAGGTCCGCAGGGACAATGCCCGCATCCCCTCTACGGCGAAAGCAGACGCAATCAACGCATCATGGAAAGGTCGGGTCCCCCGCGATGATTTGCTCGTCGTATCGATCCGACCGTTGTGAAACGAGCCTTCGGATCACCGCGTCGGGGAGCTTTCTTGCGGTCGCAATCCGGCGCAACTTGGTTAACCGAAGCGTATCGAACAGCATCCAGTCCCATTGCCCAGAAGCTTGGGGCGCTGTAGACACCTCATAGGCGACGCACTGCTTTCCGAGCAGAAGGCCGATGTTCGCGAGAAGGTCGCCAATCTCTCGGATCGCGGCCTTCAGATCGGCCGCCAATACTGGCGTCAGTGATCGAGGGCTGCTGGCGATGGTCTTGTAGTCGAAATGCATGAGCCGCTTGTTGCGGAGTTTGCGCAGAACAGCGACCATGCCATCTATTTTGGCAAGCTGCGTTGCAAGTGGACCGGTCCTCGTGTTATCGAGCACTGCTTGAAGATCGTCGACGATTGCTCGCAGTGAGGCATTCTGCCTCCCGCTGCCTGAGCTTGCGACATCCGTCAACGCGTAGATGGCCCGCACGACATCGTTGACAAGGGCTCGTTGGACGAATGCGAAACCGGTCGGTGACACCTGCCGCATGTTATTCACGACCCTCTTCTCTCCGAACACCCCATGATAGAAGTTCCAGGTCGCCGACAGTTCGATCACGCGGACGTGAAGCAAGCGGTGCGTGCGTGATACTCGCTCCCATATTTCCTTCGAGGACGCTCTCGCTGAGGGTGCCCGTTTTGCCATTCCGGATCATTGGGCCCCTGCCAAACCCGCACATGCAGTTGGTCCTATTCTTCGTCAAGGAGGCCCATTGTTTGGATTCCTGAAAAAGGCCTTGGGAAGTGAGTCACCACATTCGGACAGCCGAAGGGGGCCACTACATCCCGACCTCATCCGATGCGAGACCGTCGGGAAGCTCACGCACGAAATCGTCGAGGGTGCGCTACGGGAGGCGGGCCGTGATCCGGCGACGCTCAGCGATGGCGAATACCGCGCAGCGACCATCGCGATCATCGCAGTGGCAGACGCGTTATCTCAGCGACTCGGCGCCCCGTTCGAACTCGCAGCGGGTTTCGGACAACTCCGCTTTGGCTTTCGTTTCTGTCCCAAGGCGAAGAACCTCACACAGACAGAGTTGGCCAGTTTCCTAGGCTTAGACTTCGTTCATTGCACGAACGAGTTCACTCGCTTGACCGCCACGATGCGAGGCATGGCCTCGATACGACGGATCGGCAGCCTTGCCCTAGCCTTCCAAAAGGACAGCGACAAGAACGGATTGACAGTCATAGGCGAAGAGATTCTCGCAATGGCGGTGTACGAAATCCAGAAGCATTCCGCCACCGCCGTGGTCGGTGAGGTTCTCAGTTGCGCGTTCGACGAAAAGTGGGCGTCGATTGCGGAAGACTTCTTGGCGAGAGGTCACTCGGGGATCGACAGGTCAAAGTTGCTCTTTGAGCTGCGTCTGCTGTGCATATTCGCGACGGAATGGGCCATCTTCGGATTGGAATCCGAGCAGCCCGGTGGCGCTCGGTTGCGCGGATTGTTTCGCGCCGGAGTGGCGCAAACCGCTACTGATCCGGCGTTCGCGGCGCTCGCCGCCGCGTACCCTGCAAGATATGCGATCTACGAACGCTGCCAAATGACGCCTGCCAGGGAGAAGTCCGTATCAAACCTGACGCTCGCGTTTGCTGAGTTCGTAGGGGTAGAGAACAACGTGAGGCTTTGGGTCTTTGCGAGTTCCACATTCGCCTACAAGACGGTTGGTGTGATGCGATGGCTCCGCACGATGACGATCCTTGACGAGTAGACTACGATGCACACAGTCGCTTCGCGTCTGCTGCGCGCCGCCTCGTCCTTGCCCTCCGCAGAGACGAGTGCGGGAAGGAGTGGAGGTTCGGGATGCGCAATCCCTTACTGCCCCAGCAGACATCCGCAATCCCGCTCGCTCACGCTCGGGGCTCGTTGGTCGCGCCTCCCGCAGCGGGTGTGTGGCCGCACTCGGGGCACGTGCCATTCGCATCAATCCCCTTGAGGTCATATCCACACTGCTCGCAGCGCAGCGTTGACGATGAACTCATCGTGGAGATGTGCGTGCGCTTGCCAATGCAGCAGACTCCGAAGGCGATGAGCGTGCCGATGGTCATGTGCCAGGGGAAGGCGAGTTTGACGTCGGCGAGCGCGGGCGAGATGATCTTCGTCCAGTGCGGCCAGCACCAGTCCTGCAGCAGGGCGATGACGACAAAGCCGGTGAGCAGGGCGGCGATGACGCTGGTGGTGTTGCCGCGTTTGGTGAAGAGGGCGGTGAGAAAGACCGCCAGCAGGCCCGCGTAGGCGAAGGTCATGACGCCCAGGGCCAGCCCGATGAGCGTGGTCTGCGGCGAGGACTTCTGCCAGTACAGGCAGCCGACCGCGAAGACGCCCAGGGCCGCGCCCCAGCCGAGCACGGCGAGCTTGCTGGCCGCGAGGTAGTGCCGCTCGCCGCGATCGGGGGCGAGCCGGGTGTAGAAATCCTTGATGAACGTGGCGGCCATGGCGTTGATCGCCGAGGTGAGCGAGCCGACGCCCGCGGCGAAGAGGCCGGCGAGCATGAGGCCGGAGAGGCCGGGGGGCATGTCGGTGATGATGAAGCGGACGAAGACGCCTTTGGAGTCGGGCATGTGTCCCGGTGCAAATCGCAGATCAGGTGGCGCGTTCGGTATCGTCACGCTGAAGTTCATCACAGAATCTTTACCGTGGTAGCAGTAGAGGAGAAGCCCTACCACGAGAAATGCGAATACGAGAGGAATGCCGATCGCCATGGAGACGAGAACGCTTCGACCACCTTGAATCGCGTTTTTGCAGGTCAACATTCGCTGGACCATGTCGTGATCCGTGCCATATGCGGCGAGGTTGAGCAATGCAAAGCCAACCACGGCAGTGAGCAGAGTGAACTGTGCAGATGGATCAAAGCCCCAGTTAGGCTGTCCGGGGTCTAGGCCCGGTGTCAGAAGAGTGAGCTTGGGAGGATTCACTTTCATTCCAAATGGCGTACCGCCCGGCAAAGTCGGATGACGGAGCATGTCTAATACGTCACTGAGTGGCATATCGATCTTGTGCCACAGCACCACAATCGCCGCGATCACCGCGACGACCAGCACCACCGTCTGGATCACATCCGTCCAGATCACGCCGGCGATGCCGCCGACGAGGGCGTAGAGCGTGCCGACGAGCGTGAGCGCGGCGATGGACAGGATCATGCAGAGCTCGTAGTTCTGCGACTTCTCGACATCCGCCCCGAAGAGGATCATGCTCAGCGGGATCGCGGCGATGTAGATGCGGGCACCGGAGGCGAAGAGCCGCCCGACCATGAACGCCGCGCTGGTGGCGTGCTTGCTGCCCGTGCCGAAGCGGCGCTCCAGCAGCTCGTACACCGTCGTGCAGTTGTTGCGGTAGAAGGCGGGGATGAAGAAGTAGGCGACGATAACGACGGCGATCAGGCCGCCGATGTTGGTGGAGAGATACGTGAGGTCGCCCTTGTACGACTGCTCCGGCGCGCCGACGAAAGTCGCGGCCGAGAGCGAGGTGGCGATGATCGAGACCGCGACGGCCCACATGGGCATGTTCCGCCCGGCGAGGAAGTACTCGCTGGTGGTCTTCTGCTCGCGCCTGCTGAACCAGATGCCGGTGACGACGAGGAGGGCGAGGTAGAGCGAGAGGACGACCCAGTCGGCGGGGCGGAAGGAGATTGGGGGGGTGGCGGCGAGGGTGAGGAACGCGGGCATGTGGACTTGAATCGGGCGGGCCGGGGCGATCGTGCCACAAACCGGGATTGAAGAAGGAACTCGGAGGGAGCGGAGAGAGCGGAGGGGCAGCGGAGGAAGGCAGAGACAGGTTGGAGGGAAGGCGGGCGAGCCGGATCGGCTCCGGTTCCCCTCCGCTGTTCTCCGCTCGCTCTGCTTTCTCTGTGTTCCTTCTTCGCCTCGATCGCACAAGCCCCAAAAAGAAAGGAACCGGGGCGAATACGCCCCGGCTCGCTTTTTTTATCCAAAGAGGGCGAAGGGGCTTGAACCCTCGACCTACACGTTGGCAACGTGTCGCTCTACCACTGAGCTACGCCCTCGGATGTCCTGCCATCGGCCACCCTTGCGGGGAACTTGCGGCGGGGATGAAACTTACGCTCGGAGTGGGGCACTGTCAATCGGCATGGTGGAACCGGGATCGGGGCTGGGCGGGCCGATCAAGGGCCGCACAGAACGAGGATGGGGGAGGAATCAAGGGGCTACTTGCCGCCCTGGGTGCGAACGGCGTTCTCCAGGTCCGAGACAGGGAAGAAGGACTGGAAGTAGATGGGCTTGTCGGTGGCGGGGCCGAAGACGGCGATGAGAGGGATGCCGCCGCCGCCGGCGATGTCGTGGACGACGCCCCAGCCGTTGCCCTCGCGGGAGTTGCCCAGATCAACCTTGATCGGGGCAACACCGGAACTTTGCAGTATCTGTCGCCCCTGCTTGCTGTTGAGCGTGGACTTCTCGATGAAGTGGCAGTTGGTACACCACTTGGCGGTGAAGTCGATGACAACAACCTTGCCCTGAGCACGGGCATCCTTGATGGCCTTGCGGATGGCGTCGTCGGGCTGTTCCCGCAATACGTTCCAAGGGATTGGACTTGCTTCAACAAGCAGCGCGGTGCCGTAGACGCTGCCGGTGATGGCCAGCAGCGCGAAGAGCGTGACGGCGACTTTCGCACCCTGAGATCGCAGCTTGCGCCAGCCACCGATGATCGCCCACAGCCATGCGATGCACGAGAGCGCGCCGACGAGATACCACGTCCACTCCGATGAGGTGAGATTCCCCGCGAGAAACGCGGCGACCGCGAGCATCAGTAGCCCGAGCACCTGCTTGAGCAACTCGCCGCCGGGGCCAGCGCGGGGCATCTTGGCAATGAGTTTCGGAAATGCAATCAACGCGGCATAGGGCGATGCCATACCGATGCCCATGACAACGAACGTGACCAGCCCAACCCACGGGGATTGTGTGGCCGACCACGCCACCGTCGCGCCCAGCAGCGGGCCGGTGCAGGGGGTGGAGAGGATCGCCGTCAGCACGCCGAGCAGGAAGTTGCCAACGACCGTGTCGTGCGACGGATTGATCATGTAGATCGCCTGCGGCAGGCGGATCGTGAACAGCCCGACCATGCCCAACCCCATGACGCCGACGATCGCGGCCATGATGCCGGTAAACCAAGGATTGGTGAATATCTGGCCCCAGTCCTGCTTCTGGCCGCCGGAAAGCAGCCCGAAGATCAGCAGGCCGAGCACCAGGAAAGTCGCCACGATGCCAATGCAGTAGACGGTTCCGAAGAGTGCGAGTTTGGCGGGATTGTCCGCCTGCTGCTGCAAGCTGAGCACTTTGATCGGGATCACCGGAAGGACGCAGGGCGTGAGATTCAGCAGGAACCCGGCGATGAACGCGATCGGCAGAATAACCCAGTATGCGGATTTGCCGACGGTGAACTTCCAGCCGAGAAAGTCGAAAGTCCACGAGTCGCTGGCGGCGGCTACAGGAACGGGCGAAACCGTTGGGAACTGGGTGGTGACAGTTGATATGCCCGCGAACAGGCCGGGCTCATTCGCCGCTCCGAGATCGGAGGTTCCCGCGGCCACAATCTTGACCGCAATCGTGACCATCTCATCCTGCGGCGGCGTGCAGGTCTGTTCGTTGCAAGATTGATAGCTCACGCGGACGGTCATGGACGCAGCGCCCAGTGGCGCATCGGGCTTCACGCTCAAGCGGATGTACGAAACCGCCCTGCCGGAATACAGCGGAACCTCAACTGTGGGCTTCGCCGCGGTCGGATCGGCCACTTTGCCCGGCTTAGTCGCCGGATACTGAACACTTTCGATGCGAGCGATAAAGGCCGGGAGGATCGGCTTGTCATTCTTGTCGTTGGGCAGGCCGATCTCGGTGCGAATGGCAAACTCGTCGATGGAGTCCGGGAGCTTGACCTCCTTGGCGGGCCATGTGTGATAGTGCTCGTTGTGCGCCATCTCGACGGCGATGACGAGGGTGCCGCCCTGGCCGATCGCCGGAAACTGCGGGATCGCTCGAACCACCACTGGAACGTCGTCCGCCCGGGCAGGCGACGAAAGTCCGAAGAATGCCGCCGCGGCGACGAGCAGGAGCAGGATGGCCAACGTGGGACGGTGATTCATCATGGGTTTTATCTGCGGGAACGAGAAAAGTTCTTGTGATTGAGATGATAGGGGGAAGGAAAAGGTGTCCGGAAAACGCCCGAATCTGCAACCTGAACGGGTGTTGAAGGGGGAATCGCCGGGAGTCCGATAGTGTGGGCGGAGTCGGTGCGCCCGGAAAGGTCGGGCGGACCCACTCGCTGACGCTCGGGGCTCGTTGATGCACGTTCGTTGAAGGCAGGTTTGGCTACATATGGCTGACGTTCTGGACCAATCCGAGATCGACGCACTGCTGGCCGCGGTGGACTCCGGGGAGGTGGAGGAGGAGGACAACACGGTCCAAATCTTCAGCCGGCACCGGCGCGATCTGGAGAATGTGGAGGTCCGGCCGTATGACTTCAAGCGGCCCGAGCGCGTCAGCAAGGACCAGATGCGGGCGTTGCAGACGCTGCACGAGGCGTTCGCGCGAAACTTCGGCGCATCGCTCTCGGGCTTCCTGCGCACCATCGTCGAGGTGAAGGTCGCCAACTGCGAGCAGATGACGTACGCGGAGTTCATTTCCGGGCTGCCGAATCCGACATCGTTCAACCTGATCCAGCCCAAGCCGCTGGAAGGGCAGATGTGCCTGGAAATCTCGCCGCTGATTATCTATCCGATCATCGATCGACTGCTCGGCGGCACCAACGCGGAACTCTTCATTCCGCAGCGGCCGATGACGCTGATCGAGACGCGTCTGATCAGCAAGGTGACTTCGCGCGGCCTGACCGCACTCGGCGAAGCATGGGAGAGCATAAAGCCCATCACCTTCGAGATCACGGCGACGGAGAGCAACCCGCAACTGGTGCAGATCGTGCCGCCGAACGAGGTGGTTGTGGTCGTCGGTTTCGAGCTGAAGATGGCCAATCGCGCGGGCACGATGAATCTGTGCATTCCGTACAACGTCATTGAGCCGATCGTCGCGGACCTCTCCAGTCAGAGCTGGTTCAACGCGCCGAAGGCGGGGAAGACCGTCGAAGCGAAGGCGAAGATCGCGGGCACGCTGAACCGGGCCGCGCTGACGGTGACGGGACTGCTCGCGGAAACCACCATCACGCTGAGCGATCTGATGCAGCTCTCGGTGGGCGATGTCATCACCACCGAACGTGCTGCGAGCAGCCCGGTGGTGCTCTGCGTCGAGGATGAACGCTCATTCCTTGCGAACATCGGCCAGCACAAGGGGCAACGGGCGCTGAAGGTAATGCGGGCGGTGCGGGCGGGGGAGAGGGTGTAGGCGGATTTCGGATTGGGTACCCCGGTTCTCCGAACCGGGTTTCCGGGTACCACCACACTCTGCGTGGTGTCCGCTTTCGCACCTGCCAGCAACGCCACGCGGAGCGTGGCGGTACCCGGGAGCCGGATTCAACACCCGGCGAACCACGCGGCGAGGAAGTCGAAGATGTCTTTGATGGTCGGTGTGCCGAAGCAGTTCAAGGCGGCAACAGGTCAGTCGTAGACGTCGCGCCGATGGGCGATCGTGATGACAGTCACCCGCCGCGCTGCCTCGTCGATCTCGTACACCACGCGATGGTTACCGACACGGTATCGGAACATTCCAGACAGCGGACCCGACAATCGCTTCACGTTGTTGCCCGCTCGTGGATCGGCCTCAAGCCGGGCAAGGCAGCGGGCGAGCTTGTACGCCATCGCGGCATCGGCCCGCGCATACACGCGCTCTGCCTCGCGCGAGAGCACAACCTCAAACATCCTTGCGAACCTTCCGCCAGTCCCGCACGCGGCCGGCGCTCGCATCACGCTTGCCCCGCGCCACCGACTCGGTAAGCCCGGGAATGTCGAGCAGTTCGCGCGTCGCCACGTTGGTTTCCGGGGCGCGCTCTTGGACGTACATCAGAAAATCCGCCGCAAGCCGCAGCGGCCTGCCGGAGAGCTGGTCGATCGCGCGCTTGGCTCGGCGTCGCAGGGAAGGTGTGTCGGCGGATTGTGCGGCGTGACGGCTCATGGACTGAATGATAGCCGTTTCTTGCAGTTCCCAGACGGGCCATTGCGGGCCTTAGGAACAACCGGCAAACCAAGCGGCGAGGAAGTCGAAGATGTCTTGGATATCGAAATCCCCAACGTGGTTGAAGTTCGCGTTCGGAGCTCTGGAAAACCAAGCCGCAAGGAAGTCGAAAATATCTTGAATCGCCAGGCCGTTGGACTGGTCGAAATTTGCTGGACAACAGGTCGTCGGGTTGCCTGTCGGGCCGCACACCGACCCTGCGCTCTGGAAGATGCCGGTGCACGCGGAACTGGTGGTGATGGAGCAATGTGTGCCATTGCAGCAAGCGCCAGCCGAATTAGAACATCCGGTGAAGAAGGCCGCGAGGAAATCAAAGATGTCCTGAACCGCGACGATTCCAGAGTGATCGATGTCCGCGGAAGCGTCGGATGCCATGAATGCCGTGAGGAAATCGAAGATGTCCTGCAGCGTCACTCCCCCGACGTGATTGAAATCGGCGTTGCAGCACGCGGCGACGTGATTGCCTGACTGGTTGCACTCGGTTGTCGTGGGAATGAAAAGGGTGTTCGGGCCCGTGCAGGCACCGGGTATGGCGGCCATCTCGCACGTAGCACCGCGGCAGCACACTCCGACAATGGGAACGCCGCCACGACAGGGGGCATATGTGCAGGTGGCGAGGCCCGAGAAACGCGCGCCGGCGCAGGGCTCGGCTCTTTGAACCACGACACAAGCCGCGCCGATGCAGCAGACCTGGGGTGGCAAGAGACATATGGGGCCATCGCACTGTTGCAACCAAGTCTCGCCCGCCGCCTGGCATTGTGCGAACGTCAGGCCGTCTAGGCAAAGGTGGTTGTAGCAACACGTCCCGGATGGGGTCGCTCGGGGTGGAGGGTTACAGGATTGCCTTGACTCATAGAAATCCCATCCGGGTTCGCAGCGCGAAACGGTTGTGGTGCGGCACCCGCCTGTCATTGCTTGATGGCAAACGCCCATGATCGGTGTACAAGGATTGGCCGGGCAGGTTGTCCCTTCTCCTTGAAACGTGTTGTCGCCCGAGCAGAGCGAGCGCTGGTCCAAACTGCACGTTCCATCCATCGTGGAACAGCACGCCCCTCTGGGTACACCCGCCTCGTAGCAGGGCGATGGTGTGCAGGTTCCTCGTCGATTCGGAAAATGCACCCCATTGATAAAACGGCCGCCGTTCGGGCAGTTGCAGCCGTCCGGCGAGAGGATGCACGCTCCATCCGAATAGCAGCACGCGCCGAAGTCCTTGAACGCCGCGGTAGCGATGCCAGAGTTCAACTGTGTACACCCCGAGATGACCTGGCAGTCGTACACGCCGGTTTCCGCCTCGGTGCCGTTCACGAACATCAGCGTGGCGGAACGGCTTCCCATGATGTGCGGCCCGTCGCGCAGGGGATTGCCATGCGTCCCATACCACTGATACGTGATTGGCAGCGGGCTTACGACGGAGACAGTCAGACTCCCTGATTCGCCAGCGCACGCGTCGAACGCACTGGGGTGGGCCGCGATCGTGACAGCGGTGGCTGCGTTTTCGATCGTGAGAGGGACGGCGATGCTTGTCCCGTTGGTGCAGATGCCGATCGGGCTGGCGACGATGCAGTCATAGTTCCCTCCATCGGCGGTCTGAATATTGCTGATGGACAGGGTTTCGTCATGTGAGCCAGAAATGATTGACCCGGCAGACGTAATCCCGTCACGTAATGACACGCCATTGCGTCGCCATTGCCTGTTGATCAATGGAACACTCTCGACGCGGAAGCGAAACTCGACGGGCATGCCAGCGCAAGTGGTGACGGAGGTGGGTTGTTCGAGCACGGTAGTGCAAGGGCCAAGGACCTCAATACGGCCCTGAATATTGGTCGCGTCAAACAACAACCCCGATGGCTGGAGCCTTCCGTAAAACGACGCCGTATAATCTGTATAGGGTTGAAGCTGAACAATCTGCGGTAGGTCGAGTTGAAACTGATTGACGCTGGCGAAGTATTGGCTGTTCGACGAAACTGTTAGTGTCTCTGTATCGCTCCCTTGCGCCGAACGCGCCCCTGAGAGCGAGATCCGGATCATCAAAGGACGACTGACGCGAAAGTTGATGTCGTCACTCGCGAGGCACCGCACTGGGATGGCGTAGTTAAAGGGGCAACCTAGGCCCTGCCACCCCGACTGAAGATCGCCGGATTGTGAGATGCTCGCCTGAAAAGTCGACTCGATACCCGCAGCGTCGAACGAAGACGATAAGCTATTAAAACCAGTCGCCGAGTAAACCACGTTCGGGGGAACACTCTGAACCGTGAGTGTCCTCGAAATCTGGCAGGCGGTGAGCTGATAGCAATCATCCGCGACGTAGTTGTTTGTATTAGTTGGACACTCGTACACCCCAATGGCCACGTGCCGTGTCGTCGGCAGAAGGGCCGCTTGCTGAGCAGTAGCAATCCGGTCGTAAGACACGAAAGCCAATACAACACACAGGCACAGGTGGCCCGAGGCGGATCTGCGTACCGCCGACCGTTGCCCTGCACGGTCGGTGTTCGGGGCCGTGGCCTGTTTCTGGCCAGCTGCTTGGGGTGCCGTGATCGCTGCGCGGGGCCAAGTCCGCGCTGCGCAAGGCGCAGGTCGCGCTGGGTGGGGCGCAGCGAGCGCTGCGCGTCGGGCAGCGCGGGCCATTTGTCGCGCAGCGTGGCCTGCGCGTGACAAAGCGAGGACTGCGCGGGAAATTGTGGTCGCAATTTGGGACATGGTTGAAGTCGCCTTGGGTGCGGGTCGATGGGTACACCGTCAGAGTACCACGGGATTCCCCGCTGGTGCAAGACATTTGACCCCGCACGGGGCAGAAACGGAGTCCGTTATGTCGATTCTTCCGCAAAGCAAAGTTGAGCAAGTTCAGTTCTGCGAGTCGCACGCGCCGGTGTGGGCGGCGGCTCCCCCGGCCGCGATCGGTTTGACGGCCGCGCAGTGTACCGCGTTCAGCACGCTGACCACGAACGCGAAAAAGGCGTTCAACGATGCGCAGGCCGCCAAGCAGGCGTATCGCGCGGCGGTGACGGCGCAGAACGCCGCGATCGGGCTGGCCATCAGCGGCACCGGCGGCGTTGGCGGGGCGGCGGACCTGATTCGCATCATCAAGGGCTTTGCGGAGAACTCCGCTAACCCCGGCGCGATCTATGCGCTCGCGCAGATTCCCGAGCCGGCGATCCCCGTGCCCGCCACCGCGCCCGGCAAGCCGGACAACATTCTCGTGACGCTCGAGCCCAGCGGCGCGGTGACCATCTCGTGGGACGCGGCCAACTCCGCGGCCAGCAGCGGCGGATTCTTCAACGTCGCGCGGAAACTCCCCGGGCAGATCACCTTCACGTTCCTTAC
The DNA here is from genome assembly GCA_043776515.1 of Phycisphaerales bacterium. Classification (GTDB taxonomy): domain Bacteria; phylum Planctomycetota; class Phycisphaerae; order Phycisphaerales; family UBA1924; genus UBA4658. Next base: position 57,457 of record JAYVRG010000027.1, read on the forward strand.
CAGCGTGCCCGGCTCGACGACACAGTCGAGACGATGCACGTTCACCGACTTTTCCATTCCCACCAGCGCGGCGGGCACCGGCGTGCAGTACATCATGCAGGGCCGCCGCGGTCTGCTGATGGGCACGCCCAGCGACGCCGTGACCGTGCAGTTCGGCGTGGATGGGGGCGGGATGACCGTCGCCACCTTGACGGGCGCGGGGTTGAAGATGGCGGCGTGAGGGGAGGGGGGGATTGCGGATTGGGGATTTCGGATTGCGGATTGAAGACCGCAGTACATCATCTTACTTCTAATCTGAAATCCGCATTCCGAAATCCGAAATCGATTGCCCTGATTGCACACAGCCCCCGGGTCCGTTCGACCGGGGGCTGTTGCGTGGACCGATGCTGCATCCCAATCCGCATTCCGAAATCCGCATTCCGACATTCCTATCCCCGTTTGACCACCCCCCCTCCACCCCTTACCATTCTCCGGACATCTTGTTTTTCGCCTACGGCTTTGCAAAGGACTTTGGCATGTTGACAGGTCTCGCCCATGCAAGGTGAGGGTTTGGTGAAACTCCGAGATCGGGGCTTCTGGCTCCGCGCTCTGGTCACCGGATCAGCCTGGGATTTCCGGCCGCTCGCTTTCACTCTGAAAGCGGGCATCGGAGGCCCGGGCGGCTTGCGCTCCCGTTGCGCTCCCGACCATTCACCCCGGTTGGAGGTGGCGATGGGTTGAGATGGCTCTGCATCTCCGAAGTCCGGTGCCCTTCGCGGCACCGCTGACGGCCACGGGCGCGATTCAGGCGGTTCGTGGCTTTCGTGTTTTTGGGATTTGGGAGTTTCGAGTCGGAGTCGGCGCCAGAGTCGGAGTTTGTGTTTCTTGGGGCGATCTTCGCCGGTTTCGTGTGGAATCGGTCGGGAATGCCTGACATCCTGACATCTTGAGAATCAGACGGAGACATTCGGAAATGAACACCACAGAAATGATGCGGATCCTCGACGGCATCGCCCGCGATCGGCGCATCGACAAGCAGCTCCTCATCAAGGACCTCGAGCAGGCCATGATTTCCGCCGCGCGGAAGTTCTACAACACGCTCGACACCGAGGAGTTCGCCTGCAACCTTGATCCGCTGGACGGCGTGCTGAAGCTCACCCGTCACGGCGAACCGCTGGAAATGAAGCCCGAGGGTCTGGGTCGCATCGCGGCGCAGACGTTCAAGCAGGTCATGATCCAGCGCTTCCGCGACGACGAGCGCACCAGCGTGCTGGATGAGTTTTCCAAGCGTGTCGGCGAGATCGTCACCGGCACCGTGCAGCGTTACGAGGGCGGCGCGCTGGTTGTCACCATCGACCGAGCCGAGGCGTTCATGCCGCGCAGCGAGCAGATTCCCGGCGAGCAGTTCCAGGCCGGCGACCGCATCCGCTGCATGATCCTGGACGTGCGCGATGTGGGCAACCAGATCAAGATCGTGCTGACCCGAAGCCACCCGGACTTCATCAAGCGGCTCTTCGAGGTCGAGGTGCCGGAAGTTTCCGAGCACATCATCGAGATCAAGGCCATGGCCCGCGAGGCCGGATATCGCACCAAGATCGCCGTCACCAGCGTGGACAGCAAGGTGGACGCCGTCGGCGCGTGCGTCGGCGTGCGGGGCAGCCGCATCAAAAACATCGTCGATGAGCTCAACGGCGAGAAGATCGACATCGTCCGCTGGAACGAGTCCTCGCAGATTCTCATCCAGAACGCCCTCAAGCCCGCGGAAGTCGCGGAAATCTCGCTCTGCTTCGAGCTTGGCCGGGCCACAGTCGTCGTCCGCGACGATCAACTTTCGCTCGCCATCGGCAAACGCGGCCAGAACGTGCGTCTCGCGGCCCGCCTGACGGGCTGGGACATCGACATCCTCACGCCGGTCGAGTTCGAGAAGGGTCTGGAGATCCTCAGCCAGACGCTACAAACCATCCCCGGCATCACGGAGGAGATGGTCGATCGTCTCGCCGCGCTGGGCATGATCAGCGTGTTCGACATCGAAGAGGTCGGCGCGGACGTGCTGGTGAACGAGTTGCAACTGGAAGCGGCTACGGCGGAAAAGGCCGTGGAGCTGTGCAGCGTGAAGGCGAAGGAAGTCGCCATTCAGCAGCAGAAGGACAAGGAAGAGGCCGAGCGCAAGAAACGCGAGGACGAGGAAGCCACGCGTCGCCTGCTGGGCGAGGGCGGGGCACTCTCCGGCGCGGGTGAGCCATCAGCGGAAGCCGAGGCACGGGCCGCGGACATTCTCGGCGGCGGCAGCGCGCCGGTGGAAACGGCCGGTGGGCAGCCGTGAATCGGAGCGGGTCAATTTCCCCTGGCCACGGCGCCGGGGGTTCGTCGGGAGCGGAGTTCAAGCGTCGAGTCGGAGTGTTTTGATTCCTGTCAGCGGAGCGTAGATTGGCTAAGCGGATTTCGGACATCGCCAAAGAACTGGGAATTGCTTCCAAGGCCATCGTCGAGAAGTGCCTGGCGGAAGGTATTCCCTCGGACAAGGTCAAGGGCCATATGAGCACCGTCTCGGCGGGGCTTGAGGCCACCATCCGGGAATGGTTCTCGAGTGAGAGCGGTGCGCACACCGCCGTCGAGACGCTCGCACACGTTGACATCGAACAGGTCAAGGCGAAGGCGCCCGTCCGCTCGCGCAAAAAGAAGGAAGACGGTTCCGACTCCGGCAACGGCGACACCTCCACGGCCACCATCGACGCGCCCGCAAAGCCGGGCACCTTCAAAAAGCACCCGACCACGGGTGCCGATTATGAGGAACCCTCCGAACCATCCAGAGCATCCGATCACGCGCACAGGCACGACCTAGTTCCCGAGCCGGTGGCAAAGCATGTCGCTCCGCCGCCCCCGCACACGCCCGCGGCACCGACTGCCCCCGCGGCTCCTGTGCGTGTTGGCCCAACCGTCATTTCTTCCCAGCCGCCCGCGGCGTGGCGGAACAACCCTTCGCAAGGCGCGACCCGAACGATTCCGGCTCCCACGCCGGTGCCGCCGACGCTGGCCCCTGCCGCGGATCGCGGCGCGGGTGGTGCCGGTGCCGCAACGGAAACTCCCGCCGCACCGCATGGTGCCGGGCATGGTCCGGGTCATGGTCGCTCGCACGCCCCGATCCATCGCGGCCCGCCAGCACCGATGAACGTGCCGACGCGCCCGAAGATCGTCACCCCAGCCGGTCCGAAGCTGGTCGAGAAGACCCAGGTCAAGCTCAGCGGCCCCAAGGTGGTTCGCATCGAAGCGCCCGATGTCATCAACAAGCCCCGCGCTCGTCGAGACGCGGACTCCGGCCCGCCACGCGGCGGCGCGGGCGCGGGTCGTCCGGGCGAGGCCGAGGACGATTCGGGCGGCAGAAGCCCCCGGCGCAACACGGCGACCACGGCCAAGAAACGCACCGATCAGGGCGGCGCAGGCGCGGGCGTTCCCGCGCGTCGCCGCGGATTCGCGGGCGGTGCAGAAGAGATGCACACTGGCATCTGGCGTCCGCAGGATCTGGCGGAGCGCGAAGCACGGCTCTCCCGCGCCAACGGCTATCTCAAGCAGCGTCGCCAGCACGCTAAGAAGCTCGGCCTCTCCACCGGCGAGCGGGCCCAGTCGGCGGCGGAAACCGGCGGCGCGGTCAGCATCGCAACGCCGTTCAACATCAAGGACCTATCGGCGGCTACGGGCGTCAAGGCGGCGGACATCCTCAAGAAGCTGTTCATGCAGGGCGTTGTCGCCACGGTGAACAGCGGTATTGAGCCGTCCAAGGCCCAGGAAATCATGATGGAGTTCGATATCGATCTCCACGTCGAAGAGGCCAAGACAGCAGAGGAAGTTGTCAGCGCCGGATTCACCGACCGCAAGGCCGTGGACATCCGTCCGCGCGGCCCGATCGTCACCATTCTCGGCCACGTCGATCACGGTAAGACCTCGCTGCTGGACAAAATCCGCAGCGCAAACGTCGCGGCGGGCGAGGCCGGCGGCATCACGCAGAAGGCCAGCGCCTTCCGCACGCCCGTCACCATTGGCGGCGAGACCAAGCAGATTGTGTTCATGGATACGCCCGGCCACGAGGCGTTCACGGCCATGCGCGCCCGCGGCGCGGCCATCACGGACGTGGTCGTGCTGGTGGTCTCCGCCCCCGAGGGCGTCATGCCGCAGACCATCGAGAGCATCAACCACGCCAAGGCGGCCAAGGTGCCCATCGTGGTGGCGTTCAACAAGATCGATCGTCAGGACGCCACCGAGGCGAAGATCAATCAGACACTTGGCGAACTGGCGGCCAACGGGCTGAACCCCGTCGAGTGGGGCGGCGATGTGGAAGTCATCCGCACCAGCGCGACCAAGGGCACAGGCATCGAGAAGCTGCTCGAAGTGCTAGACCTCCAGGGCCAGTTGCTCGAACTCAAGGCCGACTACGGCGGGCCGGCACGCGGCACCGTGGTGGACGCGAAGATGGAAGAGGGTCGCGGCCCGGTGGCGGATGTCATCGTGCAGGACGGCAACCTTCAGGTCGGCGACTTCATCGTGGTGGGCCGTGCCTTCGGGCGTGTGCGCGACATCACGGATGACCGCAGCGTGAAGCACAAGTCCATTGGCCCGGCCACCGTCGCCAAGATCAGCGGCTTTGACAAGGTGCCCGACGCCGGCGACAAGTTCTACATCGTGGACTCGCTGGACAAGGCCCGCGAAGCGGCCGAGCAGCGTCACGACCGCGAGCGGCAGCTGGAACTGGCCAAGCCCAAGGTCACGTTGGATTCGCTGCTTACCTCCATGAAGGACACGGGGCTCAAGGAGATCCTCGTCGTGCTCAAGGCGGATGTGCAGGGCTCGGTGGATGTGCTCAAGAACGAGATCGAGAAGGTCAAGACGGAGGAAGTGCGGGCTCGCGTTCTGCACGCCGCCGTCGGCGGCATCACCGAGAGCGACGTGCTGCTGGCGGACGCTTCTCGCGCCGTCATCATCGGATTCAACGTCATTCCCTCCGGCAAGGCGCGAAACCTGGCGGAGCAGAAGGGCGTGGAGATCCGCTCCTATGAGGTCATCTACGAGATCACCGACGACATCCGCAAGGCCGCCGAGGGCTTGCTGGCTCCCGAGCAGAAGACGCAGGTCCTTGGCCATGCCGAGGTCCGCAAGGTCTTCAAGGTCAGCAAGGTCGGCACCATCGCGGGCTGCTTCGTCACCGACGGCGTGGTGGAGCGCGATGCGCTCATCCGCGTCACGCGAAACGGAATCGTCATCGAGAACAACCGCAAGCTGGAGCAACTCAAACGGGTCAAGGACGATGCGAAGGACGTTCGCGCCGGCCTCGAGTGCGGCATGAAGATCGTCGGATACGACGACATCAAGGAAGGCGACGTGCTGGAGTGCTACAAGACAATCGAGGTGAAGCGGACGCTGTGAGTATCGGTGAAGTGACGGAGTGATTGAGTGACGAAGTGACGGAGTGGCAGAAACAGCCATCTCGTCACTCAATCACGAGAGCCACCCCGGACTTTCGTGTTCAGTTCGTTTCTTTCTCATCTTCGTCACTCCGTCACTCGTTCACTCCGTCACTTCTGATCCCCATGTTCATCGCCATCCTCCAGTTCCACCTGATGATCGACGGCTCCTCGGGCCTCAAGGACAAGCGGCGCGTGGTGCGCTCCATCAAGGATCGTCTGCACAAGGACCACATGGTGGCCGTGGCCGAGGTGGACGATCTGGAGACGTGGAACCTGGCGACCATGGGGCTCGTCGCCTGCAATCGCAGCGGCGAGTATCTTCAGGAGCAGATGCAGGCGATCATCCTAAAACTCCAGGCCCACCCCGCCGCACGTCTGGCCGACCACTCTCTGGAGATCATCAGCGCCGAATCCGCCGCGGGCGACCCGGTGGACGAGACCGGCAACCCCCTCTGGACCGAAGCCGAAAAACGCACCGAATAGCTATTTCCCCACTTCCCTTTCTGATTTGCGATTTGCCATTTGTGATTTGCGATTTGATATGACCCACCGCATCGAAAAAATCGAGTCCACCCTCGCCCGGGCGATCCAGCAGGTGATCTCGCAGGGGCTGCACGATCCGCGTGCGGGCGGGCTGATCAGCGTGCTGCGCGTCAACGTCGCGCAGGACATGGCCAACGCGACGGCGTTCGTCTCGGTGTACCCGGAGGAAAAAGCCGAACTGACGATGCACGCGCTGCGCCACGCCTCGCGCCACATTCGCCATCAGGTCGCCGATCTCATGGCGATCCGCAAAGTGCCAGTCATCGAGTTCCGGCTCGACAAGTCGCTCAAGCACCAATCCGATGTCTTCACCGCCTTGTCCAAGGCCCGCGAACAAACCCCCCCACTTCCGCCGGACCCGGACGATGACGGACATGGGGCCAATGATCCTTCCGCGACGCCGCCGGGAACTGATTCTGGCGGCGGGCGCGTGTGAAGGAGCTCCCGGGCGTGAGTGCAGGCGAGACAAACAAGGAACTGGCCGCGCTGCTCAAGACGCTGCGCGCCCAGTTCGCCGATGAGCTTGCCATGCCGCAATCCCCTACGTGCTGCTCGTTCGATCCCGGCGAGCCGGTGCTGGGGTGCTTCCTCAAGTCGTTCCTGCTCTGGGAGAGCACGAGCGTGAAGGCGTCCCAGTCGCTCAAGCGGCTGGAGACGGCGATCGTTGATTTCAACGAGCTTCGCGCCTGCATGCCCGACGAGGTGGTGCGGATCATCGGCGAGCGCTATCCCCGCGCGCCCGAGCGTGCCCTGCGCCTGCGGACTGCGCTGAACGTTATCTTCTCGCGCGAGCATCGCGTGACGCTGGAGCCGCTCGCCGCGCTCGGGCGCAAGGAAGCCCGCGAGCATCTGGAGAAGATCGACGGAGTGCCCTCGTTCGTGGCGGCCCGTGTCTGCCTGCTCGCGCTCTCGCACCACGCCGCGCCGGTGGATTCGCGGATTCATCGGCGACTGATTGAGGCGAAGGTGGTCGGCGCGGACTCGACGATCGAGGACGCGGCGCTCACGCTGGAGAAGAAGGCCCGCGCCGGCGAACTGCCCGAGGTGTATCTTCTTTTGCAGTGCTGGGCAGATGAGGCGAACTACCAGCCGGCGGACTCGCACCTGGCGGACCTGCGCCCGCCGCACAAGCCGGTGGCGGAGCATGTGCGGCGCGAGCAGGAGGCGGCCCGCAAGGCGGCGCGGAAGGCGAAGCTCGCGGCGACCCGCCCGCTGCGCAAGAAGAAGAAAGCCAATGAGCGGGCGGGCGGGGGGGCGGGGAAGAGTTCGATCAAGAAGCGTTCGGGTCGATGAGTCATTGGTGAGATTGCGGCGGAGTTGTCACGCATGGCCGGCCACAACAAGTGGAGCAAGATCAAGCGGAAGAAGCTCGTCACCGACGGGCGGCGCAGCAAGGCGTGGACGATGTGCCTGCGCGCTGTGATGATGGCCGCACGCTCGGGCGGCCCGGACCCGGACTTCAACTTCGCGCTCCGCACGACGATCGACGAGGCCAAATACCACAACGTCCCCAAACCCAATCTTGAGCGGGCCATAAAGAAGGGCGCGGGCGGTGGCGAGGGTGAGAACTACGAGCAAGTCCGCTACGAGGGATACGGTCCCGGCGGCGTGGCGATGGTCATCGACTCGCTGACGAATAATCGCGCCCGCACGGCTGGCGATCTGCGCCTGATTCTCAGCAAGTTCGGCGGCAACCTCGGCACCATGGGGTGCGTCTCGTTCATCTTCGAGACCAAGGGGCGGATCGTGGTGAATGCACCGGCGAGCGCGGAAGAAAAGCTGTTTGAGGTGGCCGCGGGGGCCGGGGCGGACGATGTGCAGTTCGACGGAGATGACGACGAGCCGACGTTCACGGTGCTGGCATCGGTGCCCGCGTTCCTCGCCGTGCGTCAGGCGATCGAGACCGCAGGGATGAAGGTGGCGGAGTCACGCATCGAGCAGATTCCGACGACGTTCACGGCGGTGGCGGGAGAGATCGCCAGGCAGACCATCGACTTGGTTGAGGCGCTCGAAGACAACGACGATGTGCAGAAGGTGTACATGAACGCCGAGATACCGGATGATGTGCTGGCGGAAATGTGAGCGATGTGGGATGTGGGATGTGGGATGTGGGATGTGGGATGTGGGATGTGCCGGATTATTTGAGCTGGTCGATTGCCTGCGCCGGATCGCGCAGGCCGGTCAGATCGAGGATGGCGTGAGTCTCGTAGCCGATCGTTGAGAGCGTGGCGAGATACGCATTCAGATCAAGACGCCCGGTGCCGGGAACCACGCGGCTAGTGCCGATGGTGTTGGAACCGGCAAGATCACTCAATCGCGCGCAGGCGAGTCGAATACCGAGCTGCGCGGCGATGGAAACCGGATCGGCCCCGGATGCGAAGGCGGTCGCCGGGTCCAGGCCGATCCCGATGAGTTGTTCGACATCCGCAACGGAATCCTGAATCGGCCATGCGTGATTCGCGAGCAGCACGCCGCGCGAGGTGGCGTGGTCGGTGATCGCGGCGAGCATGTCGGGCGCAAGGGTGGTGGGAAGCACAACCGAGACGCTCGATGGCGAGTTTGATATCAGCCGCGTGACGATTGCGCCGATCGCGAGTTGTGAGAGATCAGCGGCGAGATCAATCGCGCCGAGCACGGCGGAGACGGCGCGGTCCGCCGCGTCGGGTTTGGCGAAATGCTCGGGGGGAATGAAGAGGTCCACGCCCGCGAACGTCAGTTCGGTGCGCCGGAGCAGTGCGCCCAGATCGCGCCGGCCGGAGCGATCCAGCTCGCGCGGCCGGATTCCCGCGGTTGTCGCGTCGATCCGCACGCCCCTTGCCCCGGACTTGGAAAGCCACGCGAGCACGGCGCGGACGCGCTCGCCGCTTGGCGCAAGCCCTCCGACACCCGCCTGCGCGGGGTCGAGGCCGAGCATAGCGACAGCGATCGGCGGCGGAGCGGGCATTCCGGCGTGCGAGAGCGAACTCATGGGAACGTTGTATCACGTTCCGGCACGCGATGCCATGCCGGGGGTGAGTACCATGTCGGAATGTCATCATGGCGGCCATTCTGCGTTGCGGTCCACCTCACAGCACTCGGCCTGTGGGCAGGGGCGGTGGCAATCTCAGGGGCCACGGCGGCGGTCGCGTTTCCGAAACTGCACGGCATGGAAGTGCTGATCCGCAAACCGGTCATCGCACCGGGGTTTGAGGATGACCACTTCCGATTCGCCGCCGGAAGCGTCGCGCAAACGGTCTTCCTGATCGCGGACATGGTCTCGTTCGCCTGTGCATTCGCGGCTGCGGTGACGCTGCTGGCGATGGTGGTGTGGCTGAAGCTGCCGACGCGGCGGGTTTCGACGTATGTTCGGACACTTGCGGTGGGGATCGCTATGGCCGCGTTGGCGGCGTCGTTGTTTGTGGTGACGCCGCAGATCAACGCGGCGGCGGCGGCCCACTTGCAGGCGGCGATCGCGGGGGACGCGGCCACAGCAGCCGTGCATCGCCGCGCGGCCGCGGACCTGCACCCCTTTGCGACCGTGCTGCTGATGCTGCAACTCGTTGGGGCACTGGTTGCGGCATTTGCGGGAGCGTGGTCGCTGGCGGAACTGCCAGTGCTGGAACGATCGGTGGGGAACGCGGCGTATCCGGAGCCGGATTTGCTGAAGCAGAAGCGAGGGTGAGTGAGCATGGCGGAGGGTGCGAAGATGGCGGCGGGTGGTGCGGGCGCGAGCGAATCAGGAGCTGCGCAGCGTGAGGGCGGCTCGGGGCGGATACGCCCCGGCTCGCTTTTTGAGGGGAAAACGGACATTCCGTTTGCGTTGCCGAAGGTGACTGCGTCAGAGAAGCATCGCGCGCTCGAACTGCTGGCGATGCTGCACGAGTCGTATCCAGATGCGCATTGTGAGCTGGACTACACATCGCCGCACGAACTGCTGGTCGCCACGATTCTCTCGGCGCAGACGACGGATGTGGGCGTGAACAAGGCGACGCCCGCGTTGTTCAAGAAGTTTCCGACCCCGGCGGACTATGCACGCGCGACACCGGCCGAGATCGAGCCATACGTCAAAACGCTCGGCTTGTTCCGGAACAAAGCGAAGTCGGTGCATCTGGCAATGAAGGCGGTGCATGAGAAGCACGGCGACCAGGTGCCGCGCACGATGAATGAGTTGCTCGCTTTGCAAGGCGTGGCGCGAAAAACGGCCAATGTGGTGCTCGGCAACGCGTTCGGGATCCACGTCGGTTTCGTGGTGGACACGCACATAGAGCGGCTAAGCAAGCGGCTGGGGCTGGTGCCGCAGGATGCAAGCGTGCAGCAGCTCGAGCGGCGGCTGATGGCGCTCTTCCCGCGCGAGCAGTGGTGCGACCTCTCGCACATGCTGATCTGGCACGGCCGGCGCGCCTGCAAGGCGCGGCATGTGGCGTGCCCGTCGCACCCGATCTGCGCGGCGTTCGGCTCCTGCTGCGAGCTGCGAATCAGCGCGAAGAAGAAGGCCCGAGCGGCCGCGCCGCCAACGAATCCCGCCGCCAGAGCCGCCAAGCAAAAACGAAAACCCCGGGAGTGAATCCCGGGGCTTTGCAGTATGGTCGGCGGGAGTCGAACCCACAACCTCTGCCTTCGGAGGGCAGCGCTCTATCCAGTTGAGCTACGACCACGTATGTGGCGGAAACAAAGCGTGCGGCGATGGACCACCGGAACACGGGCTGGAAAGCCCGAGCCACGGACGGACAAGACTACGATCGGCCCCCCGTCCGGGCAAACCGGCGATCTACACATGGCCCAAGATACCGCTCCGATTCTCGCGTCACGGACGACGCCCCTGTGGGCGGTGCTTTCGTACACGTTTCTCTGCTCGATCGGCTCGGGAATCGTGTACGCGGGTGTGTTCTTTCTCGCCAAGTCGCAGTATGGGTTTACGGAAACCGGCAACTTCGCGCTCGGGCTGCTGTACGGGCTGACGTATATCCCTGCGGCACTCAGCGTCGGCCCGCTGCTGCGGCGGCTGGGGCGAGCGGGTATCAGGCCGCGGACGCTGCTGGGGATCATCACCACGCTGATGGGCACGATCTGCTTTGTGCCGTGGATCGTCGAACTGGCGACCAGTCACGGCGCACATCGGGCGACTTGGCCGATCTGGGCGATCGTGGGCATCTACGGCCCGCTGTCGGGGGCGATGTGGCCGATCGTGGAGTCGTTCCTCGCGGGTGGGCGGAGTGAGGGCGAGCTGCGCTCCGCGACGGGGCGGTTCAATGTGACGTGGTCATCCGCGATCGTGTTCACGCTGCTGGCGATGGCGCCGCTGGTGAAGGAACACGCGTTGCTGCTGCTGAACGCGCTGGGGATCGTCCACTTCGGGTGCGTGGGGATCGTGGCCTGCTTTCAGAAGTCTCCGGCCGCACACGAGCACCACGAGCACACACGCCCGGTGATCTACAAGCAACTGCTCACATTCCTGCGGCTGCTACTGCCCGTGAGCTTCATGTTCATCTCCACACTTTCCCCGTACATGCCTTCCGCACTGGAGCGCATGCAGATTGATGCGAGTTGGCAGACCGCGATCGCCGCCGTCTGGCCCGCGGCCCGCGTGGCAATGTTCTTCACGCTGGAGCGTTGGCACGGCTGGCATGGCACATGGACGACACCGATCGTCGGCGCACTGCTGCTGATCGCCTCATTTGTGTTTCTGATTCTGCTGCCGCCGATCGCGCCGGCTGCGTTCGGGCTGGCACTGTTTCTGCTCGGGCTGATCGGTTTCGGTATCGGCGTCGGGATCATCTACGCGGCCGCGCTGTACTACGCGGTCGAGGTCGGCTCATCCGGCGTGGATGCCGGTGGAACGCACGAGGCATTGATCGGGATCGGGTACACCGCTGGCCCGATCTGCGGCCTCGCGGGCCTCGGCGCGGCCAGCGCGGGGATGGTTGCCAAGGAATCCGCGAATCTGGTGATGCTCGGGCTGGTTGTGGCCGCGGCAGTGGGGGCCGGCACATTCGCACTGGCCAAGGCGGCCAAGATGAAACGGGGCGGGACTTGAACCCGAAACGGAAAAAGGGGCATCCAACTGGTGCCGGATTCCTGCCCGGTGTGCGTCTTGGTGGATCAGGGGAACCGCGATTTGGCCGCCGCAACCGCCATAGCAACGCCCGGTAGCCATGAGCTGGCCATGATTTGGCCATGATTTAGGGTGTTTCTTCCCTCATAGTGAGGAGTTCCCGCTCGCCCGGTGGCCGAAGTTGGCCGATCCGATGCTGGCTTCCGAATTTGGCTGACCGGCGCTGGTCAGGTCGATTGCTGGCAGTTGCGGGCTTGGGCGGGCCGAAGTGGCCCGCAAGAACTACTCGGACCTTGCGACGTACTCTCTCCAGCGGCCAAACGCCGCTTGAACACCACCTGTAGGAGTTTCCATGAATATCCGTTTGGCTCGCCGACTGCATCTCGCCGCTGTTGCGGGCCTGGCCTTGAGCGTCATTGCTGCATCGACCTTCGCGCAGGCCGTGGATGCGCCTACCGCACCACCTGCATCGCCCGCGCCCACCGCCACGCCGAGTGCCGATCAGTCGCTCACGCTCCCCGATCTCTCCGCTCGCATCTGGGCGGATGCACGCAAAGGGAACAACGCTGATCTGGTCACTTTGCTCAAGTCGCTCCCGGGTGGAGACTCAGCGGAACTGACAGCCCTGCGTGCCAACGCGGCGTCGCTGGAGAAAAATCTCCAGAAGCGCGAGGAGCTTCGGACCAAGAAGCTCGCCGAACTGCAGAAGAAACTGGATGATCAACTCGCGAAGGACGGGCCGGATGCGCTGAGCGAGTCTCTGAAACTCGCGGTCGAGACGTTCCTGGTCACGGATCGCCCGACCCGCGACTCTTTCAAGCACGACGCGAAGATCGTGTCGCTCATCAAGCGTGCCGCCACCGCGGCGCAGGAAGCGGAAGCACGCGGCGACTGGTTCAAGGCAAACGAACTCTTCTATCGCGCTCACTTGCTGCTGGAAGAAGAAGGCACGTACAAGCAGGACTCCAAGCGCGTCGGCATGCGGCTGAACATGATCCGGCTGTACGCGCCGCAGGCGTTCTGGAAACTGCGCAACGACGAGCGGATGAAGGAAAACGACAAGCAGGAGAAGAAGAAGCCAGCTCTGCCGCCGTACAACGGGCTAGGCGAGGACTTTCACGAGAAGCTCGGCCTGATTGATCCGGGCATGGTGATCCGGGCCGTGAACACCGCGAGCCGGCAGCAGATTGATCGCGTGACGCTGAAAGACGAGATGCTCGGCGGCATCGACCAGCTACGCACGCTGGTGACCACGACTGATCTGAAGGACGCCTTCCCCGCGCTGGCGGACCAGGCCAAACTCGAAGCGTTCAACAAGTTTCTGAACGAGTGGACGGATCGGATGAACACTCCGGGCATGATCGCTACCGTGAAGTCGCTCGCGGACTTCACCGAAGAGGCGCTCGCCACCAGCAAGGCGACAGTCGCGCTCGGCGACGGCGTGGTGCTGCACGAGTTTGGCTCTGGGGCGATGGGCAAGCTGGACGACTTCTCCGCGATCATCTGGCCCGATGAGTTGGCACGGTTCAACCGCATGACCGAGGGCCAGTTCCGCGGCGTGGGCGTGCAGATCCAGATGGACGACGAGACGCAGATGATCAAGGTCGTCACGCCGCTGGAGGGCACTCCGGCGCAGCGCGCCGGCATCCGCACCGGCGACCTCATCAAGAAGATCAACGGGCAATCCGCGATCGGCATCTCGCTGAATCAGGCGGTGGACCTCATCACCGGCCCGGTGGATACCACCGTGGTCATGACGATGGAGCGCAAGAGCGAGAAGACCGACGAGAACAACAAGGATGTCACACAGGACATCGACTTCAAGCTTGCGCGTGCGGTGATCCCGATCGACAGCGTCAAGGGCTGGCGGCGCACCGGTTCCAAAGAAACCGATTGGGATTGGTTCATCGATCGCCAGAGCCACATCGGCTATGTCCGTCTGCTCCAGTTCACGGATGAGACGACCCACGATCTGCGTCAGGCAATCCGCGCCATGCAGCAGAGTGGCCCGCTCGGTGGGTTGATTCTCGATCTGCGTTTCAATCCCGGCGGGCTGCTGACCGAGGCCGTGGGTGTCTCCAACACGTTTATTGACAAAGGCACGATCGTCTCCACCGAAGGCACCGTTCAGGGCGAGATCAAATCCGCCACGCCCGGCGAGAGCATGCTCAAGGGCGCGCCGCTGGTGGTGCTCATCAACGAGGGCTCCGCTTCCGCCAGCGAAATCGTCTCCGGCGCGATCCGCCACTACTCGGACAAAGGCGACATCAAGGCCGTGCTCATCGGCGAGCGTTCCTTCGGCAAGGGAAGCGTGCAGAACGTCTGGCCGCTGGCTACCAACGCCAAGATGAAGCTCACCACCCAGTACTACAAGCTGCCCGACGGCCGCATCATCCACCGCAGGCCCGGCGCGGCCACTTGGGGCATCGACCCGCACCTTGCAATCGACATTCTGCCCGAGACCGAATCCGACGCCCTGAAACTACGTCAGGATGTGGATGTGATCCCGATCGACGACAAGGGGAACATGGTGCAGAACCCCAAATCGCCGCGCCAGGACCCGAACAAACTGCTGGAGGATGGACTGGATGTCCAACTCCAGACGGCACTGGCGATCCTCCAGGCCCAGGCGGCGGCCCAGCCAGCCCAGGCCCGCATCCCCTAACCCCCCACTGGGAATCCGAATCGTTCCACACGCCCCGGGCCTTCCCGGGGCGTTTTGCATTCCTATCATTCCTGCTGGACCGACGAGGTCACACGATCGCATCCTGTTTGGTGCGGCGACCACAGAGTTCTCGCAAGGAAAACGCATGGCTTCCGCGACGAAGGCACCCGAGATGACCACCAACCAGACGCCCCGGCGTGGCGTGTCCGCGAATCTGCCCGCCGCGACGGTTCACAAGTGGCTGAAGGACATGCTCCTGATCCGCGAGTTCGAGATCCGCTGCGCGCAGGCGTATCAGCAGGCGAAGATCGGCGGCTTCTGCCACCTGTACATCGGGCAGGAGGCGTGCGCTGTGGGCACGATCGGCGCGGTGAATCTGGATGATCCGATCATCACGGCCTATCGAGACCACGGACACGCGCTGGCCCGCGGCATGGACGCGGGCGCGTGCATGGCGGAGATGTTTGGCAAGTCCACCGGATGTGCCAAGGGCAAGGGCGGATCGATGCACATGTTCGACCGGCCGCACTGGCTGTTCGGCGGGCACGGCATCGTCGGGGCGCAGACCGCGCTGGGTGCCGGGCTGGCGTTCGGATCGCGGTATGAATGGGAAGTGCTGGGCAAGGCCGTGACGCGGCCCGATGGCACCGAGGCGGGGCCGAACGAGAACATCGCGCCCAAGAAGAAGGTTGCGCTCTGCTATCTCGGCGACGGCGCGCTGAACCAGGGCGTGCTGCACGAGGCGATGAACCTAGCGGGGTTGTGGAATCTGCCGGTGATCTACATCGTCGAGAACAATCGGTACTCGATGGGGACTTCCATTGAGCGCGGCACGACCATGGCCCACGACCTGCGCGCCAAGGGCGCGGCGTACGGCATCGAATCGCTGCGCATCGAGGAGGATGAGGGGCTGGACATCCTGCGGCTGTACGACAAGTTCAAGCCGTTCGTGGATGAGTGCCGCGAGAAGCAGCGCCCCGGCTTCGTGGACCTGCAAACGTACCGCTATCAGGGCCACTCCATGTCCGACCCGCAGAAATATCGTACCAAGGAAGAGGTCGAGAGCGTCAAGAAGAAAGACTCGCTGGACCAGCTCGCGCTCTACTGCATGAACGAGAAGAAGACGCTCACCGAGGAGCAGTTCATCGCCATGCAGCGCGAGGTGAAGGAAGTCGTGGCCAAGGCGATGGTGTTCGCGGAGGAATCTCCCGTCCCTGAGATGTCCGAGTTGTACACGGACGTGTACGCCAACCCGATGAAGAACCTCAGCCCGACGCGGGAGTATTCGCACGGGGCGAAAAATCCGCTTCTGGAAGGAGACGCGAAACATGCACGCTGAAGAGCTTCGCTCGGCGCTCCACACGGAGCCATTCAAGTCGTTCTTGGTGCGAATGGCATCGGGCAAGACGATCCCGATCACGAATCCGGAACTTGCGGTGGTCAGCAGCACAGGACGCACCGCGTTTGTGTTTCACGATGGCGCGGATGGCTTCGATGTCATCGACATGCGGTTGGTCGAGTCGATCGAGTTTCCCAAGCAAGGCCGAGGTGGAAGGCGACGAGTCGCGTGATGCCTCTTGCGGTGGCCCCCGGAAGGGACGAAGGCCCAATGCCCCATGAACTCGATCACTCTCCCCATCTTGCTCGCCCAGCAGGGCCAGTTCCGCTGGTTCGTCGGCACCTACTGCTGCGGCATCCCGCTGGTGCTGCTCATCGCGCTCACGCTCGTGTACTTCGGCGTGCGGTGGTACGCGAATCGGGACGCGGACAAGTAGCCCGTGCGAAGCACTAGCCCTCGAATCGAATCAGGCCGGAAGCTTGCCCGAAAACAGCGTTTCGAAATCAACCCTAGCGCACCGAGCGCGATCGCCAGACCGATCAATGACCCCACGATAGAGTCGAGGCACAGCGCGCGGCTCCCCTTCAACTCGTTCACAAAGATCATGTAGTACAGGAATCCAAGCCCGGTCAGCCCGACGATGGGTGTCAGGATGCCCAGAATGCCCCACATCGACTCGCCCTGCCCGAACGCGTCCACGATCCCCCAAACAAAGCCGACAAGCTGCACGATGCCTGTAAGAATGAAGCCCAGCAGTAGAAACGCGGGGTTGATAAATCCGAGTGCAAAGGACGCGCCGAGCACACCAGAGACGATCAGGAAGAGAATCCCGAAGCTCGGCCCGAAGTCCGAAACTGCGTACTTGTTCGTGGAGCGGTTGCAGGAAACCTTGGCCTACTTCTTCTCCTTCTCCACAATCACCGCCGTCCTCAGCACCTTCCCCGTCTGCGTGTTGAAGCCGCAGCGGGTGCAGATGACCGAGCCGCCCGGCATCGCGCTGCCGCAGGACTCGCACCTGGCGGAGTTGAGCATCGGCGAATCGTCGATGAGCTGCCCGAGCAGGCCGCCGGGGGGGAGCGGCGCGTTGCTGGCGGGTTTGGGTTGAGATGGCGCGGCGGGTTTGGCCGCGGCCTGCGCATCCTTGCGGGTCTTGGCCGCGGCGATGGCCTTCTGCTGGCACTCGCCGGCGCACATGTAATGTCCGGCGGCGTCCTTGACGCGCGGCTGCCCGGAGACATCCTTGCCGCAGACGATGCACGTTTTACCCGCTGATTCCGCCGTTGCCATGACCGCCTCCGGGCCCCCCACTCCGGGCCGCAACCAGTCTACCGCGCGTTCGGCTTGATTGCCTCTCATTCCACTTCCGCTCGCCCTCACCCAGAGAACCCCCCTATCCTTCATCTTTCCCAGCCCGCACCGCCCCACCACCACTACGCCTCCTTATACATACCAAACACCCATGACGCTGACCCATGCTTCCTCAGACGCCACCACCTCCCACCTCATCCCCGAGGGCACCCGCGAGATCACCTTCCGCGAGGCACTCCGCGAGGCGATGAGCCAGGAGATGCGGCGCGACAAGCGGATCTTCCTGCTGGGCGAGGAAGTCGCGCAGTACAACGGCGCGTACAAGGTGTCGCAGGGAATGCTCGAAGAGTTCGGACCCCACCGGATCATCGACGCCCCGATCAGTGAAAACGGCTTCGCCGGGCTCGCGGTGGGCGCGGCGATGTACGGGCTTCGCCCCATCATCGAGTTCATGTCCTGGTCCTTCTCGCTGGTCGCGGCGGACCAACTGCTCAACAACGTTCCCAAGATGCTGTACATGTCCGGCGGGCAGTGGGGTTGCCCGGTCGTCTTCCGTGGCAACAACGGCGCGGGCGGCCAGCTCGGCTCCACGCACTCGTGGACGATCGAGTCCATGTTCGCGACTGTTCCCGGCCTTAAGATCGCGATTCCTTCCTGCGCCGCGGACGCCAAGGGGCTGCTTACCACCGCGATCCGCGATCAGGATCCGGTGTTCCATCTGGAGTCCGAGCGCATGCTGAGCGACAAGGGCGCGGTGCCCGAGGGCGACTACACGATTCCGTTCGGACAGGCCGCGCTGCGCCGCGGGACGTGGTCCGGGGAGCGAAACTCGGATGTCACGCTGGTCTCCTTCGGCCGCCCGGTGAACTTCTGCATCGAGGCCGCGGATGAACTGGCCAAAGACGGCATCACCTGCGACGTGCTGGACATGCGAACGGTGAAGCCGCTGGACATTGATTCGGTGCTGGAATCCGTCAAGCGCACCAACCGGCTCGTGGTCGTCGATCAGTGCTGGCCCTTCGCCTCCGTCGCCAGCGAGGTCATCACCCAGGTCTGCGAACGCGGCTTTGACTATCTGGACCACCAGCCGCTCCGCGTGAACACCGACGATGTGCCCGCGCCGTACGCGAAGAACCTTGAGGCGGAGTTTCTGCCGCACAAGGGGAAGATTGTGCGTGCGGTGAAGGCGGCCGTGGGGAGGTGAGCGGAGGGGGAGGGAAATAGAGCCAGCACGCAGAGGGGGCGGAAATTGCACGGGAGTTCGCGGAGGGGGAAGGGGAGAAAGGGGGAAGGGGAGAACAGGGGAACAGGGGAAGAGGGGATGGAATTTGTAATTTGCGACTTGTCTCTGCACTCGGCACTCGGCACTTCCTCCCCGCCCCCACGTCCCCCCACGTCCCCCCACGTCCCCCCGCGTTATCTTCTCAATAACCGCGTTGACACCGAACAAACATGCTCCACTAACGAGAGAACTTCGAGTTCCCTCGCGCGAGGGCGGAGTTCCCTCGTCAGTAGACGGAGTTCCCTCGCGCGAGGGCGGAGCTCCCTCGTGGGCAGACGGAGTTTCCCCGTGCCCGAACCCCCAGTACGACCCTCGACCCCTGCAAGACCGCACTCCCTTCTCAGAGCAAAAGGGAGAGGCACTTCACGGTGCGCTCGAAGGTGTGGCCACCTGCCACGAGAACATCGAGCGTTTTTTCCCGTTTCTCGCGCCCCATAACGGGCATAACCGCGCGGCGGACGCTGGCGGAAGCCCTTTCCACGCGACCCGATGGAGCATCTACGCGACCTGATGCTCCTTCCACGCGACCAGAATGAGCAT
>JAYVRG010000028.1:0-8755 GCA_043776515.1 Phycisphaerales bacterium
GAACGCCGGTGCGGTCAACCCGAGATGTCCGAAATCTCTATCGCGCCGCACCGACGTCGCGATCAAAGCATCGCGAGGTCGGTGGCACGGCCCGGTTGACTGAAGGGGAAAGACCCGGCCACCTGCCGTCCGAGTGCCTTGCAGGGCGAAGCCCTGATCGCCAGTAGACGGGGGTGGAGCAACGTGGCCGAAGGCCACGGGCGACACCCCCGGAGCGGGAAGCGCGGCGCGAGTCGTGTTGGGTTATTCCCGCACGCCGACGGTGTGCTCGTGCGCTCGCGCCGCGCGGTGTACGATGCGAGTCCCGCGCGACATCATCACCGCGCACATTTCGCTACGAGCACACCTTCGGCGTGCGATGCAATCACATGATGAGATTGATCGCGTAGAGATTGAGAATAATCGCGTTCGCGTTCCGGGGGTGTCGTCGAAGACTCCTCCACGCCCCGGCTACTGGCGATCAGGGCTTCGCCCTGCAAGGCAATCGCAATCGAGAACCTACACGTTCGTTGGACTCGCCACCCCAACCCCGCACTCCGGACACACCGCGCCCGCAGCGAGGCCGGTGCGGTCGTAGTGGCACTTCGGGCAGAGGTTCAACCGAGCGCGGCGGCGGGCGAGGGTGTCGAGGCGCCAAGCGGCAAATGTGCAAGCAGCGGACGAAATCACCAAAGGCCAGAGTGGAACTCTCCAGAAGCGCGGAAACTGGGCGAGTGAACTGTTGAAGCCCCACTGTCCCCTGTACGGCGCGATATTGGACCCCGCTTCCCAACAAGGCAGGCCTTGAACGCGCCCGAGAGGTTCCATCAGAAGTACGCTGATGCGCCCATGTTGGAGCCAGACTCCACACCGAAAATATGGTTGATAGCGAACGTACCACCACCCACTCCCAACCCACACCACCACTAACAACACCGTCACCACCGCGCCGCCCCACTTGATCGTCTTGCGGATTCTTGGGTGCGGCTTCATCCTGTCATTCTATTCATCCACTCTCCCATGCCTTTCTCCGTGCTCCCTCCGTGGTCACAGTGGTCTCCGTGTTTCACACTCCGAAGATTGAAACACGGAGATGGGGGGGCACGGTGTACACGGAGATGGCACGGAGAGGAAACGAATCAGGATGGAGTCGCGCCCGCCCCGCACTCCGGACACACCGCACCCGTATTCCAGCATCCCCCGAATGGGTCAGGTCGGTCTCCAAGATTTGCGAAGTCACACGGATTTGGCGACACGGGCGTTCCGCGTTCTGGTACGGTGCGGGCTTCACCACGCGCCGCGGCCGGAGACGGGGAATGACCCCGCTGAGTTCGGTCGTCAGTGGTTCGGCCTTCATGTGGTTCGGTCATCCAGTGGCCTCCATCCCCCGGCGCACACTCACAAAGGAGTTTGTCATGCGTCTGCCCATCCGTTTCCGCCATCTGGCCTCCGCCGCCTCCGCCGCCGTCGTCGCCGTCGTCACGCTGGTCGCCATGCTCGGGATCAACAGCGTCGCCCAGGCGTGCTCGCACGCGCCGCCCGCGCCGCCGACGCTGTGCATCCAGCAGCTTGATGCCACCCACTACTGCATCCTCATCAAGAACTACAACACCGGCGGCGGCGCGCTGCCGGGGCAGTTCTGCACCTGTGCCCTCAAAAAGCTCGGGCCGATCATCTCCATCGACAGCTTCCAGATTCGCGGCTGCGACGGGGGCGTGCCGATCCCGGGCTGGAGCTTCCAGCCCAACGCCAACAGCTCCAACGCGTGGCAGGCGATCCTGCTCGGTCAGGCCACCGGGTTCCTTTCTTCCGTGTCCACGCCGATCGGCGGACAGCGCTGCATAGACCTGTACTTCATCGTGACCGTCGGACCCGGCACCCCGGCGACGACGCTCGCCAGCGCGCTGGCCGCGGGCGGAAACATCGTGGGCAACGGCGAGGCCAGCAGCAACGGCGTCCCGCTTCCCGGGAGCTTCGAGTTCCGCCCCAGCGGGCCGATCACCATTCTGCCGGGCGCGGGCACCGGCGCGTGCTGCGTCGGCACGTCGTGCAGCGTCACCGCGTCCACGGCCTGCCTGGGCACGTTCCAAGGGCTCAACACCGTCTGCGGCACCGCCGCCAATCCCACCACCTGCTGCCCCGCCAACTTCAACGGCGTCGGCGGCCTCTCCGTGCAGGACATCTTCGACTTCCTCGGTGCGTGGTTCGCGGGCAACCCGAGCGCGAACTTCAACGGCGTCAACGGGATCACCGTGCAGGACATCTTCGACTTCCTCGCCGCGTGGTTCGCGGGATGCTGAAGTCCGACGCCCAAGCGGTCAACAGTGAATGGCAGTTCATCCGCGTTGCTCCGCGGTTCATTCTTCGCTTCACATGAAACACAACCGGGCCCCACGCGGGGCCCGGCATGTTTCATCTTCCAGAGCTTGAAACACGGAGGGCACGGAGATGGCACGGAGAGGAAGGTGGGCGTGGTGGGGGGGGGTGGGGGCTAGGCGATGTGGCCCGCCGCGATCATCGCCTCGATCGCGGCGATATCCGGCGCGGGCGGACGATCCGCGGTGAGCTTGCGGACCTTCGAGCGGATGATCTGGTGAGCACGCTCCACGCCGCGCCCGGAGCGCAGCGGGCGGTGATGCTCGATCGCCTGCGACGCCGCGAGCAACTCGATGGCGACCACGGTGCGTGCAAGGTCCAGAGCGCGCCGCGCCTTCGCGGCGGCACGCGGGCCGAAGGAGTTGTAGTCCTCCATGCCCGCGCTGGTGGAGAGATTCGCCACGCTCGCGGGCGTGCAGAGCCCGATGATCTCGTTGCAGCAGGCCGCGGCGGTGTACTGCGCGATCATCAAGCCCGAGTGCAGCCCCGGCGAGGGCGAGAGATACGGCGGCAGGCCGGTCTGGGGATCAAAGCCCGAGAGCATGTGATACACGCGCCGCTCGGCGATGCCCGCGACATGCGAGCAGGCGATCGCGGCGACATCCATCGGGATCGCCAGGGGCATGCCGTGGAAGTTGCCGCCGGAGAGAATGTCGGTGGGGGGGAGAGAGGGCTTGCCCCTTCCGTTCCCTGCCATCCCCTCGATCCCTCGATCCCTGGGCCCCTCAATCCCCGCAAACACCAAAGGATTATCCGTCACCGCACCGAGTTCCGCGCCCACACTCGCACGCACATATCCGAAGGCCTCCCACGCCGCGCCGAGCACCTGCGGGGCGCAGCGCAGCGAGTACGGATCCTGCACGCGCGGATCGTTCAGCGTGTGTGACGGGATGATCCTGCTCCCCTGGATCAGCGACCGCAATCGCGACGCGACCACGCTCTGCCCGAGCTGCTCACGCGCATGGTGCAGGCGATCATCAAGGAAGGCGTCCGTCGCGCGGCAGGCGTCGATCGACATCGCCGCCGCGACCAGCGCGGCGTCAAACAGCCGCTCAAAGTCGCGCACGAACAGCGACGCCTGCGCCGCCATCAGATGCGTGCCGTTGATGAGCGCAAGCCCTTCCTTGGCCGCAAGCGTGACGGGCGTGATCCCCGTTCGCTTCATCGCCGCCGCGCCGGACATCACACGCCCGCCGACTTCCGCCTCGCCCTCGCCAATCAGCACGAGCGCGACATGGGCGAGCGGTGCCAGATCACCCGACGCCCCAACCGACCCGGTCTCCGGCACAATCGGAGTGACGCCCGCGTTCAACATCTTGATGAGTGTCTGGACAACCACCGGCCGCACGCCGGAGAGCCCGCGCGACAGCGACCCGACCAGGCAGAGCATCATCCCGCGAACGATGTCGCGTGCGAGCGGCTCGCCCACGCCCGCCGCGTGCGACCGGATCAGGTTGCGCTGCAGCGACTCGATATCACCCGAAGAAATCCGTTGGCGGGCGAACGATCCGAACCCAGTGTTGATCCCGTAGTGCGCCTCGCCGTCATCCAGAACGGACTCCAGCAGTTTGCGGGACGCGACGATCGCCGCCTTTCCACGCGAACCCAGCCGCACAGTCGCGCCGCCGCGAGCGACTCCCTCAACGTTTACGAACGTGAACGCTTGGCCATCCACAACGACCGCCTTCGGATTCGAGGCGGCGTCTGGTGCTGATCGGCGATGCGTGGGTTTGGGCATGGTGTTGAGTGTTGGGGATAGTGAGCACCAGAGCAATCCAATCGACGACCTCCCCACCACCATCTCGCCGCTCTCTGGAACGTCCTATAATACATATTATGTAAAACAGAGTGAATCGGAATCGCTCCCGGCGGCTGGTGAGTGCCGTTGTGGGCTTTCCTGTTCAGGCATGGCAATCAGCTCACCAGCCCTGTTCGCATACGATTCGGCATGTCCCAGCGGCGAGTCTATCTCGAAACCTTCGGTTGCCAGATGAACGAGCTCGATTCCGAGCTGGTGAGCGGGCAACTCCGCGCTATGGGCTATTCGTTCACGCAGGAACGCGAGCAGGCGGATGTCGTTCTGTACAACACCTGCTCGGTCCGGGAGCACGCGGAGCAAAAGGTCTGGTCGCGGCTGGGGGAGGACCGGATTCGCAAGCAGACACGACCCGGGATGGTCGTGGGCGTGCTGGGGTGCATGGCGGAGCGCGATGGGACCGATCTGATCCGGCGAATGCCGGTTGTGGACATACTCATCGGGCCGGGCGAGTTGGACAAGCTTCCTGGATTGCTCGACAACGCGGTGCGGACACGCGAATCGCTGGCGGCCGACGCGGGCATCGCGACGACCGAGTTCGATGAATCCGCTGTCGTTCCGCGGCTGGTTTCCGCCAGCCAGGTCGCGCTGCAAGGCAACATATCGCGGCGCAGCGCAACGCTGGCCGCCGCGGCCGACAATCTGGAGATGCTCGACCTCTCGCGGTCGGTCTCGCCCGACGACCATTCCGGCTCCGCATATGTCCGCATCACGCGTGGTTGCAACAAGTTCTGCACGTACTGCGTGGTTCCGTTCACGCGCGGCGCGGAGATGCACCGTCCGCCGCGGCACATTGTTGATGAGTGCAAGCGACTCGCGAATTCGGGCGTCATCGAGATCACGCTGCTCGGCCAGACTGTGAATCACTACCGCTTCGAGCACGGCGCGGCCGTCGCGCTCGACGGCGTCATGCAGCCGCAGAAGGGCCGTTCATATGCCGGCGGGCATTCGCGTGACCCGTTCGCGGGCGCGAACACCACCACCTTCGCCGATCTGCTGGCGATGATCCACGATGAAGTCCCCGCGATCCAGCGGCTGCGATTTGTCACCAGCTATCCCCGCGATTTCGGCGACGATGTGCTGCAGGTCATCCGCGATCATCCGAGAATCTGCCGCTATTTGCACGTTCCTGCCCAGAGCGGCTCGAACCGCATTCTCGAGAAGATGAATCGCGGCTACACCGTCGAGGAATATCTGGAGTTCCTTGATCGCTCCCGCGCCTTCCTGCATCAACCGGAGATCGGCCGCCCGCTGACGGTTGCGGGCGACATCATCGTCGGTTTCCCGACCGAGACCGACGCGGACTTCGTGGCGACCATTTCGCTCATCGAGAAAGCACGCTACAAGAACTGCTTTATCTTCAAGTATTCGCCGCGCCCGGGCACCATCGCCTTCGATAAACTCGAAGATGATGTGCCCGAAGATGTCAAGCGTCGCCGCAACAACGAACTGCTCGCGATCCAGCATCGCGTGAGCGCGAGTGTGAGCGCGGAGTTTGTCGGCACGACCCTGAGCGTCTTTGTGCAGGGAGTTTCCAAGCGCGAGTCCAAGAAGCGAGAGGCAGCCGCGGCCAAGCCCGCGCCCGGTGCGGTCGCGCTCACGCTCGGCGGCAAGTCGCTGACCACCGGTGCGTCCTGCTCCGATGAGGCAATACATATCCACGACGCATCGAACACGGTGGACGGTTCAACCCCCCCCATCGGTTCGGCTCCCATTCAACTCTCGGCACGCACCGAGGGCGACATCATCGTCTTCTTTGATGCCCCCACCGGCGCGGCTCCGGACAGCATGATCGGGCGCGTGGTTCCTGTCGTCATTGACCGTGCCGAGCCGCTCGCGCTGCATGGGCGATTGATGGAATAGCGTGCTGCTGGCGTCACGCTTCATCTGCGCCCCATGCGGGATTTCGCCGCGTACATCATTCTGGATGCAGGAAGTTCGCGGCTCTCCACCCCCCCCACCGCTTTGAGGCCCGGAAAAACCAGAAACCAAACGCGGTTTCGGGCGTCTGACCATTGCCGCTGGCCCTTTTCAGCAACCCCGGCCGATATGCCTCATACACTGTTTTACGGCCGCTGTACGGCCTGTGCCCCGACCACCATTCCCCACTCCCCCACTGCGAACTTTTCAACCATCACGGAGGACTCTCGAATGAAGCGTTTCAACTGGCTCACCCCGATCTCGGCCGCCGCGCTGCTCGCCACTTGTGGGCTGGCCTTTGGTCAGGACACCAAGCCCGCCGAAAAACCCGCGACCGACATGCCCGCTGCCCAGCCGACCGAGAAGGCCGCGCCCGCGAAGAAGGCCAAGCCCTCCGAGGATGAGACCGCGACCAAGAAGCTCGTCGCGGGCGATCCCGCACCCGCGCTCTCCATCGAGAAGTGGGTCAAGGGCGACGCCGTGACCGGCTTTGAGAAGGGCAAGGTCTATATCGTGGAGTTCTGGGCCACCTGGTGCGG
The DNA here is from genome assembly GCA_043776515.1 of Phycisphaerales bacterium. GTDB lineage: Bacteria > Planctomycetota > Phycisphaerae > Phycisphaerales > UBA1924 > UBA4658. Next base: position 6,631 of record JAYVRG010000028.1, read on the forward strand.
TCCCTGCAAGGTCTCGATGCCCCACCTCTCCGAGCTGCAGAAGGAGAACAAGTCCAAGGGCCTCACGGTCATCGGCATCTCGTCCACCGGCTGGCGCGACGAGCTGAGCAAGGTCGAGGAGATGGTGAAGGACAAGGGCGACACGATGGGCTACACGGTCGCCTGGGACAAGGACGGCCAGACCAACACCGCGTACATGAAGGCCAGCAAATCCCGCGGCATCCCGACCTCGTTCGTCATCGATCAGAAGGGCATGATCGCCTGGATCGGCCACCCGATGCAGCTCGACTACGTCATCGATGATGTCCTCGCGGGCAAGTGGGATGCGAAGACCGGTCCCGAAAAGATCGTGAAGATGCAGGAAGAGGCCGAGAAGCTCATGGAGGATTCGGACAGCGATCCCAAGGCCGCGCTCAAGGCCCTCGGCGAGTTCGAGACCAAGTACCCCAAGATGGCCAAGGACATGGTCCGCACCAAGTACATGCTCCAGCTCAAGGCGGGGCAGTTCACCGAGGCCTACAAGACCGCGGACATGCTCATCGAGCAGGCCGCGGCCAAGAAGGACTCGACGGCTCTCAACGAGATTGCTTGGAACATCGTCGATCCCGAAGGGACCGTCAAGGCCAAGGACAAGAATGTGGATGTGGCGATGAAGGCGGCGCAGAAGGCCGTGGACATCACCGACTCGAAGGATGGTGCGATCCTGGACACCCTCGCCCGCTGCTTCTGGATCAAGGGCGACAAGATGAAGGCCATCGAGCTGCAGAAGAAGGCCATCTCCTCGCTCACCAAGGAGCAGATGGACATGAAGGGCCAGCTCGAGGAGACGCTCGCGGAGTATCAGGGCGGCAAGAACTGATACGACTCCTGATCTGGGTGGCCCGCCGCTCCGCGGAGGTGCCTTTCATCGAGCTTGAAAGCACGCTGACCAAGCGAAAAGGCCCACGCACACGCGTGGGCCTTTGTCGTATTCCGCTGGAACGACCCGGGCGAAGCCGCTTGCGTCACGGCCGCCCGCGTCGATCACTTGGCCCGCTTGTCGCGCTTGATCTGCGCGTACGCGTTGTGGTTGTGGATGCTCTCGAAGTTCTCGCTGGAGATCTCGTAGGAGAGAATCCGCGGCTCCTTGTTGAGCCCGATGGCCAGGTCGCGGATGATGTCCTCGACGAACTTGGGGTTGTCGTACGCGGCCTCGGTGACGAACTTCTCGTCGGGGCGTTTCAGCACCGCGTACACCGGGCAGCTCGCGGCCTTCTCGATGATGCGGACCAGCTCCTCGATCCACATCAGCCCCTTCATGCGCACCTTGGCCTCGATCTCGCAGCGCTGGTTGTGCGCGCCATAGGCGGAGATCTCCTTCGAGCAGGGGCAGAGCGAGGTCGCGGGCGCGGCGACGGCGATCTGGAAGTCATCGGTCTTGCCGCTCTTGCTAGCGGTGCAGATGAACCGCACGCGATAGTTCATCAGCCCCGGTGCGCCGGTGACGGGCGCTGGCTTGCGGATGAAGTAGGTGAACTCGGCCTCGAAGTGGGCCTCCTCGGCGTTCAGCCGCTCGCGGATGGCCTCGGTGATCTTGGGAATGTCGCTCGGGGCGATCGCCCCCCCCCTCCCACCCTGATGATCGTTGAGCACCTCCAGGAAGCGCGACATGTGCGTGCCCTTCTGGTAGTGCGGCAGGGCGACGTACATGTTGATCTTGGCGACGGTGGTCTGCTCGCCGCCGCCCTCCATGGCGCACGGGGATATCTTGAGCTTGATGGGATACGTGACGTCCTTGACGCCGACGCGATCGATGGCGATGTGGCGGGTGTCGCCCTTGCCCTGCACATCGGGCATGCCCCCCACTGCTTGCTTGGAGCCGTTGCCAGCGTGTGTGGGGGTGGGGGTGGGGGTGGGAACGCTGACTATCACGGGCGATGTGCCGGTGGATGTTGCCAATCGAGAGCCCTTTCGCAAACGTCTCTGAGCCATTTCGGATCGTATGCGGCTGTGGATTCAACACGACGGGGAACACCAAGGGCAAGGGCGGCACGCAGAAGAAGCCGGGGAGAAGATGAACGCGGAGGGACCGGAGCAACGGGAGCAACGCGGAGGGGAAAGGGAATGGGGATGGGGATGGGAATGG
>JAYVRG010000029.1:0-8741 GCA_043776515.1 Phycisphaerales bacterium
CCGGACCACCGGCGGCCAAACCCCCGACTACACCACCGGAAATCTCACGTTCAATCCCGGAATCCCGGTGATTCTGCGGCCAGAGTTGGGTACTTCAACAACCTGCTACGTAGCAGCAGATCAAGTATTGCAGTTTCGCATGACCGTTTTCAAGTGCCCGCTCGATACCGGGACACGCGGCTATCGGACAGGGGCAAGCAACCTTCAGCAGGTTGGGGCACAGAGCCAATCAGGCGAAACGAACACCGAGTTTGGAGTGTGGGGCACCAGCTATCGATCCAACGAGTGGATGTATTGCAAGGCCGGAGCTCAAAACCTTGGTACGGGTTCGCCAAATTGGCGAACAAACCAGGGTTCGCAGCATGTTCAAGTGTCGCCTTCGAGGTTTGTCGTTCTCATGGATCAAGGACCAGCTAACTGGGTTATATCATCCGAGTCCGACAGAAACACGTACAACTTTGGCGGAGAGTGGTGGCACGGTCGCGAGCGAGAGGCCTTCGGGTTTCTTGATGGTTCCGCAAGGATTGAGAAATCTGGTCTTCGAGAGTGTGCGGCGTACTCGATGCTGATGATTCCCGGGCGTCCGGTCAATAGTTGTTGGAACTGGCCCAGCCACCAGTGACGTGTTCACTGTTTACAGGCCACCGTCCGACTCCCCGCTAGAATCGGCTTCTGACCACCCCGCACCTGTCGAGGCCGCCGAATCCATGCCGTACACGCCCAAGTTCAGCACGCCGATCCTGACCGCTCGCATTCCTACCTTGCCGTTTGGCGATCCGAAACAGCGGCACATCGTGTCATACGACGAGTATGTGAAAACGGGCGGATACGCCGCGCTGCGCAAGGCGCTGACGATGACGCCCGAGCAAGTGACCGATGAGGTCAAGAAGTCCGGCCTGCGCGGCCGCGGCGGGGCCGGATTTCCCACCGGGCTGAAGTGGACGTTCCTTCCCAAGCCCGGCCCGGATGGCAACGGCGGCCTGCGGTATCTGGCGATCAACGCGGATGAGAGCGAGCCGGGAACGTTCAAGGACCGGCTGCTCTGCGACTTTGATCCGCACCTGGTCCTCGAAGGCATCGCGATCTGCTGCTACGCCTGCCGCTTGCAGACGGCGTTCTTCTACATCCGCGGCGAGTACCACCACCAGGCCAAGGTGATGGAGAACGCGATCAAAGAGGCGTATGAGCACGGCATCTTTGGTGGCACCGGACTGATGAGCGGCGCGAAAACTGGCAATACGTTCAATGACGGTAAGTGGAAGGTGGATTGCTACGTCCACCGCGGCGCGGGCGCGTACATCTGCGGCGAGGAGACCGCGCTGCTGGAGGGGCTGGAGGGCAAGCGCGGATGGCCGCGGAACAAGCCGCCGTTTCCCGCTATCAAGGGCCTCTTCGGCAGGCCGACGATCATCAACAACGTAGAGACGCTGGCGCACCTGCCGAGCATCATCGAGAATGGCGCGCCGTGGTTCGCCACGATGGGCTGCGAGAGCACCTTCAAGGGCGGCGCGGCCAGCTACGGCACCAAGCTCATGGGCGTGAGCGGGCATGTGAACAAGCCGGGCGTGTTCGAGTTTGATCTGGGCATCAAGCTGAAGGACCTGGTCGAGCAATACTGCGGCGGCATGCGCGCCGGGAAGAAGTACAAGGGCGCGATCCCCGGCGGCATCTCGATGGGCATTCTCGGCCCGGACCAGTTTGAGGCGGAACTGGACTTTGATATCGGCCGCAAGTGCAACGTGCTGGGCTTGGGCACCGCCTGCCCGACGGTATTCGATGAGGACACGGACATGGTCGCGGTGGCGCGAAACATCGCGCGGTTCTTCAAGCACGAGAGCTGCGGCCAATGCACGCCCTGCCGCGAGGGCAGCGGCTGGCTGTACCAACTGATGGGTCGCATCGAGCAGGGAGACGCCAAGACCAAGGACCTGGACCTTGCCCTCGAGATCGCCACCAGCATGGGCACCATGCCGGGCACGACGATCTGCGGTTTGGCGGATGGCAACAACTGGGCGATCCGCACCATTATGAACAAGTACTGGGACGAGTTCACGGCGAAGGTGCGGCCCACGTTTGTGCCGGTGCGGGTGGGCGGAGCGATGGTGAGGGCGTAGTGAGTTTCTACTGACGATGAGTTACTTTGGTGACATCTTGGTGACGTACTCCGGAGGCGTGCTTCGGCCCGACTCCCGGCTGGACGTTCCCGAAGGAACGCGTATGCGGGTTTCAATGCGGGATGAGATGCCCACATCCGAAAGCCGCAAGCGTGCGTGGGAACTCATGGAGCGCGTGCGCCGAGATGGGCTGATCAAGTTGCACGGAATGCCATGGACACGCGGCGACCTGTACGACCATGATTGATCGAAGGTGCTGGTCCACACAATCGGTGATTGCCCGTTTGCCGTGCGGCCATGCGCGGCCAATGCTGTCCGACATTCGGGCCAGTGCGAGCCGGGCGGCATTCTTTGCGATGCGAAATCGGCCTTTTTCGTGTGTCGCCCCTTGGCATGACATTCGCGTGCCCGCGTTTACGCATGTATAGCACGGGAAGAGCGTGCGGCCGTGTGGGCCGTGTTCTGACCCGGCCCAAAGGAGACCGATATGTTTTTCGCTCAAGCTCACAAGTCGATGTCCACCGTGCTGTTCGCGGGAACTCTGATCGCGGCGTCCGTTTCGCCCGCGCTCGCCCAACCCGCGGATCGTCCCGCGGCGTTCCGGTCGGCGATCGCAGCGTCGCTGGCCACCTCCCCGGGGTACGCGCTCTCGGAGGCCTCGCTGGAGAATGACAGCGGGCAGTGGAAGTTCGAGGTGCAGGTGGTCTCCGCCGCGGGCACGACGCTGCTCCAGCTTGATGTGGACGCGAGCACGTTCGCAATCCTGCGGACGCGCAACAAGTCGCTCTCGGCGGGCAAGATCGCGGAGTTGCAGGCAACACTCGCCGCGTTCGGATCGGCGACCACCACGTACCAGCAGGCCTTCACGCTGGTCGTGCCGCGCACGCCGTTTGGCACGCTGATGCAGCAGGTCGAAACGGGCGTGGAGGGCGGGCACGCGACGTACAAGTTTGATTTCTCCGATGACACCACGACCTCGCGCGTGAACATCGATGCGCAGACCGGCGCGCCGACGGGCGGCGGCGGTGGTGGCGGAACGCCCGGCTCCGGCGATGTCACGCTCGATCAGGCGATCGCGATCGCCATCGGCGCGTATCCGGGCGCGAAGATTTTGCAGACCGAGTTCGAGTCGTCCGACCATCGCTGGGAGGTCGAGCTGGTCACGGCGGCGGGCGTCGCTCGCAAGCTGCGGATCGCGACCCCGGGCGGGGCGATTCTCTCTGATGATGCGCAGCTGCGTGGCCGCGAGAAGGCCTGTGATGATCGGTTGAAACTCCACGGCCTGCCCGCCGCGACGATCACGCTGGCGCAGGCGATGGTGATCGCAACCAATGCCGCGCCGGGATCAACGGCCATCAAGGCGGAGTGGGAGTTTGAGCACGGACTGCTGGTGGCAAAGGTCACGGTGCAGGACTCGGTCGGCGTGCGTGTGATCCTGGTGAACGGGGCTACCGGCGCGATCGTGACACCCACGGTGACGACGGGAACGACCACGCCGCCCGTGCCGGTGGTGGATGCGGCCGGCGCGACCGCGGCCGCACTTGCCAGCAGCCCCGGCGCGGCGGTGTCAACCGTCGAGATGGAACTCAAGGGTGGCCGGCAGTTCTACAAGGTGAAGACGATCACGCTCACCACGCCGCTGCGTCTGCGCGAACTGGTGGTGGATGGCAAGACCGGCGTGGTCTGGAGCAGCACTTTGCTGCCGATGTCCGCGGCGTATCTCCCCACGGCCCGCGACATCGTGCGCTTGCAGCCGACGACGATGACGACCTTCGCGGGTGCCCAGTCCATCGCGCTGGCGACCTTGCAGGACGGGCAGATCCAGTCCATCGAGCTCGAGCCGGAGCAGGGCACGTTCCAGAAGTACGGCGTGAAGGTGCTTGTGGGCGAGAAGCTGTTCGAGCTCGAGATTGATTCGCGGACGGGGGCTGTGAAGCCCAAGTGAGGCATGTTGCCGCCGGGAATCGCGCCAGAACATTCTGACCACACACTCGCCGGGGTGGATTCGACAGCGAATCTACCTCGGCGATCTTTGTGTTCTCGATTCGCGAGCCGCGGCGTATCCGCCCCGAGCAGCCCCCGCCTCGCGAGCCGCGCCTTCCGCCCCAAGCCGCTTGATCCGCTCTCGCCCCGCTCGCCAGTAAACAACAACCGCCGCGCAAGCACTTGCTCGCGCGGCGGATGTAGTTCCCAGACCCACACTCAACAATCAATCCGAGTCGTCGTGAACCACGCATTCAGATAATCAAAGATGTCCTGCACCTCGATCACGCCCGAACGATTGAAGTCCGCCTTGGACACATCGCCCGCGAACCAGAAGCCCAGAAAATCAAAGATGTCCTGCACCGAGATGATGTGGTCCTTGTTCACATCCAGCAGACACGTCGTGATGCACGTCAGTGTCGGCGGAGGTGGTGGCGGAGGTGGTGGTGGCGGAGGTGGTGGTGGTGGTGGTGGCGGTGGTGGTGGTGGTGGCGGAGGCGGAGGCGGATCAACCGGCCCGGTATCGGTATCCGTGATCGTCGGCCCCGGCGGCGTGGGCGTGATGGGCTTCGTGTCCACCCGATCAACCCCAGCGAGCACCGGCGCTCCCACCGTGCCCAGCGCATCAATCTGTATGTAGTCGTTCACCCCATCGTTGTCGCAGTCCGGCGCGACGCGAAACACATACGCCCGCGCCCGCGACGGCTGATTCATGCACGAATCCGCCCACTGCACGCCCGGCGCGCCGGTCACGCTATCGCACAGCAGCGCACTTGGAATCACGCGGTAGATCCCCGGAGCGGGCCGCACCACGCCCCGCGACAGCCCGATCGCTCGCGTCTCATTGGTCCCCGGCGTCACCGGATGCAGCACCACATTGAACATCGTTGTATTCGGCGTCCACGCACACGCATTCGCATCGTCGCGCTTCTGGATCGTGAACGCCGCGTTCGGATCGGTCACGCCCGCCGGCAGCGTCACAGGCCCGTACGTGCGGATCACCACCGGCACCGCCGCCGGGCTGGTGAACGCGCTCTCCACAACCCCGTCGTATCGCGCCGTAAGATTATTCGGCGGCGTGCAATCCTGCTCGTACAACTGAAACGTCGCCACGCCCACCGCGCCGCCGCCGAGCGCACCCGACGCGGGCAAGTAAATATCATCCGTGATCGTGACATTCGTCGTCCCCTGCACCACCACCTTCCCCATCAGCGCACGCGGCACCGTCACCGTCCCAAACCCCAGCGGCTTCGGGCTGTTGCTCGCGTTCAGAATGATCTGCCCCGACAGCTTGTCCGCGCCACCCAGCACGATCCGCGGCTGGCTCGCGTCCGCCACATTCTGATATCCATAAAACAACCCCGCCACGATCCGCGCCTCTTTGGGCAATCCGTTTGACAGCGCGATGTTCAGCGCATTGACGCCCCCGGATCGGATCAATCCGCCGCTGCTCGCGTCTATCGGCAGCAGCGTCGGCGCCGTCAGCGAGCCGCGCAGCCCCGACACCGTGGCTTCCACCCGGCGCACGCCCTCCGTCCCCACGATCTCTGAGCGTACATTCCGCCCCACCACCGCGTCGATCACCCGCGCCACAATCGGCGTCGCGTGATAGTTGTCCGCTGGCGACGTGCTCGGCCGCGCCCCGCCCACATCCCCGCTCGCGGACTCCACCCGCCCCAGCGTTCCCGCCAGCGGCGCCGCCGTCGTCCCCGCCACCGGCTGCACCGAGATCGGGCACATGATGCTCCCGCCCGCCGTCACCAGCGCGATCCGCCCGCCCTCGGACCGAATCACCGCCAGCGAGTTCGGATCATCCAGATTGTCATCAATGCTTCCGACCGCCGTGATCGCCCCCAGCGTCGCGCTCGCGCTGGTCTGCCGAATCGCCGACTGCCGGATCGAACCGCCAGCGTCCAGCCGCACGATGTTCAGCGCCCGCACCGACGCCAGCGCCCCGATATCCCGCCCGATCCGCGCCTGCATCGTCACCTGCGCCGTTCCCGGATCAAGTCCCGTCACCCAGTCCAGCGCGCCAGCTCCGCTCAAGGGCGCACCCGCGTTCGTGTCGTTCGCTTGCGATGATCCGATGATGAGTGTCACCGCCGTTGTTGTGTTCGTGAACGACACCAGCCCCAGCGATTCACTCGTCGCGTCACTGACGCGCACCCGCCAGTATCCCGCCGCGCACCGGTCCAGCGCAACATCCCACACCGCCCCCGGGCTGACCGCCGGGTTCTCCCCCTGCACCGTCCACGCCGCCGCGCTCGTCGCTTTGTACTCAATCACAACCCCCGCGCGTGCGCTCGTCGCGCCCGCCAGCAGCGCCAGCAGAAATGGTGTCCGTCGAATATGCGACATGGCGAGAACCTCCGTGTCTGCGCGTCCCTGCGCAGCACGACGGCTATCGGGGTTCCACGTGCCGCGTTCAAGCCCCGCTTCGCACCTCTCATCCGATGTATCCGAACGATCCGCCTACCCCGCCCGCACCACCCCGCGGCCACATTCGGGGGGTCGCCCGCACATCCCCTGCAACTTCCCGCCGCTCACCCCGCACCTTCGTTCGTGGCCCTCAAGCGTTTGTGGCATATCCCACGCCGAGGATGAGGCCCTGCGAATCCTCGGGTTCCGCGCCTTCTTCCGTTTCTGCCACAGTGCCCACTCGCGCAGGCACGTCCCCCAGCATCCACAAACGACAACTTCGCCCCGGTTCTGCACATCTTCCCCACATCCCCACATCCCTGTGCATTCCCGTGCTTCTTTGGGCACTTTCCCACAGCGCAACACTCCCACGCCTGTTACACTACCGCTTGCGATAACCACATTTGGGAGTACGACCGCTATGAAGGTGATCTGTGACCGATCCGCATTGATGGACGCCGTGAACAACGTCGCCAGCGTTGTTCCTGCGCGCACGCCCACGCCCGCGCTCTCCTGCGTCAAGCTCGTCGCCCGCAAGGTCGGCGGTAGTGGGGGGGCGGGCGAGCTCACGCTCAGCGGCACCGACGCCGAAACCTCTCTCCACCTCACGCTCACGCAGGTGGATGTCCAGCAGCCCGGCGAAGTCGCTATTCCCGCCGACAAACTTCGCGCCATCGTCTCCGCCGAGGATGGTGAGGCCACGCTGACGATCGAGACCGAGGGCGACCAGTGCCACATCCGCGGCACCAACGCCCACTTCCGCGTCTTCGCCTATCCCTCCAAAGACTTCCCCGCCATGCCCGACTTCGCCGCCGCCGCGGGCGGCACCGGCCCCGACCCCGCCAAGGCCGTCTTCTCCCAACCCGCCAGCGGCCTGATGGAGATCGTCTCCCGCACCGTCTTCGCCACCGCCCGCGAAACCAGCCGCTACGCCATCAATGGCGTGCTGCTCAAGCGCAACGGTAAAAAACTAGAAATGGTCGCCACCGACGGCCGCCGGCTGGCGCTCTCGCGCACCGAGCTCACCGGCGCGAGCGCCAAGGGCGAGTCCGTCACCTGCATCGTCCCCACCAAAGCGCTCAACATCATGATGAAACTCGCCCGCGATCCGGAAGAGAACGTCCGGATGGCCATCAGCGACACCCGCATCTTCTTCGCCTTTGAGCCAACTCCTCCCGGCGGCGGCAAAGACCCCGACAAACTCCCCGCCCCGCGCGCCGTGCTCTCCAGCGTTTTGGTTGAGGGCACCTTCCCTCCCTACGAAGATGTCATCCCCAAGGACCAGGACAAGAAAGTCACCGCCAGCCGCGATGAGCTTTCCAGCGCGGTCCGCAAGGCCAGCGTCCTCACCAACGAAGAGTCCCGCGGCGTCCGCATGGCCTTCACCAGCAAGGACAAAAAGCTCAAGCTCTCCAGCCGCGCCCCCGAAATGGGCGAGAGCGAAATCTCCATCGACCTTACTAAGTATGAAGGCGACGACATCGAGATCTCGTTCAACCCGACATTCATCACCGACGTGCTCAAGGTCATCCCCGATCAGGATGTCATCGTCGAACTCAAAGCCCCCAACCGCCCGGGGCTGATCCGGCTGATGAACAACGAGTTCGTGTACGTGGTGATGCCGGTGAATCTGCCGACGTGAGATCGTGGCATGGGCCTCCCGGCCCATGCTCTTGGGTGGTCCGCCGCTCCGCGGCGGATTCGGGCCGCCGCGGCCCGAACTGCTTGGTCTCTTCACGTGGCTCGTAAGTAGCAAACCCTTTCCCCGCCGCCACGGCGAAGGTAGTGCGTGCGCGCCGAGGTCATCGGTTCGCCTTCTCTCTCAGGCACCCACCAATGCAAACAGTGTGCTGCCCAACAACCACCGTTGCACACGATCGCGCCGCGCGATCTTTTAGGCACGCTCCCCACGACCCTCGACCCCATCAAATCCGCACGACCTTTGCCGCCGCGGCAAAGATCGTGGCACGTCACATTCCGCTCGATGGTGAGGCCGCCCGCCGAGTGAAGTACCCGCACATCTCCGGACGAAGTTCCGGATCGACGACGCGACGCGCGCCCTTGACCACGCGGCACGTTGCACAAGAACATCGCACGTTTTTTCCCGTTTCTCGCGGCCCATAACGGACATAACCGCGCGGCGGACGCTGGCGGAAGCCCTTTCCACGCGACCCGATGGAGCATCTACGCGACCTGATGCTCCTTCCACGCGACCAGAATGAGCAT
>JAYVRG010000030.1:0-2241 GCA_043776515.1 Phycisphaerales bacterium
GTGGCATGGGCGTCCCGCCCATGTGTCTTTGTTCCACCAACAGAAGACATGGGCGGGACGCCCATGCCACGATGCACCCCCCCGACCTCCCTCGCCGCATTCACCGCCGCTCGCACCTTCTCCACGGCATGATCCAGCGGCACCAGTTTCTTGCCATCCAGATGCCCGCAGCGTTTGGGAAAGACCTGATCCTCGATGTGCAATCCGGCCGCGCCTGCACGGGAATACTCGATCACGGTTCGCCGCACCATCTCGCTCTCGCCGAAGCCGGTGTCGGCATCGGCGATGATCGGCAGGCCGCTGGCGTCGTACGCCTCGCGGATGCAGCGGCAGAAATGCTCCAGCCCCAGCAGCCCCACATCCGGCACCCCCGCCGCCACGCTCGTCGCCGCCCCCGACACATACGCCGCCCCGAACCCCGCATCCGCGATCATCTTCGCGCACAGCGCATTGAACGCCCCCGGCATCATCACCGTGTTCTCGGGGCCGGGAGGGTTGTCCATCAACGCCCGCAGCCGTGCGCCAGGTGAGATGCTCATGGCCCCATCGTAGTGACGTATCGCGATGCGAGCGATGGCTCGACCCAAGACCAATTCGCACGCAGAGGTGCGCGGAGGTCACGCTGAGGTGCACAGAGGGAAGAGGGGGAATGGGTTCGGACAAAGACACCGGGGGCAAGGTCAGAGTTCAAAATGCTCCCAACCCAATTCCCCCTTCCCCTTCCTCCCCTCCGCGTACCTCGGCGTGACCTCCGCGAACCTCTGCGTGCGCTTTTGTTGCCGAGCCCCCGCACCTCACCCGTTCCACTTCCGCTCGGGCTCCCCCGTGTAGATGCTCAGCGGCCGGATGATCCGGTTGTCCGCGTGTTGCTCGATGATGTGGGCGCACCAGCCGGTGATGCGGGCGGCGACGAAGATCGGCGTGTACTGCGGCACGGGGATGCCCATCACGAAATACGTCATGCCGCAGGGGAAGTCCACGTTCGGGTGGATGTTCTTCTTCACCAGCATGATCTTCTGCACCTGCTCGCCGAGCTCGAACCACTTGGGCGCGGGGATGCCGCCGAAGGTGCCGTGCAGCGTGCCCGCCATCTTCTTGCCCAGCCCGTGCAGGATGCCCGCGCGGTGGTCGCCGTTCTTGTACACGCGGTGGCCGAAGCCCATCAGCTTGCGCTTGGTGTCGAAGGCTTTCTGCATCCAGTCATCAACAGCGGGAGTCCCGATCCCCTTCTCGCCGACGTCCTTGACGATCTCCTTGAGCATCTCCATCGCCATTTCGTTGGCGCCGCCGTGCAGCGGGCCTTTGAGCGCGGCGATGCCGCCGGTCACGGCCCCGTGCATGTCGCTGAACGTGCCGGAGATCACGCGGGTCGTGAACGTGCTGGCGTTGAACTCGTGCTCGGCGTACAGAATGAGCGAGACATCGATCACCTTTGCCTCATCCTGCGAGGGCTTGCGGCCGGTCATCATGTACAGCATGTTGGCCGCGTGGCCGAGCGTCGGATCGCCGCCGAACTCGCGGCCAACCAAACCGCGTCCGTCGATCACGTTCTGCATGTGCCCGATCATCGTCGGAATCTTGGCCAGCAGCCGCTTGGCCTTGCGGAGGTTCGCCTCCTTCGTCACCGACTGCGCATCCACATCGGTATGCCCGAGGATGCTCACCGCCGTCCGCAACACATCCATCGGCACGGCGCGGCCACTCGCCAGCCATCCGCCGCAAGACTCGATGAACCCCGTCACGTCCGGGTGCAACGCACGCTCGGCGATGATCTCTTGCTTGAACCTTGCCAACTCCTGCGCACTGGGCTTGTGCCCCTCCAGCAACACGAACGAGACTTCCTCGAACGTCGCGTGGGCCGCAAGATCATGGATCTCGTACCCGCGATAGATCAGTTTGTCCTGCTCGATCGAGCAGACCGCCGTCTGCCCGCCGATCACCCCTTCCAATCCCTTGGCAAACGCGGCCTGCTTGTCGGACTTGGCGGTGGCGGCGGCGGCGGCGGGGGGGGGGGCCGGAGTGGTGGCGGTGGACATGGTGGTTCCTGTGATGAATGTCGGATGGGCGATGTCGGATGGCGGATGTGCAAACCGGGACCAATCGCACTCTAGGCCGCGCCGCGCCGCTCATACATCTTTCACACATGTCCCGGGATTTCTCCCGGGAGTTCCATCTATCGTGCCACTGACCTGTCGCTCTGGACAGGTCAGTGCGGGTTGCAACATCACTGACCTGTCCAGA
>JAYVRG010000031.1:0-8644 GCA_043776515.1 Phycisphaerales bacterium
CAACTTCCAGCAGCGAATCCATGATCTACATCGCCATGATCAACCTCATGCTCCACCGCCTCGAACCGGGATAAATCGGCTTCTCACACATGCTCTTAGATGTACTGGGTGGATATCTGTTGCCCAAGCGGTTTGGCCGCAAGCATCCGTCGCCTGCGCGCTTCGCCGCTACTCTGCTGCGCGGATCGGCCGCGCACACCCTGATGCTGGCACTGATCGGTCTGTGCCTTCTCTTTGCCGCTCGTGGATACGGCGTGCCTGGCGCCGCGGTCGCGGGGATTCTCGCGTCTGTCGCCTTGCTAGCGGTTCGCGATCCACTCTCGCGGTGCATCGCCCCGCTGCGAAAAGTGCTTGGCAGATGTGATCCCCTCGATGTGCGGGGAAGAGGTCTGCGTGTGACATGCATCGCCAGCGAGGACCAGGGATTCACCGGCGGAATCAACGGCGTATTCAGGGCGCGAAGCGTCATCGTGCCCGAACTCTGGACGACCGTTCTCGGCGCGGCAGGTTTCCAAGTAGCGCTGCGGCGACGACAGCTCGCCGTGCTCACGGGGAGCTGGTTTCGCGGGCGAGTGCTGGCGCTTGGGTTTACGTGGGTGGGAATCGTCGTCGCGGCGGTTCTTGTCAGCAGCGACCGCATCGGGAGCGCCGCGGGAGTAATATTTCTGGATTGGCCAGGGTTGGCGGCGGTTTGATGAGCCGAATGTGACGACGCACAGGGCATCCTGATGCGGGCTCCCAACCAAGCTGAACGCCGCGAGCTCTCGCTTCGTAGCATGGGGCTCGGGTGCATCCAAACGCAAGTGAATCACGAATAGGGGGTACATGTCTTCTATCACATCGTCTAGTCGGGCTCGGACGCTTGGGGAACTCAAGCGTTCGGGGTGGCGTTCCCGCTCGGTGAAGGCGGAACTGCGCGAGAACTTGACGGCCGCGCTTCGGAGTGCTGCCGAGGGCGAATCGCAGCAGGGATTGTTTCCGGGCATCGTCGGCTACGACGCGACGGTGATACCGGAGATCGTCAACGCCGTGCTCGCCGGGCACGACATGCTCTTTCTTGGCGAGAAGGGGCAGGGCAAGAGCCGGCTGATGCGTCAACTCGTGCGGTTTCTTGATCCCGCGCTGCCGTATCTGGACATTCCGGCGGAGGGTGGGGGATGTCCGGTCCATGAGGATCCGGAGCGGCCGATTACCAAGATCGGGCGCGAGTTTCTCGCCAAGCACGGTGAGAGTGCTCCGATCGCGTGGTGGCCCAGGGAGGAGCGATACGCGGAGCGGCTGGCTCCGGGGACGAAGTTCGCGGATGTGATCGGAGAGATTGATCCGGCGAAACTGGCGCGTGGAGTGTCGTTGGGCGCGGAGGAATCGCTCTTCTTCGGGCTGATCCCGCGCATGCACCGGGGCATCTTCGCCATGAACGAGCTGCCGGACCTGGATGACTCGGTGCAGGTCGGGCTGTTCAACATTTTGGAAGAGCGCGATGTGCAGATCCGCGGCCTGCCGGTGCGATTCGATCTGGATCTGGTGGTGATCTTCTCCGCGAATCCGACGACGTACAACCGTTCTGGCAAGGTGATTCCGCAGCTCAAGGACCGCATCGGATCGACGATCCAGACGCACTATCCACGGGAGCGCGATCATGCGATCGAGATCACGGAGCAGGAGGCGCTGAAGGATTTGCCGCTGGGCGGTGAGTATCCGGTGATCGTGCCGCGGTTCATGAAGGAGACCGTCGAGGAGATGGCGATCGTGGCACGTAAGAGCAAGTACGTGGACCACGCGTCGGGTGTGTCGGCGCGGTTCTCGATCGCCAACTACCGGGTGATGGTGGCGTCGGCGCGGCGTCGCGGGATCGTGCTCAATGAGAAGCCGACGGTGCCTCGGATCAGCGATCTGGCGCACTTCCACGCGACGGCCTCGGGAAAGGTGGAACTGGACCTGATGTCGAGCCATCAGTTGAGCGAGGCGCAGGCGCTGGACGCGATCTTCGCGGAGGCGATCCGCAACGTGTTCAAGGAGTATGTGCAGGAGCACGGGATCGGCGAGATCGCGGAGATATTCGCAAAGGGAACGAAGATTGAGGTGGGGGACATGCTGCCGAGCGGGCATTATGAAACGCTGCTCAAGCGTGTGCCACCGGTGTGGGACAAGGCGTTTGAGGTGAATGCGTCCAGCGAGCCAGCAGTGCGGGCGAGCTGCGTGGAGTTCGTGCTGGCGGGGCTGTGGGCGAGCGACAAAGTGAGCCGGGCGGTTCGCCATGGACGGGTGGAGTTTCAGACGTGAGCGAGAAACCGGAGATGGGTGCGGCTGGCGATATTTCCGCGGCGCGGGTGGGGGTTGTCCACGCGTATCTCGGGTTTGACGCCAAGGAGTTTCCGTCTCCGACTGCGCCGCCACCGGATGTCGCGGGCGCGGCGTTCGATTTCGCCATGGAGCACGGCGATCTGGAGGGATTCACGGAGGAGCAGCTTGCGGCTGCCATCCGGATTGATGCCTCGCAGATCGCGGGACTTGGGCCGAGTCTGCGGTCGCTGATCGCGATGCTGGAGGAACGCAAGGCGCGGATTCTGGCGACGTATCGGACAGATGGGGCGCAGCGCGACGCGGCCAAGGCGTATCTGGATCAGGCCGGGACGGTGGTGACCAAGAAAGAGGAACGCGAGGTGTTCGAGCGGGCGATGCGCCAGGAGCAGATGCGTGATCTGGAGCGGCTCTGGTATGCGCAGAAGAACGAGCAATCCCCCGTGGCTCGCGGGATTCTAAAGCTGATGCAGCGGCTGGGCGAGAAGTATCAGATCGAGCAGATGGCGAGCAAGTACGCGTTCACCGGGCAGACGCAGCTCACGGTGTCGGAAGCCCTTGCGGTGAAGGAGGAACTGGAAACGATCGACAAACTGCTCGAGCAACTTCGAGAGGCGATGAAGACATCGCAACTCGCGATCATCGACATGGATGAGCTCAGTGAGTTCGCCGAGGACGAGAACCGCGAAGGCGAGATGCAGAAGCTCAACGAGATGCAGCGGCAGATCGAGGAGTTTGTGCGGCAAGAGGCGGAGCGTCAGGGAGTGGAGCGGACGAAGGAGGGATATCGTCTTTCGCCGAAGGCGTATGCGCTGGTACGGGGGCGGCTGCTGGCCGAAGTGTTCGGCGAGCTTCAAGCGGCGCGATCGGGCCGACACGATGGGCCTATCATCGGCGAGGGCGCGGTGGAAACTGCGAAGACCAAGCAGTATGAGTTCGGGGATTCGCTGGCGAACATGGATGTGTCGGGGAGTTTCGTGAATGCGTACGTGCGTGCCGGAAGCACGCCACGCGGCGGCGACGAGAGCGATGGGTTCGTGTTTCCATCGTCCAGCGACCTGCTGATCCACAAGACGCGGAACACGCCCAAGTGTGCGACCAGCGTTTTGATGGATATGTCCGGTTCCATGCGACATGGCGGGCAATATGTGAATGTGAAGCGGATGGCGCTCGCGCTGGATGCGCTGATCCGGCAGGAATATCCGGGGGATCATCTCTCGTTTATCGAGATGTTCACGCAGGCGAAGCTCAGATCGCCGGCCGAGATTGTGAGCTTGATGCCCAAGCCGGTGAGCATCCACAATCCGGTGGTGCGGCTGAAGGCGGACATGAGCGATCCGACGATGAGCGAGTTTCGCGTGCCGCAGCACTTCACGAACATTCAGCACGCGCTCTCGCTGGCGCGACGAATCTTGTCGGGTCAGGACACGCCAAATCGGCAGATCGCGCTGATCACCGATGGTCTGCCAACCGCGTACTTCGACGGGCCGATGTTGTACATGCTGTATCCGCCCGACCCGCGGACGGAAGAGGCGACGCTTCGGGAGGCGGCGATGTGCGGCCGTGAGGGAATCACCATCAACATCTTCCTGCTGCCGAGCTGGAGCCAGAGCAGCGAAGATGTGGCGTTCGCGCATCGAATGGCAGAGACCACGCGCGGTCGGGTGTTCTTCACGGGCGGGAAAGACCTCGATCGGTTCGTGCTGTGGGACTATGTCTCCATGCGGCGGCGGGTCATCGGATAACCCGTAGTTTTCTTGTGTCGGGGAAATCGCGTATGCGCGATTGGCGGTGTTGCCGCGACTTCGTTTGGACAATGGTTAGGTATAGGATGGCGTCCCGGGTCTGATCGTCTGCCCGGAGCATTCCGAAGTAGCCAATCTGGCCCCGCGCCAGTCTCTCTATCGACAAGGGTCTTGCCAATGAGTGGCGGTCAACCCCCCCCCAACCCCTCCAACTCCTCTTCCCAGTCTGCCCAGTCCCGGCCGGTTTCTCCTGCGATCAATGGGTGGTCGGCGGAGTATCTGGACGCCCAGTATCAGCAGTTCAAGCGTGATCCGGCGTCGGTGGGCGGGGATATGGCCGCGTTCTTTCAGGGGTTTGATCTGGCGATTGCGCGGCCGGGTGGGGGCGCGAGCGGCGGAAGCGGGCAAGGGGCCGTGCTGCAAAGCGCGGCGGAGGATCTGATCGGTGCGTATCGCGCGCTGGGGCATCTGATCGCCACAATCGACCCGTTCGGACGTGCCCGGGCGCGGCCGAAGGCGCTCTCGCTGGAATACTTCGGGCTCTCGCAAGCGGACCTGAACAAGACGATCCACACGGACCTGGTGCCGGGCGGCGCGGCGACGCTGAAAATGGTCATCGATCATCTGGAGAAGTCGTATTGCGGCTCCATCGGCGTGGAGTTCATGCACATCCCGAGCGATGATGAGCGGGTGTGGTTCCGGCGTCGCTTTGAGGGAGATTTGCAGCCGAAGGGGCTGGACAACGCGGAGCGGGTGCGGCTGCTGGAGCAACTCACGGCGGTCGAGCAGTTCGAGGCGTTCCTCGCCAAGCGGTTTCTCGGTAAGAAGCGGTTCAGCATCGAAGGCGGCGAGGCGACGGTGCCGCTGCTGAAGTTTATGACTGATCGCCTCGGCGAGCTGGGGACGCAGGAGATCATCATCGGCATGGCCCACCGCGGGCGGCTGGCAATGCTGCGGAACTATCTTGGCAAGGACCTCGGGAAGATGTTCACCGAGTTCAAGGAGTATTGGAGCGAGGGCATCCATCCCGGCGGCGGTGATGTGAAGTATCACCGCGGATACTCGGGCGATCAGGTGATGCCTGATGGGCGCGTGGTGCATCTCTCGCTGCTGAACAACCCGAGCCATCTGGAATCGCAGGACGCGGTGGTGATGGGACGCTGCCGCGCCAAGCAGGATCTGGTGTCGGGTGGGATTGAAGAGGGCTTCAAGAAGGTCGCTTCGCTGGCGATCCACGGGGACGCCGCGCTGCCGGGGCAGGGCGTTGTGTCTGAATGCCTGAACATGCAGAAGCTCGAGGGCTACGCCGTCGGCGGCACGCTGCATGTGGTGATCAACAACCTTGTCGGGTTTACGACCGATCCCGAGGACAGTCGCTCTACGGAATACTGCACGGACATTGCGAAGATCATCAACGCGCCGGTGCTGCATGTGAATGGGGACGATCCGGAGGCGGTCGTGCGGGCCGCGCGGCTGGCGGCGGAGTATCGCGCCGAGTTCAAGAAAGATGTGTTCGTGGATATGGTCTGCTTCCGCCGCTATGGGCACAACGAAGCGGACGAACCGGCGTTCACGCAGCCGCAGTTGTACGCGTTGGTGCGGGCGCATCCGGGGACGCCGGAGACGTATCGACGCACGCTGATCGAGAGCGGGGTGGTGACGCAGCCGCAGGCCGAGCAAATGGCCAAGCGGGTGTGGGACGACATGGACGTGGTGTATGTGGATGTGGTGGACGGCCACAAGGGCGTCGATCCGGTTCCGCCGCCGGGTGGGGGGCTGTGGAAGGGGCTGGACGGGAAGTACACGTTCGAGTCGCCCAAGACGGCGGTGGATGCAAAGACGATCGCCGAAGTGTGTGCGGCTATGGGCCGCGCGCCCGAGGGGTTCAATGTCCATCCCAAGCTCAAGGGGATGATGCAGGCACGCGTCGATCTGCCCAAGCACAACAAGATCGCGCACAACGACGCGGAGATGCTCGCGATCGGCACGCTGCTGCTGGATGGCGTGATGATTCGGCTCAGCGGCCAGGATTCCCGTCGCGGCACGTTCACCACACGCCACGCGGTGCTGCGCGATGAGAAGACCAACGAGCGGTACACGCCGCTGGATCACATTCGCGAAGGCAAGTCGGGGGGGCAGGCGAAGTTCCATGTGTGGGACAGCCCGCTGAGCGAGTATTCGGTGATGGGCTTTGATTATGGATACAGCCGCGCGAACCCGCTGGCGCTGGTGATGTGGGAGGCGCAGTTCGGCGACTTCGCCAACGGGGCGCAGATCATGATCGACCAGTACATCGCCTCCAGCGAGGTAAAGTGGAACCGCTGGGGAGGGCTTGTGTTGCTGCTGCCGCACGGGTATGAGGGGCAGGGCCCGGAGCATTCCTCGGCGCGGCTGGAGCGATTCCTGCAACTGTGTGCCGATGAGAACATGGAAGTCGTGTATCCCTCGACTGCCGCGCAGACGTTCCACATGCTCCGGCGGCACATGATGCGGAACTTCCGCAAGCCCTTAGTGGTGATGACGCCCAAGAAGTTCCTCCGCATCGAGACTTCGACGGTTGATGAGCTTTCGACGGGGTCGTTCCAGCACGTCATTGATGACCCTGCGTATTCGAGTGCAAAGGGTGGCACTGGCGGCTTGCCTGCCAGTGGTGTGACGCAAGTCGTGTACTGCACAGGGAAGATCTACCACGAGATGGCCGAGCGTCGCGAGAAGACCGGCCGCAAGGATGTCGCCCTCATCCGCATCGAGCAGCTCTATCCCTTCCACACCAAAGCCGTGAAGCGGGTGGACGAGAAATATCCGAAGTCCGCCAAGCGCATGTGGGCGCAGGAGGAGCCGCGGAATCAGGGTGCGTATCTCTACATCGCCGACAAGTTCCTGGAGGAGTTCGGCTGGCGTCCGACGTTCATCGGCCGCCCGGCATGTGCCTCTCCGGCGACGGCGATGGAGACCATGCATGTCAAGCAGCAGGACAAAATCCTCACTGAGGCAGTGGCTCCGCTTCCTCCTGAGCCGAAGAAGGCGGATGATCCGGGTCACAGCGACAAGGCCAACGGCACCGCGTCAAAGCCCACTTCCGCGTCCAAGTCCAAGCACTAAAGTCCTCTCTCTGCGACCTCAGCGTCTCAGCGGTGAAAACAATCGGAGTTCAGCATGGCGGTTGACATCGTGATTCCGGCGGCGGGCGAGAGCGTGACCAGCGGCGTGATTGCACGCTGGATCAAGAGCGATGGCGACTATGTCAGACGCGACGAGGATGTGCTCGAACTCGAGACCGACAAGGTGACGATGAGCGTTCCCGCGCCCGCCAGCGGCGTGCTGAAGACACTCGCGGCGGTTGGTGCCACGGTGAGCATCGGGCAGAAGGTGGGATCTATCGACGACAAGGCGACGGCTCCGGCGGGTGGCGGATCGCCCGCCGCTTCTGGCTCCGAGCGTCAGCGAGCGGGTCAACCCGTCGCTTCGCAATCCAACGGCAAGGCATCTCCGGTTCCCGCGGCTGTGGATGAGGATGTTCGCGCTACACCGCTGGCGAAGAAGCTGGCGGATGAGCACGGTGTGAGTTTGTCTGGTGTGCAGGGCACCGGCGCGGGCGGACGGGTGCGAGAGCAGGATGTGCAGACGATTATTGAGAGCAAGGGTCGCGGCGGTGGGGGAGGAACTTTGGTGGCGGCGCAAGTTGCGGCGACCAGCCCGGCACGCACCACATCACTGGCAGCCCCCCCAACTGCGCTGCCAGTGCCACCCAATGTTTCAGCGGGGCCGTCGGGTGGGTCGCGTCGCGAGCGGATGTCGCCACTGCGGCAGCGGATCGCCGCGCGGCTGGTTGAAGCGCAGCACACGGCGGCGATGCTGACGACCTTCAACGAGTGCGACATGTCCGCGGTGATGGCACTGCGCACGCAGTACAAGGAATCGTTCGAGAAGAAGCACGGCGTGGGGCTGGGGTTCATGTCCTTCTTCGTGAAGGCAGTCGTGCAGTCGCTGCGGGCGTTCCCGGCGGTGAACGCGTCGATCGTTGCGGGCGACGGCGGGCAGCTCGAAGTGGAACATCACGATTTTTATGATGTCGCCGTCGCCGTGGGCACGCCCAAGGGGCTAGTGGTCCCCGTGCTGCGCGGCTGCGATCGGCTCTCGTTCCCGCAGATCGAGGCGGGGATCAAGGACCTCGCCGTTCGCGCCAAGGACGGCAAGCTCTCCCTCGCCGAGATGCAAGGCGGCACGTTCACGATCACCAACGGCGGCACGTTCGGTTCGCTGATGTCCACGCCGATCGTCAATCCGCCGCAGAGCGCAATCTTGGGCATGCATACGATCAAGGAACGCGCGATCGTCGAAAACGGCCAGGTGATCGCCGCAGCGATGATGTACATCGCGATCAGCTACGACCATCGGGGCGGCGATGATCTGACCGTTCTCCACGATGGCGCGTTCCTTGATCGTGTGCATGCCCAGGATCGCGCTCTGCGGCGGGTTGACGATCGGGGTGGATAGCAACGACCCGAAAGTCCCACCATTGGTGATGGTGAAGGTGCCGCCCTGCAGGTCGTCCAGGGTCAGCTTGTTCGCGCGTGCCTTGGTGGCGTAGGCGGCGA
>JAYVRG010000032.1:0-8601 GCA_043776515.1 Phycisphaerales bacterium
TGACCAGCTTCCATTGCGCATCAGTCAGATCGGTTGGATAGGAACTCCGTTCCATCCCCTATTCTTCGGCTGTATCGACCCTTCTCACACACCCTCTGACTGAATCTCGTCGCTCGCGGCCAGTTTTCATGTTGACAGCCCAACTTGTTGGTACACTGCTGCAATGCGGCAGGGCGCGAGCATAGTCATGTTGGCTATTGCAGGTGCGACCTGCGATAGTGCGAGCGCGCAATCGGTCGTGCTCCCTCCCGCGCCGGCGGGCGTTTCAACGTTCTCGCGCGAGGGATTTGCGTTCAGTTTGATTGATTCGCCGGGCAACGCGACTTTTTCCAGCACGAACCGTCCGCCGTGGTACCCCGTTCAAGGGCGTGGAAGCGTGGGGTATTCCTACGGTCTGGCACGGACGGAAGTGACGACCGAGCAGTGGATAGGGTTTGCGAATACGTTCTCGACGCAGGGTGGCTCATTCACGAACTTCGCGCAGCCGATTCGCTGGGGCGCACAGCGCGATCCGACATACACCGGGCCGGGGCAGCGGTGGCGGCTTGATCCGAGCAATCCAAACGCTGCCGCGGTCCCGGTGTGGGGCATCAACTGGCGTGAAAGCGCGATGCTGTGCAACTGGCTGCACAACGGGCGATCGTCGGACCCTGCATCGCTGACTCACGGGGCGTACGAAACATCCACATTCGGCTTTCCGGATAATGATTTCTTCAACGGCTTTACAGACCAGATTATTCGCAGCCCGGGTGCGCAGTTCTGGATTCCCTCGCTTGATGAGTGGATCAAGGGTGCTTTCTATGACCCGGCACAGCAGCGATGGTGGGCGAGCCACTATGGAAGCGACACGCCGCCGGTTTCGGGCCTGCCGGGCACACCGGGGACGCAGACGACTTCCGGTCTTCCCTATGGCTCTTCGAGCACAGACTATTACATCCCGCTCAATGCCTACGAAACCCAGTCGCCGTATGGATTGCTCTCTACGTCCGGCGGGCCGCACGAGTGGTTTGAGGATGCAGTCGGACCATCGGCGGCGACTGGCTTGCCTACATACAGATTGTTTTACGGGAACGGCGGAACCAGTCTTGACAACGATCTGATTTATTTTGCGGGCTTTACTGGTGATCTTCCAACTGGGGGCGCATCGAACTCGTTCCGCGTCGCCACAGTACCCGAACCGGGTGCGATGTTTGTCTTGATGCCTTTGGCCTCGGCGTGGTTTATCAGAAGGAGGACTCAATGAAACTCATTCCTGGGACATCTGAATAATCCGCCACTCGTCCGGCCGAGATGCAAAATCGTCGATGATTCTGGGTGTTTTTCGAAGCGATTCTGGGTTTTTCAGAGGCCCCTCTACTTACGTGGTCGCTTCCGCATCTCCTGCTCGATCATCGTCTTCGCCTGCTGCACCTCGTCGGCAAGGTCCGGGCGGTCCTGCAATCTGTGGATGGCTTCGGGGCCTTCATCGGATTTGAAGAGGATGATGCTGGCGAGGGCGTCGTGGCTGGGGCATTGCCGCCAGTAGAGGTCGGTCTGCCAGCGTTTGGGGCCAGCGAGGACGACGGAGCGGGCGAGGGGGGTGTCGCCGGCGGCTTCGGCCGCGGCGGCGGCATTCGCGGCGAGCGTGCCGATGCGCAGCCAGAAGAACTCATTGATGACTTTCTTGTCGATGTCCGGCTCGCACTGGGCGATGAAGTCGAGGACGGCACCGGCGAAGTTGATGTCGGCGGCGGTGGGGGGTGGGCCGCCTTTGGCGGTGTCGAAGCGGTCGTGGGCGAGGTCGATGGCGCCGTTGGCCGTGATGGTCTTGGCGTAGAAGGCGTTGCGGAGCGCGGTGGCGGCGGTGCTGCGGCTGGTGGCGGCGGTGGTTTGGATGGTGGCGAGGGTGGCGGGCTGGGAGTCGCAGGCAGGGAGCAGGAGGAAGGGGAGGAGGAGGAGGAGGGCAGGGAACCAAAGCATTTGCGCCGCGGCGGCCCGAGCATGGGCTAGAAAGCCCATGCCACGGGGAAGAGCATGGGCTGGAAAGCCCATGCCACGGTGGGGGTGTGTACCGCTCATTGGGGGGAGTCCTTCTTCATGCGGGGTAGGGCTGGGGGACGATACCGATGAGACGGGCTCGCGTTGAATCGGCGATTGGGCTGATTTGGCGGCAGATGCGCCGTTGGATGAGCGGGCGAGCGATCTTGGGCGGGGGTTTGCGTGTATTGTGTGGTCTCCCGTTGGTGCGGCCGCGGAGCGGCTGGCGGCGGGGTCATTGGTTCGGGTGTCGCCCGACCACATCCCAGGGATGGTGCGGCGATGAAGAGCGTGACAAGCGGCATGATGGCGGCGATGGTCGGGGCGGCGATGCTGCCCGCGATGTTGACCGGATGCGAGTCGTCCACATCGTCGCACGAGATGGCGATGGTGGGGAACCGGCCGCTGGTGAAAGAGACGGCGGTGGAGCAGTCGCCGGTGAGCGACGCGGGCGGGCTGGGGTTCTTTGATGCGCTGGAAGCCAAGCCCTTAGCGTCGCAGGATGATGCGATCCACTCGATGCTGCTGCTGGGGACGGGCGTGAGCGGTGGGACATACGAGCAGCGGGTTGCGATGGCCAAGAAGCTGGGGTATGTGGATGGCAGTTTCGGCTCGCCGGCGCGGCAGGCGGTGACGATGGGGGAGATCGCGTCCATGGCGACGAGGATTCTGGAGGGGAAGCCGACGGCGACGCAGGAGGACGCGATGGCGCGGCTGGTGCGGCGCGAGATCGTGCCGGCGGCGGGACGGGCGAACCAGGGGATGACGGGGGCGCAGCTAGTCTCGATCACGGGCGGCGTGCGAGATGCGATGACGATGGAGGGCGTGCAGCGGGTGGCCGCGCCGAAGATGTGGGAGGTGATGGCGGCGGTGGAGAATCCGGAACCGGTGGTGGAACCGGTTGCGGTTGCGGCGACTCCGGCGGCGAAGCCGGTTCTGGGGGCAACGCCTGTGGTGGCGAGTACGCCCAAAGGGATGACAGCGGGGCGCAATGAGCCGATGCCTCCGGACGCGACGGCGGTTTCGGATGTGGCGCTGAGTGAAATCGGCAAGGGCGAGCAGAGGCGGCCGGTGGCGGTGGTGGCGACGCTGCCGCCGTCTGGAGCGACCGCGAGTGCGCCAGCGGGAACAACGAATGCGTCGGGGCTGAATCCGATGGCGGGCGGGATGGCGGCGAGCAATGTGCCGCCCGCGCTGCAGGGGAAGGGGCGGGCGGAGCCCTTGCCGCAGATCCCGGTGGGAACGCAGCCGCCGGCGATCGAGTTGCAGGACCCCAGCAGGAAGCCGTCGGTGATCACGCCGGACGAGAAGGTGTTCACGCCGGGGCAACCAAAGGGGAAGAGCGGCGGGAAGGTGAACACCAGCAAGCCAGTGGTGAAGCCGGTGGAGCCGAAGAAGGACGCGCCGGCAAAGGACGGAGCCAAGGGCGAGGCGGAGAACGAGTGGACGAATGGAAAGCCGGTGAAGGAAAAGACGGCCGGGGCGGATGAGCCGAAGTGATTGGGGTTGTTTTGACACAAGAAGACGAATCAACGGGATTCGGTCACCTCCCAACAAGACTCGCTCATCTTGGGCGCGTGGGTTGAAGAACGAATGAGCACCACGATGAAGACGCGAACGACGATGAACAAGATTACTGTGATGACCTGTGTGGGCGCGGCGGCGATGATGATCGCGGCGGATGTGACAGTTGCGCAGACCGCGAGCAAGGACGAGCCCAAGAACCAGCCAGCGGCCACGCCGATGCCGATGCCGATGACGTCGCCGAAGCGGGTGCGCGCGGTGCGGAAGTCGATGGTGGATCTGGAAGCGCTCGCGAAGGATCGTCGCCCCGGGCAGGTGATGCCTGGCGACCCGTCGCCGATGGGCGGGGTGGCGACGAAGGTGCCGATGGGGGATGCCGCTACTCCGGTTGGAAGTTTCATGTCTACTGACAAGCCGGTGACGGCGGCATCGCTCGAGCAGAATGCGAATAAGCCGCAGATCAAGCTGCCGAACACCGCGCCCTACAACAAGCCGGTGCTGAAGCCGGTGGGCGACAACGCGGCGCGCCCGGAAGTGCTGAATGGAACGATGCCCGTGCCGGAGCCGGAGCAGGTTGTCGAGACGAAGATGGTTGGGAACGTGACAACGGCGGCACCGGCTCCTGTTGTGGCGACGGCGGTGGCGGCCGCGCCGGTGGTTGAGCGTGTGGTGCCGGTTGTTGAGGTCCCGGCTGCGGTTGAGCACGCCGCGCCAGTGGCCGCGGTACCTGTCGTGGAGCGCGTGGAGCCGAAGGTTGCGGAGAAGATGATTGAGCGTGCGCCGGTGGCGGCCGCGCCAGTGAATGCGGCCGCGCCTGTTGCTGTTGCTGTTGCCGCGCCAGTTCCGGCGAGTGCGCTGGTGGATGGCGTGGTGATGATGCAGGTGCCCAGCGCGCTCTCGACGGGCGGCGCGAGCGTGCGGGTGGAGAGTATTGCGGGTGATGCAGCTGGTGTGCAGTGGCGTATCGGCAACGGCGCGTGGACGACCCCGACGGTGGGAGAGACGGCGGAGGGAAAGATCGAGGTGCGTGCCGGGCTGGATGGGCAGGTGGTGCTGGTGGTTGATGGATTGGCCGAACTGCGGGTGACGCGCCTGGGGCGCGCGACGATCGAACGCTGCACGGAATCGCGCGGCGCGACGAGCGTGGGGCTGGGTGTGACGCGCGGCGCGGTGGAAGTGCGCCCGGTGGGCGCGGCCTTGCAAGACGCGGGGAAGGGGCAGATGTTCGCGCGGGTGCGCACGCCGGATCAGGTGTTCGGATTGGTTGGGCCGCTGCGGGTGGAATACGACGCGTTCTCGGGCACAAAGCGGCGCGGCGTCAACCAGTAAGTTCATTGGATCGGCGCGGCGATCGGCCGCGGCGTGCCGAGCTCCCCCCAATCGGGTGTCCCGCGTTCGTGACCGTCGCGCTGGCTAATCCAGCGTTTTTCGTATGTATTTGCGGACCAATAAGTATCCAGGGTTGCCATGCGGCAAACCTGGGGCATGGTAATTCATGACACGCATGGGTGGTGGGGGAACAGAGTGCCATTTGCGGCACTCAACGGGACGCGGCGGCGCGGCGATGGCCGCGGGCGGTGTGGCGTTGAGTGAGTCCGGGCAGGAAGGTTTAGCCGTGCGCGGCGTGATTCAGCACAATCTGGTTGCACCACTCCGGACGGTGCCATGGCAGCTCCAGATCGGGCAGGCGCTGGAAGAGCATCATTTGTACGCGACGAGCGAGGATGCCAGCCGCAGAGAAAAGTTTGTGATTGATCTGGGCGGTTTGCTGGCGCAGCTGGATGATTCGCATGTGTGTACGGTGGATGGGGACCAGGTGCATGATCTGGAGGGGCTTTGTCGGGAGCTGGAACGTGGGCTGGGCGTGGGGAAGATTGCACGAACCATTGATGGAGCGGGCGGCGTGGTGGATGCGCTGCGGATGCGGACGCCGGGCGTGACCCGCGCGGCGGTGAAGCGGCGCTCAATCATCTGGCGCGAGGCGCATGTGCTGCTGTGTGAAGACGCGGCTTTGTTCGGGCGTGCGGTGGATGCGATCGCGGGCGTGGCGGCGGAGCACGAGTTCTGCTCCGATGATGTGCTGCTGATCCAGCGCGGCGTGTTTGTGGGGCGGCCCGCGCTGGAGATGTACGCGGAGGATTCGCGCGGGCAGTTCCGGACGTGGTATCGCGAGGAGGGCGAGCCGGCGCTGTGGCGGGTGATTACCGGGCGGAAGACTCCGGGCCTGGCGGCGTGGAAGATCGGGGCGGAGATGGATGGGGTGTGAGCATCATCAGAGCCGAGCCGCGTAAGCGGCCGGATGTGAACTGCGGGAGTTCAAGGTACTCGGGCCGCGGCGGCCCGAACATTGGGCTGGAAAGCCCATGCGCTCAGGCGCAGACGCGGGGGATGACGCGGTGCCAGAAGTCGTGGCTCTGGCGATCGGCTTTCTTGGGCATGAAGACGATGGCGGCCCACATGCCCAGAGTGCGGCAGTGGCGGAGGTATTCCACGGCGTCGTCTTCGGTCAGCCCGTAGTCTGTGCTTACGAATGGTGCGAGCGGGCGGTGCGGTGCGCTCAGGGCGTGTGCGGTTGCGATGGCTTTCTGAATATCCAGCGCGACGCGGCGGGCGCGGCGGTCCTCGGTGGGCTCGCTGCTGGGATACACACGTTGCCAGTTTTCCGCGGTTTCCCAGCCGGGATCGTCGTGCTTGAATACGTCCTGGGGGCGTTCGCCCAAGATGCCGCCGTACCAGTCGGGGCATTGCAGGTCGGTGTGGAACAGCCCGTTCATCTGGTGCAGCAGGGTGCGCGGGCGGACGCGCACGGGGGACCAGGGGCTGTCGCACGCGGCTTGATACTCGCCGATCTTGACGGTGCGCTCCGGGTGCGCCGGGTCGCGCTGGAAGACGCGCCGCGCGATGGAGGAGAAGGCCTGCTCGCGCGACCAGTCCCACGCGAGACGGATCGCAGCGCGGTAGCGCTCGGTGTTCTCGTCGTTGATGGGCGCGCGTCCCTCGGGGATGCCGAGCGAGACTTTGTCGCGATATGCGGGAACGCGCCCGCCTTCGAGCGTGCGCGATTCTTCCATGAACTGCGCGAAGGTGCGCCGGCCGTCGATGGTTTGCTCCGGGTCGAAGGCGCGCGGGTCTGCCAGTGCCTCGTCCACCCATCCCTTGTCGGGCGAGCCCATGTGGCCGCTATATTCGTCTCCCAGGCCGTTCTCGCTGGTGAGGATGAAGGCGAGCGGGTCGGGAAGTTTCTTCTGCGAAAGATTGTCCGCCAGCGAGGAGAGGAACTCGAGCGCGAAGGCGCGGTTGCGGCGGAGACCCTCGGCGAAGAACGGGCCGCGATAGCCGCTCTTGAAGCGGTCGGCGGGGTTGTTGAGCAAGGGCTGAAAGTTCGGATAGGTCTGGATTTCCTTCTCGTTGATGTAGCCGCCGAAGCCGGCGGGAATGCCGAACCACCGAAAGGGGCGAGAGCGGAGATGGGGGCGGAAGCCCTCCATGGAGCGGGCCAGCACGGAGAGAAAGCCGTACACGGTGTCGGCGGGGCCGTGGGCAGGGGTCCAGGAGAAGTTGCCGTCGTGGTCGTAGCTGCCGCGGACTTCGACGCGGACGCTGGGGACGGTGTTCGGGAGATCAGTCCACAGCGGATGATCGAAGATGGGGTCGTAGTGGGTCTCGAAGAGGAACAGCGGCGGACCAGCGGGGATCGGGGCGGGCGGCGGCGCGAGTTTGCCGTAGCGGGCGGCGGACCACTCTTTGTGCCACGCGGCGGGCGCGGGCGTGCTGTGCGGCCCGACGCGGGACGGAAGGAGGAAGAACTCGTGGGGATTGGGGACTGGCGGGGGCATGGGGGAGGTACGTGGGGTGAGGGTGGGGAGTTGGGGGAGAGGGGAAAAAGGCATCTGGGGCGAGGCGCCCCAGACATGGGCTGGAAAGCCCATGCCACGAAGAAAAGGCGTGAAAGGCACATGGGCTGGTAAGCCCATGCCACGGATTCGGGCCGCAGCGGCCCGAACACGGCTCGGAGAGCCGAGCCACCCGCTTGACCCGGGGGGTTGGATGCGCTTTGCTCACATCATGCGCATTATCTCGGGGAAGTATCGGTCACGCAAGTTGTTCACGCCGCGGGATTCGGGGACGACCCGCCCGATCCCGGATCGGGTGAAGGAATCGCTCTTCTCGATGTTGCGCGGCAACTGTGAGGGGGCGACGGTGCTGGACTGCTTCGCGGGGACCGGGGCCATCGGGCTGGAGGCGCTGAGCTTGGGGGCGTCGCGGGTGGTGTTCGTGGAGAAGGACCGCAAGGCGGCGGACATGCTGGAGCGGAACATCCAGCTGCTGGAGGCGGGGGAGGAGACGGAGGTGGTCTGTGCCGATGCGCTGGGGCCGGCGGCGCTGGCTAGATGTCCGAAGCCGGTGGACCTGGTGTTCTTTGATCCGCCGTACCCAATGGTGCTGGACCCGGAACGATGCGGGCACGTGATGCGGGCGTTCGGGCGGTTTGTGGACTTTCTGAGCGACGATGGGTTTGCGATTCTGCGGACGCCCTGGCCCCTGCGGCACATCCACATCGTGGATCAGGCGGGGATGCAGGTGGCTTTCGGCGACGACCGCAACCCGTTTGATATCTTCGGTCGCGTTCGCAAGGACATGCCCCCGCCCAGTGGCAAGAAGCGCAAGGGTGAGCATCGGCGCGTGTACGGCGAGCGTGACATGGCGAAAAGGCAGGAGCAGGAGGACTCGGGGGAGATGTCCTGGGAACTCGATGACGTCGATCTGGACCAGATCGCGCGGGACACCGCGGAGCAGGAATCGCTGGACATGATCGAGGAGATCGGCCCGGCGCGAGGGCTGAAGATCACGCGGACGGATGTGGACCTGAAACTGCCCAACGCGGTGGGGCCGGAGACGCACCCGTACGCGAGCATGGCGGTGCATTTGTATATGAAGAAGAAGTGACGGAGTGGGAAAGTGACTGAGAGCATGTGTGAGAAGCCGATTTATCCCGGTTCGAGGCGGTGGAGCATGAGGTTGATCATGGCGATGTAGATCATGGATTCGCTGCTGGAAGTT
>JAYVRG010000033.1:0-30759 GCA_043776515.1 Phycisphaerales bacterium
TCGTGCTCGCGCTGATTCCGCCTGTGTACCACACCCATTCACATAGCGCAAGTCGCATCCTGTTCGGGTACGATCGTTGCTGACGGCTGAAGAGTTACCAGATTTGTGAACTCCAGCAGGGCGAAGATGTCTGCCATCGGCCAGCACCAGAGTGCCGTCGCACACGCTTGCAATCGTCAGCGGATCGGGCAAGGGACAATCGCGTGACCAAGTCTCAGTGTTGAAAACACCCACTTGCCCAAGTCCGACAAACAAGGCGAAGGTGACTATGCATGCCGCGGTGATGAATATGATTCGCTTCACTGCTGCGATTCTAGAACTGGACAAGTACTCTGGCTTGAGTAGGCAAAGCCACTGGCAGCAAGCTGCCAGTGCCACCCTTGTTGGATTTACATTACTCAGAGTTCCCGTGCCGGCCCATCCCATCCAAACGCGTGCTCGAACGCGGCTTTGTGGCACTGCTCCATCTGGTGGAAGTCGATGATGTCGCGGACGAGGAGGTTCTCGAACTCCATGGGGAGGCGGACCTGGTGCATGCCGCTGTTGTCGGTGCAGATGGCGATGGGGACGCCCGCGTCAAAGCAGCGGGCGAGGACGACGCGGAGTTCGTCGTAGGTTTTGAGCGTGCCGGTGCGGATGTAAGTGGTCGGGCAGACCTCGAGCATCTGGCCGCGTTTGGCGAGATCGCGGAGGAGCGAGGGGTGGCGGATGGGAATCTGGATGCCGTGGCCGATGCGATCAAGATGCGGCAGGAGTTCCGGATGGAAGCCGTGGGCGGTCTCGAAGACGTGGCCGGTGGTGTGCAGGCCGCGTTTGCGGGCGAGTTTGAGGAGGGAGATGATCTCGGCCAGACGCGGGCCGTAGAGGACATCGGGACCGGCGACATCGACGGCGACGACGGTGCCGTTGGCGCGATCCGCATCACCACGGGTTGCCCGCCCAGAGCGGCGGGCGAACCCGTGGCACGAACTGGCGAGTTCGACGATGGCGCGATTCACTTTGGATGAGAGCTTGCTGTGGATGCAGAGAATCTGGCGGAACACCAGCGGATATTGGGGCTGGCTGATGGCGGCTTCGGCGATGGTCTGGACGACTTCCTCCATCTGGCGGATGCGCTGATCCTCATCCAAGTGAGGATCGGTACGGAAGTACGGGGTGTAGCGCAGCTCCATGTACGCGAGGTTGTCGAAGAGCACCGCGCCGCGAATGAGCTTCTGGATGAAGTAGCGGAGCGAGTGGGAGCGCTGAATCTCCTCCACCAGCGTGTGCATGCGGAGGTAGTCCGTGAGCGTGCGGTGGCGGCGTGAGAAGAAACGCTCGAAGGTCTCGTGATTCGGAAAGCGGCGGAGGAGCGGGTGCGAGCCGTTCTCCGCGCCGACCTGGCGCTGGAGGTAGGAGTAGAGAATGTTCGGAAGGATCGCACCGCCGAGGTGCAGGTGCAGCTCGCTATATACGCCGCGCGGCAGGTTGACGGGTTTGCTGACAACTCGTGCTGGGCTCGCTTTGGTGGCCACGTGGGCGGACTCCGGGGTGGGCGGAGGGTACGCGAGGGTTGCGTGCAAGAAGAGACCTCCGCTTGCGCGGAGGGCTCGTGATGAGAGAGAGGGAAAGGAGCAGGTGCCTCCGATTGCGCGGAGTGCTCGTGATTATGCGGGGGCGTGACGCATGAAGGAGGTCGTATCAATGCGGAAGCGATCGACCATGGCCTTGAGATCACCGGCGCGAGTGGAGAGCTGGGCGGCGGCACCGGCGGATTGGGCCGCGCCTGCGCCGGCCTCTTCGGCGGCGATGCTGATGGTCTGAATCATGCTGGAGACGCCGCCGGCGGTGCGGATGATCTCGGCGAGATCGTGTCCGGCGCGGCCGGTGTGGTCCGCGCTCTGCTTGATCTGGGCGGCTCCGAAGGACATGCGATCGGCGGCGGCGGTGCAATCATCCTGCACGCCGCGGATGGTGGTGGTGACTTCTTCGGTGGCTTTCTGGGCACGCTCGGCGAGACGGCGGACCTCATCGGCGAGTACGGCGAAGGCACGGCCGTTCGGGCCTGCTTTAGATGCTTCGATCGAGGCGTTGAGCGCGACGAGGTGGGTACGGTCTGAGATATCGTCGATGAGTTCGACGACACGGGCGATCTGGCGGCCGCGATCGGCGAGGGTGCGGACCGAACCGGTACTGGTATGGACGAACTCGTCGATGCGGGCGATCTCGGCGGAGGCCTGCTGGAGCGAACGCCCGCCGCTGGTGGCGAGACGGCCCGCGCTTGAAGCATCTCCGGCGGCGACAGCGCACTGACTAGAGACCTGGCCCGCGGCGACGGACATGCCCTTGGCACCGATGGCGAGCTCGCTGGCGGCGGCGACGACTTCGGCGGACGAGATGGCAACTTCGCTGATGATGTCCTTGATGGACGCGGCGAGTTTATCGGTGGCGCGGGCGAGTTCGCCGAGTTCATCGCGGGAAGTTGAGTTGATCGGCGCGACGAGCAGGTTGCCGGAGGCCAGGGCGCGGATGTTCGAGAGCGACGCGGCAACCGGGCGGCTGATGGAGCGGCAGAGCCAGAGGCCGGCACCGATGCAGAGCGTGGCACCGATGGTGGCGAGAGCGGCACAAGTGATCTGGCCGCCGATGCTGGTGGAGATGGCCGCGCCGAAGCGGCAGCAGCCGATGAGGGCGAGGGCGAGGGTGCCGATGGCGAGCGTGATACGGCAGGGAATCGTGAGCACGCGACGCGATGCGCCGCAGGAATCGGTGATGGATGAGGTGAGGAACGCGATGCCGCAGGTGGTGACGAATGCGAGTGCCATGGCGGCGAGGAGGAAATACGGAATGGCCGGGCTGGCGGGCGCGGCAGAGGTCGCGGCGCGAGTGGTCAGCATGACCGAGGCGGTCGGCGGCGCGGGATGCGTCGGCAGGATCGGACGCTGCGCAGCGGCGGGAACGGGTTGCTGCGTGACGCAGAACGGGAGCACGAGCGGGGCGGCGACATCGACAACCAGCGGCTTGAAGGGCTGCGCGGGGGGCTCGGCGGAGAGGGGCTTGGGGGCGATGATGGTGGACGCGGTAGATACTATCGTGGTTGTTTGCTGAGTACCCGACGATTCGTGTGTTGTATCACTCGATGGGGCGTGCGCGACTGCTTCGGACTGTGTTGCGGCCGCGATGATTGATCGCACGGCGTCGTTGTCGAAGGGGTCGGGGGCATCGTGCGAAGTGCTGACAACAGTCGATGCCGCGGGAGTTGCTTCGGGTGAGTGGTTCGCCGCGGGGTGAGGAAGTTCTGGGGATGCGGACACTTCGGTAGGAGCGACGACGGAGGCGAACTGGACAAGTTGCATCGGTGGCGCGCTTGTGTAGGGCTGATCTTGTGCGATTGGTGAGTTGCCGGTCACGCTCCACGCACGAAGGTCGAGGGGCGCGGGCTCCAAGAAGCGGTCGAGGGGCGAGGATTCGAGCGAGAGAAGAGACTTGAGCGCGGGAGCTATCGCAATGGGCTCGGGGGTCGAGGGAGTTGCTTGTTCAACGGGTGCGGTGGCGTCTAACGGAGCGGATTGCGTGGCCTCAACTGGCTTGGGGTGGCGGTCGCCGCGCGGAGTGCCGCCGGGAAGGAGATCGAGCGTTGGCTCCGTGGGAGTTGCGTCGGAAGCGTTGGTGGCGAGTGCGTTCTGATTTACAGGATCACCGGGAGTCGGCGACGCGGGATCGGTGGTGGCGGGCTTGCGTGCGTGCGAAGCATCCTGCGCATCGAGCTCCGCGCAGGAGCCCACGCCGATGAGGATCATCGCGCCGATGGCAACTGCCGCGGCCTTGGCAGCGATCGAGGTCGGATTCCAGAGGCGCGATGCACGAGCGATGAACATGGGAAAAACTCCGCGTTGCGACGCGGGCGCGGCGGTGAATCGCCGAATACCCGGAGTCGCTTATTGGACTGTTTCGGCGAGTTTGCGTCAGCAATGAAGGCGCAGGTGGCACAGACGGGAGATATTTCCAGAGATGGTCGGTATGCGATCGGGTCTTTCGGCTGCAAAAGAGGCACGATTGCGCGGCCCGACGGAGAGGTCGTTCTTCTCTACACTCCGAATCTGCGTAGCCGCGTGGCGACGCGGAAGATTTCAAGCACACTCCGAGTAGCACGACCCTATGAGTACACAGACGAACATCGCGACTGGTTTGACCCGAGTTGAGAAGGACAGCATGGGGCC
This sequence comes from Phycisphaerales bacterium, assembly GCA_043776515.1. Classification (GTDB taxonomy): domain Bacteria; phylum Planctomycetota; class Phycisphaerae; order Phycisphaerales; family UBA1924; genus UBA4658. The sequence continues at coordinate 4,200 of JAYVRG010000033.1, forward strand.
GATGGATGTGCCGTCGGCCGCGCTGTATGGCGCGAGCACGCAGCGCGCGGTGCTGAACTTTCCGATGTCGGGGCGGCCGGTGCCGGCGCAGATTCTGCGCGCGTATGCGGTGTTGAAAGCGGCGTGCGCGGCGGTGAACCAGAAGCTCGGGCGGCTGGACGAGAAGCGTACGAAGGCGATCATCGAGGCGTGCCGCGAGATTGAGGATGGTTTGCCCGCGTTCGGCGGACTGTGGACGCACTTCCCGATTGACACATTTCAGACGGGCTCGGGCACTTCGACGAACATGAACGTGAACGAGGTGGTGGCGAACATCATCTGCGTGCGGATGCACGCCCCGATCGGATCGAGCAAAGACGCGGAGTATCTCAAGGGCGGGGGCGTGCATCCGAACGACCATGTGAACATGGGGCAGTCAAGCAACGATACGTTCCCAACGGCGATGCACATCTCCGCAGCGGTGATGATACAAGACGAGCTGCTGCCGGCGGTGAAGAAGATCGCGGAGAAGCTGGAATCACAAGCGAAGGAATGGGACACGATCGTCAAGATCGGGCGCACGCACCTGCAAGACGCGACGCCGATCCGGCTGGGACAGGAGTTCAGCGGATACGCCAGCCAGATGCGGCACGCGGAGGAGCGGCTGCATCGCGCGTTGCACGCGCTCTCGGAACTGGCGATCGGAGGAACAGCGGTGGGCACCGGCATCAATGCGCACGAGCAGTTCGGCGCACTGGTGTCGGCGGAAGTTGGCAAGAAGACCGGCGTTCACTTCCGCGAGGCAGCAAATCACTTTGAGGCGCAGCACGCCAAGGACGCCATCGTGGAAACATCGGGCGTGCTACGGACGATCGCGGTGAGCATGTCGAAGATCGCCAACGACATTCGGTGGCTGGGATGCGGGCCGCGCTGCGGGTTCGGGGAGTTGATCGTGCCCGCGGTGCAGCCGGGATCGTCCATCATGCCGGGAAAGGTGAATCCGGTGATCTGTGAGGCGGTCATCATGGCGTGTTGCCAGGTGGTTGGAAACGATCAGGCGGTGACGCTGGGCGGATTCGGCGGCATCGGCTCGCTGCTGGACCTGAATGTGGCGATGCCGATGATGGCGGCAAACATCATCGGCTCAATTCACCTGCTGACGCGCTCCTGCCATGTCTTCACGGACAACCTGCTGGATGGGTTGAAGCCGGATGTGGAGCGTTGCAAGTCACTGATCGAGGGGTCGCTGGCGATGTGTACATCGCTGGTGCCGGTGATCGGGTATGATAAAGCCGCCGCGCTTGCGAAGGATGCGTTCAAGCAGGGCAAGACTGTGCGCCAGCTTGCTTATGAGACGGTCGTGGGGCAGAAGGACAACGCGGGGAAGTCGATCACGCGCGAGGACATTGATGCGTATCTGAACCCGTGGAGCATGACGCTGCCAGGCGGCGAGGACGCGGCGGGCGGATAGCGACACGCCCGAAATGAGCAATGCTTCGAGCGAATCCCGTGGATACGCGTTGCGCGATTACTCAACGGTTGCCGACTATCGTGAGCATTACGGAGTTTGATACATTACCGGCCGATCGCCAGCAACTGCTGCATGAGCTGGTCGGTGGTGGTGATGATGCGCGAGGCAGCGGAATAACCGGTGCTGGCGAGAATCAGGTTGACGAACTCCTGCGAGAGGTCCACGTTGGAGAGTTCGAGCGCGCCGCCGACGATCTTGCCGGAGCCGAGCGTGAGCGGCGGGCCGATGATGGCCTCGCCGGAGTTGGGGCCAGCACCGAACATGTTGCCGCCAACGTCGATGAGGCCCTCGGCGTTGGTGAAGTTGGCGATGGCGACCTGGCCGAGCTTTCTATTGAGCCCATTGGAAAACGACCCGGTGATGGTGCCATCCTGGCCGACGCTGAAGCCGCCGAGGGTGCCGATGGGTGCGCCGTCCTGCGCGAGCGCGGCGATCGTGGAGTTCTGCGAGGCCAGTGCGGTGACGGCGGAGGACTGTCCGGCGTATTCCATGTTGAAGACCATCGGGCTGGTGGCGCCGGTGCCGGTGCGATCAATGGAGACGCCGACAGTGGAGATGCCCGAGATATGCCCGGCGGAATCGAAGTTCAGCGTGCCGGTGCCGACGACGGAGCTGGGACCCTTGTTATCAGGGCTTTCGGCGAAGAATCGCCAAGTCGTGCCCGTGCCGCCCGCTTTGGTTTCGAGCGTCATGCGGAGGTTGACGGTGAGCGGTGTGCCGAGCGAGTCATAGGCGACGTAGCTGGTGAGCACGCTCTCGCCGTCGGATTGATTGGCGGTGTTGAGTGTGAAGGGAGTGGTGGATGCGCCGGAGGAACCGATGAGGTTGATATTCGCGGTCTTGACATCCAGCGAGTTGACGGTGCCGGTGTTGCCCACCAGCGAGATGACGCCCGTGGTCGGATTCAACGTTGTACCCGGCGTCCTGCCATCGGGGTTTGCGCCGGTGCCGGTGTTGATGTTCAGCGTGTTCTTGAGGAAGTCGAGATAGTCCTGCACGGTCGTCGTCGCGGTGACGGTGAAGCTGGCATCCGGAATGGACTGCGTGCCCTTTTTCGCGCCGGTGAGTTTGATGACCTCGCCGGAGCCGAAGAGCGGATTGCCCACGTTGGCGGGGTCTTGGATGTCAACCAGCCGCGTGTTGGTCTCGAGCGCGTGACCCGCACCAGTTGGCGGGATGGCTGTGGGCAGCGCGGTGAGCGCGGCGAAGGTCGTGAGCGAGCCGTGCGTCGGGAGTGCGCCACCCGCGTTGAGATTGCCACCAACGCGCACCGTCTTCGTCGCCTCCGCGAGCGTGAGCGTGCCGACGGGGATGTTGATGTTTCCGGTGATTCCCGGGATGACGTTGAAGCTCGAGTCCACGCCGAAGCCCTGGACGCGCTCGCCGCTGACGGTGATGAGGTCGTTGTTGTTGTTCTGGCGGAATGCACCGGCGCGGGTGTATAGCTGCGCACCGGCACGATTCACGATGAAGAAGCCAGCACCGTCAATGGCCAGATCTCGCGGATCACTCGTGGGCGAGACAGAACCGGCGCTGAAGTTGCGCTGCGTACCGGCGATGGTGACGCCCAGGCCGATCTGGCTGGGATTGGTGCCGCCGCTGGTGCTGCCGGGGGGCGAGCCGCCGGAGAGCGTGCGCGAGAACTGATTCGCAAACAGCAGTCGGCTGGACTTGTACGCCGTGGTGTTGACGTTTGCGATGTTGTTGCCGATGACGTCCAGATTGCGGGCGTTGGCGGTGAGGCCGGTGAGGCCGGTGAAGAATGCGGTGGTGGAGGCCATGCGAGTGCTCCGGAAACGGCGCGGCACTTGAGAGCCAGCCGATCGGTGTGGTGTCTGCCGGTCCTCCGACCGATTGAGCGCGGGCTCCGCCGCGGGTGGTTCGATTCGCTTACGCAACTACCGGACCACTCCGTGGCGCGGCGGGCATGATCAGGTGGAAGTCGCCCCGGTGGTCGGCTTGGCGAGTGAGGCAAGAAGATTCAGCACATCCTGATTGCCCGAGAGCGAAGAAGAGGGAAAACCAAGAGATGCTTTCTTTGCGCCAAAGCTTTGCGCGATGTCGGTGCCCGTGGGCGATTGCTGCGCGTTGGCAGCGGCGCCACCAGACCTCGCATCGCCGAGATCGAGCACACCGTCGATGCCGCCGGTGATTCCGTTGCTTGCTTCCGCGCGCCCCGTGATCTGACGGGCGTGAACATCCAGCACAAGTTGCTGCCCGTCGATCTTGACAAGCGCGGTGCGCACACCCGCGGTTTCCAGCTGATCGGAGGCGATCGAGAGACGCGCGAGCTGACCGTCGTCGAGTGAGATGCCCTCGGCATCCGAGCCGAGCGTCACAGGAAGCTCGCTGGCGAGCCCGCCATCCTGGGCTTGCTTGAGCAGGTCGGCAAAGGCCTGCGATGCGCTGCCGACGCTGGAGGTGCTTTGGCGGTTGTCATCCGCGGGGCGCACGCCCGAGGCGAGCAGCTTCATGAGTTGTGCGGAGGAAATGTTCATGGTGTGAACCGCCGTGGATCAGTGCTGGCGAGGAAGGATCAGGGAAGCGGAATAGTGCCGCCGGTACCGTTCTGTCCGGCCGGCCGCGGAGTGTTGCCGCTTGTCGTCCCCGTGGTGCCCGTCGTACCTGTTGTTCCGATGGTGCCGGTCGTCGTGGTCGTGGAGCGGTCCAGAATATTCGCGATATTCTTGAACGGAATGCGAGCGCCGGACGCGAGGTTGAGCACCGGCCCATTTGCGGTTTGACTGATGGACTTGACGGTGCCCTCGACGGCATCGAAGTTATCGGTGTATCCCTGCACGTATTTGCCCAGCAACGAGCCGGCCGTGGAGAGCTGGTTCTGCGAGACCACATCCGTGAGCTTGTTCTGCAATGCGAGCGAGGACTCGATGTTGCGCAAGCTGGAGAACTGCTGCAGCAGCGCGTTGGAGTCGTTCGGCTTCAGCGGGTCCTGGCTGGTCAGCTCCGTCATCATGATCTTGACGAAGTCCTCGCTGGTGAGCTGGCTGAACTGGCTGGCGATGCCGCTGTTGCCGGTGGAGAGGGCGGATGTGCCGCTGAGGGAACTGCTGATGGCGCTCATGAGGTTGCTCGCTGCAAGGGGATGGATCGCCGAACTACACCAGGGCGTTCAGGAAGACGCGGCCGTCCGCGCCGATCGTCAGGGCCGAATCAGAGGGCAAGAATGCGGCGAGCAGGACCGGCTGCTCACCGCTCTCGCAAACGCTCTCACTGGCTTGAACGCCGCCGGACTCCGCCGACAACTGCACACGAGCTCCGCTCGCGCTCTCACCCCCACGCAAGGCATCTTGATCCGAAGCCCTGCTGTGGCCATGCTCCGCAAACGCTGCGCCAGCATCTCGCGCAGTTTCGGCCACTGGCGGCAAACCGAAGCCGCGCTCGGGCATTTGCGGCATATCCGTGATGGTGATTTCGTTCATTGAGAGGCCGCGCTCCTGCAATGCTGTTCGCAGGGAGTCGATCGAGGAGCCGAGAATGCCTTTGGCGCGGCTGCTGGAAACCTCAAAGCGTGCCTTGACTCCCCCACTTCCACCGGCTGACGCGCCATCCATGCGCAGGTAGATGCGCAACATGCCGAGATTGGCCGGGTGCAGGCGGAGCATGACGGAGCCCGAACCGGCGGCGTCCGCGCCCGCCCACGCGCCGGAGGCCGCGGCCTGTGCGGCGGCTTGTTCCACGCCGCGCTGGACCTGGGCGTGCAGTGCACGCTGAAACTCGGGAGTGCCAGCCGTGGCTTGTGCGCTCACGGGGCTGGGAGAATGCAGCGGCTCTGCGGCGAGTCGGCCGAGCAGGTCCATTGCGCGCGGAAGCGCGACGACTGGAGAAGACGTGACATCTTTGGATTCGGCAACTTGAGGCAGCGCTTCTTTGGCAACGGCCTCGGTGAGCGCGGGACCGATGGCTTCTCGCGTTGCGTGCTGAGTGGGTTGGGCGGGCTGCGCGATAGCGGAAGGCAGTTCGGATATCGGAGCTGCGGTGGCGACATGGTCGGCCGCCACAACACGCGGGGTTGCCGTCTGCTCAGTCGCGGGTCGATCCGACCAAGTTTCCGTGAGCGTTGCCGCGGCGGTGTCTGGTTCACCAGAATCCACTTTTGTTGCTGTTTTTCCCTTGTTTTCGCTTGGCTGGGAGTCCTTGGTTTGTTTGGATGCGACGGTCGCCGCCGATGTGTTCGCGGATGTGTTGAGCGGCACCGACGGGCTCAACGAACGCGGATCAGCAATCGTGAAAGAAGGGTTCTCTGCAGCGGGGGCAGCCGCTCGAGGTGCTGCAATCGTTTGCTCGGCGACTCTCGGTTCGTCGGTCGTTGTTGGGCTTGCTTCGCTCGCCTTAGTGTTGGATGTCTTTTCAGTGTCGGCGGCAGGCAACTGTTGAGCAGGTGCTTCGGGTGTGGCAACTTGGGTGTCGCGCACCGCCGGCGCTTCCGGTATTGCGATTGGGGCGACCGCGATGACTGGCTTGCTCGCTGGGTTGTTGCGCGCGGGCGTGGCCGCTTCCACGGTGGTCGCGGGGCGTGGCTCTACGCGATTGATGCTTGGTGCTGACGCGCTTGCCGCGGCACTGGTCGCCGCGATTGAGCCGTTGCCAGCAGATGCTTCCACGGGCTGTTCGGGCTGTACGGCCGTTTGCGCCGAAAGTTCTGGCTTGCTTGCCTGGCTGGCAATGAACGGATCGGGTTTGCTCGTCGGCTGTGCTGACGCTTCGGGCTGGAACGGCGGCTGGGATGGACCGCTTCCCTCTGCGGCGGCATGATTGGAATCCGATGATGCCCCATCGTCCGTCGATTCCCTCGAAGTGTCCTTCTTGGACACCGCGTCCGAGGGCTTGGCTGCTCCGGGCGTGCGCCGCTCGCCGAGCTTGTCGGGCTCGACTTGTCCGCGATCAAGTGAGGCGGGCGGATCCGCTTGCTTGCGCTTTTTCTGGAGCGCACGCGCAAAGGTTGCGGGGCGATCGGCAGAAACCGCGCGATCGTGCGCGGCATCGGCGGGTGCTTCGTTCTTCTTCGCCGCCCCGCGATCAGCGAACGGGCTTGCTAGCGGTCGCGTCGAGAGCAGAGTTTGCTGCTGAATTACCAGTCGGTTCATACGCGGATGCCTGAGCAAGAGAGCCGGGCGCCGGGGCGACAATGCCCCGTGTCCGCAGTCGCTCAAGCAACTCCGCTGCCACCGCGGCTTCGTCTTTCACGAACTCGGCCATGACCTTGGTGCGTTTGCTCTCTTCCATCTTGGCCAAATAGGAGACGACCTGGTCGGAGAGTTTCAGGTCCAGCAGAGCACGCAGCACCTTCTTGGCGTCCTTGGGCTTCTGCCCCTCCAGCGTGGCGAGCGCGACCTGAAACTGCTTGTCTCCCTCGGTATCAGCGACTTTCTTCCGCTCTGCGGCAAAGGCGCGGCGATCCTCTTCGAGCTTCTTCTCTCGCTGCTCCAGCTTGGAAAGCTGCAACATCACACTTGCCTGCATGTTTTCCACGATCTGCTGCTGTCGAAGGAGCATCTGCGATCGCTGATCGTCCTTGAGCTGCTGCTCGGCGATTTTCTCCGCGGCGGTCTTAGGTGGGATCGCCATCTTCTCGGCGGCGGCGGCGTCCGCGTCCTTCTGCTTTGCGGCGATCTCCGCGGCTTGCTTGTCAGTCGTTTCCTGCGCGATGGTCTTGATGAACCGCTCTCGCACCGCCGCGACGCGCTCCTTGCTTAGCCGATCCGAGCTCTTGAGCCAGAACAGACCGCCCGCGACCGCGAGAATGTTCAGAATCGCCATAACGGCGAGAATGTTCCAGAGTGCTTTCATTGGTGCTCACCTTGCTCTTGCAGCTGACGACGGATGTACATCTGCGTGCCGGCCTCATCCACCTGGGCCGCGTCGGCGCGGCGCTGGGACTGCCGCCATTCCTCGTGCCAGCGATCGCGGAGCAGCTCAACGGCGCGCCGCGCGGTCGCGGCACGCAGCAGTTCCGCGCGGGCGTGTTCCATCCGTTTGTATGCGCCAGCGAGTGTCATCGCGGCCTGGCGTGCCTTGGCTTCCATGTGCAGCGAGGCGTTGGCCTGGGCCCGCACCTCGGGAATCACGACCATGACACCAGCACCCGCGCCACCCAGGCGGTCGCGCAGATCGATCTTTGCGTTGTGAATGTTCTGCTGGCACTGGCGCATCGTCTCCTCGACAGCGATGCGCTCGCGATCAAGTTCGGCGAAGCGGTGCTGCTTCTCCTGCTCGATGCGTTCGCGCTGCTCGAGCACCGGTTGCAATCTGAACTTGAACTTTCCGCCCACTGCTCATGCTCCTGAAACAACGCTCGACGCTCAACCCTTCGCCTTCGTTAATCGCTGAAACTCCGCGCCCGCCTCGATCGCCAGTTTGAGCATTCGCGACTTGGACTGCTCCATCGGCTCGCGCTCGCCGGTCCCTTGGCGTAGCAGTTCGAGTATCTTTTCGTTGTAGCGAATCGCCACATCCGTCGCCGGATTCGATCCCTTCGCGTACGCACCGATCTGGATCAGATCCTCGGCCTCTCGATACGCGCCGAGCAGCCGGATGACCTGCCGTCTCGCATGAACATGGGGCTGGTCGCACACCTCATCGGCCACGCGGCTGATGGAGTCCAGCACGTCGATCGCGGGATAATGGCCACGTTGCGCGAGCTTGCGAGAGAGAATGACGTGACCGTCGAGGATGCCGCGTGCGGCATCGGCCACTGGCTCGGTCATGTCGTCGCCCTCGACGAGTATCGTGTATAGCCCGGTGATTGTTCCGCCGTTGCGCTCGGCGGTTTCGAGCGATCCGGCACGTTCGAGTAAACGAGCGAGTGAAGAAAAAACGCTGGGTGTGTAGCCGCGGGTGGCGGGCGGCTCGCCGACGCTCAGGCCAATCTGCCGCTGCGCGTGCGCGAAGCGCGTGATCGAATCCATCATCAGTAGGACGCTCTTGCCCTCATCGCGGAAGAACTCCGCGACGGCGCAGGCAACCATCGCGGCCCGCACCCGCAGCAGAGCGGAGTCATCACTGGTCGCCACCACCAGCACACACTTCTTGCGGCCTTCTGGCCCGAGCGTGTGCTCGATAAAGTCCTTGACTTCGCGCCCGCGCTCGCCGATCAGGGCCACAACGGAGACATCGGCCTCCGTGCCGCGCGCGACCTGTCCCATCAGCGTGCTCTTGCCGACACCCGGTCCTGCGAACACGCCCAGGCGCTGGCCGCGGCCCAGCGTGGTCATCAGATCTAGCGCGCGAACACCTGTCGCGAGCGGGCGAATAACCCGCCCGCGTTTCATGGGCGAAATCGGCTCCGGATCAATCGCTTGCGGCGTGAGCGCGTGCAGCGGGCCGTGGCCGTCGATCGGCCTGCCCAGCCCATCGATCACGCGCCCGAGCATCGACCAGCCGACGCCAACGGTCTGTTGCGCGTGCAGACCCTCCACGACATCACCGGAGCGGATGCCGCTGGTGGAGCAGAGCATCATCACGATCGCGTGCGCGCCGTCGAAGCCGATCACTTCCCCCAGCGACTGGCGTGCGTTCGGGTCGTGCTCGCTCGAACAGCTGCGTACGCGAACCAGCGATCCGACGGGCATGGGCAGATCACGTACCAGAACCGTCAGGCCGCGCAGCGATCGCACGCGCCCGACGATCCGCATCGGCTGTGCCTGACGCACGGTTCGCAGTTGTGGAGCAAGCCCGATCACGACACACCTCCACTCGTATCACCAACTTCGGCAGTATCGCTGGGGAGGAGTGTTTCAACGAGGCGATCCAGCTGCGTGGAGATTCTCGCGTCGATCTCGCCGCCGCCGATCTCACCGGAGTCCGCGTTCGCGCGGGTGGTCGCCACGCAGCCGCCACGCTCGATAGCAAGGTCATCGACGATTTCGGCGTGCCGAATCGCGGGCATGGCGGCCATGAGCGCGGGGAGCGCTCGATCCACTGCCGGGCGATCTTCCGGGTGTACGCGCACGACAAGTTCAGTCGGACGGACCACGACCGCGAGCACCGCGGCGAGTTGGTCTTCAACAACCTTGGGGTCGAGTGCGATGACACGCTTGGTCACACGCTCGGCAATCGTCGTCGCGAGTTTCACGACGTCTCTGAGTGCGCCCTGTACAAGGTCTTCGCGATCGGACTCGAACGCACCTAGCGACGCAAGCCATGCCTGCTCAACCTTCGCAAGCCGCTCGCGGCACTCAGCCATAGCGTTGTTCTCGGCCTGCGCACGACCCTCGGCGCGCCCTTGCTCAAGCCCTTTGCCGTAACCGTCCGCTTGGCCTTGTTCCGCCGCACCGGTGATGATGCGCGCACGCTCGGCGTGTGCCGCGGCCACAATACGTTCGGCCTCCGCCCTGGCCGCACGCACCATGCGATCACCCTGCTCGCGCAAGTCGCCAAAGTCGAGGACGATGGCCTCGCGAGCAACGGTGGAAGCGGAAGAGTTGCGGATGAGAGCCATAGGGGAAGTGACGGAGTGAGCGAGTGACGCAGTGACGGAGTGAAGAAAAAAGGGAACGGTGGACGCGGAAAGACATGGCAAAGGACTGTGTATGAGCGCGCTTTGTATTTACTTCGTCGCTCCGTCACTCTCGCACTTCGTCACTTCCCCCTCACACCACCAGATCGCTCTCGCCGCCGCGGCCGGAGATGATGATCTCACCCGCGTCCTCCAGACGCCGGACGATGTCCACGATGCGCTGCTGCGCGGACTCGACATCGCTGACGCGCACCGGGCCCATGTACTGCATGTCCTCCTTGATAAGCGTCGCGGCACGCTCGGACATGTTCTTGAAGATCTTCTGCTGCAGCTCCTGGCTGGCGGTCTTGAGTGCGAGGCCGAGCTCGTCGTTGTCCACTTCCTTGAGGATGCCCTGGATGCCCTTGTCGTCCACCTTCAGAATGTCCTCGAAGACGAACATGAGCCGCCGGATTTCCTCGACCAGTTCAGGGTCGTCGGACTCGAGCCCCTCCATGATCGCCTTCTCGGTGGCGCGATCGGCGAGATTAAGAATCTCCGCAACGGTATTGATACCGCCCGCTTTTTCCATGCTCTGGCTGAGCATGTTGGACAGCCGCGATTCCAGGCCGCGCTCGACCTCGCGGATGACCTCGGGGTTGGTCTGCTCCATGTTGGCGATGCGTTTGATGACCTCGATCTGCTTCTGCATCGGCAGGCCGCCGAGGATTTCCGCCGCCTTGTGGTGGGGCAGATGGCAAACGATCAGCGCGATGGTCTGCGGGTGCTCATCCTGGATGAACGTGAGCAGGTTCTCGGTTTCCGCTTTTTGCAGGAAACTGAACGGCGTCTTCTGCACCTGGGTCTGAATCTGCTGGAGCATCCGCCCGGCGGTCTCGGAATCCAGCGACTCTTTCAGCAGCACCGTCGCGTATTCAAGCCCGCCCTCGGTGAGATATTGCGAGCCGACGGCGAGCGCGTAGTACTCCTCCACCACGGCTTTGCGAAGCGAATCGGGCACGCGCCCCATGCTCGCGAGTTCCCGCGTGACCTCCTCCACGGCCTGCGCCGGGAGCTGCTTGAGCAGACTCGATGCGGTCGGCGTGTCCAGCGTCATGAGCAGGATCGCGGCGCGAGAGATGCCCTTGAGTTCGGATGGATTGTCTGGTAGTTTGGCCATGCCCTTCATGCTCGCGCTCTTTTCACTGATTCAGTCCCGATCACGCCGCGATCACTCGCCCTCGGTCAGCCACCTGTTGAACACCGACGCCGCCGTCTGCGGATTGTTCTTGACGAGAGTGCCGATCTCTTCGAGCATCTTTCCGGTCTTGAGCGATTGATCGTCGATCTCGATGCCGATCATCGCGGTGTCGCCCTCGACGGCCTCGCCAACAACTTCCGTGCCCGGCTCAAGCGCGGGCGGAATGCCGACGAGTTCTTCCGCAGTCGGCAGCGTCGGTGCCTTGCCGGCCTTGCGGACCATCGTGAACATCATACCTAATGCGACGACCGCGAGTACTCCGAGCGCGAGCGTCTTGATGATGCCGCCATCAAGGAGTGACATGAACGTGCCGCCGCCGCCCATCAAACCGGTCTTGCTACTGCCACCGGCACCGCCCATGCCGCCGCCCATATTTGCCATGGATATAGGAATGAGCGAAACCTTGACCGTTCCTGAGACCAGCTGGGCCGCGCCGCTGATCGCCGCGCTCGCCATCGAGCCCTCAGTTTCCACCAGAGGCAGGATCATGCCCTCGATCTGCGCCCGAACGCTCTTGTCGAATGTGTCGGCAATATCTTTCTCGGTCGGTTCCGCGCTCGCCGCCGCACCACCCGTCGCGCCCGCGGCGGGAGCGGCCGGTGCCGCGTTCTGCTTCCAGATCGCCGCCACATACTCGCGCGGCACGTTCACCGTGACGTTGATCTTGGTCGGCCGCCCCATCGCATCGCGCTCTTTGGTGGTCTCGGTGCCGAACATCACATTGCTTTTTACTGTGCTGCTCTCATTGTTGCTGGAATCGCCAGCCCCACTTCCGCCGCCGCGATTGAGGTCCGCGCCGGTGTTGGCCTGCACGCCGGGCTCTATACCGCTCTTTGCGTTGTTGGACGACGTGGTCGTCATGCTGGTTTCTTCCGTGGGCATGGAGACCGATCCCTGCCCCTTGTTGAGCACGCCCGTGCGCTCGCGTTCACGCTTGACGGCATCCACGATCGCGTTCACACCGACGCTGACTTCGGGAATAAATCGGAGGTGCTCGACGATCTTCTCGTGCAGACGCTTCTCCACCTTGGCCGCCTGCTCGATATACGCGCCACCGCCGAAGGCGAGATCGTCCGCGCTCACGGCTTTATACGACCGTCTGCTGCGCCCGTCAATCACGGCAATCTCTCGGGGCGAGAGCCCCGCAACGCTGCCACCGACGATATCCGCCAGCGCGTTGACACTCCCCTGCTCCAGCCCCTGCCCGCTGGGCGGGAACACGGTGACCTGCGCCACCGGCTTTCGCGCCGCGGCACCGATGCCTCCGGAGTCGATTGGCACGTCGATGATCACCGCCGCGTCATCGAATCCCATGGCGCGAATGATCTTGTTCAACTCGTTCTGCAGCGCGTAGTTGCGTTTGGTCTTCTTGGTCTGCAGGTCCTCTATCCAGCTCGTCTGCGTCACCAGCGACTCGAACATCAGCTTTTTGTCGCTGGGTAGCTGCTGCTCCTTGGTCATCGCCGCCAGCGCGACGTACCGCTGGTCGGGCAGCATCATGACCTTGCCGTCGCTGGCGATCTTGATGTCAAAGCCGCGCTGCTTGAGAAACGCAGCGGCCTTCTGCTGGTCCTCGGCGGTGCCGCTGGGAAAGAGCGCGACGGTGGCGGGCGAGCCGGTGTACTGGGCAACCAGAAAGAACGTCATCAGCGCCAGCACGCAGAGCGAGGCGATGAGCAGTTTTTGAGTGACAGTCAGCAGCCCAAGCTGCTTCTGTATCCCCACCAAAAGAGTGCGAAGTCGATCCATCCGCGCCGGCCTCCTGCCAACTTTCGTGCCACGGGCATCCTGCCCGTATGTTCTCGTGGCATGAGCTTTCCAGCCCATGTTCCGAGTGGCACGGGCCTTCCGGCCCATGCTCTCTGGATCGCTCAATGCCGCGGCGAACGCCGCGCCACCACGATCGTGTCGCTATTGTCGGCCCACGCTCATTCTGCGCTTGAGCGAGATTCATATTGCGCATCAGATCACTTGCGATGCGCAACTCTCGCGCGTTGCGGCGTGATTGCAAGCGAGCAGCTCGACGAACAAATGGCAACCGCCGCGGAGCGGCGGGCCACCCAGTCACCCAATCAGACGCGGAGCTGCTTGATTTCCTCGTAGGCGCCCTGCACCTTGTTGCGGAGCTGCACCAGCATCTTGAAGGCCATGTCCGCCTTCTGGGTCGCCAGCATCACGCCCTCGACATCGTTCCGCTTGCCGGTTTGCAGGTCCTCGATCGCGCTGGTCGCGTCCTGCTGCAGATCGTTCACCTGCTTGATGTTCTCCATCAGAACATCCTTGAACGAAGGGCCATTCGCGGGCGCAGCATCCGACCCGCCCTGCACGCCACCTGTGCCAAAGCCCGCGCTTCCCGCGCCCCCCAGCCCACCCGCACCGCGCGAAATAAATCCCAGAGAATCCGTCATGGTTCGTCTCGCTGCATCCATCATCACGCCCGCGCTCGGGCGGCTCAGAACATCCTATCATATTCCGATCGGCTCCCACCGACCGCACACACTCGCCGCACTGACCTTCCGCCCGGCTTACCCGAGCAATCGCAACGCCTGTGCCCCCATCGTCTTGGTCGCCTCCGCCGCGGCAATATTCGCCTCGTACGCCCGCTGCGCCTCGTACGCGTTCAGCTGCTCGAACACCACGTTCACCGCCGGATACTTCACATAGCCGTTCGCACCCGCGAGCGGGTTTCCTGGTTCATAGCGCGGGTCAAAGATCGGCTCGCTCTGGATCGTTGCCACATGCACACCGAGCTGCCGCCCCGACGCACTCTTCGCCGCCGGATTTCCGGGCGCAAAGAACACGGTTTTTCGCTGATACGGGTTGTTCTGGCCGCGGGCATCGATGATCGAATCTTTGTTCGCGATGTTCGCGGTGATCGCCTCCAGCCGCGTGCGCTGGGCGATCATGCCGCTGGTTGAGATGTCCAGTGAACCGTACATGCTTGCCCGCCTTTCACTCCGTTACTTCTGGCCTCACACTCTCTCGCTGATCGCCGCCTGCATGATCCCGTACCGGCTCCGCAACAGCTCGATCGAGGTGCGGAACACCCCGACGTTTTCCGCCTGCTGCGCCATTAATCCTTCCAGATCCCGATTGTTCCGGTCGTGAAACAGGATGTTGCCGCTCGGCGTGCCGGGCGTCAGCGTCATCATCCCATCGGCGGCTACCTGCACCTGATCCGTGCCGTGAAACGTCAACTCGCCCGCCTCGCCGCTTCCGGCGCGCCGGGCATCCACCGCTTTGCCTAGGGCCTTCTGAAACTCCGTCGGCGAGACATCCAGCGGCCGGAAGTCTGGTGTATCCAGATTCGCGACGTTGTGCGCGATGATCCGCTGCCGCGCCCCGGAGAAACGCACCATCGCTTCCAGCGTGGGAATGGCACCGGAGTTAGAGAGTTCGGAGATCAGCACGATGAGCCATCCGCAAACGACATTCCGCGCATGAGTTGCGCGGCGAGGGAGCAGGCACGCAGAGGCTCGCGGAGGGCTCGCAGGGGTTCGCGGAGAGGAGAATGGGGGAAGACAAGAAAAACAGGGCTCTGTTTTTCTCTGCATTTTCTCTCAGCGAACCTCGGCGCAACCTCGGTGAACCTCCGCGTGCTTTCCCTTCCTCTCCCCCTCCCCATCTCACAACCCCGCGTCCACCAGCTGCAACTGCTTCCACTTCTTGAGCTTCAGCCCCAGCGTCCGCACGCCAATCTGGAGTTCCACGGCCGTTCGCTGGCGGTGACCCTTGAACTTGTTGAGCGTCCGCACGATGGCGTCGCGCTCGATCTCTTCCAGTGCACGCCCGCCAATGGGGATCGCCTCGCCCGCCGCCGCCGTGGCCGCCGTGCCATTCGCGTGCGGCAGAATGTCCGTGTGCAGCGGCTTGCGCTCAACGCTCACCGTCATGGTGCCGTTGCCGTTCTGGTAGTAGGTCCCGTTCATCGGAAGCCCCGCCGCCTGCATCCCGACACCCACGGCCTCATCGCCGCTGAGCAGCCAGGGCTCGATCATCCCCGGCTCGACCGTATCGCCGCGCGTGAGCACCACCGCCCGCTCGACGATGTTCTGCAGCTCGCGCACGTTGCCCGGCCAGTTGTATTGCTGCATCACGGTGATCGCCTCGGGCGAGAACACCTTGGGCGACTTACCCTCGCGACGGGCGGTGTATGCCACAAAGTGTGCCACCAGCGCGGGGACATCTTCCAAACGATCGCGCAGCGGTGGAATGTGGACGGGCAGCACGTTGAGGCGGAAGAACAGATCCTGCCGGAAATCGCCGCGCGTGACGGCCTTGGGCAGATCGCGGTTGCTGGTCGCGATCACCCGGACATCCACGCCGATGGTCATGCTCGACCCGACACGCTCGAACGATCGCTCCTGCAGCACGCGCAGCAGCTTCGCCTGCACGCTCCTGGAAATCTCGCTGATCTCATCCAGCAGCAGCGTGCCGCGGTCCGCCAACTCGAATCGACCCTTGCGCAGCTTTTCCGCACCCGTGAACGCGCCCCGTTCGTGGCCAAAGAGTTCGCTCTCCAGCAGCGTCTCGCTCATCGCTGCACAGTTCATGCCCAGAAATGTCTCGCTGGCGCGCGGGCTGAGGTCGTGTACCGCCCGCGCTACGACTTCCTTACCTGTGCCACTCTCGCCACAGATCAGCACGGTTCCCTGGCTCTCGGCCACCGCGGCGATCTGCTGCTTCACGCGGCGCATCATGCCGGAATCACCGATGATGCGGTCCAGACCCATCGGCCCGGTCTGCATCATTCCGTTATTACCAGTATGCACGGAGTTCGCCGGTGCCCGCGTGCCCTCAACCGCAGTCCGCAGCACCGCGTTCTCCTTCGTCAGCCGCGCGTGCTCTATGGCCCGCTTCACGGCCACGATCAGCTCATCACCCTCAAACGGCTTGGTGAGATAATCAAACGCGCCGAGCTTGATCGCCTCCACGGCCGTCTCCACCGCGCCGTACGCCGTCATCACGATCATCGGCAGCGCATCGTCGATCTCGCGGGCCTTCTCCACCAGTTCCAGCCCGGTCATATTGGGCATCTTCAGGTCCGTCACCACGCAGTCCGGCCGGCGCTTGGCGATCTGCTCCAGCGCGTTCGCGCCACTGGTCGCCGTCACCACCCCGAAGCCCGCGCGCTGCAGCGTCGCGCCCACACTATCCCGCAACATTTCCTTGTCGTCCACAATCAGCACCGTGCTCATAACCTGTCCTCCATGACTCACTCGTGTTTTCGTGTCCGCTCGCCGCAATCCGTGGCGAGCGGGATGATTTCAATCAGACACACTGTCACCCTATCGGCTTCGCTCTGCCGGCGGATCCGGCAACAACAACTCAACGATCGCTCCTCCCCCGCCATCCACATTTCGCACCAGCACTCGTCCGCCGTGCGCATCCATCGTGCGATGCACGATCGCCAGCCCCAATCCGGTTCCCGTCGCCCGCGTGGTGAAGAACGGATTGAACATCCGCTCCATCACGCCCGGCGGCACGCCGGGTCCGCTGTCGCGCACCACGATCGCCGTGAAACTGTTGGCCGCGCCCGCCGAATCCGGAAGCGTTCGCCGCTCCACCGAGATTCGAATCTCACACTCACCACCCTGCTCTCGCATCGCCTGAATGCCATTTCGCAGCACATTCACAAGTGCCCGATGCATCTGCGACGGATCGCAGGCGACAATCTCACCATTCATCTCGGCCATCTCATCATCGCGCACGATCAGCACACGCCCAGCCCCGGCGTGTTCCTCACGATCGCTCGCCAAACACTCCTCGATCGCCCGCGAGATCATCCCCCCCACCTCCACCGGTTCGCTCCGCGGCCGCACCTCGCGCGCGAACGCCAGCACATCCGTCACCACAGCGTCCAGCCCGCGCGTTGCGGAACCGATCTTCTCCGCGATCGCGCGTTCCTTCGCTCGATCCCCACCCACGCCTAAATCATCCACCAGCATCCGAGCGTACAGCCGGATCGACCCGAGCGGGTTTCGCACCTCGTGCGCGATGCCCGCCGCCATCTCTCCCAGCTCTGCCAGTCGCTTCCCACGCTCAATCTGCTCGTTGGCCTGCCGCAACTCCCCTTGCAGGCGCACGACTTCCGCTCGCAGCGACTCGTGCGCCGCTTGCAGTTTCGTCGTCACCTCGTTGAACGCACCCAACAGTTCCGCCAGATCGCGCTCGCCCATCTCCGTGGCATGGGCGTCCCGCCCATGTGCCTTCTGCACTGGCTTCTGGTCGACCGTCGAAATGGACTCAACACTCGCTTTCATGCGCTCCGCGCCTCATTCCTTCCCGCGTTCATCCATGAGCGCGTTCAACTCTCAACCAGCACTTAGCCCCGTCGATCCTGATAGATCGCCCCGTTTCCCGCACCATTCCTCGCATACGCGGCCGCCGCCCCCTTCACTCGCGTCAGGTTTGCCAGCTCATCCGCCACCGCCGTCCGCATTTTCTCGATCACGATGCGATCCTGATCGTCCCGCGCTCGCACGCTCTCCACCAGCGCCGCGATCTTTCCGACCCGCTGCACCACGCCCTCACGCTGCGCCGGAACCAGTCGCCCGAGCAGTTCCTCTTTCTTCACGCGAAACGGCTCCAGCAGTGCGTTGATGTCCGTCACCCGATCCACCAGCGTCTGTCGCTGCCCGAGAATGCGCAGCAGCCCGTCGGTATCACCAACGCCAACCGCCTGCGTCTGCCGTGCACTCAGCGTGTCCAGCCCGACGCACAGCTCGCACTGCTCATCCAGCAACTTGTTCAGCCGCGGCAGCCACTTCGCCGGATCACCGGACTTCACCTCTGCCACCAGCGGATTCTCAACCATCTGCTCGATCATGACCAGCCCTCCTTGGCTTATTACTCACACCTGCACCGCGTCTCACTCGCTCTTCTCGTTGCCCTTGTCCCCAGTCGCCTGCCCTTGCTGCCCGATCAACGTTCGGGCGTCCAGCCACTTCTCCCAGTGCCGCTTCTCCATCGGCAAATCCGGATTCTGCCAGACGCTCTCGGGGAACTTTGCCAGTTGCAATCGCGCCCGCTCGTTGGCCGTTCGCGCCTCAGCCCACTTCTCCTGGGCCGCGTACGCGCTGACGATCTGCGCCATCGCCACCAAGCTCGATGGCTCCTCGGAATACTGCTTCCGCGCCTCGTCATACGCCGCGATCGCCGCGTCGTAGTCGTGCATCTCCATGGCGCAGTCGCCCAGATAGAAGTACGCGTTCCGCAGGTGAATCTTCTGCAGATTCGTCCGCAGCCGCGCCGTCTTCCGCTCCAAGGCAATCTTCACACCCTCATACAGCAGCCGCGCCGCTCGCAGATGCTCCGTGCGCTTCGCCTCAAGCTGGTCGCGCTCCGCCTGCGGCAACCTTTGCGCCGCCAAAGTCTGCCCAACCTTCACCGCCTCGCGCCGATGGCTGTCCGCCAACAGATACCGGATGCTCTCGATCCGCCGATCATCCTTGTACCGCTTCGAGACGCCCTCCAGCCACGCGATCGCCTGCGCGAAGCGCTCGCGCCGGTAGCTGGATTCTCCCAGTTCAATCAACGCCTCCCGATACTCCATCGCATCCGGACCGACGCCGCTTCCCTCCACCACGCCCTGCAACATGCGTTCCGCTTCTTCGTCGTTGGTCGGGTCGTTATCGCTCAACATGCAGCGGGCCATTGGCACCACCGCCTTGTCCGCCATCACGCCGGAGTTCAGCGTCGGGTTCGTCGGGTCGCGTGCATCCACCAGTTCCTTGTACAGGGCGGCCGCGCTCACGAAGTCTTGTTTCGCCTGATACACCTGCGCCAGCCGAAACTTCGCCTCGGGCTTATTCGCGTCCGTATCCGCGGCGTTTTCCGCGTAATCCGCGAACGCCTTCTTCGCTTCGTCGATATCCCCGGCGCGATCGTACGAATCCGCGGCCGTCCACAAGCTCTTCGCGGATTCCCCCGGGTCGGTCGCCGCGACCAGCTTGGCGTGCCGACGCAGATAGTCTCCCGCGACGATGAAGTGCTTCTTTACCTCCGCGCGAGTCGCGGCGTCCAGAGATTCCACGGAGAAATCCGCGCCGTTCTTCGTCGGGTCCGCCGCGTGTTGCTCGCGGGCCTGCGTCATCAGCGTCTCGCCGAGTGCTCGGCGCGTCCCACCGATCGCCAGCAGCACCTCGGGCGGCACATCCACATCCTTGAACAGCGTCTCCGCGACATCCGCGTATCGCAGCGCACTCTCGCGCTGCCCGGAGTCGAATCGTTCCCGATATCGCTGCATCAAGCTCGTCAGCACGCTCTCGCGGGTGACATCGCCGAGCGATCGCGGGCGAATCTTGTCCGCCAGCCGCAACGGGATCGCCGCGGCGTGTGCCGGTTCAGCACGCGCCGCCGCTTCGGGCTTCTTTTCTTCGCCGTGTTTCTCGGGCGCGCCACGCTCGGCGGGTGCTCCATGCGGTGCCGCCGCGCCCGGCTCCGCGGCCGCCGGTTCATGTCCACTCTCGTGGGGCTTGTCGCCGTGCGCTTCGCCGGCTTTTCCATGCTCACCCGGCTTCTCTACTTTCTCGCCGATTGAGTTCACCAGCGCGACCAGCTCCGCATACTTCTCCAGCGACTTGTCATCATGCCGCAGCGACGCCTCCACCTCCGCCACACCCAGCATCGCGCGGGCGTATTGCTTCCCCGCGCCGAACTCCCCAATCACGCCCTCAAACTTCTCCCGCGCAAAGTCCAGCAAAGCATTCGGATCATTCTCGCTCGCGCCACGCCCGCCCCCGCTCGCCGTCGCCACGCCGCTCTGCGCCAGCCGCCCGAGCATCACGCCCAGGTCCGCGCGCAACGCACTGGCGGGCTCCAGCAGTGCATCCGCCGCCTCCAGCTGCCGCATCGCGCTGGTCGGCTGCTCCGCTTGAAAATACGCCTTGCCCAGCAGCACATACAACTCCCCCTGCTGTTCCTGCGGCACATCCTTCAGCAATCCAACCCGCCGAATCAGCTTGTTGATCGCCTCTTCCGGTTTCCCCGCCGCGATCAGCATCTCCCCCTGCCGCGCCAGCACCCACGTTTTGTCCGCCGCCGAGAGCGCAGGATCAGCTGCAAGCCCCGCGAGCAGTTCCAGCGTCTGGTCGGAGCGTTTCGTCGCCTTCTCCCCCTTGAGCGTTGGCGCGATGGCGAGATTGTGCTCCACCACCGCCCGCGTCAGCCGGGTCTTGCGCGCCTGCTCGGTCTCGGGCAGTTTTTCGATGCGCCGCAGCGCGCCGGTCTCGCCGTCGAGCTGGTCGAGCGCGACCAGCGATTCCACAATCTTGGATGTATCGGTTGGCGACAGCTCCCGCTCGCCCGCCTCGGCAATGGCTTTTTCTGCGAGCTGGTAGTTGTCAACGATCGTTCGGTGGTTCTCAGCGCGATTCAGCCCGAGCGTCTGCTGCGCACCCTCAAACGCTCGCGCTCTGGCCAGATAGAACGCCCGCAGGTGCTCCGCGTCCGGCGAGCCATACTCGATGTAGTTGCGAACTTCCTTTGAGTTCAGCTTCTCGATCGCTTCCTGGAACCGCTTGTCCGCCACCAGCGCCTTCGCCTGCTCCAACGGAATATCCCCCGGCGGCTTCGGCCGGTTCATCATGAACACCGCCCCACCCACCACCAGCATCGCACCACCCGCCACCAGCGCGGGGAGCGGCCAGACATTCTTGAACTTCACTTGCCCCGCCGCACCGCCATCGCCCGACGCGGGCGCACCAACACCCCGGGCTCCCGGCTCCTGTCCCCCGCTCGACTTGACGCCCTTGGCCTCCGCCACGGTTTCAGCCCTCACTTGCACGCTTGATCCAACACCATCGCCGACCGGCAATCCTTGCCGATCCGACCCGCCCATATCGGCCCCGGCTGCCGATTCCCTTCAGCTTGTGCGCGGCTTCTGCGCGAATCTGTCGCCACGCCGCCAAACATCGTACAAATCACTTGCCGTCGTTCGCATCGGCCACCACCAGCGTCCGCGCCGCCAGATCGCCCGGGTGCCGCCCCGCCACATCCAGCATCCCGAACAAAGCCAGCATCGGCACCAGCCATCGCACTAGGTTTCGGACCAACACCTGGCCCAGCGCCGGACGCGGCATCATCAAGACGCCACCAACATGCGTTCCCGCGCCGACTGCGGCGATCGAGACCACGCGAATCCCCATCACGAACTTCCCCAGCGATTTTCCCAGCATCCATTCGCACGCGCTCGCGTGCAGGATTGTCACGAGAATCACCAGCCCAATCGGGCGCAGGTCCAGATTTCCCAGCGCGGCGTCCGCCCCGCCCAGCATTGTGCTGGGCATCAGCAGCACCATCGCGCTGCGCCCCTGCACCACCGCCACCAGAATCGCGCTGGGCACATAGTCCAGCACCGCCGCCACCAACCTACGAATCGGGTCCGCAAGTTGCACGCCCGCGGGCAACACCGGCACGACGCGCGGATCCGATGCCAGTAGATACATCATCGTGCCCACCCCCGCCAGCAGCGCGAGCACCACGATCCATTGCACCATCGGCCGCTCCGCGCGCTTGCCGCTCCGCGATGGCCCCGCGTAGAGCGCCCTCCCCGTGACCACCGAAATCTCGCGGACCTGTAAGTCCGCTGACTCCCGACCGACCGTGCTAGAGGCCGCGCCCTCCTTCCACGCCAGCGTCACCAACCCGGACACCTCGCCACCCTTCCCCGCAGATGCCATGGGAACCACGCTCGCCTCGCGCGGCACGCCCGCAACCTCCGCGAGCTCGATCGGCCGCGCTCCCGAACGCAACTGATACACCCGCGCCACTCCGGCCGAGGTCGGCTCCGACGGCTTCGCCATCACCACCGCCACCAGCACATCCTCTTGCTCCCGCGCCCCCTCGACAAACGCCAGCCGCAGCGATGCCCGTTCCACGGAAGCAAGTTCACCAAGCTCGAAATCCAGCCGCTGCCACCGGATCGTGGCGGGCGCGGGCGCTCCGCGATGACCGACCCACACCACCACGCCGGCGGCTCCCTCGGCGCTGCTCGCGATCGCCACCCCATCCCGCCAGGACATCAGCCGCGCCAGCCCATCGTGCTCGCCCCGTGATTCTCCGTTGTGTTGATGAATAGACCAAACGGGGCGGGCTTCCCCCTCTCCCCACGGCGTGTTCATGCGCAGCCATTTTCCATCCATATATGCCCACAATCCATCGCCTACACGCCCGGCAACGTCCTTCGCGCCCCCGGCGAGCCACACGACCGGCCCCTGCTCGGAGGCCGCCATCCCAAGCAGCGCATCACTCGGCGGCAGCGGCGCGAGTTGCATGAACTCCTTCGACGGAAAATATTCGTACGCGCTCCCCATCCCTCGCAGCGCCTCGCGCGACAGCACCCGTCGCTTCACCGCTCCCGACTCAGCCCGCTCCTGGATCACCAGATACACCCGGTTCCGCCACCACGCCAGCCCCTCATGCCCGATCTCCCATCGCCCGCGTGCTTCCCCCGCGATGCGAACGACCCCTTCCATGTCCTCCGCGGCGGAGTCCGCCTCTCCGCCGACCTCGCGCGCCGGAAGATGCAGCAACACCACGCGTCCATCACGCCCGCCCTCACGCCCCGCTTCCACGACCATCCACCCATGCCCGTCAGTCACGGGCTCCGCGGTGCCGCGCCGGATCACCGGGCGATTGTCCATCTGCCGCGCCGGATCATCTCGATGCTGCGCCAGTGCCGGTGTCGGTGCGGCAAGCACGATGGTCAACGCTCCGACCAGAGCGCACCACACCATCCAAGCCGCGGCTATTCCCCGCATTCTCGTTTCCGACGCATGAAGCAACGCCATGGTTGTCCATCCCTCGCGCAACTCTCCACCGGGCATCCACTACTTCTTCCGCGCATCCAGATCAATCGTCTTGTCCACCGGGTACTTGTCCAGCAGCACCGAGAGATCAAACGCCTTCTCGGTGATCGGCCCGTCGCGCACCCCCGTGAGCGTCAGCCGCGCCTTGGTCTCCGGGTGGCCGTCGCGCTCCAGGTGCGTTATCTCGATCCGCGACGGCACCCGCACGTGCGCGAACGCCGCGCCGGGCAGGTCGCGTGAAAACTCCACCGGCTCCTCGCCCGTGTGCTCCGCCACCAGCACCTTCTCTCGATTCTTGTCGAAGATTTCGATGGTGCTTGGACGCATGGTCTTCGGATCAACCCACGTCCGCTGGAATCCACGATCCCCGATCGGCGCGGTGATCCCCACCAGCTTCCCGTCCTCCGACCACTGCGTCGCCCCCTTCGCCGCCACATCCATCTTCACGATCCCCATCATCCGGATCAAATCCAGCGGCTTGATCGGCAGACCGATCCGCGCCGCCGTCGCATCATCAAACTTCTCGTGCCGCCCCACAGCCGCGATCCGCTTCCCCTTCTCCGACAGATCAATCCACCAGTACTGCTCGGGATCGCATCCAAACCAGAACAGAATCTGCCCCGCCTTCCCCAGACTCAGCGCGAGTTTGTTCGGACGGATAATCTGCAATCGCCCTTCCGGGTCTTCCGTCCGCTCGTTGCCCTCTTCATCAAAGTACGTAATCAAAATGTTCGCCCGCGCCGAAATCCGGTCAAGGTAATCCACCGACCTGTTGTACTCGCGCGCCACCACCGCATATGCCGGCGGCTCGCCAAACTTCTTGTTGATCGGGTTCGCCGTCGTCGGCTTCGCCGCGCCCTCGCTCCCCTTCTCCCCGAAGTTCTCGCACCCACCCGCCATCCCCATCGCGCACACCAGTCCCATCGCCAACATCACTGCTCGCTTCATGCCCCACTGCCTTTCTCCGCCCGGGTCGGCGCAGCACTCGTCTCACCCGAAATCACCGCACCCAGCATCCCCGTCACTTTCCCGATCGTCGCCGCATCCAATCCAGGGTCTACCACTTCCATGTATTCCGGCCCCTCCGGCGGCCTTGGCACGCCGCGTTGCCGCACCAGCATGGTCGTCCCCTTGCTTCCCTCCTGTACCAGCAATCGCTTGCGCAGCAGAATCAGCGACAACACGAATCGAAACGCCAGCCGCTCCTTCTCACTCGCGCCCTCACCGCCCTCCACCTCAATGCTCTCCCCGCTCTGCTCGAACAGCTCCACCAACGACTGGTCATCAATCAGCAGCCGCTTCTTCGCCGTCGGATCCGGCACCAGCCCTCGCCAGAAACCGAACAACACCAGCGGGCGCACCGGCCTCGCCCCCTCATTCCACGCCCGCTCGCAGAAGTCCACACGGACAAACTGCTCCTCCTCCGGATGCTGCACCAGCGCGGCCACAAACCGCTCGCCCGTGCCAAGCTCCCGATCCGTCGCCGCACACCGGCGCGTCGAGGAAGAAATCGAATACTGCGTCCCTGCAACTCTGCTCATAGGAGCCCATGCTAGCAATTCCCCCGTGGCACGGGCGTCCCGCCCGTGTTCCCAGCAGGGCAAACGCATTATCCGTTTTTAAACCCCTTCCAGACGAACTTCTCGATGATTTGGTGGGTCAGCGGGGCAGAAAACAGTCTCGAAATCGGATAACGCGTTTGCCCTGGTGTTCCCAGAGCCACGGGCTTTCCAGCCCATGTTTCAGCTTCTGTCTTCAACTCACACTTTGACTCCCCCCACCCCACCCCGGTTCACCGACAACTCACCTCAAACACCCGCACACTCGTCCCCCCCGGGCCGATCGGAAACGTCGCCGACGCCCCGCACTTCGGACATCGCCCCACATATGCCGACCCATCCGCTGCCCGATTCGCCCGGGCATATTGGCCGGAACACTTGAACCACAGCCGGAGAAACTTCCCGGGCGCATCTCCGTGGTCATTCCCCCCACCACCCGCACTCGGTGCGGCGGCTCCCCTTCCACCAAGCTCCACCATGTCCCGTGCATCCGGCATGTTGCCCATATCGACACCTCCGCTCGAACCCCCGCAACCGGGTTTGCAACAACTAGTAGGTCAAAGCCGAGGCCGGCTCGGAGAGCCAGCCCCACCCTAAAACAACTGTTTGCCATCCCACCCCCATTGCCGATACCCTTTGTACTCACGGAATCGGTCAGGATCGCGCGAAATCGCCCCGACTTTTCACCACGTACCCGCGATCCCAGCTCCGCTCGTTTCTTGCAACTCATTGCTCATCAATGACTTGCGCGTACATTCATGGCCGCAACACTCACCATTTTGCCCGATCCGCCCGCCCCTCCGGCCCCTATTGGCCTGATCGCCGGTGGCGGTCGCCTGCCGGTCATGATCGCCAAAGGTCTGATCGCCGCTGGCCACCCCGTCCACGCCCTCGGCCTCCGCAACCAGTACGACTCCGTGCTCCCCTCCCTCTGCACCTCGTTCCGAAGCGTGGGATTGTTCAAGGTCGGGCACTGGGGCGGCATGCTCCGCAAGACCAATGTCTCGCACGCCGTCATGGTTGGCCGCATCGACAAGGCCAAGCTCATGTACGGGTTTCCGTGGAGTATGATCCACAACGTCCCGGACTGGCGGACGGTTCTGACCTGGTTCCGCCACCTTCGCCACGACCGCCGCTCCCATGCCGTTCTGGCCGCGATCGCGGATGAACTCAGCCGCGCAGGAGTTCACCTCATCGACTCCACCGCCCCCATCGCCGACTCCCTCTCTGAAGCCGGAGTCATGACCAAGCGCCAGCCCACCAGCCAGCAGCGCGCGGACATCGCCTTCGCTTGGCCCCTCCTCAGCCAGACCCTGCGGCTGGACATCGGCCAGGCCATCGCCGTCCGCGATCGCGATGTCATCGCCGTCGAGGCCGTCGAAGGCACGGATCGCATGATCGAGCGCGTCGGCGTCATCTGCCGCGCGACTGGTTGGACGCTCTGCAAGGGAGCCCGCGCCGGACACGATCGACGCTCGGATGTCCCGACCGTCGGCCCGCAGACTATCGAAAATCTCTACAAACACGGCGGGCGCTGCCTCGCACTCGCGGCGGGTGATGTCATCATGATTGACAAGCCGGAACTGCTGGACCTAGCGGATTCGCTGGGCGTGGCGATTATTGGTGTTCCGGCTGCGCAGGCGTGATGCACTCTGGGATGGCTCGCGCATGAAGCATGTTCAAGTTGTCGAACTCGAAACCGAACCCGAAACCGACGACAACAACGAACTCGAAATCGAACTCAACAACCTCCCACTCACGCACCCCGACATCGCCCACCTCCCCAAATACGCCCTCACTCCCCCCCACCCCGCCACCCTCGACCCCCAACCCCTCGCCCGCGCCCCCATCCACACCTCCGGCGACCCCTAGCAGGCCGTTGAAGTACCCAACTCTGGCCGCAGAATCACCGGGATTCCGGGATTGAACGTGAGATTTCCGGTGGTGTAGTCGGGGGTTTGGCCG
>JAYVRG010000034.1:0-207914 GCA_043776515.1 Phycisphaerales bacterium
CAGTTGCTGCGCGCGACGACCGACACGCTGCGGCGCGATGGTGGGGCCGCGCCGGGAATGTGGAAGGGCCACCGCACCTACAAGACCGACGGCACGGGGGGCGACATGCCCGACACGCCCGGTCTGCAAGAGCACTTCGGGCAGTCGCCGCACTCAAAGCCCGGGTGCGGATTCCCGATCGCCAATGTGCTCACGCTCTTCGACGCGGCCAGCCTGATGCTGGTGGACCTGGTGGTCTCGCCCTTCGCCACCAACGACCTCTCCAAGACGCCGCTGCTGCACGAGCACCTGGGCCAAGGCGACCTCCTCGTGGGCGACCGGGGGTTCTGCGCCTACACGCATATCGCCCTGCCTTTGCAGCGGGAAGCCCACGCCCTGTTCCGCGCCCACCAGAGCCGCGACCTGCCGTTCCCGGCGCTGCCGGGGCCGCGCGAGCCTTTGGGGTACAACCGCCATCGACGCCAGAGGCCGGTCCTGGTCGAGATGATCGGGACCGACGATCAAGTGATCGAGATCGTCAAGCCGCACAACCGCTCGCCGTGGCTGACGAGCGAACAGTTTGCCGCGATCCCGGGCAAGCTCACGGTGCGGGCGCTGCGCTACCGGGTGGGAGAGAAGGGGTTCCGCTCACACGAGATCGTTCTGATGACGACGCTCCTGGACCCCGTGAAGTACCCGGCCGCGGACATCGCCGAACTCTACCGGGCCCGCTGGCAGGTGGAGGTGAACCTGCGGAACCTCAAGCAAACGCTGGGGATGAACTCGCTGCACTGCAAGACGGTGGAGGGCGTGACCAAGGAACTGCTGATGTTCGCGCTGGTGTACAACGCCGTGTGCGCGGTGATGGGCGAGGCGGCCCGCCGTCAGAAGGTTCCCATCGACCGTGTCAGCTTCATCGACGCGCTGCGCTGGCTGCAACTCTCGGCCCAACAGCCCGACCTGCCCAGGCTCAAGGTCAACACACGCCGATCCGGCAGGCTCCACCCACGCATGCTCAAACGCCGCCTCCGCTACCCAACCCTGACCATCTCCCGCCAAGAATGGCGAAACCAACTGCTCGCCGGTGGGCCTTAAGTGAATGGCATTCCTCAAAGCAGAGGTCAGTGGCACGAACTGAACCCGCGGCTCACGCCGCTCGGCTCTTATTCCTTCGTCGGTGTCGCCAGCGAAGGCAACCCACCACCGCCCGCATTCGAGCTCGGCCCATTGAACGGGTCGCCCGGCTTGGGCTCCTGCGTTGTCACCACCTGCACGCGCTGATTGGTCCGGTGGCCTTCGGCGCTATCCGCCCGTGGCGTCTCACGCTCATTGTCCGCGCAACCGACGACCCGCAGCTGCTCCCACTTCACGCCATTTTCAACTAGTTCCGTCGCCGCCGCGAGCGCGCGGTCATATGCCAGCCGCATCGCACGTTCTTTGTTGTCCTTGGCCTCAACGGCGGAGACGTGCCCGCGCACCTCGATGATGTATTGCTGCCCGCGCAGCAGCAGCGCGGCCTGAGCCATCGCGGCCTTGCCCTCGTCGTTCAGCGTCGCGTCAAAGTCCACAAACTGCGCGAACGCCACCACGTTCACGTAGTCGCTCGGCTTGGTGGCCTGCACCGAGTTCTTCTTGCCGTCCACGCCGTTCTGGCGCGTCTGTCCGCCCTCTTTCTTTCGATCCTTCAGCCGCTGCACAAGCTGCTGCTCCGCGGGATTGTTGGAGTTGACATCCACCGGCGAGTTGAACGCCGCCCGCATCTCGATGGCGAAGTCCTTCATCGCGTCCGTCGGCTCATTCGAGGGGTATTTGCCCTCGCCACCAATCCCGCCGCTGGACGGCTTGTCCATGTTCATGGCGAGCAGAATCACGAAGAATCCCATCATGAGCGCGACGTTATCGGCGAACGAGATGAGCCACTCGGGTGCGCCCTCATGCTCCTCGTGCTCCTCGTGGGCGGGGCCGCTGTGACCGCGCTTGTGCCCGCCGCCGCCGTGGGCCTCGCCGCCACCGTGTTCTTCCTTGTGTTCATCAGACATGGGGGTCTCCGAGATTGCTATCAGGCACGCAGAGGTTCGCTGAGGTCACGCGGGGGTTCGCGGAGAGAAAGGGGGTAGAAAAAGCATCGAAGCACTCTCAATTGGATTCTCTCCGCAGACCTCCGTGCCAACCTCTGTGTATCTCCGCGTGCTCAGACATCACGCCGCCAGCTTCAACTTCCCGCGCTGGAACTGCGGGATGAACGCAATCATCTTGTCCATCGTCGAGCGCGGGTTGTCGCCGGCCTGGATCGAGAGGATGCCCTGCAGCATCATCTCGCGCGACTGCATCTCCTCCTGGGAACGGATCGCCAGCTTGTCGCCGATCGGGCCGCAGATCGCGTTGGCGATGATGGCGCCGTACATGGTCGCCACCACGGCCACGGCCAGCGAGTGTCCCAGCGCCTGGATGGATCCGGTGCCCAGCTGACCGAACATACCGACCTGTCCCACGAGCGTTCCCACCAGCCCGTACCCCGGGCCGTAGAGCTTGATGAGGTCGAAGAACTTCTTGCCGCACTTGTGCCGCTCGGCCATCGCCACCAGCTCCAGCCGGAGCGTCTGCTCGATCACCTCCGGCGCGCTCCCGTCAACGGCCATCTTCAGCCCGTTGGCTAGGAACGTGTCGTTGATCTTGCCGATCTCGGACTCCAGCGAGAGGATGCCGTCGCGACGGGCCTTCTCAGCCATCGCGCTGATGATCGTGACCGTTTCCGAAGGGCCCTTGCTCTTGTTGAACATGAACCGCTTGATGTACTTGGGCACCTGCATCATCTTGTCCATGGGCATCGCCATGAACGTCACCGAGATCGAGCCGCCACCCACCATCAGGACGCCTTCCAAGGAGAAGAACATCATGAGGTTGCCGTGGCTGACCTCGAAGAACACGAAGCCCAGGCAGCCGAGCCCGATGAGCAGTCCGATGATGCTGGCTTTATCCACTTTCGGGTCTCCGCGCGTATGACATCCCGATCGCGCGACGGCGCGCCGGTTCGTCGTTCCGTGGATCGGCCAGTTTTCCATCCCCCGTCACCGTCAATCCCCGCCGAATCTGCGGCCCCG
The DNA here is from genome assembly GCA_043776515.1 of Phycisphaerales bacterium. Classification (GTDB taxonomy): domain Bacteria; phylum Planctomycetota; class Phycisphaerae; order Phycisphaerales; family UBA1924; genus UBA4658. The sequence goes on from JAYVRG010000034.1 coordinate 3,081, forward strand.
GTATGCCCCGCCCGCGCTCCCCGCGCCACCCGCGCATCCGTCCCCGCTTCACCCGCTTGCCGCGGAGTTATCGGCGATCGCTTGGCTCGGGCAAGCACGCTTCGCACTGCCGCACATTCCCGGACCTTCCGCCATTTCCGCGTTGCTCACCGTACCATGCGGTCCCATGCCCACTTCGATCTTTCTCAACGGCAAGTTCTACGGGGGCGATGCCCCGGCTGGTGCCGCCGCGCCCTCGCCCCCGCTGGCCGAGGCGCGTATCGCCGCGTTTGATGCCGGTTTTCAGCACGCCGTCGGGCTGTTTGAGACCATGCGCGCCGGCGTCCTCCGCCGCGGCATCGAGGGCTCGCGAACCCACGGCGAGGAAATCGAAACCTGGATCCTCCGGCTGGATGACCACATGGCGCGGCTGGCCGAGTCCGCCCGCCAGCTCGGCCTGAGCGACCAACTCCGCGCCCCCGCGCTCGCCGAAGCGGTGCTGGAAACTGTCCGGCGATCCGGTCTAGCCCAGGCGCGCGTCCGATTGACGATCACCGCGGGCGATCTCTCGCTGCTCGCGGTCGCGCAAGCGGGCGGCGCAGCGCGCCCGACCGATCCAACCATCCTTATCGTCGCCCAACCCGCCACCGCATATCCCGAGCCCATGTTCGAGCGCGGCGTCACCGCCACGCTCGCCACCACCCGTGCCAATCCACTCAACCCCACCGAGGGCCACAAGACGCTCAACTACTGGTGGCGCCTCCGCGAGTTGCAACTCGCCGCCACCAAAGGCGCGGCCGAATCCCTCGTGCTCAGCATCACCAACCACCTCGTCGGCGGCTGCGTCAGCAATCTGCTCATCATCAAGGGCGACACGCTCCTCACCCCCATCGCCCGTGGCGAAGAGGGCGAAGCCGCTGGCAAAGACGCCCGCACCATTCCCAGCCCCGTCCTCCCCGGCATCACCCGCGCCTGGGCTATTGACGCCGCGGAACGACTCGGCCTCACGCCGAAAAAGCAAATGCTCTCCGTGCAGGACCTCCTCGATGCCGAAGAGGTCATCCTCACCAACTCCAGTTGGGGCATTCTGCCGGTCGTTCGCGTCGAGGCGAACGCGATCGGAGAAGCAGACGCCGGTCCCGGGCGCGTCGCGCGATCGCTCCGCGATGCCTGGCTCGGCACCATCCCGTCCGAAGAAGACACACTGTAAAAACTATTCGCGGACGATCACGCGCACATTACGCCGCTCATCCAGCACCCCATTGGGCGCACGCATCCCGCCGAACATCCGGCGCACGCTCGCGCCCGCAATCCCCACAACCACCAGCACCACCCCGATCACCACGATGGGAATAATGACCACCGCCAGCAGCGCGAAGATGATCAGCATCGCCAAGATCACCAGCAGCCGCCCGCCCCAGGTGGACTGACCAATCACCAGGCGAAACGCATGGCTCGACCCACCCTTCACCACCCTATTGGCCCACTGCTCGGACATGATGCTGATTGTACGTCATGGCACCCCTTCCCCTTCGCGCCATCAAAAAACAAGTACCCTTCGGGGTCGCCAAAGGGTACTTGACGGGACGAGCGAGTCCCGGTTGGAACCTGGATGAGCACGGGAATGGATGAAACCGCGAACAGGCGACCAATCGACCAGATTCGGCCGATCGTCACCCGCCCGGCACCTCAGTGAATCCCCGTAACCCTTGAAGGTACACCGAGTTATGCGAATCTGCCATGCCAGTTGTCGGACCCGGCCCCACCTCGCCCCAGGATCGAAAGTTTGTATTTTTATCAGACCTGAATGGGGGTGTCCCGAGGCGAAACGTGTTGTTCCCAACTTTGATGTGGGCAGCCAGTGGACTCACGATCGGTTGGCCAAAGCGTCCTGCCCGGGACGCTATCGTGTAGAAGGCGGAGCGAATCGGCAAACCTGTTTCCCCTTCAGGCCATACCAGTAGTAGGCCGCTTGTTTTTGTACCCCACCAATGGCTGATCCGACTTCCACATCTCCCGCCGCTGGCCCCCCCGCGATCGAGGGCGGCTTTGTCCACCTCCACTTGCACAGCGAATACTCGCTGCTGGACGGTGGCAACCGCGTGGACAAACTGGTCAAGCGCGTCAAAGAGCTCGGCATGAACGCCGTGGCCGTGACCGATCACGGCAACCTCTTCGGCGCGGCCACCTTCTACCTCACCTGCAAAGACCACGGCATCCTTCCGATTCTCGGCGTCGAGGCCTATGTCACGCCCCCCGGCCGCTCGCGGACGGATCGCACCTTCACTGGCGTCAGCGATGGCGGCTATCACCTGGTCTTGCTGGCGGAGAACGACACCGGTTGGAACAACCTGCTCTATCTCTGCTCCGAGGCGTATCTCACTGGCTTCTACTTCAAGCCGCGGATTGATCGGGAACTGCTCGCCAAGCACTCCGAAGGGCTCATCGCGATCAACGGCCACCTCGGCAGCGAGATCGGCGACCACCTGCTCGCATACGAGCGCTCCGGCGATCGCAAGCACTGGGACAAGGCGGAGGAGAGCGCCCTCTGGCACGCCAAGGTGTTCAACAAAAGTGACGAAGTGACAAAGGGACGAAGTGACGAAGCGGGAGGCAAAGACGGTGATGCTTCCGCACTCCGTCACTCCGTCACTCCGTCACTTCCCGGCTTCTTCATAGAGATGCAGCACCACGTTGACGACCAGAACTCGATCAACAAGCACCTGATGAAGCTGGCCAAGGACCTGCGCTTGCCGCTGGTCTGCGACAACGACTCGCACTTCCTCAAAGCAGAAGACCACGACGCCCACGACACCCTCATCTGCATCTCGATGGGCAAGGTGAAGAACGATCCGGATCGCATGCGCTACCCGACGGAGCTTTACGTCAAAAGCCCCAAGGAGATGCGCGACCTCTTCGAGCGTGAATACGGCGAGGCCGGCAAGGAAGCGCTCGCGAACACCGTGAAGATCGCCGAGCGCTGCGCCGGCAAGGTCACGCTCCCTATCGGCGCGAGCAACGCCCCGATGGTGCGCGTCAAGCTCCCCGCGAAGAAGGATCTGCCCAAGGTCAGCGATCCGCAGTTCGCGGGCGATCTCACCGCCTGGTACAACGCCTATTGCGCCTCGTTCGAGGTGATCCCCTTCTCCATCCCTCCGGGCGCGGACGAGGAGGAGAAGAAGAAGCTCAGCGCCGCCGCCAAGCACGAGTGCGACACCGCGCTCCGCATGCTCTCCGAGGCCGGCTTCGTCTGGCGCTACGGTCTGGGTACCCCGCAGCTCCGCGGCGGTTCCGCTTCAACATCAGCACCCCAAGAAATTTCAGAAGAACCCGCCGGGGACCGGCGGGCCACCCAAGCCGACGAGAAAACCGCCCGTCTCGAGCGCGAGCTCAAGATTCTCTCGGACAAAAACATCACCGCGTACTTCCTGATCGTCTGGGATTTCGTGAGCTGGGGCCGGCAGCGCGGCATCCCCGCCAACGCCCGTGGTTCGGGCGTCGGCACCATGGTCGGCTACGTGCTCGGCCTCTCCAACGCCTGCCCCGTTGAGTACGGCCTGCTCTTCGAGCGTTTCACCGACCCCGATCGCTCCGAGTTCCCGGATATCGATATCGATCTCTGCCAGAACGGGCGCGCCGATGTCATCAACTACGTCCGCCAGAAATACGGCCACGTCGCGCAGATCATCACCTTCGGAACCCTCAAGGCCCGCGCCGCGGTGCGCGATGTCGCCCGCGTGATGGAGATTTCGCTGCCCGAGGCCGACAAGCTCGCCAAGCTCATTCCCGAGCAGCTCGGCATGACGCTCGACCAGGCGCTGATCGACGAGCCGGAACTCAAGAAGCTTTACGACTCCGACCCGCGCATCACCCAGCTCATCAACAACGCCCGCACCATCGAGGGCCAGGCCCGCCACGCCAGCGTCCACGCCGCGGGAGTCATTGTCGCCACGCGACCGCTCCACGAGATCGTCCCGCTCTACAAACAGTCCGGCGCGGCGGACCACGAGATCGTCACCCAATGGGACGGCCCCACCTGCGAGAAGGTCGGCCTGCTCAAGATGGACTTCCTCGGCCTGCGCACGCTCAGCGTCATCGAGCGAGCGAGAAAGCTCATCCGGGAAACGCTTCACGAGCGAGAGATTTGGAACGCCGTCGGCCGCGTACCGGAATACGACGCTCGTGAGGCCGCGCTCAAGACGAAGTCGGGCAAGAAGGACGCCACCACGATCGCGCACCCGCTCGATCTGGATCGTCTGAAGTGCGATGATGCCCGCGTCTTCAGCATTTTCCAGCGCGCCGACACCACCGGCGTCTTCCAGTTTGAGTCCGGCGGCATGCGTCGGCTCCTCATCGAGATGAAGCCCGACCGGCTGGAAGACCTGATCGCCGCCAACGCCCTCTTTCGCCCCGGTCCGATGGACCTGATCCCGGATTACAACCGGCGCAAGCACGGCACCGAGAAAGTCCCGACGGTACACCCCGTCGTCGATCAGTACACCGCCGAGACCTACGGCGTTATGGTGTATCAGGAGCAGGTCATGCAGATCGTGCATGGCCTGGGTGGTATCAAGCTCCGCGACGCCTACTCGCTCATCAAGAACATCTCCAAGAAGAAGCACGACAAGATCGACAAGGAGCGCCCGAAGTTCGTCGAGGGCGCGCAAAAGCAGGGGCTGAGCAAGCAAGCGGCGGATGAGCTCTTCGAGCTGATCCTGAAGTTCGCCGGCTACGGCTTCAACAAGTCACACAGCACCGGCTACGCCATCGTCGCGTATCAGACGGCGTATCTGAAGACCTACTACCCGAACCAGTACATGGCCGCGTTCCTCACCTTCGAGAGTGGCGCGCAAAAGGTCAGCGACTGGATTCAGTACGTCGAGGACTGCAAGAAGGTCCGCTTCGTGAACGGCAAGGTCGGCGTCGAGGTGAAGCCCCCGGACGTGAACCTCTCGCTGGCGGATTTCAGCGTGGTGTACGAAGCCGGCGAGCCGCGCACCGCGCTGAACGGCCACGTCCGCTTCGGCGTCGGCGCGATCAAGGGTGTCGGCGAGAAGGCCATCGACGCGATCGTCCGCGAGCGCGACCGCCTGACCGCCGCCGAAACCGCCCAGCGCGTCGAGCCCAAGCCCTTCGCCTCCATCCACGATTTCTGCGAGCGCGTGCTGGCCAAATCTCCCGCGCCGGGTTCAGGCAGCAGCGGCGGAAGTGGGGGGGCTGTGCTCAATAAGTCCACTGTCGAAGCGCTCGTGAAGTGCGGCGCTATGGATGCCCTGCACGGGCGCGAGAACCGCGCCGCAATGATCGCCACTATCGAGCCAGCGATGTCCGCCGCGCAGAAAGTCGCGGCCGACAAGGCCGCGGGCCAAGGCGGCCTCTTCCTCGGCGGCGGCCCCCCCGCCAGCGGCGCGCCCACCCTCGCCAAGAAAGCCGACACAACGCTCACCGGCACCCTCATCAAAACCACCCCCTGGACCGAGGCCGAAACCCTTGCCAGCGAAAAAGAAGCCCTCGGCTTCTACGTCTCCAGCCACCCGCTGACCCGCTGGAAGCAGTGGGCCGGCGTCTTCGCCACCGCCACCAGCGACACCGCGCGCTCCGGCGCGCAGGACCAGCGCGTCGTGCTTCCCGGCCTCGTGCAGGGCATCCGCGCGATCATCGTGAAGAACGGCCGCAGCGCGGGGCAGAAGATGGGCATCGTGACTATTGAGGATGAGCTCGGCACCGTCGAGTGCGTCCTTTTCGCCGATTGCTTCGGCCAGTTCGCGCACCTGCTCACGCAGGACGCCGTGGTCTTCATGCTCGGGCGCGTCGATCGTTCCCGCGCCGGAATGGTCATGAACCGCAAGCAAGCTGGCGCGGCGGGCGGCGGCGGCGGTGGTGGGGATGACGAAGACGGCGGCTCCGCGGGCGCGGGTCCGACCGGCAACGAGAACGTCCAGATCGTCGTCGATCGCGTCGTCCCCATCGACGGCGTCCCGCTCATGCCCGGCAAACTCTGGCTCAAGGTGGATTGCGACCGGCTCAACGGCACCGGCGAGCAGACGATCAGCCAGATCGCGGAGATCGTCAAAGCCAGCGCGGCCACCCCGCCCAAGCTATCCGGACCCGGTGGGGGGGCCGACAAGCCCCAACTCTTCCCCATCGAGGTCATCCTCGACACCGCCGAGGCCCGCGTGCGGCTCGAAGTTCCCTCAACCCTGAAGGTGCTCCCCAGCCCGGCACTTATCGCGGCGCTCACGGGCAAGCTCGGCGATGGCACCGTCCGCGTGGTTGGTGGCGTGGCCGCCGAACTCACAGGTGCGCGGCCGCGTTGGAACGGGCAGAAGAAGGCGGGCTAGTCGGAAGTCTGATCGGGTGGGAGAACGGCATAGGCACATTCGGGGCAAACGGTTGTCCGCAGACCTCGCAGGTCGTACCCGCAATTCGGACACGCGTACGGCTTCGGTGGATCGTGGAACAGTCGATGTGCGGCAGCGCACGCGGCAAACTCAACGATCAAGGCAGCCAATCCAGACAGTACGTAGAGGAACGGCGCGGTCGCGATCGATGTTGCCAGCGTGCAGATAAATACAGTGGGCAATGAGTGCCGCAACTTGGTGTGCATGAGAAACGGAAGGACGAAGAAGCACGCGAGTGCTCCCAATAGCACGCCCGCGATGCCACCAATCGTGAGTGCCAATGAATCAAAAAACACCACCCCAGCGGCCGAAATGCCATAGACCAACCCTGATCCAACCGAGAATGCGATCAACTCCACTGTTCGGTCGCTTCGATCAACGTCCATGGAGCAGAGCGTATCTGATATGGGATGAACCGTGTCGTGGCGTCACGTTGATCAACACGAAATGGCACGAACGCGCCTCATACGCGGGGAGCGGCCATATTATCGAGCGTGCCCACCACAACGCCCCCGCCGCCGCGTCCGACGATGAGCACCTCGCCGCATTCCACGCCTCCCGGCCAGAGCGATCCCGTTCCCGGTGATCCCGCGCCCGTATGGAACCGCCGCTGCCTGCTCGGCCTGCAAGATCTGAGCGCGGACGAGATCCGCTCCATCCTCCGTACCGCCCGCTCCTTCGCGGATGTCTCGGATCGCTCGGTGAAGAAAGTCCCCGCGCTCCGCGGCCGGGTGATAGCCAATCTCTTCTTCGAGGATTCCACCCGCACCCGTCTCTCCTTCACGCTCGCGGCGCAGCGGCTCAGCGCAGATGTCATCGACCTCACCGAAACCGGCTCCAGCGTGAGCAAGGGCGAGAGCATCGCGGACACCGTTCGAAACGTCGAGGCGATGGGCGTGGACGGCATGGTCATCCGCCACAAGGCCGCGGGCGCATCGCTGGTCGCCGCCCGCGCCGTGAAGTGCGCCGTGGTGAACGCCGGCGACGGCAAGCATGAGCACCCGACGCAGGGGCTGCTCGATGTCTACACGCTGGTGGAGGCGCGGCAGAAATGGCAAATGGCAAATGGCAAATCGCAAATAGGAAATGCTGATTTCGATCGGCTCGAAGCCCTCGATCTCCGCGGCATCACCATGGCCATCGTCGGCGACATCGTTTCTTCGCGAGTCGCCCGCTCGAACATCGCCGCGCTGACCAAGCTCGGCGCGGAAGTCATCTGCGTCGGCCCGCCCACGCTCGCGCCGCGTTCGCTTGAGTCCCTCGGCTGCCGCGTGGAGCACGAACTGGAGCACGTCCTGCCGCACGTTGATGCCGTGAACATGCTCCGCATCCAGTTTGAGCGCCACGGTGAAGACAAGAAAGATGCCGGTGGTGGCGGCGTCCCGAGCAAGGGCTCGCCCGCGTTCCCCTCCATCCGCGAATACACCCAGGGCTTCGCGCTCACCCGCGAGCGTGCCGCGCGGATGAAGGACGGCGCGATTGTCATGCACCCCGGCCCCATGAACCGCGGCATCGAGATCGCCGGCGATGTCGCCGACGGCCCCCGCAGCGTGATCTTCCGTCAGGTGACAAACGGGCTGGCCGTCCGCATGGCTGCGCTGTATCTCTGCGTCAGCGCCGAAGAACGTGGCGTGACCGCGATCTGACAGATATCACCGTGCCACGGGTTCGCCCGCTGCTCTGAGCGGGCAACCCGTGCTGCGAGAAGTGAGTACATGTCATCCAATGGCTCCGCACGGGTTGCCGCCCAAAGCGGCGGCGAACCGTGGCACGCGAACCCGTGGCACGCGCACGTTCTATTTCGTTCTCGCCAACTCAATCGCCCGCGCATACACCTTCTCCAGCTCCGCCATCATCGTCTCCGCACTGAACGCCACGCGGCACTCCTCGCGCCCGCGCGCTGCCATCTCCGCCCGCTCGCGGGGATAATCCTTCAACCACAGAATCGCATCGCGCAACTTTTCTTTGTCCCCCGTCGGCACCAGTCGTCCGGTTTCCATATCGCGGCAGACCTCCCCGGTGCCGTCGCAGTCATACGCCACAGGACACACGCCGCACAGCAGCGCCTGCGGCACCGTTCGCGGCAATCCCTCTCGATAACTTGGATGCGCCAGCACATCCATCGCGCGAATCAGTCCCGGGATGCGCTCCGGCGACACCAGCCCGGTGATATGAACCGTCGCCTCCGAATACGAGCCCTCCGCGCAAGCGGAGGAAGATCCCCTCGCGTCTTGATCATGTTCCCGCACCGCAAGCCCCATCGCTCGCGCTCGCGCGATCAATCGCTCCCGCCACCACCCATCGCCGATCCACAATAGTTTCAACCTCGGATTCCGCTTCGCCTCCGCGCCAAGCGCATCCAGCAGATCATCATGCCCCTTGTGCTCCGCCAGCCGCGCCACGGTGCCGACGACGAAGTCCTCCGGCGAGAGGCCGAGTGACGCACGAATCTGCTCGCGTGACTGATCCGGCGCGGCGTCCACATACGGCCCAATCTCCATCCCCGATCGCACCGTGACATACTGCTCCGGTTTGCCGATGCCGCGCGACAGAAACTCCCGCGTCATCGCGTCCGCAACTGAAACGATCGTGTGGCATTGATGCGCAGCGTACCGCTCCGCGTGCGTGTACATCCAGTTTTTGAGTCGCGTCTTCGCTCGCGCGAGTGCTCCACCCTCGATCGGCATGAACGGCGGCCCGTGGATCGTGTGAACAATGCCGGGGCGTTTTCCCACGTCAAGCGTCCAGAGCTGTTTCCACGCCGCGATCCGCCCCAGAATCCCCGCCTTACTGCTGTGCGTGTGCACAATGTCCGGCCGCAGGTTCTGAATCAGCCGCCTCAGCTCCCCCTCGGCGGCGCGATCCATCATCGGCCGCACCTCCCGCACCAGGTGCGGTACCACATGCGTCGTGATCCTCCGCCCATCCGCCGTGCGAAACTTCTCCACCCGCTCCAGCAGCGACCCCTCCGGCCCGTAGATCGGCCCGAACGCCAGATGCACATCGTGCCCCAGCCGCGCCTGCCCCTCGCACGAGAGCACGGTGTTCTCCTGCGAGCCGCCGAGGATCAACCGGGTTGAAATGTGCAGGATGCGCATTTAGTAGAGTGCGAGCACCGATCGAAACACTTTTCGCATTGCCATGACAGAGTCCTTCGCCTCCAGTGCGGTCGCGGACTTTCCAGGGTAGCGAAACTGGATCGCGCCAAGCGTCAACGTGCGTAGTGTGTTGCGATCATTCAGCCAGCTTGCGTGGTATGACAAGACCATGTCGCCCAGATCGAGGAGGTTGTGTGTATACGGCGGCCCGATACTCTGTGCCTGAATCAAACCCTTCAGTATTTTCTTTACCGCCTGTTGAGCGTGAAAACACGCGGAGTCGTAGTTTGTTCGAACGGGCTGGACGAGTTCCCGCTCGGCGCTTTCCGTGTCCGCGAAGGCCTTGGCGATCCACTCGGCTACTAGTGGGTCGCGCGGGCTGGGAACTTCCGACGGTTCAATGCGACCGTGTGCGATCAAGCGGCCTCCGCATACAGCACATGGCCGCGATCCAGCACGTCGCGGATCAACGTGTCGTGGTGCTCGTACCGCATGGCGACATCCTCAGGATCGCGCACGCGAAGGTCAACAGAGAACGGCGGATCAAACTTCGACAGCATTTCTACCGCACGTCGAACCGGAGAACCTTGAAGCGGCTCGATCACCATGAGGTCAACGTCGGAATCTTTGCCGGGCGTCCCATACGCCCGCGATCCAAACAAAATGATCTTCTGGGGCCGGAACTCCGCCGCGATCTGGTCCGCCAGTTTCTGGATTTGGTCCCGCGTCACCATGCCACAAGTTTATGCGTGCGGCCTCATCCCCGCGAGTGCGTCCTCCAGTACCGCGGTCTCGAAGCGATATCCGCTGCGAAGCAGCACTTCAGGCATCGCCCGCGCACTCGCCAGCACCGCCTCATCCGCCATCTCCCCAATCACCAGCCGCAACGCCCACGCTGGCGCAGGCAACACTGCGGGCCGCCCAAGCGCACGCCCCAACGCTCGCGCGAACTCAGCATTGGTGACTGGCGCTGGCCCGACGATGTTCACCGGCCCTGACAGTTCCTCGCACTCGATTACATGCTCAATCGCACCGATGGTGTCCGCCAGCGTGATCCAACTCATCCACTGCCGTCCACTTCCCAGCCGCCCGCCCAGCCCCAGACGGAAAATCGGCATCATCGACTTCAGCGCGCCGCCCGTGGGGCTGAGCACCAGCCCGATCCTCAGATGGACCACCCGAATGCCCGCGCGCTCCGCCGGTTCCGTCGAGCGTTCCCACAGGCGGCAGGCATCCGCCAGAAACCCGTTGCCCGGCGGGCTCGATTCACTCAGCACCTCATCGCCGCGCGATCCATAAATGCCGATGGCGGCCGCCGAGACCAGCACCCGCGGCCGGCGCTTCATCCCCGCCATCGTCTCCGCAATCAATCGCGTACCCAACTCCCGACTGTCCAGAATCTTCCGCTTCTTTTCCGCGTTCCATCGCCCATCCGCGATTGGCTCCCCCGCCAGATGCACCACCACATCCGTTCCTTCCAGCGATGCCGCGTCCAGTACGCCATTCGTCGGCTCCCATCGGATGTCCGGTCCCTTCGCCGCGTCGCGCACCAGCCGCCGAACCACATCGCCACGCGCCGCAAGTCGCGCACACAGCGCACGCCCGATCAGTCCCGATGCTCCGCTCACCACGATCTTCAGCGGCGTCGTACTCATGCTGGTGTTGCTCGTTGTCATCAATACCTGATCCATTCCAAGCATAACCCGTGCGGCTGCATTGTCGGCCCCGTCAACTCCCGCTTCCCAGTCGCCAACGCCTCTCGAATCCGCTCCGGTGTCATGCGTCCGCGACCCGTCTCCGCCAGTGTCCCCGCGATGATCCGCACCATGTTCCACAAAAAGCCGTTCCCTTCCACCTCGAACACGATCCGCCGCGCATCGGCATCTCCAATCGCTTGCTCTTCGCGCACGCGGCACGCAAACACCGTCCGCACCGTACTCAGCCGCCCATGCCCCGCCGCGGCAAACGCCGCGAAGTCGTGCTCACCCTCGATGATGCTCCCCGCCTCTCGCATCGCGTTCACATCCAGCCGCTCCCACACATGTACCGCGGTGCGCCGGTCCCACAGCGGCCGGCTCGTCGAGTTCCAGATCGTGTACGTGTACAGCTTCCGCGTTGCGCCGCGAATCGGGTTGAAGTCATCTTCCGTCGGCTCGATGCCCATCACCAGCACATCCCGCGGCAGCCGCGCGTTGATCGCCTTCACCAGCCCCGATGTCCCGCGCTCCGCAGGCCACCCGATGCCGCGCGTCTCGCCATTGGCGCAGGTGAACGCCCCCACCTGCCCGCGCGCGTGGACGCCCGAATCCGTCCGGCTCGCGCCCATCAGCACGATCGGCTCACGCACCACCCCGCGCACCGCCCGCTCGACAACTTCCTGCACCGTGCGCAACACGATCCGCTCTCGTACAGTCGCGATGGCTGCACCATCGCTCGCACTCACAACATCAGCCATATCGCTCGTCGGCTCGACAACTACCGCACCGAGCGATAGCCCCTCCGGCACGGAGTCCTCATACGGCGTCTGCTTCTGCCACCCGCAGAAGTCGGTGCCGTCATAGGCGATGGTCATCTTGTATCGGGGCACTGTGTGCTCGGCTCGGCGGTTGTGATGGGGGTGGGGGGGGCGTCACCCGCCGCGTTTGTGTTCGCCTGTGGGCAGAACGATCACTTCCGCCTCGTCCGCCAGTGCCGCCTTCTTGGCGGATCGCTCATCCCCATACGGCGCGGCCTTCCGAGCCAGCTTCCACCACACCAGCGCGATTGGTGTCGCAGTGACCAGCAAAAGCACGCCAACAACAACAATGAACCAGTCCATGGGACTAAATCGTAGGGAAACCGCGTGGCGAGTTTACAGGGACCGCATTTGCCACCCAGTTCGGGTGGATGCCAATCAAATACCAAGTAAAAACCCCGGCATCAAAATGTTCTCCGAACTGGTTTCTCTCCGTAAAGATGGCAAACTTGGAGTGTTCGACGGATTGTCTTGAATCTGCGCGGTAATTGTCGAACGAATCAGTTATGCTTTGGTTCTCTTCGGGGAACGGTTGGGATTGGGTGTGCGCGGGTGTCTACCGCGTGCAGCAACGGATTGACGGACATCTCAGGACTTGGAGGCATCAATGCGGATGCGCGCTTCGAAATCCATCGTCTCGGTAGCCGCGGTTCTCTGCGTCGCCGGTTCCGCCCTCGCCCAAATCGGGCCGCGCCTGGGTCAATACCCGGACGTGATCGTGTCCAGCGTCGGTGGTTCGTACGACTCATCCAGCGGAGGCATCGGCAGCTACGGCGCGGCCAACGGCTGGGCCGCATATGCCCTCGGTTCCGATTCCTGCAACATCGGTGCCAACGGCGCGATCTGGATCGCTGGTAACAACCAGCACCCGGTCATCGGTGGTGCCGTCTATCGCTCTTTCAACGGGCGTTTCGAGCAGATCGGCATGTCCTGGCTCAAGCACGGCTTCTGCGCCGCGGACAACTGCTCCTCCGGCAACAGCAGCGGCGGCCAACAGGGCTGCCTGAACATTCGCGGCCCCGCCGCGGGCACCACCGGCTGCGTCACCGATCACAACTCCGCCGGTGGCTGCGATTGGCTCGGCGACGGCCGCGCGACAGACACTTATGGCTCGGGCCTCAACGGCAGCCAGGGCTACCTCGGCCCCCGTTCTGAAATCCAGGCGTGGACCGGCGTGTATCCGTATCCGTACGTGCGTCAGGGCTCCAACCCCAACACCTGCCTGAACAAGCGCCTGCTCGTCCGTACGACCGACCTAGACCCCGCGAACTATCCGCGTTACAACGCCTCGACCAATCCCACGGGTGCGCAGTATTTCGGCGAGGTGGTTTACATCATGTCCGATGAGTGGCCCACCGAGCGCTACGACAACTATTCCTACCGCAAGATCACCGTCGGCAATCTGGTCACCGGCCCCACCGGCTGCAACCAGCAGTACTACGGCATGGATTTCACCTCCGGCGCTGGCAACCTCACCGTCGCCATGCACCCGGCCATCGACGCCTGGCAGGCCGCCGATCCCTCGGTCGTCATCGCGTACGGTAACTCCCCCAACGACGGTCGCTTCTACGTCGGTGCGAAGGTCACGAATATGGGCGGCGGGTTCTGGTCCTACGAGTACGCCGTGTTCAACATGAACTCCGACCGCAGCGCGGCCGGATTCAGCATTCCCAAGTCCTCCTCCACGGCGCTGCAAATCGCTGAGGTCGGCTTCCACGCTCCCGAGTACCACTCCGGCGAGCCCTTCGCCCTCAAGCCCTGGGACAACGCCATCACCGCGAACTCGATCGCCTGGACCACCGATCCATACGCCAGCAACGCGAACGCCAACGCAATCCGGTGGTCCACGCTCTACAACTTCCGCTTCGTCGCCAATCAGGCCCCCAAGACCGCCGCCAACTCTCCCGTGCGTCTCTCGCTCTTCAAGCCGGGTGTGCAGGTGACGGACGCGAACTTCATCGACATCGCGGGCCTCCCCGTTCCCGGTGATCCGCCCTCCTGCCGCGCTGACTTCAACGGCTCGGGCCAACTCGAAGCCCAAGACATCTTCGACTTCCTCAGCGCTTGGTTCGCTGGCGACATCCGCGCCGACTACAACGGCGTCAACGGCCTGAACGCCCAGGACATCTTCGACTTCCTCGGTGCCTGGTTCTCCGGCTGCCCGTAATCGACTCGCTCAACTCGAATGTACGAAAGCCCCGATCACGTCGGGGCTTTTTTTCTGCGCATGAAATACACGCCCGGGATGAGCGACGCTCTGGTAGCGAATCCCGGGATTCTTGCGCGGGCAACCACGCTCACTCGCACGCGCGTGCATGTGTCTTGTTCCCAGCCGATTTCAGTTCACACTCTTCGCCCGCCCCTTGCCCAGCGTGTTCGCGCCAGCGTCCGGCGAGATCACGATGCGCGGCACCGGCTCCCTGCCGTCCAGCCGCTCTTTGAGCAGCCGCCCCACCTTGAACTTCACCGTCCGCTTCGCCGGAACGCTCACTCGTTGCAGCGTCTTGGGGTTCTGCGCCATGCGTGGCGCCCGTGCCTTGGTTTCCAGCACGCCGAAGTCGCGGAACTCCAGCCGATTCCCCTTGCCCAGCTCGTCGATCACATCATCCAGAAACTGCTGCACGATCTTCTTCACATCGCCGCGGCTACATTTGGTCGCGCTGGCGATCCGATCGATCAGGTCTTTTTTCGTAACAGTCGGCATACAGCATTCCGGCAGACGGCGGACACCAAACTTGTCGCCGGAGCAGCGGCCACGAAACCGACGCTCCGGGGCCAGCGCCACCCCGAGGGGTGTCGCGCGTGCCGATCCGACTGTCCGGGGCCGCGGCGCGGCGACCCCACAAGCAAACCAAACGACCGCACGGCTGATACCAGCGACCGGTACGAACAACCCCGGGCGCCTCCGGCCACCGTACATTCACGGCAGTCCCGCAACCGCGACGGGCACCAGTATCGCCGATATGCAAACTCTGGTCAATACCCAACTTGTGCGCATGTGGACAGTTCTATGGGATTCTCAAACATTCTCTCCCTCTTCTGGGCGGTGACGAACAAATGGGCACTCTGCCCGTGGCACAAAGCAACCGAAGTTGGGGAGTCGCGGCGTCCGGGAAATCTGGGCAAACTGGGACGCGTGGGTACCCGGCGCGCGATGGCGGCCCGGGGCTAGGCAGGTCAGGAGGTTTTGGTCGCTGCTGCTCAGAACCGAATGACCACGCCCGTGAACAGCCCGGCCAGCCGCCCGGAATACTGGAACTTGTCCTGGTCCTTGCCGTCGGAAAGGTCAAACCCGAGCTGCCGCCAGCCGATCTGCACGCCGATGTTGGTGGTCGCCCGCCACTGGAACGCGGTCACGATGTCAAACGAATAGCTGGAGGTCGAGCCCAGCGGAAGCCCGCCCGCCGTGAGCTGCAGGATCACGCTTAAGTCGGTGTCGATGATCGCCTCGGCGCGAACGCCGACCATCGGCTCTACAAACACACGCGACCCCTCGGCGCGTCCGGGCGTGGAGAGATTCTCCGCGCCGATCTCCAGGTCATACAGCCGCGCCCCGCCGAGCAGGTGGATGTTGAGCTGGGCAGGCACCGCCGCGCTCTTCTGCGCGGTGTGCTCCGCGAAGTCATACTCCCAGATGCGGTACCCCGCGCTCAGCTCGTAGGTACCCAGCGAAAGATCGAGTTTGAGCCGGTCGCCCGGCGCGAACGCGACGGCCCCGAGACGCCCGGCGAAGTTCACGGTGGTGCTGGAGCGGCCGAGCTCGTATTCCGACCCCCAGAACGCGAATCGCCACTTGCCGCTGGCCACTGTCAGCGTGCCCGCGGGGCGGATCCGCGTGGAATCCAGATCGAGATCGTTGACACGAATCTTGTCCCCTTCGGTCGTGAACGCCCCCGGCCCGGTGCCGGAACTCACGGGGAGCTTGAACTTGCCGCTGGGGCCGACGAACCACATCGTCGGCTCGACCTGAATCGTCCAGTCCGGCGCGAACCGATCCGGCAATGTGGCAGCGTCGGTCGGAGTCACCGGCGTCTCCGGCGCGGGCGGCTCGCGCAGCGAGAGGGACGTGAATGCGTCCAGGTCTGCCCGGCAGGTCTGGCCGGCCAGCCCGATGGCCGCGCCGCTGGCCAGAGTCATCATTCCAAGCATTGAACGCGGGTGCAACATGCGTCGGCTCCGTGCGGGTACGCTTGGCACCGCTCGCGTGAGCGGAATGCAGCGTGAGGTCGTGAGCATACCGGCGGCGGGGTCGGATGTCTTGGGAGCAAATCGTGGCCGCAGTTGCGGACAATCTGGACAGTGGCGGTTTGCCCCACGGCGCGGAAGTCGCGCCGGGCGTGCGCGTCCCGGTGGTCGCGCTCCGCTTCGCGTTCGCGCGCTCCTCCGGCCCGGGCGGCCAGAACGTCAACAAGCTCGAGACCAAGGCGGAACTGCGCATCGACGTTGAGCAGTTGCCCATCTCCGGGCGGGCCAAGAACCGACTTCGGACCCAAGCGGGCGATCGCGTCATTGGCTCCGAAACATACATCGGCGAGGATGGCCGATCGCACACCCGTGGCGGCGAACTCATCATCACCGCCCAGGAGCACCGCTCGCAGTCGCAGAACAAGAGCGCGTGCCTGGAAAAACTCCGCGAGATGATCGTTCGCGCCATGGCCGAGCCGAAGGTGCGCCGCAAGACCAAGCCCTCACGCGGCAGCATCGAGCGGCGGATCGAGGGTAAGAAACGCCGCAGCGACATCAAGCGCGGACGTGGCGGAAGCGGCGACGACTAGTGTCAATCTTCCCTCTGCTGCTTTGCACAACATGAGCGCACCCCAGCACATCCTCGCGATCGAGTGCTCCAATCCCGGATCGGGAGTCGGCGGCGACGCGGGTGGCCCCGGCGTCGCCCTCGGGCGGCTGGCCGGTGATGCCGTGGAACTCGTCGCTACGGAACATGTGCGCCCATCGGGACGTGGGGGCCACGACGATGATCTGATGCCCGCGATCGACCGGCTGTTTCGCGGCGCGAACATCACGCCGCGCGGCGGCACACTCGCTCGTGTGGCCGTAAGTATTGGCCCGGGCGGATACACCAGCGTCCGCGTCGCGTGTGCGACAGGAAAGATGATCGCCGAAGCATCCGGCGCGAGGTGCGTCGCGGTGCCAACGGCCAGTGTCGCGATCGAATCACTTATCGATCACGGGCAGCGCGGCCAGATCGCCGTCGCGCTCGCGGGCAAGGGCGAGACCGCATGGGTGCAGGTCTTCGATGCTGGGATCGCCACGCAGTCCGGTCGGATCATCACCGGGGCGGATATTGCCGTACTTCACACCGAAGGTGTCCGTCTGCTGATCGCGGACAGTTTCCTTCCCGCACCGATGCGAACCGCCGCCGAGCAGTTCGGATGGACGATCGTCCCGCCAATCTTTGACGCGGCGGCCTGCCTGCGGGTCGGTGCCCGATTACCCGCGGTCGATCCCGTCGATCTGGTACCGCTCTATCCGCGCGAGCCGGACGCCGTCACGCTCTGGCGTGCACGTAAAAAGAGCTAGCGTTCCGCGAGCACCGGCGAGCGAACAACCACCACCTGCGAAACCGCGCGCCCGCCGAGCATGTGCGAAATCGTCTCGGCGCACGCCTCGATCGCCCCCGTGCTCTTCCCCGTTCGCGCTTGCATGGTCGCCCCCTGCACCATCGAGAGGATCGCCATCGCGGTTCGCGTGGAATCACCGACTCCCGTCTCGCACGCCGCCACGCATTCGGCCAGGCGTGCGATCATGCGGGCGTTGAACTCCGCGATGCGTGCCGCCGCCGCCGCGTGCGTGTCCGCAACTTCCCCGCCCAGATTCGTCAGTGGGCAGCCGAGTGTGCATCCGGTGCGTTCCATGAATCGCCGGTAGAACTCGACGAACGCCAGCACCTTGCCCTGTGGCTCATCGTGGGCCGCCAGCGTGTTCTCGATCGTGGTTTCCAGCACCCGCGTGTGGTGGTCGATCACCGCCAGCAGCAGATCATCCTTCGTCGGAAAGAAGTGGTAGAGACTTCCACCCCGCGCGCCAGCGGATTCCAGAATGTCCGAGAGGCCGGTCGCCGCGTAACCGCGTTCCCAGAAGAGTTCCGCAGCGGCGTCGATGAGTCGCTGGCGTGTGTCGGTGGTGGGGGGCATGAGCGGTTCGTCCCGGATTCAATGGCGCGAGCGCGGCAGTGTAGGGCACAGCAGTTCACGCCGTCCGCGTCGCGCCCTCGGGCAAGCCGCGCCACGTCGCTCAGCGCGCCTGTTCGGTTCGAGTCATGTTCACATACCGCGCCAGCGACATCACCGGAAAGTAGTGCCGGTACATGTTGTAGCGCAGATAGAAAATCTTGGGGAAGCCCGTGCCCGTGAAGTAGTGCTCGCTCCAGCTCCCGGCGTTGTCAGAGACAGAGTCCGTCCCGCTCAGCTCATCCGTGCCCGCGTCAAATGTCTCCACGCCGGTGCAGCACGCCGGCTCGAACGCCGGCTTGTCCTGATAGAGCTGATGGTCGCAAAGCCAGCGCACCGCACGTTCCACCGCCGGATCATCGCTCTGGCACACATACAGCAAACACGCCAGCCCCCACGCCGTCTGGCTTGCCGTGCTCGGCCCCTTGCCCATCAGCGTGCGATCCAGATACGAGCTCGCGCTCTCGCCGAATCCGCCATCCGGATTCTGCACGCTGCGAATCCACGCGATCGCCCGCGCCATCGCGGGATGATCCTTCGGCAGCCCCGCGTACGTCAGCCCGCCCAGCGCCTGCCATGTTCCGTACACATAGTTGCTGCCCCAGCGTCCCCACCAGCATCCCTCGGTCTCCTGCTTGGCGAGCAGATAGCGCACCGCCTTCAGCACCGCCGGATGCTGGGGCGACATGCCGCAGGTGACGAGCGACTCGATCGTTCGGCCCGTGATATCCGCGCACGACGGGTCCTGCATCGCGTTGTGGTCCGCGAAGGGGACGTGCTCCATCCACTCCCGGTGCGTCGTCTTGTCGAAAGCCGCCCAGCCGCCGTCGTCGTTCTGCATCGCGACGATCCAGCGGAACGCTTTGGCCGCAGTCTCGCGGTTAATGCTCTGGCCGCGTCGATCGCCGGCACGCATCAGCGCCTTGGCGACCATCGCGGTGTCATCCACATCCGGGTACCAGTCGTTGTGATACTCAAACGCCCACGCCGCGGCCTCATTCCCAAGCCGGATATGCCGATCCTCTGCGCGCAGATTCCGCACCCAGTCCCCGGTCATGCGCACCTGCCGCGCGATGAGCCAGTCGCAGACGCCCGCAAGCTCCGTGTTGTTCGCCGCCGTAATCCCCGCTTCGGTCAGCGCGTACATCGCGATGCCAGTGTCCCATACCGGGCTGAAGCAAGGTTGCAAGCGAACATGGTCCAGCCGCGGGTCCGCGTGCGGCTCGGCGAGCATGAAGTCATCCAGATCGCGCTCCGCCTTCACCAGCACCGGATGATCGCGCGTGTAGCCCAGCGCCTTGAACGCGACTTGCAGATACACCATCGGCGGGAAGATCGCGCCCAGTCCCTCGGTGGTCTCCGGACGCACGCGATCCAGAATCCACGCCTCGGCCAGCTTGATCGACTGCGCCCGCATCGGCGAGAGCTTCAATCGCTGCACTTGCTTGAGCATCTTGTCGGTGATGAGAAACAGATTCTTCCAGCAGACGGGGTCTTCGCGATTGAACGGCTTGGCCAAGCGGGTTTTCCAGCGCAGATCGACGAACAGCTCGTCGATGTTCAGCGCGGTGCCGTCCGCGTTCTTCAGATGGCGCACCGGGCGCAACGCGCAACAGATCGCCAGAGGAAGGATCATGGTCCGCGTCCACGCGCTGACCTTGTCCATGTGAAACGGAAACCAGCGCGGCAGCAGCACGATCTCCGTCGGAATCGCCGGGCACGCGTCCCACTCCACGCACCCCAGGCACGCGAGGTAGAACGTGCTGAACGTGTTGCACTTCTCCGCGCCCCCCAGCGCGATGATCCGCTCCCGCGCCTTGCGCATGTGCGGCGCATCGACTGGCTCTCCGAACGCCTTGAGCGCGAGATACGCCTTCACGCACGCGCTGATGTCCGGGGGCGATCCGGGGAACTGCCCCCACGTTCCATCCTCGCGCTGCACCAGCCGCAGATGGTTCACGATCCGCTCGAACGTCTGACGTCCAACGCGCACCGTCTTCGGAAACGCCCCACATCCGACATCCGACGGCGCACATCCCACATCGGTGTCGTTCTCCTGCCCGAGAATCAGCTTCATCAGCAGATACTCGCTGGACAGGATCGAGTCTCCTTCCAGTTCCGCGCACCAGTGCTTCGCGTGCGCCGCGCCCGCCGGAGCGCGATCGGTGCGCAGTTTCGCGAGCAGCGCATCCACGGCATCGCGCAGCGTCGCCGCCGCCCGCGCGCCCAGATCATCCGTGCGCAAACTATGCGAAGCGGGAGCAACCGGCGGATGTGCAAGCGTGGTGGTCATGTGTTGTAGTTTGGGTGCGGTGTGAGTGAAATCCGGCGCGGGAGGGCCAATGGTATGAAGGTCGGCGCGTCATTACGAGTCCTTTTCGCAAGCGGAGATGTGCCACGAGTTCATCCGCCGCGGCGGACAACCCGTGATGCGCGATGGGACCGCACCACATCCATGCGAGCATCGCACGGGTTGCCGCGAAGCGCGGCGAACCCGTGGCACGCCAAGCGTCGTATTTCACGCCCCCCGTCCCTCCGTTCGCTCCGTCACCACCTCGTGCAACACGCTCTCCAGCGTCCCCAAAAATCTCTCAAATGTCATCGCCGCCCCGATCTCCCCAGCCGCAGCCGACGCACTCGCCAGCCAGTCATCACTCGCGAGCTGCGAGAACGCCCGCTCCCACTCGCCCCTGGATGATGTATCAATCACCAGTCCCGGTGTGATCTCCGCCGCGCTCCGCAACCGGGCCATCCCATATCCCGGCGCGCCCGAGACCGCCAGCAGCGGCCGCCCGAACGCCAGTGCATCCGCCGCCAGCCGCGTCGTCCCGCCGTTCTCAAACAGGCCGCGTGCCGATCGCATCGGCAGCGCGACCGCGTCCGCCGCCGCCAGCGCCGCGCTCATCTGATGCGTCAATCCCATGATGCGTGTCTGTCTAGACGCGCCAAGTTTCACCGCTCGACCGTGCAGTGCGAAGCAATCCCGTGCCAGCATGAGCAGCACCGGGGCCCGCCGCCGATCCCGCGCCGCCGCCGCCGCCGTCGCCGCCAGCAACCCATCCAGCAACCGCCCCGCCGGAGCCGGCACGCTTACCAGCACCACCCGCTGCTCCGGCTCCACGCTCAGCAATGCCCGCGTCGCCTCCCGCAATCGCGCCAGTTCTCCCGCCGATGGTCGCGCAATCATCCCGAACGGATCAATCTTTGCCACACGCTCGCCCAGTCCCCGCGCGCGGTGCAGCGCGCGCGAAACCTCCCCCGCCGCCGTTGATCCCACCGCCAGCACCCGCCGGATCGGATCATCCTCGCCCGTTGGCGGCGTCACCAGAAACGCATCGAACGCCCACGCTCGCAGCGCGCCGTGATGACGCGCGATGGCGATCGCCTGCGATGGCAGCGCGTGCGAGCGGCGTATCCGTGCCAGCCACGCCGCGCCGCTCGGCTCCAGCGGCATCCACACATCCCCTGCCGCCACACGCGAGAACGACAGCGACACATCATGCGCCGTCATTTGCCGCTGCTGCCGCGCCCACGCCGCAAACCCCAGCGGCCAATCCGTCGCCGTCTGATCGAACGAATCAAACGTCCGCACGCTCGCGCATTGCATGAACATCGCCCCATCGTCCACGCTCTGTGCCGCGAGAGAAACGGTGTGCCCGCCTGCTATGAGCGCATTACACGCCGCCGCCACCAGCGGCCCATGCGACCACGGATGCCGCGCCGTGCGCCCGCTGATGACCAGCACCCTCACGACGTCCCTCCCGCACCATTTGCATCACTCGCATCACGCACGCCCACCTCGCGCGGCCGCGTCGGCAGGCACAACCCAATCAGCGTGAAGAACAGAATCGATGTCTGCTGATTCACCGTGATGCTGTCAAACAATCCCGCACACGCCAGGCCCGCCAGCGCCAGCGGCGGCCCATACGCGAACCAGCCCGCCCCCGCAGGCCCCCGCATTCCCGCTACAAACGTGCTTCCAATCAGCCACAGCAGCAGCGAGCCCCCGATCATCCCCAGCGTCGCGAATGTGTGGACATACCACGAGTGCGCGTGCGAATGCACATGCGGAATCGCCCCCGCCGGCGCGTTGAGCGCAACCGCCTGTTCCTCGCTCTGCGCCCGCACCCACGGCTTGTAGCCGCCCGCGCCCACGCCAATCAGCGGATGCGTCCGCAGCGCGGCCCAACCCCACTTCCACATCGCCAGCCGCAACCCCGTGTCCGTTTCATATCCGCGCGGGTCGCCCGCACCCCGCACCTCATCAATCCCATGCCGCAGCCGCTGTGCGATCCCCGGCAGCGTCGCCGGTTCCTTCTCGTTCATCACATACACACACGCGCCGATCCCAAGCGTTCCGCCAACCAGCACGAGCGCAATCACGCCTCCGAGCACTGCCGCGCGGAAGCGCGTCCGCCGCACCAGTATCCACCCCGCGATGCACAGCAGCAGCGCGGCCCCTATCCACGCCCCGCGCGTCCCTGTGAGCGCGATGCACACGATCGTCGCCAGCGATCCCGCCACGCCAATGAAGTGAACCCGCGTCGTCCGTGCGTACAACGCGGCACTCAGCCACAATCCCAGCCCTGCGCACAAAATCGAGCCGCTCACCGCCGGATCCCACCATCCCGTGATCCGCCCCGGCATCCGATGAAACGGCATCCAAGATGTGTGCAGCATCGTGGTAGCAAGATGCACCACCTGCGACATCTGCCCGCACGCGATCCCCGCCACCAGCGCACCGATCAGCCAGCGCCGCCGATCCAGCACCGGCCACATCACCAGCGGCAGCACAAAGAACCGCATCGACTGCACATCCGTCACCCACTCCTTCGGCCCGCTCGCGTACGTCCACAGCACGCTCACCCCAAGCCACGTTCCGAACGCCAGCCACAATCGCACCACGCGATCAAACGCCAGTGGCTCCAGGACTCTGTGTTGCCCGGTCATGCGCACCAGAAAGCACATCATCACCGGCAGCATCGCCCACTCGGCAAATGTCGTCTCCCACCCCGCGAAGAAGCACCCGGCCGCCGCCAGCGCGCAGTGAATCCCATGCCCGACGCGGTCCCCGGATCGCTGCGCGGCAAACAGCGCATCCACCTGCTCGAGTGTCTGCCGTCTCGGGATGTGGAACGCCTCCGATGCCATGAACCGAGATCATGGGCCGCCCCGGCCCGCCGTGCAACTCGAATGGGGGATACGAGTTTGGTAAAAGTTTGGTAATCTTGCCCGATTCGTATGAATTCCGAACGGAACTGCCCCCAGGTACGAATACAGTGGTACAAACAGGGATTGAAAGGTCGGGGGGGTACTACGCCCCCATCCAATCGACCGGGGAAAAGGGGTTGCGAGACGGGGTTTGCCCGTCGGCCATCCGATGACAGCTTGGAAGTTGAGCGGCCAAGAAGTGCCGAATGGGCCACATGGCCAACATGGAGGAAGTCATCATGCACGAGATCAACCGAGTTCTCGCCGCCGCCGCGATGCGCCTGGCGGTTGCCAACTTCATCCGTGGTTTGGTCTTCGCGGCCACCGCCATTGTGCTTGGGCTTCTGCTGTCGCGCATCGTGCAGCAGCTCTTCGGGCTGACGTTTCCGTGGAAAATCATCGCCTATTCCGCCGCCGGCGCGGCCATCCTCTTCGGGCTGGTCTGGTCCTTTGTCGTTCGTCCGAGCAAGGCCGCCGTGGCGCGCCGTGTTGATGAGGGCGCGAATCTGAAAGAATCCCTTTCCACAGCCCTCTCCATCGAGAAGTATCAGAACGAAGACCCCTGGGCCCGCGTCACGGTGGAGTCCGCCATTCGCCAGGCCCGCGGCGTGCGCGTCTCGCACGCCGTTCCCATCAACGCACCGAAGTTCTGGCCCGTCCCCTTCGCTCTCGCACTCGCGTTCGCCGTGGTCTGGATGGCCTTCCCGCGCATGGATGTGCTCGGCTGGCGCGCCAAGGTTATCGCCGAAGAGAAGCGGGCCGTTGCGATCACCCAGGTGAAGGCCGACAAGATCGAGATCAAGAAGATTGAAGACATGGCCGAGAAACTCGGCCTTGAAAAGGAAAAAGTCGAGCCGCCTACCGCCGAGAAGCCCGAGCCGCGCGATCCGGAAGCGATGCGCCGCGCCGTCATCAAAGACCTCACCAAACTCTCCGAGCGTCTGGACCAACTCCGCAACGGCGAGAAGGGCCAGAAGCTCGACGCCGTGCAGGACAAGCTCAAGAACCTGAAGACCCCCGGTGACAAGACCAGCGAACTCACCAAGGCGATGGCCAAGAGCGACTTCTCCGGTGCCCAGAAAGAAATCGAGAAGATGAAAGAGTCCATGGCCTCCGGCTCCCTCTCCGAAAAACAGAAGCAGGAGCTCTCCGACCAGCTTGAGAATCTCTCCAAGCAGCTCACCGAGATGGCCAAGAACAAGGAGCAGCTTGAGAAGGCCATGAAGCAGGCCGGTCTTGATCCGAAGGCCGCCAGCGACAAGGAGTCCATGCAGAAGGCCCTCGAGGCCGCCAAGAACCTGACCGCCGAGCAGAAGAAGGCCCTCTCCGAAATGGCCCAGGCCCAGAGCCAGTGCCAGAACTCGATGGACCAGCTCTCCAAGGCCGCCAGCCAGATGTCCCAGGCATGCAAGAGCGGCGACCAGCAGGGCATGCAGCAGGCCGCCGGCCAGATGCAGCAGCAGATGGACCAGCTCGAACAGCTCAAGCAGGAAATGCAGCTCGCCGAATCCGCCAAGAGCGATTGCCAGAATAAAATGCAGAGTATGTGCAAGGGTGGCGACAAGGAAGGCGAGGGCGAGTGCAACGGCAGCAAGCCCGGCGATGGCAACGGCCAATGCAATGGTTCTGGCAACAAGCCCTGGAGCGCGTCCTGGAGCCAGTGTCAGGGCAACGGCCGCGGCGGCGGCGGCCTCGGTCAGGGCGGTAGCGCCTCCACCGAGATGGCCGAGTTCAACAAGTACACATCCAAGAACGTGGGCCTCAAGGGCGGCGGCCCGATTGTCTCCTCGCGCATGGTCGAGGGCGACTCCATCAAGGGCGAGAGCAAGGCCGAGTTCACCTCCGCCGCCACCAAGGCCGAGCAGGGCGCGACCGAAGCCATGGAGCAGAACCAGATCCCCCGCGAGTTCCACGACGCCGTGAAGAACTACTTCGGCAACCTGAAGGGCGGCGGCAAAGCCGCGAAGGACGCCGGCCCGGCAACCCCCGCCGCGCCCGCCAAGCCAACTGCACCCGCCAAAGACGCCGGCAAGTAGTGGCATGGGCTTTCTAGCCCATGTTCGGGCCGCCGCGGCCCGAATCTTCGTTCGTTCCAAGTCATCGCGCAGGTTCTACTCAACTGTTTCTACACGAGACTCTCCCTGCCACCCTCGCACGATCAACCAAGCATTTCGGGCGAAGCGCCCGAAACACGGGCTGGTAAGCCCGTGCCACGCCACCTCTCTCGGCGTGATCTCCTCAAACTCTCCGCCGCCAGCACCCTCGCCGCGCTCGCCAGCGCGTGCGACCGCCCACCCCCTCCCGCCGCTTCCAACTCTCCAACTCCCAAGCCGATCGCGCCCACCCCACCCGCGCGTTCACTCGTCGTCTATTGCTCCGCCGACGCCGATCTTGCCAACCCGCTCTTCGCCGCGTTCACCAAGCAGACCGGCATCACGATCAACCCCGTCTTCGACACCGAGGCCACCAAGACCACCGGCCTCACCAATCGCCTGCTTCAAGAGAAGGACCGCCCCCGCGCCGACATCTGGTGGTCCAGCGAACCCTTCGGCACCATCAAGCTCGCCCGCGCCGGAATACTCGATGATTCCACCTGCCAGCAAGCCGAGAACGAGATGAAAGACCGCGGCGGTTGGCCACGCATCCTCCGCGATCAGAAGTGGACGACCCCGGGTACGCCCGACGCCGGCGCGAAAGGCCCGCGCTGGTACGGTTTCGGCAGCCGCGCCCGTGTTGTTGTCTACAACACCAAACTCGTTCAACCTGGCGATGCTCCGACCACCTACGCCATGTTCCTGCAGGATGTGTTTCGTGGGCGCATCGCCATGGCCAAGCCGCAGTTCGGCACCACCCGCGGCCACATGGCCATGCTCGTGGACGCTTGGGACAAAGGCCCCTTCGGCGAATGGCTCGACGCCATGAAGCAGGCGCAAGTCCGGCTGTACGACGGCAACTCCGCCGTCGTCCGCGCTGTTGCCAATGGTGAGTGCCACGTTGGCTTCACGGATTCGGATGATGTCTTCGCCGGCAAGCGCGAGGGCTGGCCTGTTGCGATGTCGTTCATCGAGTGTCCCGATCCAAACACCAAGCGCGTGGATCGCTTCCACCCGCGCTGGGCCGAGATGCAGCACATCGCCAAGACCGGCACGCTGCTGCTGCCCAACACCGTCGCCCGCGTCCGCGGCGGGCCGAACCCCGCCGATGCACCCGCCTTCATCGCCTTCCTGCTCTCCAAGCCGACCCAACAAGTGATGGCCCAGAGCGAATCGCGCAACGTTCCAGTCGATCCCGATCTGCGAACCGAGCTG
Organism: Phycisphaerales bacterium; assembly: GCA_043776515.1. Lineage (GTDB taxonomy): Bacteria > Planctomycetota > Phycisphaerae > Phycisphaerales > UBA1924 > UBA4658. The sequence goes on from JAYVRG010000034.1 coordinate 29,781, forward strand.
GCGACGTGGCTCCCGCCCGAGGAGCACATCGCCAGCATCGACTTTGAGGACGCCGCGGATGTCATCGACTCCGCGATGGAAATGTGCGCAAACCGCCTCGGATAGCTCTCCTTACGAGCCCTCCGCGCAAGCGGAGGATGATCTCCTCACCCGTCCGTTCTCATCGCGTACCGTTCGTCATGCCCTCCGCCACCGAACTCCGCGCCCTCATCAAGACGCACCTGCCGGACCTCATCCGCATCCGGCATGATCTGCACCAGCATCCCGAGCTGGCGTATCAGGAGAAGCGCACCAGCAGCGCTGTCGCCGCCGAACTCACGCGATTGAACATCGCCCACACCCATGGCCTCGCCGGTGGCACCGGCGTGCTCGCGTACATCCCGCCGACCAGCAAGCAGGATGAGTCCAAGGGTTCCATTGCGCTCCGCGCCGACATGGATGCGCTCCCGATCGAGGAGAACACCGGGCGCGCGTACTCGTCGAAGACCAAGGGCATCATGCACGCCTGCGGCCACGATGGCCACACCACCAACCTCCTCGGCGTCGCGCGCGTGCTCTCGCTGCTGCCCAATCGCCCGAACGGCGTCACGCTTGTGTTCCAACCCGCCGAAGAGGGCGGCGCGGGCGGCAAGCGCATGTGCGAGGACGGCGCACTCTCGGGCGCGGTGCTTGGCCCCAAGGTCCGCGAGATCTTCGGCCTGCACGGCTGGCCGCAGTACAACGTTGGCGTGGTCGGCTCCAAGCCCGGCCCGCTGCTGGCCGCGACGGACAACATGGTGGTCACGATCCGCGGCACGCAATCCCACGCCGCGTATCCACAGTATTCGGCGGACCCCATCGTCGCCGCGTCGCAGATCATCACCGCGCTGCAAACCATCGCCAGCCGCAACATCGCGCCGCAGGACTCGATCGTGGTGACCATCGCCACGATCAACGGCGGCACAGCTCGCAACATCATCCCCGGCCACATCACCTTCGGCGGCACGATGCGCACGCTCACGCCCGAAGCCCGCGTGCTCGGCAAGCGCCGCTTTTACGAGCTCACCGAGAGCATCGCCAAAGCGATGGGCTGCCGCGCCGAGATCGTGTGGGAAGAGGGCTACCCCGTCACATTCAATGACGAAGGGGCCACGAACAAGTTCTTCCGCGTCGCCGAGAGCACCTTCGGCCCGACGCGCGTGGAGCATGTGCCGTATCCATCCCTCGGCGGCGAGGATTTTTCCTACTACGGCCACCACGTCCCCGCCTGCTTCTTCATACTCGGCGTGCGCCCAACCGGCCGCGAGAGCTATCCCTCGCTGCACCAACCGGAATACGACTTCAACGATGACGCGCTCGAAGCGGGCATCGAGATGATGTGCCGTCTTGCGCTGGAGGCGTGATGTTCTGCCAATCCGGCAGCCCTCCATTGCCGTTTTCGCGTGAACTGGCGTGCTTTCGGCAACCTAGACAACCGTGAATGTGCCCAAGTGGTGTGGCACACCGTTCGCAATGCCTCTTCCACACCCTCGGGGATGGGGGTGATTTGTTCGTTCCGGGAGGTCGTCATGGTTGTTCCCTTTTTCACCGCTCGTCGCCGCCGCAAGATGCTGGATCGTCCGCTTGACGAGAGCGCGGAGCGCACGCTGCGCGAACAGGTGGCGATCTACTCGCGGCTTCCGGAACCGGAGCGCAACAAGCTCCGCGATATGGCTCGCGTGCTGGTGGCCGAGAAGAACTGGGAGCCGTGTGGGACGCTGAAGCGATCGGGCCTCACGCAGAACATGAAGCTTGCCATCGCAGCGCAGGCGGGCGTGTTGCTGCTGGGGCTTGGGCTCGATCCGCTCCGCGATGATCTGTATCAGAATGTCGAGACTGTGCTGGTCTATCCGACGGGATTCGTTTCGTCCGGGCCGCGCACCGTTGCGCCTATCGGCGCGACCTCGATCGTGAGCGAGGATTTCACCAATCTCGGCGAGGCCTGGCATCAGGGGCCGGTCATTCTCTCGTGGGCGGATTCGCACCGCAACGGCGTGCACCCGGATGGCGGCAACAACCTGGTCATCCACGAGTTCGCGCACAAGCTGGACATGCTCGACGGCGCGGTGAACGGCACGCCCGTGCTCGACAGCCGCGAGCAGCTCGCGGATTGGAAGAACGTCATGACCGGCGAGTACATCGAGCTCTCGCGTGCCGCGGCGATGGGTATGCCGACGGTGCTCAACCCGTACGGCGCGACCAACCCCGGTGAGTTTTTCGCCGTCGCCACCGAGGCCTTCTTCGAGCGCCCAGGCGACCTCCGCGCCCACCACACGCGTCTGTACGACACGCTCAAGGGCTACTACAAACAAGACCCCGCGCAGTGGACCTGAACAGAGGCCCGGGCGCAAGCCCGTGCGGTTCTGAAACAAGAGCGGCATCCATCCGGCATCACCGCCCGCTCACGCCGTCATCGGCGGCTTGTGCTGGGCTTTACTCTTTTTCTTCAGCAGAATGTTCAGCATCTCCACGCCCAGCGCGAAGGTCATCGAGAAGTAGATGTATCCCTTGGGTACGTGCCATCCGGTGCCATCGGCCACCAGCATCATGCCGATCAGAATCAGGAACGCGAGCGCGAGCATCTTGATCGTGGGGTGTCGGTCCACGAACCGTGCGATGTAGCCGCTGAACACAAGCATCACGCCAACGGAGACCACGACAGCCGTGATCATGATGGGCAGCACCTTGGACATGCCGACGGCGGTGATGACCGAGTCTAAACTGAAGATGATGTCCAGCAGGAGAAGCTGGATGATCACGGAGGCGAACCCCTTCCGGGTTGCGCCAGCAGCACCGCCAGCGACGCCATCGACTATCTCCTTCGGCGCGGCGGCCACTTCGCTTGTTCCGCTGCCCGCGTCCTCCATCTTGTGATGGATCTCATACACGCTCTTGCCCACGAGGAAGAGCCCGCCCAGCGCGAGCACGGCGTCCTTGCCGGTGAAGATGTTCGGCTCGGCCGCGATCGCGCCGTGTGTTTGCGCATCACTCGCCCACGGCAGCGTGAAGAGCGGGAACTTGTCCAGCCACATTACCGCGGTGATGGCGAAGAGCAGTGCGATCCGCATGAACATGGCCAGGAACAGGCCGATCAGGCGCGCCTTGTCGCGCTGCGCTTGCGGCAGCCGCCCGACCAGGATCGAGATAAAAATGATGTTGTCCACGCCCAGCACGATCTCCAGCGCGGTGAGCGTGAAGAGTGCGGCGAGATTGTCCGTGGTCAGAAGGTGGTCGAGTGAGAGCGTGGGCATGGGGACGGAGTGTAATCCTCCGCGGCACGGGCGTCCCGCCCGTGTTCTTACCCGATGCGAAGAATCACGGGCGGGACGCCCGCCCCACGGAACTGGCCATCATCAGGTCCTTCATCTCCCGCACGGCCTGGCGCAGCCCGACATAGATCGCGTGGCTCACGATCGCGTGGCCGATGTGCAGCTCGGCGATCCCGTCCAGCGTTGCGATATGGTCCACGTTGTGGTAGTTCAGGGCGTGGCCGGCGTTGAAGCGAATGGCGGCGGCGCGGATGTGCGCGCCGGCGACGCGGACCTTGTCCAGTTCCTTGGCCAGCTCGCCGCGCCGGAAGTCCCCGCCGCACGCGGCGAACGCGCTTGCGTACGGCCCGGTGTGGACCTCGCAGACATCGAACCCCGCCGCCGCACACGCGGCCACTTGCCACTCATCCGGATCGATGAACGCCGAGACAATGAGTCCGGCATCCTTCAGACGCTTCACGACGTCCTTCATGCGCCCCGGTTGCGCGGCGACGTTCAGCCCGCCCTCGGTCGTCACTTCTTGGCGTCCCTCGGGCACCAGCATCGCCGTGTGCGGCTTGACGCGCAGGGCGATGCTCACCATGTCATCGGTCGCGGCCATTTCCAGATTGAGTTTGACCTTGACGAGTTGGCGTAGCAAGTCCAGATCGCGGTCCTGGATATGTCGCCGATCCTCGCGCAGGTGAACGGTGATGCCGTCGGCCCCGCCAAGCTCGGCCTCGTGGGCTGCGCGAACGGGGTCCGGCTCGCCATCACAGACGATTGCCCCACGATACCTGGCGTTCCGCACGCTCGCCACATGATCGATGTTCACGCCGAGTTGGATCATGGGGGAAGGGTAGAAGTGACGGAGAGACGGAGTGGGGGAGGGAGCCAGGTCAAACGCATAGTCCTCCAGATCAGCACGCCGAGGTTCACTGGGGTTCGAGGAGAGAGGGGAGATTGAAGTGTGAAATCCAGGGCTTCTCCTTCGCGCTCCCCTGCGCGACCTCCGCGTGCTGATCGGTTTTGCGATTGGTCTGGGGAGGGAGACGCGCGTCGCTCCGAAGGTCGCCGCACGTATGTACAGTTATTACTTCGTCACTCCGTCACTTCTCCCTCACCCCATCGCACGCATCCTTCTCACCACCATCGGCTCCGCAGGCGACGTTCACCCGTTCGTCGCCATCGCCCTTGCCCTGCGCGAGCGCGGCCACGAGGTGCTGATTCTGACCAATCCGTACTTCAAGGATCGCATCTTCGGCTCGGGCATCGGCTTCTGGCCGCTCGGCTCGGCGGAGACATATCAGCGGCTTATCAAAGACCCGCGGCTGATAGCCGGGGTACGTTCGCCCTCGTTTGTGATCGACGAGCTCATCACGCCCGCCTTTGCGCCGACGATCGACGCGATCCGGCAGATTCAGATCGCCTTCAAGCCGGATGTGCTCGTGAGCCACCACATCGCCTTCGGCGCGGCCGCCGCCGCCGAACTCCTGCACATCCCGCATGTGCAGTGCGTGCTCGCGCCGCTCTTCTGGTTCTCTCGCCACGAGAAGATCGCGATGCCCTCGCTGCCGTTTCCAGACGCGCCGCCGCTGATTGATCGCGCGCTGCGGCAACTTGCTCGGTTCATCGGGCGGCACACCTTTGATCCGGCGATCAATCGGTTACGAAAGGATGTGGGCCTTCCGCCGCAGCGTGACCTGATCTCCCGTGCCGCTCGTGGCGGCGATGGCGTCGCTCCGCACGAGCGGCTGAGCGATCCCTCCAAGGGCACGCCGACGCTCGCACTCTGGTCGCCGCAGTTTCGCGGTGTGCTGGCGGATGACCCCTGCACCGGCACCATCTGCGGCTTCTCCACCTGGGATCGCCCGCCGACACTCACTGACGACATCGATCGGGAGCGCGACACGATCCGCTGGATGGAGAGCAGTACGCCGCCCGTCGTCGTCACGCTTGGCTCCAGCGTCTCGCATCACGGCGCGGATGTCTATCGCATTGCGGCCGATGCCTGCGCCCGCTCCGGCAAGCGGGCGCTGCTGCTCACCGGTGGCTCCGCGGATGATTCGACTTGGCCGGAGCATGTCCACGCTGTGCCATACGCGTCGTATTCGCGCATCATGCCGCGCGGCTGCGTGACGGTGCACCATGCGGGCGTCGGCACGCTCGCCGCGGCCATGCGCGCCGGGATTCCCGAGATCATTATTCCCTTTGCTAATGATGAGTTCGACAACGCCGCGCGAGCCCAGCGGCTTGGTGTGGCGACCGTCATCAAACGCCGCAAGCTCACGGTGCGTTCGCTGGCGGAAGCCATCTCGTACGCGACACGTAACCAGAGCATGGCGGAACGCAGCGGCCAGCTTGGCGCGGCGATGCAACCCGAAAACGGAGCGATCCGCGCGGCGGACATCATCGAAACGATCGTCAACCTGTCACGGCACTGATTCTTCCGCGGCTTCCAGAAGGCCGCGTCGCCACGTCCATCGCTTCACCAACAGATGCGGCTCGTACAGCGCACGGATAAGCGAGCCAACGTGAACCCCGTCTATCGCATCGCTCGAAACGTGCTCCAGCACGGCGAGCGTTGCGGCGCCGCGCTCCGCCGCGGCCCGCTCGCGATGGACGAACTCCTTTGAGTAGGCGATCTCGGAGGGAGAGCGAACGTCGCGTCCGAAAACGGCTGCTGCGAATGCCGGGTTCGCTTCCGCAAACACCCACGCGGCACGCCCCAGTGCCCGCTCGCGCTCAAGCAGTGTGTGCGCCGTGTAGAAGTGATCGTGCATCACCCGCGCCTCGGGGCGGTAGAGCACGGGCATAGCTAGCCGCGTGCTGAGTTTGTAGCCCAGCTCGATATCGTCGTATCCGTACACATGCGGACGCGCCACAAACTTGCCGACGGTGCGAACGCTCTGCATATCTGCCGAGAAGTTCAGCCCGAAGCAGTGGCGGTATCCCCAGTCCTTCTCACGATCTCCCAGCGCCTCGGGCGTGTTCATCACGTCATAGAAAAAGACCATCGCGGTCTCGCGCACCAGCCGATCGAGCATGGAATCCAGTTCGCCATGTGGCCGGCGGAAGTAGGGCGCGCTGCCGACGATGATCGCCTGGTGTTGTCCGCCGCGCCGCCGCGCCTCGTGCTCGCGCCAGTGCGTGCGGACCAGTTCCGGGTCCGCGATGACATCATCGTTCAAGCTCAGCATCAACCCGCCGCGTGCCTGATCGACGAGGTGATTGCGGACCTCGGTGTACCCGGCCCGCGGGCACTCGATCACCCGCAACTTACGGTCACTCCGCTCCGCGCCCCAGGCCGCGCGTGCGGCGCGCGTGCTCGCTTCGTCCGGCCCGTCCAAGCCAACGATGACCTCGAAGCGGACCTCGCCGCTCTGGCGCGCGAGCGACTCCACGCACGCCGCAAGTTTGCGGGCGCGTTGATAGGTCGGGATGAGCACGCTGATGTCCACACCCAATCATCGGCACCCCAACCCTACGGCACGCGCGGAGCGTTCGCTGATTCACACCCGCCAGACCACCAATAACGGGTAGGACGTTGCCGATAATCCGCTAGCCCGCACGCCCCTGCTCGGGGGATTCTCGGAACTTGGGCTTATCTGACCATTGGTGGAATCCGATACGTCGAGGCCGTCGTGCGGAGATGCTCCGCCGCGGCGTGCGGAGGTTTTCCATGTATTCCTACATCAAACGAACGCAGAACACGATCGACGCTGAGCAGGCCGAACCCCGGCCGCACGATGATGTGCATGATCGGCGCACGCACCGGCGATTTGGTGTGCAGCGACCGGGCAAGGTGTTTCGACGGGTTGCGCAGCAATACGCGCCGGTGACATCCCGCGATCTCTCCTTCGGCGGCGCGCTGCTGGAGATCGAATCCGAGCGTGGCTTCCATGTCGGCGAGGTGATCGAGGTCGGCATCGCCCTGACGCGGCAGGCGATCGTGCCCTCGGCCGCGCTGCTGAGCGGCATCGTGGTGCGCTCGCACGCGATTGCGGAGCATCGGCAGTTGGTGGCGGTGCGGTATTTGCATCGGGAGCAGATGTCCGTCGCGGCGTAGCACGGGCATCTTGCCCGTGTTCCTGCTCTGTTCCGAAGGTCTCTGCCTCGGCCGATACAAACTTATTCAGGCCGTCATCACGCGCAGGATGCCCGTGCCACGGAGTTGGGCTCCTATCATTTGCAAGGATGCTCTGGCAGCCCTCACTCCCCGATGAATACACGAAGCAGACGCCTGATGCGCTGGCCGCGCGGATCACGGCGCGGCGGCGGGAACTCGGCTCGCAACTGGTGATTCTTGGGCATCACTACCAGACCGACGAGATCATCCGGCACGCGGATTTTACTGGCGACTCGCTGAAACTCTCGCAGCTGGCGGCCTCCAAAGTTGCCGAGGCCAGCGCGAAATACGTCATCTTCTGCGGCGTCCACTTCATGGCCGAGACCGCCGATCTGCTCACGCCCGATGATGTTTCGGTGATTCTGCCGGACCTTTCCGCGGGCTGCTCCATGGCGGACATGGCGGACTATGACGATGCGCTGGCGGCGTGGGACCTGCTGCACGCTTCGCTGAAGGAGCGGAAGTGGAAGGGTCGGATCATTCCGATCACGTACATCAACTCCACGGCGGCGATCAAAGCGTTTGTCGGGCAGAACGGCGGGATTGTTTGCACATCCTCGAACGCGGCGAAGATGTTTGAGTGGGCGATGGCGGGTGGCGTATCGCCGCGGAAGAAAGGGGAGGAGATCAAGCTGCTCTTTCTGCCGGACCAGCACCTGGGGCGGAACACTGCGGCGTCGTTCGGGATGGACGTTGCAATGGAAACGTGCCTCTTTGATCCGCGCAAGCTGGCACGCGGCGATGAGTTGGGCGGATGCACGCCGGAAGAGTTGCTGCGCTCGAAGGTGATTCTGTGGGCCGGGCACTGCTCGGTTCACAAGTTGTTCCGGCCGGAACACTGTGATGAGATTCGACTGGGTACCTCCACGCTCCGCGTGGAGAGTGTTCACTCGGAAACCGCCCACGCGGAGAGAAGTAGTACCCAAATCAAGACCACCCACGCGGAGCGTGGGGGTACCCAGACCACAATCCTCGTCCATCCCGAGTGCGTGAAGGAAGTGGTGGACAAGGCGGACCTGGCGGGTTCGACTGAGTTTATCATCAACACGATTCGCGCCGCCGCACCAGGATCGCGATGGGCCGTGGGGACGGAAATCCATCTGGTGAATCGGCTGGCACAAGAAGTCGCGGCACGGGGCGTACATGTGCGCATTCTCTCGGACTGCCAGTGCCTGTGTACCACGATGTTTCGCATCGACCAGCCGCACCTGTGCTGGGTGCTGGACAACCTGGCGAAGGGGAAGGTTGTGAACCGGATCACGGTGCATCCGGAGGCGCGGAAGTGGGCGCTGGAGGCGATCAACCGGATGCTGGCGATGTCCGCGCCGATGGGGGCCGCGCCGAAGGCGGTGAAGGCGAAGCGGAGCGAGCCAGCGCTGGTGGATTGAGCCAGCGGCTTGTTTGAACAGAAGAATCGAAATCGTGTATGCTGCGCGGGTGCCAACCCCGGTTGCCTCCATCATCATGTTCGCTCTTGCCGCGCTGCTGGGCGCGCTCGGGCAGTTTCTGTACAAATCCGGGGCGGAGCACGCCACTGGCGGCGCGATGTCGTACCTCGGGAACTGGCGGCTGCTCTCCGGGGTGGCGTGCTATGCCGGCGTGATGGTGCTGTTTGTCGCGGCGTTCAAGCGTGGCGGGCAGCTCTCGGTGCTGTACCCCGTCTACGCAACCACATTCATCTTCGCGGCGATCATCGCGCTGCTGGCGTATGGAACACCGATCAAACCTGCCAACATCGGCGGCATGTTGCTGCTCATCGGCGGCATGTATCTCATGGGGAAATAGTTGAGCACGAGCACGCAGACATCTCCGGATCGTCGCCCGATTCGCAGCCGCGAGCACAAGGCGTGGATCGCCGCGGCGCACGCGCTGGCCTCTCGCGGCATCTCCGCGAACGCGATCTCGGTGTTTGGGATGGTGGCGTGCATCGGGGCGGGTATTGCGCTCGCGATGACATCGCATACCGACGCATGGACGATGCGCGGGCTGTGGATCGCGGGCGTGCTGCTGATTCAGTTGCGGCTGGTTTGCAACATGCTCGACGGGATGGTGGCCATTGAACGCGGCATTTCCTCGCCGGTCGGGGAGTTGTACAACGAGGTGCCGGATCGGGTGTCGGATATGGCCGCGCTGATCGGGCTGGGGTACGCGACGGGATCGAGCGTGGCGCTGGGATATCTGGCCGCCGCGCTGGCTGTGTTTGTGGCGTATGTCCGCGCGATGGGAAAGGCGGCGGGCGCGCCGAATGACTTTCGTGGGCCGATGGCCAAGCAGCAGCGGATGTTTCTGGCGACGCTCGCCGCGCTGTTCATGGGATGTGCGCCGGACGCATGGAAGCAGCCGTTCTGGAACGGATGGACGGTGCCGATGGTGATACTGGGGCTCATTTCTGTGGGGTGTGTTATCACCGTGATCCGACGCGTCCGCACCGCGGCCGGTATCCTCCGCTCCCGTACCGGCTGAAACGCACACATGCACACACCATTTCCATCCATTCTCGCCGCGAGTCCTGAGCTGTGGGGGTTGCAGGGCGCGCTCGATGACTCGGGCATTCGGCTGCTGCTGGCGATCATGGTCGGTCTGCTGCTCGCGGGCGGCGCGGCGATTGGTGTGCTGGCGGCGATGGGAAAGCTCAAGCCGGAACTCAAGAGCGAACTCATCAAGCGCACTGTGGCGTGGGCGGTGATGGTGCCGATCGTGGTGGTGCCGATTCTGTTTGGCAAGTTGCCGACGACCATCCTGTTTACGATTCTGTCGCTGGCGTGCTATCGCGAGTTCGCGCGGGCGACGGGGTTCTTTCGGGATGGGTTGATGTCCGCGCTGGTGGTGCTGGCGATTCTCGCGCTCAATTTCGCCGCGCTTGACAACTGGTATGACTTGTTCGTGGCGGTGCCGGGGCTGGCGATCGTGGTGATGGCGGCGGCGGCGATCCTACGCGACCAGCCGAAGGGGTATGTGCAGCGCGTCGGGCTGAGCGCGGTGAGCATGTTGCTCTTCGGCTTGTGTCTGGCTCACATCTCGTATATGGCCAACGACCCCGGATATCGCGGGCCGATGCTGCTGCTGCTGGCGTGCGTCGGGCTCAATGATATCTACGCGTTCTGCGTTGGGAAGACGATCGGCGGGCCGAAGCTCGCGCCCAACACCAGCCCCGGGAAGACAGTTTCGGGCGCAGTCGGTGCAGTCGTGCTGACGACGCTCACTGTCGTGCTTCTGGGCCCCCGGGTGTTTCACTCGGAGTTGCACGAGTTGCACCATCTGATCGTGATCGGGATGCTACTGAGCATCTGCGGCATACTCGGCGACCTGGCGATCTCCAGCGTGAAGCGCGACGCGGGGATCAAAGACATGGGGTCGATCATTCCGGGGCACGGCGGCGTGCTGGACCGGTGCAACTCGCTGCTGCTGGCCGCGCCGGCGATGTTCCACTACATCGGGTATGTGCGGGGGTTCGGGCTGGATGTGCCGCAGCGGATCATTACTGGGCACTGACCTACGACCTATCTGAGCGAACATGAGCGACTGGAAACTCGAACCCGCGAAGGACCACGGACTCGCTCCTCTGGAGCGCGCGAAGTCGCTCAAGCGCGAGACGGGGCTGGTCGGCACGATCGGGCACGCGGCGTGGTGGTCGGGCGTACGCACCTTCATGAAGGTGTACCACCGGCTGGAGGTTCACGGGATCGAGCGGTTGCCGACCAAGCCGCCGTTTGTAATCGTGGCGAACCACTCGAGCCATCTGGATGTGCTGGCACTGGCCGCGCCGCTGCCGACCATGCTGCGGGATCGAATCTTCCCGATCGCGGCGGCGGATGTCTTCTTCGAGACGCCGGTGGTGACGATGTTCGCGTCGCTCATGCTCAACGCGCTGCCGATGTATCGCACCAATCGAGGGAGGCACGCGCTGAAGGAACTGCGCGAACGGCTGGTCGGCGAGCCGTGCGGGTATGTGCTGTTTCCGGAGGGGGCACGATCGCGCGACGGGGAGATGCTGCCGGTAAAGGCGGGGATCGGGATGATCGTGGGGGGGACGGATGTGCCGATCGTGCCCTGCTGGCTAGAGGGGTGTTTTCGCGCAATGCCGCCGAACAAGGTGATTCCGCGGCCGCGCAAGATCAGCGTGCATGTGGGTGAGCCGGTGCGATTTCCGCAGGCGGGGAATGACAGGGAAGGGTGGGAACTGATCTCGCGCGATCTGGAGATGCGGATTCGGGCGCTGCGACCGGGAGGAAGTGGGAAGTGATTCGGTAAAAGTACGATGTTTGCACATCCAACATCCCACATCCGATTTCAGTCGCCCCGTTCTCGGACCGAAATACACTTCGCACCGTTGAAGGAGGGAACCGGTTTCGATGCGTGTCGTGCTTGTCGGCTTCGGGTCCGTCGGTCGCGCGCTGGCTTCTCTCTTGGAGAGCCGGCGCGATGATCTCTACGCGCGCATGGGGCTTTCGCCCAAGCTGGTGTGCGTGATGGACTCGCAGGGCGCGGCGGTCTCGCACTCCGGCCTGAGCGCGGCCACGCTATTGGATGTAAAGACCACGACCGGGAGCGTCTCGAACCTGGCGGGCGCGGGCGTGAAGCTCGGCGGGAGCGCGGATGAGCAGCGGCTGATCAAGGACTTGCACGCGGACGTGATGATCGAAACGTCGCCCAGCGCGCTGGCGAACCCGACGCCGGCGTTCGAGCGGATGAAGGCGGCGATGGCGAGCCGCAAGCATGTGATCACGGTGAACAAGGCGCCGCTCGCAGTAGCGATGCCCGCGCTGGTGGAGCTGGCGAAGTTCAATCGCGTGCAACTGAGATATTCAGGAACCGTGGGCGCGGGAACGCCGGTGCTCGCCAGCGCGCGGACGCTCGCCGCGGGAGACACGATCCTGAAAATCCGCGGGATCATGAACGGAACGACAAACTTCATCCTGTGGCGCATGAGCGAGCAGGGGGATACATACACCAATGCGCTCGCGGAAGCGACGCGGCTTGGTTACGCGGAGACGGACCCGACAACGGATGTGGACGGAATTGACACGGCGACCAAGGTTGTGATTCTCGCCAACGCCATCCTGCGGATGGGGGCGACGGTAAAAGATGTGAAGATCGCGGGCATCCGCGACTTTGCGAAGCAGAAGATTGATGACGCCGCAGCCCGGAAGGAATCCATCAAGCTCATTGGTGAGATTGATGCGGCGACGCGTACGCTGAGCGTTTCGCCGCAGGCGGTGCCCAGGCACGGGCCGATGGATGTTCCGGCGAACCTGAACGCGGTGCAGTTCACGCTGAAATCTGCGGGCGAGGTGACACTGGTGGGCCGGGGCGCGGGCGGACCGGAGACGGCCACGGCGATTCTGCGCGATCTGACGGATATCTGGCACGCGGCGGGGGCTGTAGTCTGAGAAAAGCGAGGACAAAGGAAGTCCACAGATGACACAGAGGTAACACAGGGGACACAGAGGAAAAACAAAGCGAATCAGAATTGTGCGGCATCGAACAATACGACTGACAAAGATATCCGCTCCGTAGCAAGAGCTCTGTGACCTCCGTGTTTCCTCTGTGACCTCTGTGGACCTGTTTGGATGATCGACATGGCAACTACCAACACCATCGTGATGAAGTTTGGCGGCACCTCGATGAAGGATGCCCAGACGATCAAGCGGTCTGCTTTGATCGCGCGCCAGAGCGCGTCCGGGAAGGGGATCGTCTGCGTCGTGAGCGCGATGGATCAGGTGACGGAGCTGCTCCTAGAACTCGGGGACGCGGCGGCAAGCGACAACAGGGCCGCAGTGAACGCGCTCATGTCGCGGATTCGTGTCAAGCACGAGTCGGCCGCGAAGGGAATCGGCGGAAATGCGCCGGAAGTGATTCGCGGGATGCTGGATCGGCTGGAGCATCTGGCGTACGGGATCAACGCCGTGGGCGAGTTGACTGTGCGCAGCAAGGACGCGGTGGTGAGCTTTGGCGAGAAACTCTCCACGGTGCTGATGGCGGCCGCGCTGGGGTGCAAGGGGTTCACGGGCCAAGAGGCGGGGATCGTGACCAACGATCATTTCGGCAAGGCCGAGCCGCTGATGGATTTGAGTTTCTATCAGCTCAAGTCGAACTTGCAGCCGCACCTGGAGAAGGGCGAGACGATCGTTGTCAGCGGGTTCATCGCGGCGACACAGCATGGTGTGACGACCACGCTGGGGCGCGGCGGGAGCGACTACACGGCCTGCATCATCGGGGCCGCGCTGAAGGCGGAGGAGATATGGATATGGTCCGATGTGGACGGGCTGATGACGGCCGACCCGCGGATCGTTCCCGGCGCGAAACTGCTGGAGAGTGTGACCTTCGCGGAGGCGATCGAGATGGGGCAGTTCGGGGCCAAGTCCATGCACCCGCTGGCGCTCGAGCCGGCGGCGGAGCATGAGATTCCGGTTCGGTTCCGCAACACGTTCAATCAAGCATCGCGGGGAACCAAGCTGGTGCCCGAAGCTCCGGATGCGGCGAACGGGCATCCTGTGAAGTGTGTTTTGCTGCACAAAAACGCCGCGCTGATTACCGTGAGCGGGGCGGCGATGATCGGGCGCCCCGGCACGGCGGCGCAGGTTTTCCGCGCGCTGGCGGATGCGAACGTGAACATCATGATGATTAGCCAGAGCGTGAGCGAGGCGGGGATCACGCTCGTCGTGACGCGCGATCACGCCGAGCGCGGCAAGGCCGTGCTCGAGCGAACGCTGATGCGCGGCGGGATTGCACGCGGGGTCTCGCTGCTGGACCAGGTCGCGGTGGTCGCGGCGGTCGGGAGCGGAATGGCGGGGCATCCGGGAATCGCGGCGCGTGTTTTCACCGCGGCGGCGGAGAAGAAGATCAACGTCATCGCGATCGCGCAGGGATCCAGCGAGCTTTCGATCAGCTTTGTGACCAGTGCTGACGATGGTGCGGACGCGGTGCGGGCGCTGCACGAGACGTTCATCCAGTAGTTGGTTCGGAGTGCGCGGTGTCTTGCTATTGCCGAGCTTTACGTAGCGTGCTGATCGGCAGATACAAATGCCGCGTGTCGTCCAGCATCGCGGTGAATCCGTATTTCAGATAGAACGACCGCGCGGCATCGTCGATCGCGATGACCTCGACCGCGTGGACGCCGACCCATTCTCGAATGTGCAGCACGCGCTCGAACGCATCGACGAGCAGCCGCGCGCCCAAGCCCTGTCCGCGCGTTTCAATGTCCACAGCAAGTCGGCCAAGATGCACGACGGGAATCGGATATGCGGGCAGACGCCGGCGCAGCTCCTCCGGTATTGCGTCAACCTGCAACAGACCCGCCGAGATGGAGTAGTACCCATGCACGGTCTGCTCGCCCTGCCTTAGTGCGACATACGTGCGACTCACGCCGGTCTTTTCGTTCTGCCCGGCGAACTGTTTGAGGAAGACATCGAGCGAAGAGTGGCCGCAGGAGAAGCCAGTCTTCACATGCGAGGACGCGAGCGGCACAATCTGCCAAACTGGAGACGGTGGCTCAGTCACGTGTGGCCTTGTATCGCGCGACCGCCTGCTTCAACGCGTCATTGGGCTCGGAATCATCATCGAGCATTCGCATAAATGCTTCGGCGTCGCGGATGGAGATCGTCGTGACGTGTTCAGCGGCGATGGTTTCCTGAGCCGCTCGGATGAGCGACGAGACTGCGAAGTCTGAAACCGTCTGCCCCAGCGACGCCGCAGCCCTCTCGATCAGGGCCTTGTGCTGCGCTGCGAGCCGAAAGTTCAAACGTGCATCGTTCGAGGAAATAGACGCCATAATGCATATTATAGCATATGAGTGGCATATTGCCACATGGATAATCAATTGATTCGTTGCGAATCAGTCTCAACGTGCGTACGTTTGACCGTCGGGGGCGTGGTTGGGAGCCGGAATGGGCGTTGAGGCGATTCGGGATGCGGCTTGCGGCGTCGCGGTGGCGACGGGGTCTACTTCGCTTGCAGCGCTCAGGCGTGGGCAGGAGGGAGTGATCTGCGAGTCGCGGCTGGAGCCGGATGACGCCGCGCTGCTGAAGGCGATGGGGTTGTGTAATCACGCTTCGGTGAAGGTGGTGCGGACGGGTGAGCCGTGCGTGGTGGCGGTGGGGGGGGTTGGCGAGGGGGCGAGTTGTACGTGCGGGGGGATGTGCCGCATCGGGCTGGCGCGGGGGCTGGCGGAGCGGATCTTTGTGCGCGTGGTGGCGTGAGTGAGTGGCGATGGCAGACCCGCGGCCGGAAACTCCTTCCAAGCATCTGCCGCTGACGCAGATCGCTTCGCATGGAAATGACGCGCACCCGGAGTGTGCGTGGTGCGAGCCGAGCGAGCGGTGTGCGCCGGAGGATCGCTGCGGCACGGATGTGCGGCGGATCGCGCTCTTAGGAAATCCGAACACCGGGAAGACGACGCTCTTCAACCGCATCAGCGGGCTGCGCCACAAGACCAGCAACTTTCCGGGGACGACGCTGGAGGCGCGGGTGACGCGCGTGAAGGCGGGAGCGGAGGGTGGGCGCGATGGGGATCTGATCGACCTGCCGGGGATGTACTCGCTGGAACTGGATCAACTGGAGAGCCGGGTTTGTCGAGAGGTGCTGGCGGGGACGAGTGCGCCGCGCGGCGAGGAACTCGGTGCTCCGGATTGCGCCGTGGTTGTCGTCGATGCGGCGAATCTGGCTCGCAATCTGATGCTGGTGGGCGAGGTCTTCCGGCGGCGGCTGCCGACGCTTGTGGTTGTGAACATGATCGACGTGGCGAAGCGCCACGGGCTGAGCATCGAGCAGCAACGGTTGGAGGCGTTGCTCGGGTGCGGCGTGGTGCTGACGAATGCGCGGGATGGAACGGGGATCGAGAAGGTGCGGGTGGGGATTCGAGAGGCAAAGATTCCCACGCCCGCCAAGCCGGTGCCGGCGGATCAGGATCAGTTGCGGGCGTGGGCCGACGAGATTCATGTGCAGTGTGCCCGTGCGGATCGCGGGCCGGGGACGGGAACGCTGAGCGAAACGACGAGCGATCGGGTGGATCGCGTGCTGCTGCATCCGTGGGGAGGGATGCTGGTGTTTGCGGCGGTGATGGCGGGGCTGTTCTACGCGATCTTCGCGCTGGCGCGATTTCCGATGGAGTGGCTGGGGGCGATCTTTGATGGGGGCAAGGGGCTGATTCATGCGTGGATGGGGACCGGGGCGATTGCGAATCTGCTGGCGGACGGGATCGTCGGGGGCGTGGGGAGCGTGCTGATTTTCCTGCCGCAGATTTGTCTGCTGTTCTTCATCATCTCGCTGCTGGAGGACACGGGGTATCTGGCGCGCGGGGCGTTTCTGATGGATCGGTTGCTGCGCCCGTTCGGGTTGCCGGGACACGCTTTTGTGCCGCTGCTTAGTAGCCACGCCTGCGCGCTGCCGGGGATCATGGCGACGCGGGGCATTCCGGATCGGAAGGAGCGGCTGGCGACGATCCTGGTCGCGCCGTTCATGACATGCTCGGCGCGGCTGCCGGTGTATGTGCTGCTGACGACGCTGCTGTTCAAGGACCGGCCGCTGCTGGGGGCGGTGGCGTTTGTAGGGTGCTATCTGCTGGGGATGGTGGCGGCGATGGGGAGCGCGCTCATCGCGCGGCGGACGATTCTGCGGGGGAAAAGCCGCGCGATGGCGCTGGAGTTGCCGACGTACAAGCGGCCCAGCGTGCGCACGGCGGCGGTGGGGACGTTTGATCGCGCAAAGATGTTCGTGCGGAACGCGGGGACGAACATACTGGTGATTTGCGTGGTGTTGTGGTGGTTGGGGGCGTATCCGAGGTTTGAGCCGCCGGCTGAGGCCGTAACGCTTCGACTGGAGGCAGAGCAGTTGGCGGAGCAGGGACCGAGAATCGCGTTGCGAAGGCCAGAGAAGCCGTCTGCCGTAGAAGAGCACGCAACTCGCGAGAACCATCAACGGCTCCTTGAAGAGTTGGATCGAATCGCTGCGGATTCGAATGAGGCCGCGCTCAATCGGGCTCTCGCAAGCGAGAATGCGTTAGCGATTCGCGCCGGATTCGACCCGAAACGCATCGGTGCCGACATAGAGAACCGCATCAGTTTGGCGACACGGATGGAGGCGAAGCAAGCCAAGGAACTTTCTTTTCTGGGTCAGTTTGGCAAGGGTATCGAGCCGGTCTTCCGTCCGCTGGGCTTTGATTGGCAACTGACGATCGGCGTGCTGGCGAGCTTCGCGGCCCGCGAGGTGTTCGTCTCGACGATGAACGTGGTGATCGCGGGACAGGAGAAAGCGGAGGGGGACGCGGGGCAGCAGCACCTGATGGAGCAGATTCAGACGGCCAAGCGGAGCGACGGGGTGACGCCGATCTTCACGCCCGCGACATCGTGGTCGCTGCTGGTCTTCTTTGTGCTGGCGATGCAATGCCTGCCGACGCTGGCGGTGACGGCGAAGGAGAGCGGGCATGTGAAGTGGGCGCTGTTGCAACTGGCGTGGATGAGCGGAGTGGCGTATCTTGCCGCGATGATTGTGTATCAGGTGATGAAGTGATGTTGGCCGCGACATTCCCAGTCTATGACTGGCAGTTCTGGGTGGTGACTGCGCTGTTTCTGGCCGCGGCGGTGTGGCTGCTCAAGGGATTCATCCCGATCCCGTGGCTGAGCAAGCGGGCGAAGCGGAAGAAAGCGACCAAGCATGTGTCGCTGACGATTGATGGGAAGTCGCCGGAGAAGCGGTAGCACGGGCATCTTGCCCGTGTCGGTCGTGCGTGTGGTGCGAAGGGCGGCGCCTGAGATAAACACGGGCAGGATGCCCGTGCCACGGACCAGATAGACTCCGCCCCCATGCCTACACGCAAACCCAAATCAGCAAAGGGAACGACGGTCCACCGGGCGATGTTTCCCGGATCGTTCGATCCCGTGACCTACGGGCATCTGGATGTCATCCGGCGCGGCCGGCGGCTGTTTGATGAGCTGATCGTCGCGGTCGGGCGGCATCCGGGGAAGGACCCGCTGTTCACACCCGATGAGCGAGTCGAGATGCTGGAGCGGCTGACAAAAGATATCGAGCGTGATGAGCCGGGGGAGGCGCGGGTACGCGTCGAGTCGTTCAGCGGGCTGACGGTGGACTTCGCACGCGAGGTGGGCGCGACTGTGCTGCTCCGAGGCATCCGCAATCTCTCCGACCTGCAGAGTGAGGTGCAGCACGCACTGACGAACCGGCAGGTGGCGGGGCTGGAGACGGCGTTTATTGTCGCGGGGCAGGACTTCGCGTACACATCCAGCTCGCTCATCAAGCAGGTGACGGCGATGGGCGAAGACCTCAAGGCACTCAAGACCATGGTGCCGCCGATGGTGGTGGCGAAGCTGCGCGAGAAGAAGAAGCAGGGGCACCCCGCGCTGCTGCGGCTGGTGGATCGGGCGGACGCGGCGAGCGAGGGATAAGGGGGAAAGGGATCGAGGGATCAAGGCATCGAGGCATCAAAAAAGAAGGGGAAGAGGGAAACGCGAGTACGAGGTGCGATATGGGAAGTCCGATCCGTTCGTATCGCGATCTGATTGCATGGCAACGGGCATTTGCACTGGGCTCCACGGTGCATCGCATCACGCGAAAGTTTCCGAAAGACGAGCTGTTTGGGCTCACCAGTCAGTTGCGGCGAGCCGCTACGTCGGTCGCCCTCAATATCCCCGAGGGCTACGGCAAGGGCACGACGCCCGATTATGTTCGATACCTCCGGACGAGCCGCGGCTCGTTGTACGAGCTCGACACGGGGCTGCTTTTCGCACTCGACTTCGAGTACATCACTCAGGACGACTACCGTCCCGTGAAAGACCTGCTTGATGAGGCGGAGCGCGTACTCGCCGGTCTGATCAGAAGTTTGGACCCGGACGGTAGATAACTTCTTCTTTCCGCCCTTCTGCCTTGATGCCTCGTTCCCTGGATGCCTTCCCTATGGACCTTCGAGTCATCAGCATCGGAACCCTGGCCTCAAACCCGCTCTGGAACGAGAAGGGGAACATGCGCACCGGGCACGCGACCTGCACGCTGATTCGCACCGGGAAGCGCGTGATCGTTGTGGACCCGGGACTGCCGGCGCAGATGATCGCATTGCGGCTGCACGAGCGATCGGGGGTGCAGGCGAAGGATGTCACTCAAGTGTTTCTGACGACTTTCAAGCCGGACACGATGCGCGGCGTGCTGGCCTTTGAGAAGGCGACGTGGTGGATCGCGCACGATGAGCGCGAAGCGATCGGCGTGCCGCTGGTGGGGAACTTGCAGAAGGTCGCGGCGGATGGAGATGATGATCTGAAGCGGCTGCTGGAGCAGGATGTCGCGGTGCTGCGGCGCTGCGAGCCCGCGCCGGATCGGCTAGGCGAAGGTGTGGACTTGTTCCCGCTGCCGGGCGTGACGCCGGGGTGTTGTGGATTGCTGTGTTCCACGCCGCGGGCGACGACGCTGGTGTGCGGAGACGCGATCCCGACGATCGAGCACTTGGAGCGCGGCCAGGTGCTGCAGAGCGCGGCGGACGTAACGCGGGCCCGGGAGAGCTTCGGCGAGGCGGTGGAGATCGCGGACTATCTGGTACTGGGACGGGACAATCTGGTGGCGAACCCGGTGAAGCGGCCGTTTTAAAGAATGGGCCGCGGTCAAGATCGTCGGGCATTGGCACGTTGGGCGGCACGCACCGCCGCGGCGATCGTGGATCGAGCATCCAGAATGCGAAGAATCCGAACCACGGGCGGTCGATGTCGAACACGGAAAACAATGCGGTGCGAGCCGATGGTTGTGTACCGCACTTCGGCGCGACCGCAGCCATCAAGCCGGGGGCGCGCACGCGGAAGGGTACGAAGTTTCTCAATCGCCGCTGCGATGCTGTCCACATAGCGTCCCGCGTTGAGCGGGTGTGTTTGAGCGATGTAGTCGAAGATGCTGTCGATATCGAGCATGACTTCAGACGAGAGCTCGATGGGATATTGCTTGGCGTTGTGGTCGCCACTGCTGGCTTCGTGCGGCATAGCTGCACAACATATCAAGCGGCGGGACGTTTGCGTGAGCGGGGCTTGGCGGATCGCTGCTTCAGGGTGGCGATATGCGCGTGGAGTTGTTCAATCGGGATTCCTGTACGTTTGTCGGCAAGGGCCGCTTGTATGGCCTGTCGCACGTACTCCGCATCGACGAGCTCGAAGAGCCGATCGAACGCCGCGGCATCCTGTACCACCACCGCGGGCTTGCCGTCAACAGTGAGCACTTTGGGCCGACCGTTCTTTCGGAGTTGCTTGATGACTTTCTGATACGCCCGTGTGAACTCGGTGATCGGCATGATGTCGGTGGCGCGTGGCATGGTGGTGTACCTCTGGTGCAGTAAAGCAGCACGGAGAACTATACGACATGTTCGAGAATCCGACCAGTGTTCCGGATCGTTTTTGGCCGCCAAGCACGGCTTCCGCTCGGTGTGGCATGGGCGTACACTCCCGCCCCATGTCCATCCTCATCGACGCGTCAACCAAGGTTATTTGTCAGGGCATCACCGGCGGCTTCGGCGGCCAGCACGCCAAGGGGTGCTACCTCTACGGCTCACAGGTCGTAGGCGGCGTCACGCCCGGCAAGGGCGGCCAGAAGTTTGAGATTGATGCGGGGGTAAGCGTTCCGATCTTTGATACGGTGGACAAGGTCGTGCGCGAGACGGGCGCGGATGCGACGATGATCTTTGTGCCGCCGGCGTTCGCGAGCGATGCGATTCTGGAGGCGGCGGACGCGGGTGTCCGGGTGATCTGCTGCATCACCGAGGGCATTCCCGTCAACGACATGGTGAAGGTGCGGGCGGTGCTGGATGAGATGAACGCGATGCGCCCCGAGAACAAGCGGATCACGCTCGTCGGCCCGAACTGCCCGGGCGTCATCACGCCGGGGAAGAAGACGGGCGCGGGGGACAAGTCCTCGGATGTCTACACATCTAAAGCCAAGGGTGGCGGCGGGTGCAAAATCGGTATCATGCCTGGGTACATCCACACGCACGTGAGCGAGGCGAAGAGCGGCAAGGCCGTCGGCATCGTCAGTCGCTCCGGCACGCTGACCTACGAGGCGGTCTGGCAGACTTCCGCGCTGGGGCTGGGGCAGAGCACCTGCGTCGGCATCGGCGGCGATCCGGTGCGCGGGATGTCGCACATCGACTGCATCAAGTTGTTTGAAGCGGACCCGAACACGCACGGCATCCTGATGATCGGCGAGATCGGCGGCTCCGACGAGACGAACGCGGCGGACTACATCAAGCAGCATGTGAAGAAGCCAGTGGCCGCGTTCATCGCGGGTCGCACAGCGCCCCCCGGCAAGCGCATGGGCCACGCGGGCGCGATCATCGGCGGGGCTGATGACACGGCGGACGCGAAGATCACCGCGCTGCAGAAGGCGGGCGCGAAGGTCGCGCTCAGCCCGGCGGACATGGGGAAGATGATGGCGGCGGCGATGGGGATGGGGTGAGCGGCGATGCGTCGCTAAAGTAACGAGGCAGAATCAAGCCGCTGCGTTGCGGAAAGTCATGATGAGCGATGCACTTATCATCGTTGCAACAATAGTCGGAGAATGCGTATGCCGACCCCCAAGCCGTCCGCTCCTGTGCCCACACTCGGTCAGGAGATCGGGAAGAAGCGGCCGTTTGATTTTCCGGAGGAGGAGGCGTTTCTGAACGTGATGCGCACGGCCAGCGTGCTGAGTGGCGACGCATCGCGGTTCATCAAGGGGTACGGGCTGAGCGAGCCGCAGTACAACGCACTCCGCATCCTGCGTGGCCACGGTTCGCGCGGCGTGCCCAGCCAGACCATCGGCGAGCAGCTTGTCGCGCAGGTGCCGGACATCACGCGGCTGGTGGATCGCCTCGTCGAGCATGGCTGGGCGGAGCGGTCGCGGACGCAGGAGGACCGGCGTGTGGTGATGGTGCGGGCGACCAAGCAGGGGCTTGATCTGCTGGGCAAGATCGACAAACCGCTGCGCGAGTTGCACGAAGAACAACTCGGGCATATGAGCCGCGCGGAACTGGCGGCGATGAACAAACTGCTGGTGAAGGCGCGGCTGCGGGCGGGGAAGCAAGAGGGGGATGTTCGGGGGCGGTGTCCGTGAGAAATGCAAGGCACATGGGCTGGAAAGCCCATGCCACGGACAGGGGCGCGAACCTGAACGCGGTGTGCGGCGTAGAATGATTGTTGAAACAACTAAATGGCCCGCGAATGCCGCAGCTTTGCGAGGAATCGAATGATCGCCATCCGCAAGTCGTCTGATCGGTGCCACCTGAACCACGGGTGGCTGGACACGTACCACACTTTTTCCTTCGGGCACTATCACGACCCGAAGCACCTCCGCTTCCGCTCGCTGCGGGTCATCAACGAGGACATCGTCGCCGCCGGGCGCGGCTTCGGGCGGCATCCGCACGACAACATGGAGATTCTCACCTGGGTGCTCTCGGGCGAGTTGACGCATACCGATTCGCTTGGCTCGCAGCGATCGCTCAAGCCCGGCGAGATGCAGCGCATGAGCGCGGGCACCGGGCTCGAGCACTCGGAGTTCAACGGCTCCAAGACCGATCCGGTGCATCTGCTGCAAATCTGGATCATGCCGGGTTCGGATGATGCTCCGCCCGCGTACGACCAGAAGGAGTTTCCGGCCGAGGGCCGGCGCAATCGGTTGCAGCTCGTCGCGTCTCCGGGCGGAACCGATGGCTCGATGACGATCGGGCAGGATGCCCGGGTCTTCGTCGCTGATGTCGAGCCGGGCAAGACCGTGGACATGGCGATCAAGCCGAAGCGCAGCATCTGGGTGCAGGTGGCCAAGGGGTCCGTCACGCTGAATGGTCAAGAGCTCACGCAGGGTGATGGCGCGGGAGTGACAGATGAGTCGGCGCTGACGATCGTCGGGAGCAGCGAAGCCCAGGTGTTGGTCTTCGACCTTGCCTGAGCGGCTCCGCAGGCGACAGGGCGCGCCAGGTTGTCCACCGAGGCATCGCCGCACGAGCGCGAAGGAAAGGTGCGTGGTATGCTCATCACCAGTAGTCATGGCACATAGCGCGGCCGCACCAATTAAGTCCCTCTTCCTCCCTCGCGGGCGCGTCAGTGTTCGCGAGGGCTTTTCGTTTTGTTGGGATCGGCGCATGAGCAGTGATGACCGATCATGCCGATCACTCTTGAAGTCCCAGGGTTTGGAAGAAGTGTTGGGCAAGAAAAGCCACCTCCGCGGAGCGGCGGGCCACCCGAAGGCAAGTACGATCCGTATCACTTCACGCAGCGGTACACAAACGCTGGCGGCAGATTCGCCCACACGCCGCGGCTCATTTCCACGCTGCCGAAAAGCCGGTGCAGCTCCGAGCGCAGGTGCCAGGCGTTCTTTTTCAGCAGGCCGATGTGATACGCGAAGGTACGGAAGTGGCCGCCAGGGCGGAGCGTTCGCGCGGTGGCTTCGAGAATCTGCGTGGTGAGTTCGGGTGGGAAGGAGGCCCAGCCCAGGCCGCTGATGACGATGTCGAGCGTGCCGGGGGTGATGCCGTGGGATGCGCAGATGCGCTCGATTTCCGCCGCGCTCTCTGTGGCGACGATCGCTCTGGTGTGTTCCTGAGCGACCATCTCGGCCATGCGCGGGTTGAACTCCACGGCGATGAAGCGGCCTTGCCCACCCTCGCTGACCATCCAGCCGCGCGGCAGGCGATCGAGCATCACGCCCGTCATCACGCCCGAGCCGGGGCCAAACTCCACGATGGTTCGACACGCGGCGAGATCGACGCCCTCGATCATGCGCTCCGTGAGTTTGCGTGAACTGGGCACCACCGACGCAGTGGCCGCCGGGTTTCGCAGGAACTCGCGCACGAATGCGGCCCGTGCTCGTCGGCTCTCGGCGCTGCTGCGAAGTGTGGTGTGCGAGGTGCTCATGCGTAGCAAGGTGATTGGGAGACAGCGATGCGGGGTTTCGACCTAGGCGGAGCGTAGCGGCAAACGCGGGAGACGGTCAGCGGGTTCGCAGCGGGTCGCTCTGCTGTGCTTTCGTCGCGGTCGTCGCGCTCGGGTCGGTGGTGTGCGTGGTCTCGGCGGGAAGCACGATAGTGAAAGTCGCTCCATGCTCGCCGTCACTCTCTACGCCGATGCGCCCGCTGTGTTCTTCCACGATGCGTTTTGTCACCGTCAGCCCCAGCCCCGTGCCTTTGATGCCTTTCGTCGTGTGAAATGGCTCGAAGATGGTTGCGTGGCGTTCGCGAGCGATGCCCGGGCCGTTGTCGATGACATCAATGCGAATAACCGGACGCCCGATGCCGCCGACGGCCAGCGGCTTGGGTGGATCGATGATGTACCAGGCCTTCACGGTGACCGCGCCGGTGTGCGGCTCGACGGCTTCAACGGCGTTGACCATGAGATTCACGAGCGCTTGATGCAGCAGGTGAGTGTCGATCATCACCGGCGGCATCTCCGGGTCCGCGTCCACGATCAGCGCGACCTGTTTGTTGTGGCACTGGTCGGTGAGCAGCCCGGCGCACTCTTCCAGGAGATCGCCGATGCGTGTGAGTTCGTATTCCAGCGTGCGTGGGCGCGAGTACGCGAGCATGTTGAGCGTGAGGGCCATGATGCGATCGATGTTGCGTTTGAGGATCGTCCAGCCGTTGCGGGCGATCTTGAGATCGTCTTTCTTCAGACCCATCTCGACGACATCGGCCCCGCCGCGCAGGCCTTGCAGGATGTTTTTGATGGAGTGGCTGAGCACGGCGACGGTCTCGCCGGTGGCCGCGAGCCGCTCGGTCTGGACTTTCTTGGCGTACGCATCCGCGTTGGCCAGCGCGAGCCCGGCGTGGCGAGATACCGCGTTGAGAAGTGCGAGCTGCTCGTGCGTGAAGGTGTAGTTGGCGATCGAGGAATCCACGTAGATGGCCCCGAAGACCTTACCGCCAAACTCGATGGGCGAGCAGAGCGCGGAGCGGATCGCAAACTGCTGCACGCTGTCGCCCTTGGCGAAGCGCGGATCGTTCATGGCGTTGCTGCTGAGCACGCCCTCGGCTTGCTTGAGCGCGTGATTGAGGATCGTCCGCGAGATGTGGATGCGGGCGTCCTTCTTGTCAGCGGGTGCGGTGCGGTGCTTCACTACGACTGGGTGCCATGCCACCGGGTGGTCCGGCTCTCCAAGCCGGGCGTTTTATCCCGAACTCGTCCGGCTCGGAGAGCCGGACCACCCGGAATCATCGCAGAGCACGATGAAGCCGCGCTCCGGCTTCAACTCATTGAATACCAGTTCCATCACGGCCTTGAGCAGGTCCTCTTTGTTGGTCTGCTGGCTGGTGAGCGCGGTGAGGCGGTAGATGACTTGCAGGTGATGGACGGCCGCGCTGCGCGGCTCGGGTTCCGCAAGAATCACCGAATCATCATTGGAAGAGATCGTCCGCTCCACGGTCGCGTCCATCTGGTCCGGGCGCATCACGCGGATCAGGTCCAGCTCGTCCAAATCATCGGATTGCCCGAAGACGAAGAGCGTCGATCCGGTGCGCACCTGGTCGCCCGGCTTGAGCAGTTGCCGCCCCGCGATGCGGACGCCGTTCACCCACGTTCCGTTCTGGCTCTCTAGATCGCGGATGAACCACTGCTTGCCATCGGGCGTGAGCTCCGCGTGCCGGCGCGACACAGTAGTGTCGCCGATCGGCAGCGCCTCGCTGGAGCGACCGATGAGCTGCGGCAGCTGCGTGGTCAGCTCGAACTTCCGCCCTTTGTCCGGGCCTTGGATGACGGTGAGGATCAGCACGATCAACGATACGGACGGTCCGACGGGTTCGTTGCATCTCCCGACCGACTCTTGACGCCGCGAAACTCCCGAAAGCTCTGCTCTACTATGTGGGCGACCGCCACATACGCGTTGCTCAGCGGCTCCTGCCGCACAAACGTCACGGCCATCCCCGGCGTTCCCACAAACGGACGCAGCATCCACCCCATCTGGATACCCACGAAGACGTACATGGTGATCCACGCCGCGAGCATGACGCGATGACGCCGGCTTCTCTCCAGCAGCGGCCGATAGCGACGGAGCATCACGGCGTAGCCGACGCAGGTGGAGAGCGCGAACATCGCCGCGCTGAGCAGCAGTGCGCCCGCGTGCCCGATGCCGCTGAAATACACGAAGCGGGTGACGGGCGCGAGCGAGCAGAGCGCGAGCGTGACGGTTGCCTGCCCCGCCGCGATCGCGCCGAGTGCGGCCCGGAAGTCCGATCGCAGCCCGATGACCGTTGAGAGCACGAAGTATCCGGGTAGGCAGATCGCCGACGTAATCAGGATCAGCATCGGCACCTTGATCGCCGCGTATGGGATCAGGAGAAACCGATCGCTCGTTTCAAGATTCCAGCTTCCCATCGTGCCGCCGTAGATCGCGCCCGCCAGCAGCACGATAAACGGATACAGCCACCAGCGCGGGCGCGTGCCGCCGGAGCGTGCGCCGGTCAGGATCGGCGTGAGCACGCGATCCTCGAAGCGGGTGGAGAGTGGGGAAGTGGCGACAGGTTGCATGAGGAAGAGGGGAAGACGCGCCACGCGGAGCGTGGTGATACCCAAAGCAAAGCAAGGATCACATGCCGAAGAAGTGGTGGAGCGCGCCCCAGACCGCCGTGAAGAACGACCCCTCGCGCGGCCGGAACCATGTGAACTCTGTGCTCGGATTGCCGATAAATGGGCGCAGAATCCAGCCCATCTGCGTGCCCACGAGCATGTAGATGACGACCCAGATTGTCAGAATGAAGTTCGCCACGCTCTCGCGTTTGGCGACGGCCTGCTCCGCACGCCGTGCCGCGGCGGCTGCCATGACGTGGTGAATCCGTTCGGCCGCGCGGACAGAGTCTTCATCCTCGGCATGTCCGCCGTGGCGCGAGAAGCTCGGCGCGATGGGTGGTGCCATTGGCGAACCGGGAATCGGCGGTGGCGATCCAGATTGTTGCGTGCGTGCCGGTTGCGATATCGCCCGCTCCGCCTCATCCGCCGCTTCCGCGTGTGCTCGTGATCTCGCCAGCGCGCGCAGTGCCCGCAACAGGAAACTCAAACTGATGACGCCCGCCACGCTCAGCAGCGCGACGTTCAGCAGCACAATGAACACGTAGCTCGTCGTGCTGAGCGAGAAGAACGCCAGGATCGGCCCAAGCGACGCGGCGATCGCCAGATTCACCACGATCGCTCCGACCAGCACATGCATCGTGGCCTGAAACGTCATGCGGCAGCCGACCAGCGCGTTGAAGACATACAGAGATGGAAACGTCACGCCAAGCGTCAGCAGAAACAGCGCGGGCAGCTTGATCGTCGTCGCCAGCAGCTGCCAGAGCGCGTGCTCGCGCCACCCCAGAAGCGCGTAAAAGCCCATGAAAAAGCCATAGACGCACCCGAGGATGATCGCCAGGGGCACAAACACCCGCAGCCGCAGGTCGATCTTGCCCTGCACCAGAAGATCACCACGGACGCGCTCACCACGCAGCAGCTCGTCGAGCTGCTTCAGCCAGTTGATAACCAAATCGGTTGCTCCATCAAGGGAACTGTGCCGGCCGGAGAGAAAACGCCAATGAGCGGAGCGGCCGGGTTCAGAGCTACTTACAGCCAACATGAAAACCGAGTTCGCCGCTTTGCAAGAAATAGTGCGCGCCGGGCGTACAAATGGGCATAATCACTCGTCGTCTTCATCGTCATCCACCTCGCCACCCTCGTGCCACGCATCGATCATCGTGTTCAGGTTTCGCTCGATGAGGGCACGCAGATCTCCCGGGTCCGCATAGTTCTGGACGGTGCGGTTCTCCAGTTCCGGCAGCCGCGCCGACCCGGTCCGCGCGATCAGCAGAATGAACGACGGATGGATCTCGTGATCCGCCACGTTGAGTTCCTCGGCCAGCGAATGGCGCTTGTGCGAGACATCAATGATCGCAAAGTCGGAGGTCTCCATCCCTTCGTACAGCGCCTGCTGCCCGCCACCCTTGGGCAGGCGCTGCGTGTCCAGTTCGAGCCGATCGCAGACGCCCACGATCACGCGGAACGCCTCCTCCGCGCCGTCTTTGCCAAAGGGCATCAAGACGAACACCGTGCTCGGCGAATCGTCCCCGTCATCATCGCCTTCGTCATCTGCGCCATCCTCGAACTCATCGGGTTCATAGTCCTGTTCGGGCATCGGGCAACTCCTGTGGCTGTGGCGGACCATCGGCGGGGTAACAACGGCGCGGATGGTAGTGTCCCCGGGGTGTGCGGGGTCGTGCGCGAATGTCCGTGCGCAATCGGATGCCCCGAGTCACAACGCGAAAACGCCCGGACCTGGGTCCGGGCGCTTCGCGGGGTCGTTGCAATGGTCTGGCTCGGTATCAGTTGGTCGTGCGCCGGCGACGCGCAAGCGTGAGCCCGCCAATCCCCAGCAGCCAGGTGCGCTCCGAGGACGCTTGCGCGAACGATGTGAATCCCTGCATCGCGCCCAGCACCGTCTCCTGCACGATCTCTTCTGCGATGTCGGCCGAGCGCGTTCGGGCCAATGCGAAACGCCAGAGAATGTCGCCGTGCTCGCTCACCCACCGGCGCGCCGCTTCCTCGCTCGCCCAAACGGGCGCGATCCGCTCGGGCAAGCGGGGCTCGGCTTGCTCGGCACTGGGCTGGTTTTCGGCGTGAATCATGCGAAGTGCGGCGTGGCGTCCGAGCCGGGCCGGGTGACAGTTATACGCCCGGTTCCCCGCGTCGGTTTGCTCGCCCTCGTAGCGCGTAGCATCCGATCGCATGGCGACCAAGAAACCATCACCATCCGGCGACGAATCCAAATCCCGCGCCGGACCCGGCATCGCCGGCCCCCGCATGGTCATCCTGCACGGCAAAGACCGCTTCATGCAGGACACCCGATTGCAAGAGCTGATCGCCGCACTCACGAAGCAGCACGGCGACGGCGGCACCGACACCGTCCGCTTCGACGGCCAGCAGGGTGCCAAGATTGTCGCTGATATTCTCGATGAGTGCCGCTCCTTCGGGCTCATGCAGCAACACAAGGTCGTGCTGGTGGAGAATGCCGATCTGCTCGTGAAGGCGAGTGATGATGAGGATGACGGGGGTGGTGCGGGTGGCACGGGCGGCCCGCCCGCTCGTGTCGGCGGGAAGCGCGGCCACGCCCCCGCCTCCGCCCGCGAGATGCTCGAGAACTACGCCGCCGATCCCTCACAATCCGCCACGCTCGTGCTCCGCGCCTCCACATGGCGCCCGGGCAATCTCGACAAGGCCGTGGCGAAGGTCGGTGAAGTCATCGAATGCAAGCCGATGTCCGACCTCGACGCCATCGCCTGGGCCCAGAAACGCGCCAAGGACTCGCACCAGACTGCCATCAGCCCGCAGGCCGCACGCGATCTGGTCGAAGCCGTCGGCACCGAGCTTGGCCGCATCGATACGGAACTGGAGAAACTCGCCCTAGCCGCGGGCGGCGATGGCGCACCTATCACCGTCGAACTCGTCGAGCAGATGGTCGGTGTCACCCGCCAGGAAGAGTTCTGGGGCATCCAGGACGGCCTTATGAAGGGACGCACCGGCGAAACGCTCGAAGAGCTTCAGCGGCTGCTGGATGTTTCGCGCCACGATCCCGTCGCTATCGGCTGGTCATATATGGATACCGCCCGCAAGATCCATCTCGCCGCCGCGGCCGTGGCCCAAGGGGCCAATCTGCGCTCCCTCTCCAAACCCCTGCGGCTCTGGGGGCCGGATGCCGATCGGCGCATCGCCGAACTGACGACCATCGCCAAAGCCACTGGCCCCACCCGCGCCGCACGGCTGTTTCAGGCCGCCGTGCAGACCGACGGCTGGAACAAGTCCAGCATGGGCGATCCGGTCAGGAATCTGGAAGTGCTGACCGTGCGTTTCGCGCTGGCGACTCGCTCCAGCGCGGCCGCCGCCCCGCGCCGCTGACAGTCGGTCAAGCCCCCAGTCCCCATCCGCCGATGGAACGATCGTTGAGGCACACGCACGCACCACCGCGTGTTGTGCTACCTTATCCGTATCGCCGGGCAGGATGCCCAGCACGAACACACAAGGCAGGAGGCCGAACCATGGGCGCGGGACACATCTCCATTCAGCGGATTTTGGGCATGGCGGGCGTCGCTGGCGCGATCGCGCTTGGCGCGTGCGAGAACAAGGCCAAGCGGACCTCCGACCTTCCCGAGCCGCTCTCCGCACCGGCGGCGAAACACGCGGCGACGCGCGTGGAATCCGGTCACGACGATCTGAGCAAAGCCGCCGAAGACTTGCAATCCGCGTTTGACGATGTGAACAGCAAGCGTTCCGGTTCCGCCCCCGAGACCGCGCCGGCACCCGGCTACACCCCCCCCCTTCCAGGCGCGCTGGACAAACCCGCAGGCCGCGCTATTGATCGCGTCGGCAGCTGGGCCCAGGAGAACCGCAAGCCCGGCAAGTCCGCCGCAGGCCTGACCGCCAACCAACCCATCAGCATCTCCGACCCCGTCACGCCAAACACCAAGAGCGCTGATTCTCGCTCGCGTAAGGGCGACTCCGCCGATCGCTCACCCATGCAAAAGCGTCAGGACGCGATCGCTGAACTCGCCGCGCAGCTCAAGCCCGGCATCGACGGAGCCAAAGAGCCACTCCGGGCCGCGATGCCGCTGCTTGGCTTAGATGCAATCTCCTCCGGTGCTGTGGCTGGGCATCTGGAACTCGTCTCGCGGGCCGTCACCGCCGATCAGCGGCGCAGCGTGGAAACCGCCCGCGACCTCATGCGATCCTTCGCATCAGACCCGAATCTCGCATCCGGTGATCCCGCCGCGATGGCTCGTTTGCTGCGTGAAAAAGCCGACCAACTCGCCGGCGCGGCCTCTCAGGAGTACCTTGCGCTTGGCACCGTCGCGCTCTGCCAGCGTGTGGACGGCTTCGGCCGCTACGCCACGCTGGGCACCAACACCTTCGTCGCCGGTCGCCCCGCCGCCATGATCCTGTATTCCGAGATCGAGAACTTTTCGCAGTCCCGCGCCACTGATGCCGCAAGCCGCGAAAGCGCGGAGCAGTGGCGTGTAGAGCTGGGCCAGACGATCCGTCTGTATCTGGACAGCGACGACAGCGAACAGCTCGTGCTCCCCGAGTCGGTGGTGCGCGATGGCGCAACCTCCAAACGCCGCGACTTCTTCCTCGTGCAGCGCGTTGACCTGCCCAAAAACCTGAGCGTGGGTAACTACCACCTGAAAGTCGCGGTGCGCGATATCGCCAGCGGCGCACTGGCGGAGCGAACCATCCCGATTCGCATGGTCGCCGATGCCTCGGCCATCCGCGAGTCCACGCAGAGCGGCTCGCCACCATCCGGAACCCCCGGCGGCCCCGGGCAATATGTCGGTACCGGAAAGTGATCGCGACACCCCGGCAAGTGAGCCAAGGTTTTCACGAACCCGGCCCGACGTGGCCGGAATGAATCGCCAGCCCTCCCAGATTCACGCAATCGCCAAACTGTACGGTAAAAACTCGGAATTCAATTCTTCGGAATTTGGAGAATTTGCAGGCAACAGGGTGAAAAACCCTTGCATGAGTCACGGTATGCACTATTCTTTGTCTTGGAGCGGTGCGGTTCTTTGACCCGTGCCCGAGATTGAGAGATACATTCTGGACGGAGGGAGAGATGACCCCCATTCAGATAGTGATCTCAGCGGCGATCTCGTCGTAGGCAAGTGCGTTTTACGCGTACTCGCACACGGTTTGATCGCGAGGTCGGTTGAGAGTTGTGTTTTCGTCGCTGATCGCAGCGGCGTGAAAAGCACTGGTATCTGCCCTGTTTCGTACGAGTTAGAAATCTGCCACATGTCCTGCTGCGGAAGCAGCGTCTGAAGGAGAGATGGGAACATGAAGATCATTCAAGCAATGCTCGCCGCCAGCATCGGAGTCCTCGCGATCACCTCCGCTGCCACAGCCGATACCGTCGCCACGTTCGCCGATCCGGCGGCGAGCGCCTCCACCCCGCTGTTCCGGTTCAACTCCGGCACCGGCACCCTCACTGGCGGATGGGCTGGTACGAATCTGCTCCTGCAGACTCCCGGTCTGCCCTCGGTTCCCGACTACGCAAACTCCACGTTCACGATGTCTCCGCTCAGTGCCATCGGCGCGTTCGGCAACATCTACCACCTCGGTGGTGGCCAGATCAACTTCTTCGATGCCGCGTCCAACCCGCTGCTCACCATTACCTTCGGTGATGCGTGGCTCACCGGTTCGCTCGGCCTGGGTGCCAGCGACTTCATGAGCAACTCGGTCACCTTCACCGGCCCGATCGTCTCCGGCTACGGCTCCGTCTCCAACGAGGCGTTCAGCTTCAGCTTCGCCAACCCCCTCCCGGCCTCCCCCAACGGCAGCTTCACGACCACTTCCTCATTCACATCCTCCGCCAACCTTGTCGTTCCCGCCCCGGGTGCGGCGGCCCTCCTGGGCCTGGGCGGTCTGATCGCGACCCGTCGTCGCCGCTGATCCGTTTCGGATTCCTTCCCGATGGTCCTCGCCGGGATTTGCTCGCCAGATGTTCCTTGACTTTGTTCAGGCGGCTAACGCCGCCTTCTAGAGGGAGAGATAGAGATGCAGTACGCTCGTTTGTTTGCTACCGTCGCCGCTGTTGGGATTGCCGCTTCTGCGGCCAGTGCCCAGAGCCAGACCATTGCTACCTTTGCTGATCCTTCGACGGGCACTCCCACCCTGTTCACCTTCAACGGCTCGACGCTCGTTGGCGGTTGGAGCGGCGCGGGTCTGAATCTGCTCACCCCCGGACTGGTCGCTCCTGACTACAACAATGCCACGTTCATCACGAGTGTCATTGCCGCCGCCCCCGCTGGACCCCCAGGTTTTTACAACACGGGAGGCGGAAGCGTGAGCTTCTTCGATGTCTTCAGCAATCCGCTTCTGACCATTACATTTGGTAGCGGCTCGTTGAACCCCACCATCTTCGGCGCGAGCGACTTCACTGCGAACGTTGTCGTCTTCTCAGGCCCGATTCTCGGTGGTGCGACCCTCTCCAGCGAGGCCTTCTCCTTCTCCTTCGCCAACCAGATCGGCAGCCCCTCCGCTTTTACCGCCACATCTTCCTTCACTTCCTCCGCCGTCATCCCCGCGCCCGGCGCGATCGCTCTGGTCGGCCTCGGTGGTCTGGCCGCCTTCCGACGCCGCCGCTGATCTTCTTCCCTTATCTTCATCTCAGCGACCCGGCTCTCCGCCGGGTCGCTGTCTTTTTGTCCCGGATTCACCCCTCTGCCATTCCGGCATTCCAGTGCCAATCAACCGATCGAAAGTCACTCTGGCAGCATCTGATTGGGTATTGATTGGTATCTGGGTCTATCCGAAACTCGATTCTGGTGCTCCCGAGGCCAATTCGTTCAGGTTGGCACAGCGGCACGCCGCGTGCTGTCGATAACAGGCAATGCCAGGCATCGCGTGGCGGGGGAAACAGTTCCACCGTCCAAACAATGTCCGGCATTCAACTCCCAAGCGGATGAACTCCGAACAGGGGTTGGTCGATTGAACGCGGCTCGCAGCGAGAGGCGTCTCTCATTGCGGACTCGCGTGCCAGAACGGCGCGTGCATTCCGGACGTATGTATTTCGGGTTCGCGTCACAATCCGAACGGCGGCGGCCAGCGTCCACCGCCCGTTCGGAGAGAGGTGTTCAAGATGTTCGAGCGTTTCACAGATCGTGCCCGCAAGGTGATGGCCCTGGCCAACCAGGAAGCCCAGCGCTTCAACCACGAATACATCGGGACCGAGCACATCCTGCTCGGCCTGGTCAAAGAGGGTTCCGGCGTCGGTGCCAACGTCCTCAAGAATCTCGACGTGGACCTGCGCAAGGTCCGCCTCGAGGTCGAGAAGCTCGTCAAGAGTGGGCCAGACATGGTGACCATGGGCAAGCTTCCTCAGACGCCCCGCGCCAAAAAGGTCATCGAGTACGCCATCGAAGAGGCCCGCAACCTGAACCACAACTACGTCGGCACCGAGCACCTGCTGCTCGGCCTGCTGCGCGAGCACGACGGCGTCGCCGCGCAGGTGCTGATGAACCTCGGCCTCAAGCTCGAGGAAGTCCGCGAGGAAGTTCTCAACCTCCTCGGCGCGGGCAACGAGAACGATGAGTCCAGCCCCGGCGGTCAGTCCGGCGGGTCCAGTTCCGGTGGCGCATCCGCCGCCGGTGGTGAGGCAGCCGCGGCCGGTGGCGGCACTGGCGGTGGCTCCGGTGAACGGGCCGCCAAGGGCAAGAGCCGCACCCCCGCGCTGGATAGCTTCGGGCGCGACCTGACCGAACTTGCTAAAGAGAACCAGCTCGACCCGGTGATCGGTCGCCAGAACGAGATCGAGCGTCTAGTGCAGGTCCTCTGCCGGCGTACCAAAAACAACCCCGTGCTGCTCGGCGAGGCCGGCGTCGGCAAGACCGCCATCGTCGAGGGGCTCGCGCAGCGCATCATCTCCGGCGAGGTGCCGGACATTCTGCACGACAAGCGTCTGGTCGTGCTCGACCTGGCGATGATGGTCGCGGGCACCAAGTATCGTGGCCAGTTCGAGGAACGCATCAAGGCCGTTATGAACGAAGTCCGGCGCGCCGGCAACGTCATGCTCTTCATCGACGAGTTGCACACGCTCGTCGGCGCGGGCGGCGCGGAGGGCGCGATCGACGCCTCCAACGTGCTCAAGCCCGCGCTCGCACGCGGCGAGATTCAGTGCATCGGCGCGACGACATTCGACGAGTACCGCAAATACATCGAGAAGGACGCCGCGCTGGCCCGCCGCTTCCAGTCGATCGCGGTTGATCCGCCCAACAACGAGCAGACCATCGAGATCATCAAGGGGCTGCGCGACAAGTACGAGCAGCACCACCGCGTGCAGATCACCAACGAGGCGATCAAGAGTGCCGTTGAGCTGGCCGGTCGCTACATCACCGGTCGCGTGCAGCCCGACAAGTCGATCGACGTGATCGACGAGGCCGGTGCCCGCATCCGCATCCGTTCCATGACCAAGCCGCCGAACCTGGCGGATCTTGAAACGGAGATCGAGCAGCTCACCGTGCAGAAGGACGAGGCCGTGAAGGCCGCTGACTACGAGAAGGCAGCCGAGCTGCGCGACCGCGCCGAGCAGCGCCGCCGCGAAAAGGAAACCATCCAGAAGCAGTGGCGCGATAAGTCCAAGGAGGCCTCCGGCATCGTGGATGAAGAGGTTGTCGCCGAGGTTATCAGCAAGATGACCGGCGTCCCCCTCAAGCGCATGGACAAGGACGAGGCCAAGCGGCTCCTCGACTTGGAGAACGAGCTGCACAAAAAGGTCGTCAGCCAGGACGACGCCGTCAAGGCCATCTCCAAGGCGATCCGGCGCGCCCGCGCCGGGCTGAAAGACCCGAAGCGTCCGATGGGCTCGTTCATCTTCTGCGGCCCCTCCGGCGTCGGCAAAACCCTCGCCGCCAAGACCCTTGCGGACTTCATGTTCGGTGACGAGGAAGCGCTCATCACCCTGGACATGTCTGAATATATGGAGAAGCACAACGTCAGCCGCCTGGTTGGCGCGCCTCCCGGCTACGTCGGCTACGAGGAAGGCGGCCAGCTCACCGAGCGTGTCCGTCGTCGCCCCTACAGCGTCATCCTTCTCGACGAGGTCGAGAAGGGCCATCCCGATGTCTTCAACATGCTCCTCCAGATCATGGAGGAGGGTCGCCTCACCGACTCCTTCGGGCGCAACGTGGACTTCCGCAACACCATCCTGATTATGACCAGCAACATCGGCGCTGATCTGATCAAGGGTGGCGGCGGCTTCGGCTTCTCCAAGCGCACCGACTCCAGCGACTTCGACAACATGAAGTCGATTCTCCTCAAGGAGATCGAGCGGTTCTTCCGCCCCGAGTTCATCAACCGTCTGGACGACGTGATCGTGTTCAAGCCGCTGACCAAGGAAAACCTCAACAGCATCGTCGATCTGGAAGTGTCGAAGGTCGCCGCACGCCTCAGCCAGCAGGGCATCCATCTCGCGATGGACGCGAAGGCCAAGGACTTCCTGATCGATAAGGGCTACAACCCGGACTTCGGCGCCCGCCCCCTCCGCCGCGCCGTCGGCACGTACATCGAGGATCCGATGTCCGAGATGCTCCTGCAAGGCGACTTCAAGCCCCCGTGCAACATCACCGTCACCCGCAAGGACAACGCCGACGGCAAGCCCGAGGACCATCTCTACTTCCACACCGAGCCCGCGCCCGTTGAACTGTCGCCCGCCGTGCCGGAAAAAGTCGGCAGCAAGACCTGAACCATCTCGAAAACGTGTGTCCCCCTCAAGGCCCGGCAGACTGCCGGGCCTTTTTTTATGGCCCGCGGCACACCGGCGCGGCGGTGATTGTTAGGAAAAAGTGCGGTTCCCAGAACCAGAGGAACTCTTGGAGTTTTATGAGCCGAAGATGAGTTGCGGCTTGCAATGGACCCTGATTAGGGTATATTGTCCGTGCCCTTTGGGTGGTCCATCGGGAGTTGTCATGCGATCGACCGGCCACCAGCCGAACAGCCGCATGAGTAATGCAGATTTGACGAGGCGCCATGTGTTCGGTGCCTTTACGTAAACCGTTCTGACGCCTCGTCGTCAGGCACTAGAGGAGAGATAGAGATGAGCAATCTTGTTACTCGTTTGAATGGTCACTTCGCGGCGATGGCCGCGGTCGGTGCTGTCGCTGCCATCGGCGGCGTGGCGCAGAACGCCGAGGCCGCGGTGGTGTACAGCGGCGTGCTGAACACCAATATCCCGAACACCATCGATGGCCTGTACGTCAACTTCGTGACTGGCGCGGCCACCACGCCGGCGCCCAATGCCGGCTTCGACATCAATCCGTACAACTCCGGCAGCTGGAACATGTTCGAGGGTACTGGCTGCACCGAAATCGGCTCTGGCACCACCTTCACGGCACTGTCCGCTGGTACCCCGATCGATGGCACCGGCGCGTACATCAACGGCAGCATCTTCCCCGCTGCTTTCGGCACTACCGCGATTCTCGGCGTCCGTTTCCTTCGTGAGTCTGACAGCGCGACGCTGTTCGGCTGGGTCCGCCTGACCCTCCCCGGCTCCCCCTTCGCCACCACCGGCGCGGGAACGCTGGTTGACTACGCCTACGAGGACACCGGCGCTGGCATCAACGCTGGCGCGACGACTCCGGCCCCGACCGCGGGCATGGCCGTCCTCGCCCTGGGTGGCCTGGGCCTCCTGGGCCGTAGTCGCAAGAACTGACTCGAGGTAGATTCTGTTCACTCTCACGCGGGCGGCTCTTCGGGCCGCCCGCGTGTGTTTTTGTGCTCCGCACGCTTGTACAGAGGTTATCGGGCAGAACGCACAGCGCGCGAGCAGGTTGAACCGACGCGCCGGACCCCCTCGTGCCGCGTCGCGCCGAAGCACACGTGCGACGTCTGGGAAAGTCAGGAAAGAGCCGAGGATTCGATAACTCGGGAATCTGTGTGGCGTACACCGTGAACGAGCGAAGTTGCTTGTGCGCACGTCCGGCGCGGGTAGTTTATCGAGTGTCCAGCAGGTGTCGCACCTCGCTCGAACGGATCGTGCGTGACGAGTTGCGAGAAGCCCCGGTCGTGTCCAGACGCCATGTGTGGTGGCACATCAGTGATACCTCCGGCGATGATTCGTCAATCAGAACAGGAAACAGAACCATGAGCACTCTTGTCAATCGTTTGGACGTTCACTTTGCCGCGCTGGCCGCGGTCGGTGTGGTGGCGGTTGTCGGCGGCGCGCAGAAGGCCGAGGCCGCGGTGGTGTACAGCGGCGTGCTGAACACCAACATCCCGAACACCATCGATGGTCTGTACATCAACCTCGTGACCGGCGCGGCCACCACGCCGTCGAACAATCCCGGCTATGACCTCAATCCGTACGTCGCCAGCGGCAACTGGCGCAACTTCGGTCCGTCTTCGGACATCGGCGCGGCCTCGGTTATTTCCGCGCTCACCGCCGGCACGCCGATCGATGCCTCTGGTGCTTACATCTTGCAGGGCGGCGGCACCGGCTTCGCCGCGGGCTTCGGCACCACCGCGATTCTGGGCATTCGCTTCGTCCGCGAATCTGATAGCGCGACGCTTTTCGGCTGGGTTCGGCTGACTCTCCCCGGTTCTCCCGCCGCCACCGGCGCGGGAACCCTGGTTGACTATGCCTACGAGAACACCGGTGCTGGCATCAACGCCGGCGCGACGACTCCGACCCCGACCGCGGGCATGGCCGTGCTGACCCTGGGTGGCATTGGCATGTTGGGCCGCCGCCGCAAGAGCTGATTTGAGTCCACTTCTGATAACTCTGGCGCGGGCGGCTCGTTGGGCCGCCCGTGTCTATTTTTGCCAAGGCATCGGATGGGTCCCATGCTCGAGTATCGTGCGCGAGCTCAAACCCGGCTTCGTTTGATGCCGAACGCACCGTTGACCGATCTTCCAGTATGCCCGAGCGAATCGCCAAGAAAGTGCTGGTTATCGGCTGGGACGCGGCCGACTGGAAGCTCATCGACCCGCTGCTCAAGCTGGGCGTGATGCCGAATCTACAAGGGCTGATCGAGCGCGGCGTGCGCGGCGACATCACCTCCTTGGACCCCAAACTCTCGCCCTTGCTCTGGACCAGCATCGCCACCGGCAAAACCGCCGATAAGCACGGCGTGCTGAACTTCGTCGAGCCGGTCCCGGAAAGCGGCACGCTTCGCATCAGCTCATCAACGACGCGAAAGACCAAAGCGCTCTGGAACATCGCGACCCAGAGCGGGCTGCGGTCGCTGGTGGTGAACTGGTACGCGACGCATCCGGCCGAACCGATCAGCGGGATCAACGTCACCAATCTGTTCCAGGAGAATCCGCCGCAGACGGCCGATGCGCCGTGGCCCATGCCGCCCGAGAGCGTGCATCCGGCGGACCTCGCCGCCGATCTTGCTCCGGGGCGCGTGCATCCGCTTCGGATCACGGCGGAGTCGATTCTCCCGCTGGTGCCAGACCTGGCGCGGCTGGACCCGCGTGATCGCCGGATCGAGATGCTCGCCAAGCAGATGGCGCGATGCGCCTCGGTCCACAACATCGCGACCGGGCTGCTGGAAGCGGAGCCGGAGGTTGATCTGGCGATGGTGTTCTACGACACCATCGACGTGATGGGCCACTACTTCATGCAGTATCACCCGCCGCGGATGTGGCATGTTTCGGAAAAGGACTTCGCAACCTACCGGCATGTGATGAACGGCGTGTACCAGTTCCACGATCTGATGCTCGGGCGGATTTTGGAACTCGTGGGTGCGGAGACGACGATCATCCTGCTCTCGGATCACGGGTTTCACAGCGATCATCTCCGCCCGACAGTGCAGCCGAGCATGGACGATGCTCACGCCGCGATGGACGCGACGTGGCACCGCCCGCTGGGAGTCGTCGTTGCGGCAGGCCCGGGCATCCGCGCCGGACAGACGATCTACGGCGCGAATCTGCTGGACATCGCGCCGACGGTGCTGACGCTGCTCGGCTTGGCAACCGGGGCGGACATGGATGGGCGCGTGCTGGTGGAGGCGATCGACCGGCCGATCAGCAAGGAGAGCGTGTTCAGCTGGGACGCGATGCCCGGAGAGAGCGGCACGCACCCGGCGGACAAACGCCAGGACCCGGTCGCCGCGGCCGAGAGCATCCGGCAACTGGTCGATCTGGGATATCTGGCCGCGCTTCCGGAGAATGTGCAGCAACAGGTGGCGCAGGTGAAGCGCGAGTCGGAGTTCAATCTCGGCGTGGTGTATATGACGACGCGCCGAGCGGCGCAGGCCCAGGAGATATTCGCGCGCCTGCACGCGGCCTATCCGGACGAGCCGCGATTCGCGATGAATCTGGCGCACTGTCTGTACGCGATCGGACGCCATGAGGAGGCGTGTGGGCTGCTGATGGAGCTGGTGGCACGCCATCCGGAGGCCGCGGATGCGAAGTTGCTGCTGGCCGGCGCGATGCTGGCATCGGGCCGGATCGAAGAATCCCGCGCCATGCTGGAGCGTGCGGAGCGCGAGATGCCGGATCGGCGCGACGGCGCGATCATGCTCGCGGAGGTGTATCTGCACCTGCGGCGCTGGGCGGATGCGAAGCGAATCGCCGAGCGACTGGTAGAGACCGACCCGGACGATCCGCGTGCGCTGCACGCGCTGGGCTCGGCGGAGATGTATCTGGGCAATCTGGAGCGGGCCGCGGAGATGTGCCTGTCCGCGATCGAGCGCCGGCACTTCTACCCGGAGGCCCACTACATGCTGGGCGTGACGCTGGTGTGGATGAAGGATTATCCGCGGGCGATCCAGTCGCTGAAGGCGGCGGTCTCCATGCAGCCGGGATATCTGAACGCGTACCGCTACCTTGCGAGCATCTATCGGCATCTGGGGGATCGGACGAACGCCCGGGCCAACCGCGAGCAGGCGGAGCGGCTGATCGCCAGCATGAAGGATGGGGCGGGGATGGCACCGGAGCTGCTCGCCGAGCCGCCGATGAGCCCCGAAGAGGCCGCGGGACGCCCGGGCTGAACCGCAGGACGGCGGAGCCGGTACCATGATGCGGTGGGGTCGCTGTGACCGCGCCGATGTGCGGCCGTTCGACGCGGCCGCATGTTGCTTGCTCGGTGCTCGTCTGGAGCGGATATGCCTGTCGTCCTTCGATGGCTCTTACGTCTGGGTCCGCTGAACCCAATCGCGGTTCGCCTGGTGCAGGGCGGCTCGCGCCGGCGCCGGCACCTGTACATCCGTGCGCTGTATCTGGGCGTGCTGATTCTGACCCTGCTGTATCTGCTGATGGCAAACGTGGGCGGAACGGTGAACACCCGCGCCCTGGCAGCGGCGGCGGCCAGCTCGTTCGAGAAGGCCTCGTATTTTCAGATCGCCTTGATCTGTTTGCTGGCTCCGGTGTTCATGGCCGGCGCGATCGCGCAGGAAGCGAACCCGCGGACGTGGGACATTCTGCTCACCACGCCGCTGAGCGCGGGCGAGATTGTGCTGGGGAACCTGTTCGGGCGATTGTTCTTCATTCTCGCGCTGCTGTTCTCGTCGCTGCCGCTGTTTGCGCTGACGCAGCTCTTTGGCGGTGTGCCGGGGCCGACGGTGTTCATGTCGTATCTGATCGCGGCGTGTGCCGCGCTGTTCGTGGGGGCGCTGGCGATCGCACTCTCCGTGAGTCGGCTGGTGGGCAAGCGCGCGGTGTTCGCGTTCTATGTCGGGGTGGTCTCGTTCATGGCGGTGACATACGCCGTGGATCGGCTGACGAGCGCGGGAAGCGTGACGTGGATGACGGCGATCAATCCGTTCCTCGCGCTGCGCGCGCTGCTGGACCCAAACTACCGGCCGCTGGACGCGGGCTCCACCATCGGGATCGCCGCGTGGTTCCTGGAAACTCCGGTGAAGACCTTCTGCCTGCTCTCGGGCGGGCTGAGCGTGGTGATGATGGCCGCCAGCACGATCACCGTGCGGCTGGGCGGCATCGCGGGCCTCGGCGGCGAGAGCGGCGGCGGGGTTCCCTGGTATCGCAAGATGTTCGGCCTGGGCGCGAAGGGCGCGGAGTATCGCGCCCCGCGGCATGTCTGGAACAACCCGATCGCGTGGCGCGAGGCCGCGGCCCGCAACGCGACGTTGGGGCGCATGTTCGCGCGCTGGTCGTTCATCGTCATCGGTGCCATCTGGGGCATCGCGGCGGTGGTGTACTTCCATACCAAGCCGGGCGTGCTGTTGCTGGACAACTTTCGGAACGTGGTGTTGTACACGGTGATGGGGGAGTTGATCGTCGTCACGCTCATCGCGCTGAACATGTCCGCCACGGCGGTCTCGCGCGAGCGCGAGGATGGAACACTGGATTTGTTGTTGACCACGCCAATCACGCCAGCGGCGTATCTGGGGGGCAAGCTCAGTGGGATGGTGGCGTATCTCCTGCCGCTGATCGCCGTTCCGGTCGGCACACTGCTGATCGCCGGGTTCTATGTGATGCTGGTGCAGGTCGGCGTGCTCAAGCATCCCCTTCCCGGTTCAACGGACATGGCCTCGGGCGTGATGGTCGGGTACAAGCCGGTGGGTAGCGGCGGCGCGGTGCTGGCGGTGCCGATCCCGGCGGTGCTGCCCGAGGCGGGGATCGTGCTGGCCATCGTGAGCGTGCCATTCATCGCGGCCTGCTGCATGTTGGGGCTCCAGCGGTCGCTCGGCATGAAGGGAACGATCGGCTCGGTGGTGGCGACGGTGGCGATCGTGGGGATCGCGGCGGGTGTCATCGGACTCTGCTCGTATAGCGCGGGACCGAAAATCTTTGGGTTGGGCGCCGCGGTGACGGCCGGCACCCCGCTGACGGCGGCGTTTGCTGGCGTGTACGCGGAGGACGCCATGGCGGGCACCATCACCAGTTCGAGCGGCCTGCAACAGGCGCGGGTCGCGCTCTTCATCGGCGCGATCATCATCGGCGGTTTGTACATCGCGCTGGTGTACGGCCTACGGGCCAGCATCGTGCATCACTTTGACATGACGGTGCGCCGATTGGCGGGTTCGGCGTGAGCGCGCCGGAATCCGAGAGTGGGTTTCGACCCGGACGCTGGCTGCTGGATCGCGGGTGGTGGGCGCTGCCGCTGCTGCTGAGCGTGGCGCTGGCCATACCGTGGGTCTGTGGCGAGCGCTGGTACTCGGACGCCTCGTACTACCAGGCGATCTCGACGCAGATGGCGAGAGAAACCACCTGGTGGTCGCCGATGCAGGGCGATCTGCCGTACTTCAATAAGCCGCCGCTGGCGTTCTGGATGCACGGGGCATTGGTGAAGGTTTTCGGCGACGCGGACTGGGCGGCGCACCTGCCGGAGGGCGTGGCGTTTGTAGCGGTCTGTTTGCTGACGGGTTGGCTGGCGCGCCGGTTCCATGGAGCCCTCGTGGGTGTGCTGGCCGGATGCGCGATGGCGCTCACGAACGACTGGATCGTCCGCGTCAGCAACTTCAAGCTGGACTTGCTACACACGATGTGGCTGCTGGGCGCGCTGGCGTGCTGGGTGCCGGTGTTGTTCCCGGCGCGGGAAGCAGCGGCCCAAACGCCGCAAGCGCGGGGGCGCGAGTGGGCGTGGATGCTCGGCGCGGGCGCCTGCATCGGCGCGGCTCTGATGACCAAGCCGCTATATGCCGCGGGCGCGGGGCTGATCGCATTGCTCTGGCTCTGGCTGGCGGGCCAGTGGAGCGTGCGGCGTGCGGTGATGGTGGCGGCGAGTGTGGGTGTCGGTGTGCTGATCGCCGCGCCGTGGCATGTGTCAATGTGCATGTCGTATGGTGAGCGGTTCTTGCACGCGTATAT
Organism: Phycisphaerales bacterium; assembly: GCA_043776515.1. Taxonomy (GTDB): domain Bacteria; phylum Planctomycetota; class Phycisphaerae; order Phycisphaerales; family UBA1924; genus UBA4658. The sequence continues at coordinate 73,403 of JAYVRG010000034.1, forward strand.
CCACCAGCAGACGGTGGAGCGGGCGATGGGCGAGTTGCACGATCGACAGCCCTGGTACTGGTATTTGCAGCTTATCGCGGGGACGATCGGCGAGGCGATCGAGCCACGGAAGATGTGGGTGATCTACGGGCTGGCGATTGTTGGAATGATCGTGGCCTCGGCGCGGCGGCGGCGAGTGGGCATCCCGGTGCGCGCGGGCGATGCACTGGCGGTGCTGTGGACGGTGCTGTGGTTCGTTTCGCTTTCGCTGTTTGGCGGCAAGCGGAACTACTACCTGCTGGTGCTGCATCCGGGAACCGCGTGGCTGGCGGCGATCGCGATGGGATGGATGATCGCGCGAGCGGGGGATGCGATTGGGCGCGAGCGCGTGCAAGGCGTGCTGCGGGTGGCGGCGATCGCGGGGCTGATCGCGGGCGTTGTCTTGCTCGTGCGAGCACCTTCGCTGGTGGCCAAGGGGCATCGCGAGCTCTCGGTGCCGGAACGCAACGAGTTCATGGCGTTCATCCGATCTCAGCACGCGGCGGGGCGCGCCGTCTACGACTGCGGCTTGTCGTATCGCATCGCTTCGCTGGCGTATATCCAGGCCGGGTTCTGGCCTCGGGTTCCGTCCGAGCGGACGGGCTATACGCCAGCCGCCGTGCCCGCGGGCGGATTGATGGCGTACAAGAGCGACATGCTGGAGAAGGGCGCGTTTGGCACGTTCGTTGATCCGCGCGATCGGCTGGTGTTTCGATCATCGCCGGATGGGCAGTACACGGTGCATGAGCGCTACGCGGGCGCGGTGCCGATCATCGGACCGGTGCCTGTGGCCAAATGACTATCAGCAGCGGGAGTCAGCGGGGAGTTCGATGGTCGATGCGCAGCCCCTCGCGGCTGAGCGAAACATCCCGCACGATCTCGCGGATGATCTCGCGGCAGACGGCTTTTTGCCCCGGCCACATGAAGCTCGCATCCACATCCTGCTCGCGCACCCAGCGGTGCGCGGTGTGCTCTTCGTTCAGCGTCGGCACCCAACCCGAGCGGACCTCGCAGCAGAAGCGCGGGCTGAGGACGACGGTGTCAATGCTGGCGATGTAGAAAGGGTGGACCTGTTCCAAGGCCCACATGCCCAGAATGGCGGGATCGCCGCGATTGAGTCCGAGTTCCTCGTGCATCTCGCGCCAGGCGCAGTCCACGCTGGTTTCGCCGGTGATGGCGTGACCCATGACGGGTTGCCAGGTTTTATCCAGCGGCGCACCGGAGCGCAGGAGTTGCAGGAACTGGACCTCAGTGCGGCCGTCGGATCGCGACGGCCAAGCATCGCCCGCGTCTGCGTGCGGGTCGTTGCGGCGTTGGGAACGTGCGGTGCGCGTGAACAGATAGACATCCACAACGTCGGCACGAATCTTCGCGCCGTTGCTGGTGATCGGTTCGTAGCCGCGAGCAGCGAGTGATGATGAAGTGGGAGTGGGGGGGATGGGGGAAGTGCTCACGCGGACTGCTCCTGTGCGGACACGCAGCGTGTGGTGTGAACGGAAGTTGGAGCGTGCGTGGTGGCCACCGAACTCAGAAACCCTGCCTTGTCCAGCGTCTCCTGCCACTCTTGTTCGGGGATGGAGTCGGCAACGATTCCCGCGCCAGCGCCGAATGTCAGTTGGCCAGCGCGCACGACGGCGGTGCGGATGGCGATATTCAGGGAGATGTTGCCGCAATCGCTGAGGTAGCCGATCGCGCCGGTGTACAGCCCGCGGGGCTTGGGCTCGAGTTCTTCGATGATCTGCATCGCCCGGACTTTGGGAGCGCCGGTGATGGAGCCGCCGGGGAAGGTGGCGCGGAGCAGATCGGCGGCGGAGCGATCCGGGCGGAGTGTGCCGCGGATGGTGGCGACGCCGTGGTGGACGCCAGTGTTTGGGTAGCCCGGTTCTGGGTAGCCCGGTTCTCCGAGCCGGGTTTCAGATTCCCGGTTCGGAGAACCGGGGTACCCATGCCGCTCGATCGCCTGCTCCTCATCCACGCGCACACTCCCGATCTCGCAGACACGCCCGAGGTCATTGCGCATGAGGTCGATGATCATCGCCAACTCGGCGCGGTCTTTGATGCTGGAGCGCAGTTCGGATGGATCGGTGCGCCCGGCGCGGGTGCCCTTGATGGGGCGGGTGGTGACGGAGCGCGTGGCGGCCCGGTAGTCCAGGAAGAGCTCGGGGCTGACGCTCATCGCCGCGTGCAAGCCGCTGGCGGTTGGAACTTCCAGATACGCCCCATACCACGGCGACGCGGCCTCCAGCATCGCGCCGAACAGGGCGCGAGGCGAGCCGCGAAACCCGGCGCGAATGCGGTGCGAGAGATTCACCTGAAAGCAGTCGCCCGCGTGGATGTACTCAACTCCGCGCGCCACGGCGGCGAGATACTCGGCCCGCAAGCGTGCCGGCATCGGCTCGGCCAGTACATACGTTTCGGCGTTCGCATCGCCCGACGGCATACGCAAGCGATCGAGCAACGCAGCATCCACATCCCCCACCGACCACCACCGCTCCGCGCCATGCTCATATGCCAATGCGCCCGGCACACGCCAGAGCACAATCGACCACGGCCAATCGGCATCCACGCGATCCGCAGTGCCCGCGGCCGTTGGTTCGATTGACCTGCCAAGTTCATATCCGAGCGCGACCATCCAGCCGCCCACGAAGGGGACCGGATGCTCTTGGACCCTGCCCGGCTGCCGCGTGGACTGGATCGCCGACGCCAGTCGCCCGAGGGGTTCAGGATCGGTCGCCGCGATAAGAACCGGCGGCTCCGGGGATGCCAAGAACGACCACCCCGCCCAGCGTGGGTCGGACCCGGTCCGGGGCATGGAGCACAGAGCGGCCAGGGGCTGCCCAGCGGGCCACCGCCGCAGGGCGTCCCGGGGCGTCGGGGACGACGTCAGGGTGGGCAGCAAGGTGCAGCGGGCCGCTTGGGGCATCACCCAAAGGGTACGGAGCCACAGGTAAGGGCTGGGCCAAGTTCGGGCGGAATTCCCGGGGAAAAACCGGGGAATCCTCGAAGGTGGGCAAGTGGGCTTCTATGCTCTCCCCCTGTTCTCCGGCGGCTGAAATGCCGTCGGAGGTACAGGAAACACCCGCATCCGCGAGGTCGGAATCGGGGAGGGAACGAAGGCCCGCCGCGTTGGCGAGACGCCCGCTCCGCTCTGAGTCCGACCTCCACGCAGACACGCAAAGGATTGCCCGATGGCCACCAAGACCGCCCGCAAGCACGCACCCGGCACCAAGAAGAAAACCTCCAAGCGGCTCGTCCGCGCGGCGAGCAACGGCTCGCTGAACGGCCACGCCAACGGCACGCCCGCCGCGGCGGGCAAGCCCGCATTGTCAGGCAAGACCGGCAAGATGGTCTACTTCTTCGGCAAGGGGAAGACCGAGGGCAACGTGAAGATGAAGGACTTGCTCGGCGGCAAGGGCGCGAACCTTGCCGACATGACGAGCATCGGGCTGCCGGTTCCCCCCGGATTCACGATCACCACCGAGACCTGCAAGAAGTATAACGACGCGGGCGGCAAGCTTCCCCCGGCACTGATGGGCGATGTTGCCAAGAACATCAAGCTGCTGGAGCAGTTCACGGGTAAGAAGTTCGGCGATAGCAAGAGCCCGCTGCTGGTGTCCGTGCGCTCGGGCGCGAAGGACTCGATGCCGGGGATGATGAACACGATTCTGAATCTGGGGCTGAATGATATTTCGACGGAAGGATTGGCCGCGTCTACTGGGTCGCGCCGCTTCGCGTTCGACTCGTACCGCCGCCTGATCAATATGTACGGCGACGTGGTGATGAGTGTTGACCACCACTACTTTGAGGAGGCCTTCGCCGAAGTGAAGATGAAGCACGGCGCGAAGGAGGACACCGATGTTCCCACCGAGGGGATCATCGAGCTCTGCGAGAAGTACAAAGCCGTGTATCGCAAGCACGTCGGCGCGGACTTCCCGCAGGACCCGATGCGGCAGCTCGAACTGGCGATCGAGGCCGTCTTCAAGAGTTGGAACGCGGACAAGGCGATCTCGTACCGGCGCATCAACGGCATCCAGGGCTTGCCGGGCACCGCCGTGAACGTGCAGAGCATGGTCTTTGGCAACATGGGCGATGACTCGGGCACGGGCGTGGCCTTCACGCGCGACCCATCGACGGGCGACAGCGCGTTCTACGGCGAGTTCCTCATCAACGCACAGGGCGAGGATGTGGTCGCGGGCATCCGCACCCCCAAGCACGTGAGCGAGATGCCCGCATGGAACAAGAAGGTGTACGACCAGCTTCTCAAGATCAAGACCACGCTCGAGAAGCACTACAAGGAAATGCAGGACATCGAGTTCACCATCGAGCGCGGCGTGCTGTTCATGCTGCAGACGCGCACCGGCAAGCGCACCGGCTTCGCCGCGGTGAAGATCGCCTGCGACATGGTCGCCGAGAAGCTCATCGACGAGAAAACCGCCCTGCTGCGCATTCCCGCGGGCGACCTGACGCAGTTGCTGCTGCCGTCGTTCGATCCTGCCAAGAAGAAGGGCGCACCGCTGCTGGCCAAGGGGCTTCCCGCCTCTCCAGGCGCGGCCATCGGCAAGCCGGCGTTCACCGCCGAGGAAGCCGTCGAGCGTGCCCACAAGGGCGAGAAGGTGATTCTGGTCCGCAAGGAGACCAGCCCCGAGGATGTTGAGGGCATGCACGTTGCGGCGGGCATTCTCACCTCCACCGGCGGCATGACCAGCCACGCGGCCGTCGTCGCCCGCGGCTGGGGCAAGTGCTGCGTTGCCGGTGCGGGCGAGGTTCACATCGACGCCAAGGCGGGCACCTTCACTGTCAAGGGCAAGACGTTTGGGCGCAACGACACCATCTGCATCGACGGCTCGACTGGCGAACTCTTCGCCGGATCGCTCCCGACCATTGAGCCCAAGCTCAGCGGCGACTTCTCCAAGATCATGAAGTGGACGGACAAGTACCGGACCATCGGCGTTCGCACCAACGCGGACACCCCTGCGGATGCCCAGCGGGCCCGCGACTTCGGTGCTGAGGGCATCGGCCTGACCCGCACCGAGCACATGTTCTTCGAGGGCGATCGCATCAAGAGCATGCGTAAGATGATTCTTGCCGAGACGCTCGCGGCCCGCGAGGCCGCGCTGGCGGAGCTGCTCCCGCACCAGCGGAAGGACTTCGTGGGCATCTTCACGGCGATGAAGGGCCTGCCCGTGACGATCCGCCTGATCGATCCGCCGCTGCACGAGTTCCTGCCGCACGATGATAAGAACCAGCAGGAAATGGCCAACGCGACTGGCGTGTCGCTGGAGAAGGTCAAGCAGCGCGTCAGCCAGTTGCACGAGGCGAACCCCATGCTCGGGCACCGCGGCTGCCGTTTGTGCATCACATATCCGGAGATCCTCGTCATGCAGGTGACGGCGATCGTGGAGGCCGCGATCATCTGCGCCAAGGACAAGATCAAGGCGATGCCCGAGATCATGATCCCGCTGGTTGGCACGAAGAAGGAACTGGCGGTTCTCCGCGAGGAAGTGCAGCAGACCATCGACAAGGTGCGCGCCGCGCATGGCTCGCCGAAGCTGGACATCAAGATCGGCACGATGATCGAGGTGCCCCGCGCCGCGATTGTCGCCGACCAGATCGCCGAGGTGGCGGACTTCTTTTCCTTCGGCACCAACGATCTGACGCAGATGACCTTCGGCTTCTCGCGCGACGACATCAACAGCTTCCTGCCCGACTACATGAAACGCGAGCTGCTCCCCGCCGATCCGTTCCAGACCATCGACCAGGGCGGCGTGGGCGAGCTGGTGAAGTGGGCGATCCAGAAGGGCCGCTCGGTGAACAAGACGCTCAAGATCGGCATCTGCGGCGAGCACGGCGGCGATCCGGCAAGCGTTCACTTCTTCGCCAAGGTCGGAATGGACTATGTCTCCTGCTCCCCGTTCCGCGTGCCGATCGCCCGTTTGGCGGCGGCGCAGGCGGGGATTATGGCGGAGAATAAGAAGTAAGCGGTTTCGCTTGATCTGTATCTTCAACGCTCCCGCCTCGCGCGGGGGCGTTTTTTCATGGCCGCTTGAAACGTCCTTCTCCCGTACACTTAGGAAATGCCGACGAATCGACCGAATCGCACATCCGATGGGAATGCAGCCGCCGGTGGCACGCCGCGCGGCGAGCGCGTCGCCATCCTCGGCATCGGCCAGATGGGCCTCGTCTGCGCCGGTGTGCTGGCCACCAAGCTCGGTGGCTCCAAACCAGCCGTCGCGGACATCGTCATGTGGGGCCACTCGGCCGACGAGGCGGGCGCGCTCTTGCAGGCGCGCAAGAGCGATCGGTTGCCGATGTTCACACTGCCCGACGCGGTGCGTGTGACGCCCGATCTGAAGAAGGCGGTGGCCGAGGCGGATGTGATCGTCTCCGCCGTGCCCGTGCAGTTCACGCGCGATGTCTGGAAGAAAGTGCGCGGCAAGGTGAACGCGAGCGCGAGCGTGGTGAGCGTCTCCAAGGGCATCGAGACCGAGACCATGCTGCGCCCGACGCAGTTGATCGCCGAGGCGCTGGGTGATGATCCGGATTCCCGGCCGCGCTCGATCGGCGTGCTCAGCGGGCCGACGATCGCGACGGAACTGGCTCGGGGGCTGCCCGCGACCATGATCGTGGCGAGCGATGATCCGGAGTTCTCGCGGCGCGTGCAGATGCTCTTTGCCAACTCGTATCTGCGCGTATACACGAATGACGACCTGATCGGCGTGGAGCTGGCGGGCGCGCTCAAGAACGTCATCGCGATCGCGGCCGGAATCATCGACGGCTTGAACGCCGGATACAACGCCAAGAGCGCGCTGCTGGCACGCGGCCTCGCGGAACTCACGCGCCTGGGCACCGCCATGGGCGCGAGCACGGAAACATTCTTCGGGCTGGCGGGCGTGGGCGACCTCGCGACGACCTGCTTCTCGCCCGAGGGTCGCAACCGCTCGCTCGGCGAGGCGCTCGGGCGCGGCAAGAAGCTCAAGGACTATCTCGCCTCCACGCCGTTCGTCGTCGAGGGCGTGGCGACCAGCAAGGCCGCGATCGACCTGGGCAAGAAGTACCGCGTGGAGATGCCGATCATGGAGACGGTGTACGCCGTGCTGTATGAGAATCTGGACCCGATCGACGGGATTGGGCGGCTGATGAGCCGGGAGCAGAAGCCGGAGAAGGTGGGATAACATTGGTGTCGGAGGAGTCCGGGAACGAATCGCGAGCAACCCCATGAATCGTGCATACCTCAAACACTTCAGCCGAAGCAAGCGCGTGATGGGCGGGCAGACGGTCATGAAGGGCACCCGCGTTCTCCTTCGGACCGTGCTCGTGAATCTCGCCGCGGGCCACTCGCCCGAGAAGATCCTGAAGGCCTTTCCCACGTTGAAGCCCGTACACCTTCAATCCGCGATCGCCTTTGCGGCGGCCTCGGCGAGCGAGGACATTCCCCTCCCTGCGGTCGCGGCATGAAGATTAAGATCGACGAGAACCTGTCCGCTGAGATCGCCGCCGTGCTCGCTCGTCCGGGCCACGACGCAAAAACCGTTGCTCAGGAACAACCCGATGGATACTCCGACGATGCTCTCTGGCGAGAGGTCGTCCGCGAAGGGCGATTCCTCATTACCAAGGATGTCGAGTTCTCCGACGCCCGGCGAGCAACGGCTCCCAACTCGCCCGGCATCATGCTTGTTCGCATGGGCGATTCCGATATGCAAGAGATCGCGGCCCGCGTGATCGAAGTGTTTGCGAGCGAGGATGTTGAGCGATGGATCGGTCGATCCGTGTCCGTCAATCACGTCGGTGTCAGGGTCTATCCCGGCGACAAACCGGTGCGAAGGAAGAAAAATGATCTATCAACGAGTCCGACTCGCCGCCGGTTTTCTTGCTGCCATGACTTTTCCCTCTTTGGCCCTCGCCTGGGATGCCCACGGCCATCGCACCATCGCCATCCTCGCCGTGGATGTCATGCAATCCAAACTCCCCGCGGACGCGACCAAAGATGGCGGGCCGCTCGCCTTCGTTGTCTCTCCCTCGGGGCGCACGCAGGTCGGGTATCAGTCCGGCGAACCGGACCGCTATCGGGCCATTCGCTTCGGGCAGCTCAAGCACGAGAACGACCCGGACCACTACATTGATCTGGAAGACCTCGAAGCGTTCGGACTGACGCTCAGCACGGTGCCGCCGCTGCGGTATGAGTATCTGCGCGTCATGGCCGTCGCCAAGCACGAGCATCCGGAGATGTGCAAGCCGTACAACCAGAAGCGCGACACGGCCCGGACGCAGGAGTTTCCGGGATATCTGCCGCACGCGATCATGGAGCACTACGGCAAGCTGATCTCCAGCGATCGGCAGGTCCGCGTGCTGGAATCGCTGAACGATCCCAAGCGTGCGGACCAGCTTGCCGCCGCCCGCGCCAACGTGATCTTCGAGATGGGCCAGCTCGCGCACTTCGTGGGCGACGCCGCGCAGCCGCTGCACACCACCCAGCACCACCACGGCTGGATCGGCAACAACCCCGATGGCTTCACCACCAACAACGGCTTCCATGCCTATATCGACGGCACGATCGTGGGCATCCACGGGCTGAACTATGAGACGCTCAAGGGCGTCTGCACGGGCGAGCGCGCCGTGGACAAGAACGATCCGTGGAACGATGTACTCGCCCACATCCAGCGGTCCTTCGATCAGGTCCGCCCGCTCTATCAGATGCAGAAATCCGGTGACTTGGAAAAGGACGCGGGCAAGGCGTTCATCACCGAGCGTTTCTGCGACGGCGCAACCATGCTCGGTGCCCTTTACGCCGCGGCGTGGGAGGCGTCCGCGATGCAGCCCAAGGACGCGACGGATTTTATCAACTATGACAGTGGGGCTTCGGGGAAGGTGAACCCTATGGAGAAGGGGAAGAAACCCGAGGCACCGGTGATTCCCGAATCGGCTATGCCGACGCCGTCACCACAGCCCGCACCTGCGGCACCGGCGCCCGAGCCAACCGAAGTTCCGAAACCCGCGCCGGTTCCGGAGCCCGCGCAGCCGTGAGCGTTCTGGCCAGATCATGGCTCTGGCTGATGGGCGAGCCGCCGCGAGACGCCCGCGGGAGGCGAGTTTCGGTGACGTTTCTCGCCGGATATCCGGCCGCGCTCTGGTCGAAGATCCACAAGCTGCCGCTGGAGGTGCATCGGCGCGTGCGTTCGCGGTGCGACCGGATGACAGGTGTCTGGACCGCTCCCGCGGCGGTGTTCGCGGCTCTGGCCGTGGTTCCCTGGATCGGGCTGATGTTCTTGCATGTGGGGCCGCCTGTGGGCGGGAAGGGATGGCATTGGTGGTATTCCTGCCCGCAGTTCATTGGGGAGTTCGTCTTCTTAGCTCTGATCATCTGGTACGGCGCTCGTGTGACCGCCCGCGTCCGCATGGAGGCCCTTCTCGACGAAGCCATCTGTCCCCAGTGCCGATACGACATTGCGGGCATTCCCGTGGCGAGCGACGCATGCACCGTCTGCCCCGAGTGCGGCGCGGCGTGGAGGATGTCTTCGGAAGGAACGCATCTGTGAAGCACATTCCTCGCAATGGTCCTCTCCGAACGATGTTCACTCGGCGCAGCGTTGTTGATGATCGTGGAGTGCGAGTCTCTCCTGTGCAACTCACCCGCTGGGGTCCGGATCTTGGCGGCCAGGCGGTTTCCAAAGACCTTCGGAACCTGATGCGCCCGCGCACCAGCGTGCGAGCGGCGATTCGATACAATGGATGGACGCGATGGCTCTTGATGATGTTTGGCGGAATGCTTGGGTATCTTGTCGTGACCGTCCCGTCGTTTTTCTTCTTTCTCCGCGTCATTCTTCATCCGGGGTCGAGTCTCGGTGGCGGAGGGCGGCTGCCAGTGTTGGGCGCGGGATACATGGTTGGCGCGGGGCTAGCGTGGATGGTGTATGTCGTCGTGGTGGCGACATGCACGCACTTGCCTCTGACCCGCATGTACTGGTGCCCAGTGATCGTGGACGCGGTCGTCGCGGAAGGACACTGCGGCTCCTGTGGCTATCCGTTGTTCGATAGCGCAAGCGAAGCGGACGGTTGCACGGTCTGTCCCGAGTGCGGCGCGGCGTGGAAGCTGCCCATGGTGGCCGAATCCTCCACGGGCGGCAAGCCGCCCGTGCCACCCTGAACAGTGATATTGTCATCCATGCGTTTCACCTTCCTCGGCACCGGCACATCCGCGGGCATTCCCGCGATCGGCTGCGGCTGCCGCGTGTGCACCAGCAGCGACCCGCGCGACAACCGGCTGCGGACAGGGGCCGCGCTCGAGTTCATTGATGCGCAGGATCAGTACCGCGTGGTGCTGATCGACTGCACACCCGACCTGCGCCAGCAGGCGCTGCGCCACGGGCTGCGCCGCTGCGACGCGGTGGTGTTCACCCACAACCATGTGGATCACACCTTCGGCGTTGATGAGCTGCGCCGATTCAACGTGGTGCAGGATGCGCCGATTGAGGTGTACGCCGAGCAGCACACCATGGACCATCTCCGCCGCGTATACACGCACATCTTCGACCGCGAGCGAAACATCAACAAGTCGTTCGTGGCCACGCTGATCCCGTTTGTGATCGACCCGGAGAAGCCGCTTGACCTGTTCGGCGTGCGGTTCACGCCGATCCGGCTGCTGCACGGGCGATTGCCGATTCTCGGGTTTCGCATTGAGAAGACCATGAGCGGCCGCACGGATCGTGCCCCTCGAAGTGCCACTGACCCCGGCTCTGATGGGTCAGTGCGGGTCGCGCAGGGTGTGTCCGGCGCACAGAGCACGGACCCGCTCAAAGCAGCGGGTCTGTGGCACACGAGTGATGAGGACTTCCTGCCGCTGGCGTATTGCACGGACGTTTCCGCGATCCCCACACAGAGCTGGAAGAAGTTCCGTGGCGTACACACCCTCGTGCTGGATGCTCTCCGCGACCGGGCCCATCCGACGCATTTCACGCTGGATCAGGCCGCGAGCGCGGCGGGCGAGATCGGCGCGGCCCAGACCTATTTCGTCCACATGACCCATGACCTCAAACACGACGAGACCAACGAGCGGCTGCCCGAGGGAATGCAACTCGCTCACGACGGGCTCATGCTCGGCGGCATCCCGGAGCAAAAACGACCAGCCCCGGACGTGCCGGGGCTGGGTGATGCTGCTGATTGAGGTAGCACGGGCATCCTGCCCGTGATTTGGTATTGCCGAGGCGCATGGGCTGGAAAGCCCATGCCACGAAAATGTCAGTTCCCCTTCGCATCCTTCTTCGCGTCATCCACCGACGCGGACTTCTCCGCTTCCTTCACCCGCGCTGGCTTGACGGCGATCGCCATCTTGCCCTCGGGCACGTAATACTTGTTGAAGGTCTCCTGCACCCGCTTGGCGGAGAGGTTCTGGTAGTAGTCCGATGCGCCCATCACATCGTCCAAGTTGCTGCCGCGATAGGTGGTCAGCGCGGTCTGGGCCTGCCAGAACTGCGGCTGGCGCATCTGCTCATCCAGCTCGTTGGCCATCTGCTTCTTCACGGTGGTCATTTCCTCTTCGCTCGGGCCGTCCTTGGCGAAGTCGTCGTACAGCTTCCAGGTGAGCTCGAGCAAGCGCGGGATCTTCGTCGGGTTGGTTTGCGTGATCATCGCGAAGGTGCCAAAGCCGGGGAACTCAACGCCGGGGCGGAAGCTGGCGCGGGGGCTGTAGGCGAGCGCTTCCTCCTCGCGGATGAGCTTGAGCATCCGCGTAGAGACAATCCGCGAGCCGATCACCAGATTGCGCCGGTCGGTCACGTTGCTCATGTCGCAGCCGTAGAAGCCCACCGCCACGTTCGCCTTGTCGGTCTCGGTGTCCACCGTCTTCTCCACCGTCCGCGGCCCAGTCGGCCGGGCGATATGGCGGAGCGAGTCCAGCGTGCTTGACGTGATCCGCTCGCGTTTGGGGAGCGAGCCGATGTACGTGGTGAGCAGCTTCATCGCCTCCTGCTTGGAGATGTCGCCGACGATGGTGACTTCAATGGGTGCCGTTGCGATCGCGTCGCGCAGCCACTTCTGCGAGGCCTCGGGCGTCTGCTTGTTGATCTCATCGGCCGTCAGCGGGCGCGTGCGGACTTCGGTCTCCGGGTAGATGGTGGAGGCGAGGACCTCGAAGAACACGCCGTCGATGACCTTCTTGCGTTCTTCCACGCCGCGCAGCTGGCGGATTTTCCACTGATCGAAGGCGGACTTCTCAACCACCGGATCGGTGAGCATGAGATACGCCTGCTGCATGGCTGGCTCCATGTCCGTCGGGCTACCACTGGCGCTGACGGTCATGGTGTCCAGCCCGACGCCGCCGCCGGCGCGGGCCTTCTTGCCGTTCATGATGTCGCGGATGTTGGTGGAGGTCAGCGTGCTGGTCGCCGGCTTGGCCCACGCGAGCCCGGCGAGTTCGGCGATGCCGCGATTCGCGGGGGTTTCGGCGATCGAGCCGCCCGCCATGGAGATGGTAATGCTCGCCGAGTCCTTGCTGTAGTCCATGAAGCGGTAATGGAAGCGAACGCCGTTGTCGAGCCAGCCGCTGGTCACTTTCGTCGCTGCGTGCTCGGATTCCTCGGCGATGGTCCCGGGCGTGGGCACCTTGCTGAGCAGCGCGGTGGGGCGGGATTCTTCGGCTTCCGCGCTGGGCTTGGCTTCCAGTGCCTTCTTGCCCTCGGCGATCACGTCGCTCTCGCTGGGCACGCCCCCGGCCATCTCGCTGGGGAACTCCGCAACGAAGACCACGCTGGACATATCAAAGTGCTGCGCAAAGAGCGTGCCGATCTCTTCCTTGCCGATCGTCGGCAGAAGCTTATTGAGCAGCTCCAGTTCCTGCTTGGCGGAGGTCAGTGTGTCTCCCTGCGCGATGGAGCCGTTCATGCTCTGCAGGATGCGGGCGGCCAACATCGTGGATTCCTGGGACACGCCGCGTTCGGCCTGCGAGACCATCTCGCGTTTGATGTCGTCGATCTCGCGCTGCGTGAAGCCGTGCAGGCGGGCGCGTTGCAGGTCGCTGGCGGCCTCGGCGATCATCTCTTTCCACTTGCTCGCCTCGCCGTCGCAATCCATGCTGGTGGTGAAGGCGGTGTTGAAGAGCTGCGCGCCGGAGGCGCGGGCACTGAGATAAGCGGTGCCGCCCTTGTCGAGCTTGGCACCGATGCGCCGGTTGAAGGCCATGGTGCCCATCTGCTGCACCAGATCGCGGCGCATGTCGCCGACGGTGGTGGTGGGCGGCTGCTTCGGCCAGACGCGCATCATCTCGATGCTCGCCTGCGTCAGTTCCTTGTCGGAGGCAACCACGGCGCGGACGCCCTCGGAGGATGTGACTCTGGGGTCCTGGTCCATCGGCTTGGGCTTCTTCTCGCCGCCGCCGAAGGTCTTGGTGATCTGGTCGATGACCAGCTTGGTGTCCGTGTCCGCGACGACCATCACGGTCATGTTGCTGGGAACGTAGTAGCGGTCGTAGTAGTCCACGAAGTCGGCGCGCTTGACGTTCAGCAACGTCGCGTCGATGCCAATGGGGAGCCGCTGCCCGATGAGCGAGCCGGGCACGAGGTGCTCGAGCACGTAGTCCTGGATGCGCTGCCGCCCGCCAGCGCGGGTGCGCTTCTCTTCGAGGATCACCTGCCGCTCCTTGTCGATCTCCTCGGGCTTGAGCAGCAGCTTGCCGCCGACATCGGAGAAGAATCGCATGCCCTTCTCCAGAGTCTCGGGCTTCACATCCGGGAAGGCGAGCTGATACGTCGTCTGATCAAACGAGGTAAAGGCGTTCTGGTCCTGCCCGAAGCGAAGCCCCATCGACTGGAAGAAGTCCACCACCGAGCCGGGCGGGAAGTTCTCCGAGCCGTTGAAGGCCATGTGCTCCAGATAGTGCGCGATGCCGCGCTGGCTGTCCTTCTCGTTGAGCGAGCCGGTGGAGACATGGATCCACATCGCCGCGCGCCCGGGCGGATAGGCGTGCTTGACAACAATGTACGAGAGCCCGTTGGGAAGCGTCCCGGTGACGAGCCGCTCGTCGGTGGGGAGGGGGGCTTTGAGGTCAAGGTCGCCGGCCTTCGCCGCGGCTTTGTCGTCCTTTTGGGTGAGCGCATCCTTCGCGTCCTTGGCGACGTCCTTTGCGTCCTTGGCCGCCTTGCGTGCGGCGTCCTTGACTCCATCAAGAGTGGGCACCTGCCCCAGCACGATGGATGGCGACATTGCCAAGCCCGCGACCATCACGCACACTGCCGCCGCCAGCGCATCCGTCTTCAAGCGATTCATCAATCGAAGCTCCTGTATCCCCAAAGGCCATCCCCGTCGTTGTCATTGTCAAACCAGTTGGCCGCGCGTGGGCGATGTGCCCGAGCGCGAACAGAAAGGGTACGCACTGCCGCGTCGTTCCCCGTGCGGCCCCGCAGTTCCGGGGGATTGCTTGGGATTGCACTCGCACGGGGGCGATTCCAGCCCCGGGATGCGGGGCGGCTGCGACTCCATCCCGACCCGCTTCCCCTCCGTGCCATCTCCGTGTGCCCCGTGTGCTCCGTGTTGAAGAATCCGGAATGTGAAACACGGAGACCACGGGGCACACGGAGGAATCACGGAGAATGAAGGCGGAGCGGATTCATGGGGTGTGGTATATTGATGCCATGAAGCCGCACCCGCCCCCCCACAGAATCCGCAAGACGATCAAGTGGGGCGGGGCGGTGGTGACGGTGCTGCTGGTGGTGGTGTGGATTGGGAGTGGCTGGTGGTGGGTCCACTGGGGAAGCGGCAAGGCAAATGAGTTCAACGTTCGCTGCGGAACCGTCAACATCGTTTACGAGATCGGCAGGCCCACTGCTCACACGTCATCGCCCGGCTGGCGGGTTGGCCGACCGAACGCGCAAGTGCCTTTCACAATCTATTGGGGCTTTTCTCGCGAGATCCATTGGTACGACCTTCCAATCCCTCAACAACCCCCGCAAGCCATTGATCCGACTGTTCTTCTGGGGCTCCCGGGATCAGCGCCTCGTCGAAACACTCCGGCAGCCAGCACCCCTCTCCAGCGAACGTACGAGTATGAGTTTGAAGTGGCGATCTGGCCTTTGCCTGCCGCCGCTCTGTTTTTTACAGCGTTCCTCTGGTACCTCGACACCCTCGCCCGCCGCCGCGCTCGGCTGAACCTCTGCCCGAAGTGCCACTACGACCGCACCGGCCTCGCGGCGGGCGCGAAATGTCCGGAGTGCGGGGCAGTCCACGCCGCTCCTGTCTTGGACCACCAGCCGGGCTCGCGCGTCTAGCCACCGGTGCAACCAGGCCGCTTTGGGCCGCGTGGAACCCGTGGAAGGCGTGAACGATTTTCTGTTTTCTATTTTATTCCTCGCGTCCCGAAGGGCCGCACGAGATGTTTGTTATTCACATGCGTCCGTTCCTTTGCGCCCAAAGATACAGTTACTCACTTTCCCATCCCGACACGAAACATCCGCGGCCAACCACTCTTCCTATTCCCCAACCCCCAACCCTCTCCCTGCAACGAAAAACCGCCGGTCACACCCTCGTGCAACCGGCGGTCTGGAAAAGTGATCAACTTGAACCCGACTCCGTCTCCACGCTCACTGACATCCCGCAAACCACCCACCTAGGAACGCGAAGATGTCCTGCACGCTCACCGTTCCGTCTCCGTTGTAGTCCGCCGCGCTGGTCCCCGCGAACCACGCCGCGAGGTAGTCGAAGATGTCCTGCACGGTCACGTCCCCGCTGTTGTTGAAGTCCGGCGGGCACGCGCCGGGTGGTTGGAACTCATACGCGCCCATGTCCACCAGCGGCGTACCGCCCACGCCGACATTCGCCGCGTTCGGGTCGTTGGCGCGCCGCGCCCGGTGCAGAATGTCCATGCCCACCGAGAGCGAGAGCGCGTTGTTGCCCGCGTCGTTCACCGGTGAGCCCGCCGCGGGAACCGGCAGGTCGTCCAGCGTGCCCGCGACGTTGTCGGGGCCATCGAGGTCTGTGAAGAGTGGATCGGTGGAGATGTTGCCCGAGCCGGCAAAGCCGCCCTGCACGCAGGAGTAGGAGACATACGCCACGCCGCCGCCGATCGCCAGCACCTGGGCCGCGCTGCCCGTGCCCGCGCCGTTGTTGTTGGTGTTCTGCCAGAGGATGCAGTTGTTGATGCTCCCCGAGTAGCTGGTGTTGCCGTCAAAGTGCAGCCCGCCGCCGCCGACGGAGTTGAAGCAGTAGTTGAGCGCGAAGGTGCAGTTCACGAACGAGGGTTGCGAGCTGGAGGAGTAGAAGCCCCCGCCGCGCGAGCCGTTCCCGGTGGCCCGGTTGTTGATGAACACGCAGTTGGAGAACTTCGGCTGCCCGCCGTTGATCCGCACGCCGCCGCCGGAGCCGACGACGGTGTTGCCCAGGAAGCGGCAGTTCTCAAACACCGGCGAACCGATGAACGAGTGGTACACCGCGCCGCCGGAGTTGCCGTTCCCCAGGTTGGAAACAAAGTCGCAGTTCCGAACCGTTGTGGAGGTGGAAAGAATGTACAAGCCACCCGCCACGCTCAGCGCGGTGCCGTTGGTGTTACCGCCCGAGATGATGAGCCCCTCAAGCCGATTCGGCGTCGTGCTGGCCATGCAGGTCACGACTGTGTAGACGTTCTCGGTCCGGTTGGTGAAGCCCGCTCCGTCGTTGTTGAGAATGTCGCCGCTGAGAATCGTCGGATGGGCCCGCGGATCGGCCTGGCTTGCCTCCAGCTCGGTCCCGATGAATCCGCCGAGGATCGACGCCTTCGGGCGCACCCGGAACGTCGCCGAGCGCGGATCGCTGGCCACCGCGAGTTCCGTGGGGACATACCGCCCCTGCGCCACCCAAATCTCTACCGAGTTGGGTATCGCGTCCGTCGCCACCATTGCGCCATCCAGTGATGTGTACGCGTTGGCCCACGATGATCCGTTGTGCAGCCCGCCCACGACCGAGGCGTTCACATACAGCCGCGCCGTCTCGCAGACATCGCCGATGCCGTTCCCGTTCAGGTCCGCCTGATCGGCGTTCGCCCGGGTCGGGCAGTTGTCGCAGACATCGCCCACGCCGTCGCCATCGGTATCAAGCTGATCCGGGTTGTACGTCCCCGGGCAGTTGTCCAGCACATCGGGAATGCCATCCCCATCCGAGTCCGGCAGCGGCGGGGCCCCGTCCACCACCGTGAAGGTGATCGACGCCGCGCCCGGCGTGGTGTTGCTGTCGCGCACCGTCAGCGTCGCCGTGTACGTTCCCGGTGCAAAGCCGCTGCTCGCGATCACCTCGCCCCCGGTGCCAATCGTCACCCCGTTGACGACCCAAATGTGCGAGTACAGCGCCGGGTCCAGATATCCGTTTTCAGGATCAAAGCCCGAACCGCGAAAGCGGATCGTCTCGCTGGGCCCGAACCGCGCTCCCTCGGCGGGGATCGAGATCGACGCGATCGGCGCGCGATTGCTCACGATGAACGGGTCCGACAGCCGCATGCTGCTGTTGAACCCGTCGCTGGCGATGATGCGAATCCGCGACGATCCGGGCGCCGTCGTCGATGCGCTCCCGGGCAGCAGATTGTCCGCCTCGAACGCCAGCGAGGTGTTGGGCGTGCCCGCCGCCAGCACCTCCCAGTTCGCCCCATTGTCGCGGCTGTACTGCACTATATATGTCACCAGATCGCCGTCGGGGTCCGAGCCGCTCCAGGTGATCGGCCCCGGGAAGGAGTTGATGGTCTGCCCCAGCGACGGGGATGTGATCGCCCCGATCGTCGGTGCGCTGTTGCTCTTGGCTTTGGAACCGACCGTCGCGCTCGTCGAGCGTTTCTTCACCAGCACCGACGCCGTCAGCGGGTTGTCCGGCAGCAGCACGGTGAACACCGGCTTCTCGCCGCCGTGCTCGGTCTCGGCGCTGGTCCGGTCAAAGTCCTGCGTCCCCAGCACGCCCCCGGTCGCGGAGCGCAGCTCCAGCCGGAACTCCGGCGTCGCGGTGGTCCGCGCCGCCTGCTCGGTCAGCAGCTTGGTCATATGGTCCGCGGGCATCGCGCCGTTGGGAATGCGAATGATCTGGTTGATCGTCGCGCTCCCGTCTAGCTCGATGAACCCGACCACGAAGATCGCGTCCGCGATCGTCGGTGGCGGCCCGAAGGGCTGCGTCGTCGTCCCCAGTTGCGACATGATGCCGCGCCAGCTGTAATCCGATGTCCACTTGGGCCCGCAATACGACATGTAGTCCCGCGCCGATTCCGGCGCGATCACCGCGCGGGTGATGAAGTCGTATCCGTAGTAGTTCAGCGATCCCGGGTTGCCGATGGTGTCGGTGTTGTAGGGGTACGAGAGATTCAGCCCGTCCGGGTTCCCGCAGTTCACATGCTGCCAGCGGCTGCCAAACACGCCGTTGTAGTTGTGGGCCACCTCCTGCGCCAGCGTCGTTCCACCACTGGGCTTGTTGAAGCCCTGCGTCCCGTCGTCGTTGAACTGCACCCAGCTCACGTTCCATGCCAGGTTCGCGAACCCGCTCCCGTCTCCGGTGTTCGCGTCCTTGCTGATCATCGCCACCCGGTGCGTCTCGCCTCCGCCCAGTGCGCACGCCGTGTAGTCCGTCGAGAGCGTTGCCTCTACAATCATCTGCACGATCATCTGGTTCTTGTCATCGCCCACCTCCCACGCGCCCCAGTACCACGGCGGGATGTCCCAGCGGCAGCACTCCAGCTCCTCAAACAGCCCGCTCTGCGGATACAGAATCACGTTCCCCGGCGTCAGTGTCCGGAAGCGGTTGATCACGCGATTGAAGATCGTCCCGCTCGCCTCGAACACCGGCACCTCCGTCCGCGTCCGGCGCAGCTTCAGGCAGACCGGCGGCACCGCCTGCACCGTGAAACTCCGCGCCGTGGTGTTGTTCGCCGTCGTGCTCTCCAGCACCGCGCCCTCGTAGTTGATCTCCGCCGTCAGCGTTACCGAGGTGTTCACCCACGAAGACGGAATCTCCCAGTTGAACGACTTGCCCAAGTCCTGCCGACGCGCCGATGTGATCGACGAATCCCCCGGAATCGTCATCGTCGGCACCGTGGATCGCAATGGCGAGCCCGCCATCGGGGCACCAGTGGATGTCCGCACCCCGTACAGCCGCGCCGAGACATTCGAGTAGTTCGCGATCGTGCTCCGCGGATACGCCCGCACCAGCGTCGGCCTCCCGGCCACCAGCGGCACGCTGTTGCTCATGTTCTGTATGCCCTGCGTCGCCTCCATCCCCAGCCACGAAAAATCCGGCGTCACCGCCGCCGCGTCCTTCCGCATCCGATAGATGTGCCCGTTCAGCCCGTCCAGCCAGTAGAGCTGGTCCGTGTCCTGCCGCAGCGAGCCGGGAAACATGAGATTGCCCGCGCCGATCTGCGTTGCCGCGCCCCCCGCCAGCGGCAACTTCATGATCCGCCCCACACCCGCGCTGGTGGACTCGATCCAGTAGATGTTCGTAGCGTCCAGCACGATGGAGCGGACCTCGTAGCCGCCGGCGACAGCGGCCCGCAGCGGCACGATTGCTCCGCCCAGCACGAGCGGGGTGCGTTTGATGACCCCGCTGGGCTCGCTCCAGTAGACATTCGATGTGTTGATGGCGAGCACCGATGGGTTGAAGAATGGACCGAAGTTGACGATCCCCGAGGAGAGTGCCGTGAGATCGGCACGATTCATCGCGTAGTTGCCGGCCGCGTTTCGCTCGAAGTAGTAGACCAAGCCGCTGGACGCGACGGCCATTCCCGAAAACGTGGTGAGACGAGTCACCTGCGTGGGCGTGGTGCCGTCACGATGCACCCGTCCGATGGCGGTCGGGCTGGACCAATACACCCAGTCCGCCTGCGTCTGGAAGTCCCCCGCCAGATCAAAGGACGCGGGCGGCGGAACGCTCACCAGTGTTGTCGCCGAACTTGCCCCGCCGGTCCAGAGCTTGTGGATCTGTGAAGGGAACGAGATCGTGAAAAGATACCCGCCGTCGGCCTTGATCACCCCGGAGGTCAGCGGGCAACTCCCTGAGATCGTCAGCAAGTCCGTGATCGTGCCTCCCGCGGCCGATACCGAGCGCACCTTCTGCGTCGTGCAGAACTCGTACGAAGAGGTCGCGTAGTAGATCCGCCCGCCATCAAGCGAAAAGTTCGTCGCCCCGCTGGACGGCACGATCTGTGTCTGCCCGATCGCCGGAACCGCCGCCAGCATCGTCGCGCCAAGCGCCGCCATGCAGGCCGTGCGGACCACGCTGTACATGTGTGGAATCCTGAGTCGCATAAACATTCTCCCGAGGAGGTGGGGGGGTGGAGTGGTCAGCCAAAGCGCGGCACCCCGGTTCGCACAAAACCGCGGCCCGCCAACATCCACAAGGCGCAGCCCATCGCCACATCCGGCCAACCATTCTCAAATTGCACTCACCCGGCCACCCCGCCCGCACATACCCCGCACTCCCCACTCCCTCCGCATCACTTCTTCCCCGGCCCGATCCGCCGCGCCGTCCCGAACAGATCCGGCAGCTTCTCCCGCCCCAGAAACTCGAACTGGTTCAGGTTTTTCACGCGATACGTGAACAGCTCCTCCCCGCGCCCGTCCAGAATCGCCAGCACATCGTCGTTCCCCGCGTTGAAGGTCATCACCGTGTAGTCCCCCACGCGGCTCACCGACTCCGCCGGCATTCCAGCCAGCCCCATCGGCAACTCCGCGATCGCCACCCCCGCTCCGCCGCGCCCCTCCGCCATCCGCCCGATCTGCACCACGATCAGCGCCCCGATGACCAGTGCGCTCGCCCACAGCACTGCGGATGGTGAGAATCGTTGAGTTGGGGTTTCGGATTCAGACATAATGGGGCGTCGCGGTATGAACAATGGGGGAAGGGAAACTCAACGCTCCGAAGTGCTCAAATCTCCGTGGAAATCGACGGTATCTAGCCCACAGAGGTCACAGAGATGGCCAAGAGAGCACAGAGAGATTCATTCAAGAGTGCATTTCTCTGCGTCCTCTGTGTCTCCTCTGTGACCTCTGTGGACTCAGAACTCTGCGTACACAGAACGGTTCGTCCATCAACGCGGTTCGATCGTGCATCCGCGTCGCGAGTTATCACCGCGGCTTGGTCAGATACCGCGCATCATCCAGAAGCGACCTGTGCCCGATCGGCTCCAGCCGACTCGTCGCCCGATCCCACCCCAGCGCAACCACTTCCTGATTCGCCGCGTCCACCACATAGATCGCCGCCGTCGTCGCCCCCTGAATCTTCCCCGCCACCATCGTGTATTCCCCTCGACCCCGCGCCGCCCCACCCGCGCCCCCCGTCCCCGGCTGCGCCCCCGCGCGCGACGACATTACCCCAACCAACGTCACCACCCCCAGCACCCCCAGCAGCGCAATGTTTAGCCCGATCAACCGCCTGTTCACCCCGCCATTCGCGATCGCCATGACCGAACCTCCATGCCCACCCGCTTCACACCTCTCCCCCTGTTTGCCTTCATGCCTTGCTGCCTCGATGCCTCGATGCCTTCCCCTTTTCAGTCCTGATGCCCCCGCTTGCTCGGAATAAAGTTCACCCCGATGATCAGCCCCGCCAGCAGAATCGCCACCCCATACGGCGTCCACGGAATGTCCGACTTCCCCACCGGCGGCGTCGGCACCACCAGCTCCACCTTCTCCTTCTTCTTCCCCGGCTGCGCCATCACCCCCGGCGCGGCCACCGCCACAACCACACCCGCCACCAGAACCAGCCGTGCCATGCGATGAAGAATGGTGCTCATGGCAAATCCTAGCAGGGGGGGGATGATGGGGTTGGGGAGTGGAGATTTGGGGCAGGAAGCCGCGCCCGATGGTGGTGGCACGTCACGGTGCGCCATGGTGGGGCCACCCGCCCTGATCTTGCTCGATTGGCCCTATAACTGTCCGACTGCACCCTGCGATCCTTAACTATGTCGATCCGAAGTTTAGACTTGCGACTTGTTGGTCGAATGACTGTAGCGTTGTGCGCGGCGATTGTCGTGTTGCTCTCCGGGTGTGCATTGATCGCCCTTGCTGCAAATTGGGATCCACAGCGAGTGTTGCCCGGAGTTTTCACCAAGCAGTACCGCCACATGGAATGGCCGCTTTCAGTTCCCATTGGGTTTCCTGAAGCACCTATTGAGGAGCGGAGTTACGGTGGTTTCGGCTGGAGCGGCACCGAGTACTGGGGCGAAAAACGTGATGCTCGGGGCTATGGCTTTGCTGCGTGGTGCAGTGTAAATCACTTTAGGCTGGGATGGCCCGCGAACTGTTTCGAGGGCTTTACAGTAGCGACGTATGGAAACAATGAAAATTCTTTCGCATCGAGCGCTCTCGTTCAGTGTCCTCTGAGTGCTCGCGCGTGCTTTCCGATCCGACCTCTCTGGGGACCACTCATTGGAAACATCCTGTGTTTTGCCGGCATTTTTTTTGCCTCCATGGAGCTTTCCCGTTCATGGCGGACGTACTGGCGCCGCAAAGTCAACCGGTGCCCGCAATGCAACTATTCTCTTGCGGGAATCGTGAATTGCTGCCCTGAGTGCGGTCTTGCTGTGGGTTCCAAAAAACTAGTCGTGCCAGAAACCCCATCGGCGCGTCCCATTGACCTCACGCCTCCCTCCGATACCGATGATGCAGACCACCGACCATCGGGTCCGCGATGACGAAACCCGCTCCGACCTCTACCATTCCCCCATCCGGCGAGTCTCGCCCGAGCCCTCGGCACGGGCGCGCCGCGTGGTAATAGTCGAGATAGCCCCCGACCACACTGAGCAGGTGGTTCTCGTTCAGGCAGGTGGCCCGACCATGGCGCACCTTGACGTGCCACTACCTTCGCTGCTTTGAGCGAAGGTAGTGCCGGACACCAGAGACCGCGAGTCGTACTTGCGTTGTTCTGCAAATCCCACACGAGCTTCGGAAAGGCCTCATGTCGCTCTCCGGTACCGATGATGCAGACCCCTCACCCCAGCGCCGGCACCCCCGGCCCCAGATCAAACACCCCCTCCACCGGCAGCAACTCCCCCAGCCCTCCGGCAGGTGGCCCGACCATGGCGCACCTTGACGTGCCACTACCTTCGCTGCTTTGAGCGAAGGTAGTGCCGGACACCAGGGACCGCGAGTCGTACTTGCGCTGTTCTCCAAATCCCACACGAGCTTCGGAAAGGCCTCATGTCGCCCTCCGGCGCCGATGATGCAGACTTTCCACCATCGGCACTGCGACGACGAAACCATACCCAAGACCGTCGAAGACCGGTTTCCTCCCTGCGGCCCAGCCACCCAACGACCAACCATCCCCCACCCCGCCCTCCCACGCCCAAAAAATCCCCTCGCCGTTCTCCCGTCCCCGCTTCCTCTTCCCCTCACCCCAGCGCTGGCACCCCCGGCCCCAGATCAAACACCCCGCCCACCGGCAGCAACTCCCCCAGCCCTCCGCCCATTCCCCCCGTCAGCGGCTGGCTGATCCGCTCAAACACCCGCCGCGCGATATCCACCGTCCCCCACCGCTCGCTCCGCGTCTTCATATGCCGCGCATACTCCCCCAGCGTCACCACCCGCAGCGCATACCACACCCCGTCCTGCTCAAACACCTCCTGAAACAGCGCATCCGGCGGCTGCGCTGCGCACGCATACACAAACACAAACGCCGCTCGGAACCCCTCCCCAAACAGCCGCTCCCACTCCCCCAGCGCCCGCACATCCTCGCGCGTCACCCACGACTCCAACCGCCCCATCCGCAGTTCCCCTCCCGCCGCCGCCCGCATCGCGAACTTGGACCCGACCCGCCTCCCCTTGATGTCCACCAGCAGGTTCGCCCCATCCGCCCCCGACCCCTGCGCACCGACATTCCCATACAGTACAAAGTCAAACGACTTGAGCGCAGGCCCCGACCCCGTATCCACCCCGCCGATCCCCACTCCTACCGGCACCAGCGCCTTCCGCGCCTCATCCACGGCCACATACGGAATCCGCCGCGCCCGCAGAAACCCCTCAAACGCCCGTTCGTAATGATGGCGTCTCTGTGCCATTCCCGCAGAGTAGCACAAACCGATGTCGGATGTGCGATATCGGATGTCGGATGTTCGGAACGGCAAACGCTCCGCATCCTCGATACCGTTCCCCCTCTTGGCCTTCACATCCGACATCCGACATCCACAATCCGACATTCTTCATGCCTCACCCCCTCATGCTCTCCGTCTCCGGCTGCCGCGGCATCTTCGGCGTCACCATGACCCCCGAAGTCGCCGCCCGCTTCGCCACCGTCGTCGGCACCTACTTCGTTGAGCAGTCCGCCGCCACCGGCTCCACCGCGCGCCCCCTGGTCATCCTCGGCCGCGACGGCCGCGCCGCCGGCGACCTCCTCGCCCGCGCCGCCGCCGCCGGCCTCGCCGCCGCGGGCTGCGACGTGCTCGACTGCGACATCGCCATGACCCCGACCATCGGCGTCATGGTCGATGCCCGCCGCGCCGCCGGCGGCCTCATCGTCACCGCCAGCCACAACCCGCAAGAGTGGAACGGCCTAAAAATCATCGCCGGACAAGTTTCACATCCGACATCCGACATCCACCATCCGACATCTGCATCCGCTCCCAGCAAACCCCTCGCCGACACCCTCATCGCCCGCTTCCGCGCCGCCCCCGCTATCGGCGCGCCCGGCGTCACCGTTGACAAAGTCGGCCGCATCCAAACCGCCGCGCTCGGCGGCAAGGATGCCCTCGGTTTCCCATCCGAAGCCGTCCGCGCCCACGTAGACAAAGTCCGCGAGGCCCTCAAGTCCATCGGCTGCATCGAGGATCGCCGCTGGCAGTCCATCAAGTGCATCGTCGATTCCGTGAACTGCTCGGGGACCAGCGGCGCGAAATCACTGCTTGGCCCTTGCATCACCCATCATCTCGGTTCTTCCGACTCCGGCCTCTTCCCCCACGCCCCCGAGCCCACCCGCGACAACTTGCAAACCCTCGCGCGGTTTGTGGCCGAAAAACGCGCGGATGTCGGCTTCGCCCAAGACCCCGACGCCGACCGGCTGGCCATCATCGACGAAAAGGGAACCTACATCGGCGAGGAATACACCCTCGTCCTCGCCGTCGAAGCCCTTCTCGGCGCATCCCCCTCCCTCGATCCCTCGATCCCACGATCCCTTCCCCACACCATCTGCGTCAACCTCTCGACCAGCCGCATGATCGAGGACGTGGCCGCCAAGCACGGCGCGAAAGTCATCCGCACCGCCGTCGGCGAAGCCAACGTCGTTGAGGCCATGAAGCACCACAACTCGATCATCGGCGGCGAAGGAAACGGTGGGGTGATCTGGCCCCGTGTCACTTACATCCGCGACTCTCTCTCCGCTATGGGCCTCGTTCTCGCCCTCATGACCCGCACCGGCAAGACCATTTCTCAGCTCGTCGCCGACATCCCCTCTTACGCCATCATCAAACGCAAAGTCGATCTCCGCGCCCCCGAGGATGCCCAGCGCGCCGTCGATGCCATCGCCCGCGCCTACGCCAACACCCCCGACACCCGCGTTGATCTGCAAGACGGCGTCTGGATCGGCTTCGACACCCAGCGCGCCTGGCTGCACATCCGCGGCTCCAACACCGAACCAATCATCCGGCTGATCGCCGAAGCCCCCACCGAATCACTCGCCAACCACATCCTCGACCAAGCCGCCGCCATCATCGCCAAGGGCTAGGCATGTATGTGTGATGGGTGAGTGGGAGAATGGGTGGCACTGGCGGCTCGCCCGCCAGTGATGCGCGAGGAGGTCGCCACGCCCCCCGCAACACCTTCGCCCCCCTCCTAATCCGTCCCATCCGTGTCCATCTGTGGCCCCCTCCTTCCTCTTCCTGTCCTACTCCAAATCCAAATCCTCTTCTCTCTTCCCATTCCCCATTCCCAACCCCTTCCCCTTTCCCCCTCACACCCGCGGCCCACTCCCCCCAAGTTTCTCAATCTCTTCCCCATACTGCTCCCGCAGCGGCCCGACAACCTCCCGCACAAACCGCTCCGTCTGCTCCACGCTGCGCCCAACATACCTCATCGGGTCCATCACCCCTTCCCAATCCAGCTCTCCCTTTATCGCGGGCGCATGAAACGCCGGGTCGCTCTTCAGCCGCTCGAACAGATCGTTCTCCAGCCCCTCCTGCTTCACGCGCATCCCCGCGGCTTGCGCGTGTACGCGGATCAGCTCGTGGTAGTGCTGCCGATCCGCGCCGAGTTTCACGCACGCCATCAGCAGATTCTCCGTCGCCATGAACGGCAGCTCCGCCATCAGGTTCTTCCGCACGGTCGCTTCATGCACCACCAGCCCGCTGGCCACGTTGTGCATGAGATCGAGCGCGCCATCCAGCGCGAGAAACGCCTCGGGCAGCGACAGCCGCCGGTTGCTGCTGTCATCCAGCGTCCGCTCCAGCCACTGCGTCGCCGCCGTGTCGTACGCGTTCCCCACCAGATTCATCACAAACCGCGCCAGCCCGCACACCCGCTCGCACCGCATCGGATTCCGCTTGTACGGCATCGCCGAAGACCCAATCTGCTTCTCCTCAAACGGCTCATCCATCTCTTTCCGATTGCACAGGAGGCGAATATCTGTAGCGATCTTGTGCAACACCGAGGCAACACTGGCCAGGTCCGCGAGGATGAAGGTGTCATACACGCGCGGATATGTCTGACCTGTCAGCGACACCGATTGCGCATTGAGAAATGTCGCATCCTGCCGAGCGATGAACTCGCTCAACGGTCGCTGCTCATATTTCACCCGCATGAGCCGGTCGTACGCCGCCGTGATCTCGTCGCCTTCCTGCTCGGACTTCCGAATGCGATCCTCGAACTGCTGAAGCACACGCTGCCGCACGCGCTTTGCGTATTGCTCAGTGGATTCGTTTTCCCAATCACCTTTGAGAACACGAATGTGCCGAACAACCTCGGCATCAAGCCGATCGACCTGACCAGCATTTCCTCCACACAGCGCGAGAAACGACGCTTGAGTGCCTGTCGCGCCCTTCAAGCCTCTCGGCGAGCTGGAGTAAAGGCGAAAGTCACTGATAAGACTAAGGTCGTGGGCCCACAAAGCTGCCCGCCTGCCAACTGTAACAGGCTGTGCCGGCTGGTAGTGCGTGAACCCGAGCGTGGGAAGAGCGATCCACTTCTGGGCGAAATCGCCCAGTTGGCAGACTACCGATGCCGTCTTCTTCGCGATCAGCTTTGTCGCTTCATGGATAAGCCACCAATCCGCATTGCACACCACATCCTGACTCGTCATCCCCAGATGAATAATCCCCTTCGCCTTCGGGCACGAGTCCCCGAGCGCGTGTACGTGCGCCATCACATCATGGCGCAGCTCCCGCTCATACTTCTCCGCCGCGCGTATCTCCTCATCCGTGATCCCGCCCTCGCGATTCACCACTCCGCGCAGCTCCTCAACTTGTTCCCTGCTGATCAGAGGCCCGGGCGCAAGCCCGGGCACCCCCACGCGCGCAGCACCCTCCATGCCAGGGCTTGCGCCCGGGCCTCTGTCCGTGCCAATCCCCATCTCATGCTGCGCCTCCGCCACCGCCAGCCAGATCTTCCGCCACGTATTGAACTTGTGCCGCGCCGACCACAGCCGCAACATCTCCGGCGAGGCGTTCCGCGTGGCGAGGGGGCTGGTGTATGTGTCATAGGGAGAGGAACTGCTCATGTCGTACCACCCCGATCAAATGTGTCGTGCCATTGCCTTGCCGCCGCACTTAGACGCGGCACATGCTTGGTCGCAACGCTCCACATCTTGTCGTGCTTCACGTTGAAATACACATGCCCGAGGATATTACGAACCTCAATAATTCCCGCCACGTCGCCGAGCACGTGTACGGCAAGCGGCTCTTCCTTGCGAATCGAGTTTACCGCTTCGCCGATGATGAACACCTCACGCTCAACGGCAGATCGGAGTTGCCGATCGCTCGAATACCGCGCGAAATCCACGCCCGCGATGTACCGCGTCACCGCGTCGCAGGCCTCCACGATGTCCCAGAGATATGCCCTCGTGTCACGCCGCGGCGTCATATATAGGCACCTTGGTCCGCTCGATCGACGCCAGCACGTATGGATTCCGCACGCAACCGACTTCCACAAGGTCCACATCCCGGCCCAGCAACTCCCGCAACTCCCGGATCATCACGAAATATTTGTCGCTGAAACCGTCCGGCTCGTAGGGATAGAACTCCACCATAAAATCCACATCGCTCCGGGCCGGGTCGAAGTCGTCGCGGGCGGCGGAGCCGAACAGCTCCAGCAGCTTCACGCCGTGTTTGCGGCAGAGCTGGGCGATTGCTTCAAGGTTGTGCGTTACCAGCGCGTGCATGATTGAATCCTATTACGAGATTCGATCCCGGAACGTTCCGCGTCACCCTCCCGCCACCCAGCGCGCATACACCATCACCAGCCCGTATGTCAGCACCGCAAGCAGGATCATGCCGGCGATGATCTCGAGCATCATCTTCAGCACCCCCAGCCAGTACGGCGCGGTGCCGGGGTTGGAGACCCGCACGGCCTTATACACCACCGCCACGCCGAGGGCCATCGGGATCACCATCAGCCACCACAATCCGTGGACCTGGATCGGGTCGATGAACGGGCGATACGGCGGCAGCATTGCGCCCTCGGCCAGCAGAGTCATCATGCTCATGCGCCACCCCCGATCACCGGCGACTTCAGCGTCCGCGAGACACCTTCGGCTACTTTCTTTTTCCGTTCCGCCCGCACACCGAAGGCCGCGTCGATCACGACGATGACATTCAGGAACCCGGCGATGGTCGTGAACAGCGTTCCCAGCTCGTTGCTCCGCGGCACCGCCTTCACGTACGACGGGTACGCCGGCGCAATGGTCGTTCCGTCCGCAGTCTTCGCGGTGGGTATTCCGTTGATGAGAGCGATTCCGATCGGCTGGCCAGTCCGCGGGTCACGGGTTTCAGTCGGCTGCGGGGCGCGGCGGCGGGTTTCCACATTGGTCCGGGGGTCCATCTGGCGAACCTTGAGGTGTTCGTGATGAACATAATCCAACCCGAACGTCATCGGCCCCACAAGTGCCTGGCCCAGGAACCAGATGTAGTTGTCCTTTCGGTCCACGCACTGGATGCCCCCGATGAGTAGTCCTGTCAGGTAAAGCCCCATCACCCCGCCTGTGACCAGCACGCCGCGTCGGACTTGGCCGAGGTAGAAATGACCCAGTCCGGGGAAGATTGCCGCGAGGAGCGCGGCGGCCGGTTGAAAGGGTTCGGACTTTCCCGCTTGGCTTGTGCTTGTTGGTGGCATAGAAGGGGTGATGTGAATGTGCTGTTGGTGGCCGCGCTGTGCGGCCCAGAGCAGCCCGGACACACGCCCGCGCGGGACTGGGTTGACACCCCCACGCGAGTGAGTAGTGTACCGGCCTTTGGCCCGGAACCCACCGGACCCAAGAGCCGAATCCGCACCAGGCCGCCCCAGTCGGGGCGCGATCCAGCCGAAGACACCGTTCCGTTTGCGATAGAGGACCTCCACCATGCAGCTGCTGAGCGCCATCCTGAACACCTGCGGCACCGCGACCCTCGAACTCGAAGAGCCGACGTACTTCGGCCTCCCCCTGATCGTTTCCGACGACGACGCCAAACGTCCGGGAAAAGAGGAGGAGGACACCGACGAGTTTGAGGAAGAAGATGACGATGCTGAGGAAGATGACGATGCTGAGGAAGATAGCGAGTTTGAGGAGGACGAGGACGAGTTCTTCGACGGCGAGGACGACGATGAGGATGATCTGGACGCGGACGCGGCCGATGAGGACGATGAGGACGACGACTTCTGATTGATCCGGGCTTTGCCGGAATCATGGGGGTCGCTGGTCCGAAGATGGAAGGCCCGCCATGAACGATCGTCGCCAGATTGAGAACACGGATTCGTCTACACCGGCCGCCGCGGAAGCGCAGAATCGCGGCGTATTGGACCGGCGTCTTGGGATGGATCGCCGAGACATGGCGAAGTTCGCGGTCGATGAGAGCGGCCAGCCGCGGATCGAGGCCGATGAGGATTCGACTGGGCTGGAGAGGCGGCGCGGCGCGGGGCGGCGCCGGACGGACTTCACCAAGTCCGCCGAAGAGGGGGAGATGACCTCCGAGCAGTTCCACTTCCTGGCCGCGATCGATGCGTTCAAGAAGTCCAATAACAAGATGTTCCCGACGTGGACGGATGTGCTGGAGGTGGTGCGGCTGCTGGGGTATCGCAAGACGATGGCGAGCGAGTTGAACCTGCGGAACGTGGAGGACTGGCGCGAGAAGCCGGACACCGCCAGCGGGGTGCGCGCCAAGCCGGGGCACCCGGAACAGCGGGCGCGGCGGATGGCGGCGTGAGCGGTGCGAGCGGTGCGAGCGGTGCGAGCGGGATCACGCGCGCATCGAGATGATGGCGCGGATCGCCGACGTGGAGGAATGTTCGCCGGTACACTGGCGGCATGGCTTGCAAGCAAACTCATCGGATTGCCTTTCTGCTGTGCGCGGTGGTTGCGGGTGTGGTTGGGGGGTGCGCGGGGAGCGGGGGCGGGGATGTGGTTGCGGGGCGCGAGGCGAGTGGGGTGGTGCCGGATGATTTCTGGGTGAGCGCGACGGTGCTGGGGCCGGTGCGGACGGGGAGCGCGACGCAGCAGCTGGCGCGGGGGTTGCGGCCGGGGCGGTATGTGGTGGAGCCGGATCGGGGGCTTCGGGTGTCGCTGGGGACTGGGGCGATGGAGACGACGTTCCCGCCACTGACGAGGACGCTGACGCGTGGGGAGTTCACGGAGCTCTGGTCGCTTGTGAATAATGCGGGGTTGCTGGATGCGCGGCATCCGAACGCGGCGAAGGGGAATGGGGCGATTGATCCGGAGACGATCGAGGGGAAGACGGTGTATGTGCTGACGGCGCACGCGCGTGGGCGGCACGAGCTGGTGATTCTGGAGGTGGAGCCGGAGTGCGGGGAGTGGTGCGCGAAGGCGAAGGGGGTGGTGGAGTGGATGGGGGGGAAGGCGTGGATGAAGGAGGAGGGGAAATAGGAGGGGAGTCGGAAGGGGGACGATGAGGATTAGGATTAGGACAGGAGGGGGAGGCGGGGGGAGCGGGAATCTGAAATTTCAAGTTTGAGATTTCAGAAGGGGCAGTGGGAGCGATTTTTTGTGTTGGCGCGGGTGAAGTGGCGAGCGCGATGATGGCGGTGGCGGCTTTGCGCGAGGACTCCATGACGCGGGCTTTGACGCTGGGGGAGGCGGTGCGGTCTTCGGGGGTGATGGTGGTGGCGGTGTTGGCCAGTGCGCTGACGGTTTGCGCGAAGTGCTGGCAGGCGAGGAGGTGGGCGCGGGCGCGGAAGAGGTCGGCGAAGGTGGTGAGGGTTTCGGCGGTGAGGTTGGAGGAGGCGATCTCGGCGAGAGTGCGGAGAGAAACTTTGAGCCGGTAGGCGAGATCGGGGAGATCGACCTCGTGAGGGTTCAGGAGCGCGGCGAGGACTTGCTCGGGGAGGGTGGGGTCGGGGTGCGGGGTGGTGGGTTGCATGGTCGGCTCCAAGAGATGAAACACGGGGAACACGGGGACCACGGGGGGAAGGGGGAAGGGAAGAAGGCATGAGGCATGAGGCATGAGGCAGAAGGAGAGGGGCAAGAGATAAGGTAGTGTGGTGTTTGGGTATGTCAAGCAGAATGTGTTGGTTTTGTTTGGGTATTCATGGGTGGACAACGCCTGAACTGGGGGCTTGAGAGGTACATGCCCCCTCCGCCGTCGCTGTGCTCGGCACCTCATCTCCAGGGCGGGGGAGGGGGGTATGGTTGTTGCAACAAGTAAATGGTTGCGTGGTATGACTGAAGGAGGCGCGTGTCGGGGTGGGGGGCAACGATGTGGTTCGAGGAATGGATCGGAAACAGCACACACACTTTGGAAGGAACTGGCCATGAAGAGCAGGACACGGTTTGCGGCGATGGGTTCGGTTGCGGCGCTGGCGCTGCTGGCGGGCGGGATCGGGATGGGGATGGGTGGGCGTGATGCGACTCCGGCGGCGAGCGCGGCGGCGGTGACCGCAGAGGGGAAGACGTACGCGCTTGATCCGGTACACTCGAATGTGCTGTTCAAGATCAAGCACATGAACGTGTCCAACTTCTACGGGCGGTTCAACAAGGTGACGGGCTCGTTCACGACCGGCGAGACGGCGAGCGTGGATGTGACCGTGGATGCGAGCAGCGTGGACACCAACAACTCCAAGCGCGATGACCATGTGAAGAGCCCAGACTTCTTCAGCGTGAAGGAGTTTGGCGAGATGACCTTCAAGAGCACGGGGCTGAAGAAGAGCGGGGACTCGTGGAAGGGCAGCGGCGATCTGACGTTTCACGGCGTGAAGAAGTCGGTCGATGTCGAGTTGAAACTCGTGGGCGCGGGGCCGGGCATGGGTGGGAAGGGCGAAGTGGCGGGTGTGGAGACGAGTTTCACGATCAAGCGCAGCGACTACGGCGTGAAGGGGATGGTTGGGATGCTGGGGGATGATGTGACGATCTGGGTGTCGCTCGAAGGTGGGGCGAAGTAATGAGGAAGTGACGAAGTGCGGAAGTGACGGAGTGACGAGGTAGAAGAGCAATGACAACCGAGCGTGCCGCGGGGTGCGCTTGGTTTTTTTGATGGTGGGGGGAAGAAGATTCGGGGCGAGGCGTCCCGAGCACGGCTCTGGAGAGCCGTGCCACCCGAGAACATGGGCTGGAAAGCCCATGCCACCAAGAACACGGGCGGGACGCCCGTGCCACGGAGCAAGGCCATGGATGAGAATGTGCGGATTGCGGTGGTGGGGATGGTGGCTCCGGCGCTGATTGGGGGGATGGCGGGGATTGGCGCGGGGGTGTTGAAGCGTGTGGGTGGCACGCGAACCCCCTCCGCCGTCGCCCCCCCGACTTCGCTTGGCACCTACTCCGCCAGGGCGGGGGAGGAGGGGAATGAGGAGTTTGTTGGCGCGCGGGTGCTGGCGGTGGTGGGGGTGACGATGGCGGTGTTTGTGGGGTTGTTTGGGATTTACGGGATGCCGGGGTGGCCGCCAATGAACTCGGGGGATCGGTTGTTTTTGTTGGCACCGGGGATCGGGTTGGTGGGGCTGGCGGGTGTGGTGATCACGGCGTGGCGCGGCAGGGGGAGCGCGGGTGGGGAGCGCGGGTTGGGATGGATGGTGTCCAGCGCGGCGGCGGGGGTCGGCGCGGCGATCGGAACGGCGGTGGTGCTGGGGCCGGGTTTCTGGAAGGAGAGCGGAACGGCCGCGCCGGTGTGGGTGCCAGTGGTGTTTGGGGTGTGGAGCGCGGTGAGCGCGTGGGGGATTGGGAGATTGGTGCGCGGACATGCCCCCTCCGCCGTCGCTCCCCCGACTTCGCTGGGCACCTCCCCCGCCAGGGCGAAGGAGGAGGGCTGGCCGAAGAGCGCGGCGGTAGTGCTAGTGGGAGTGTGCGCTGCGGTGGGCGCGGGGCTGCTCGGGACGGGGAGCAAGGATTTGGGATTGGATGGGTTCGCGTGCGCGGCGGCGAGCGCGGGGCTGGTGATCGGATTGATGATGGTGCGCGGGAGCGTGGGGCCGGGGGCGATCGGGGTGGTGTGCGGGATGCTCGGCGCACTGCTGGCGTGCGGGGTGATGCTCAGCTCGACGCCGTGGTGGGCGGTGGGTGTGCTGGGGTGCGTCGCACCGGCGGCGGTGGTGGCGGATGTGGTGGTGGGGAGGAGGTTGGGGAGTGTGGGCGGCGCGCTGGTGCGTGTGGGCGCGGCGGTGATCGTCGCGGGGATCGCGGTGGGGCCGGGGATTTGGTCGTTGGTGAGGTTTGCGCGAGGGGAGGGGTGAGAATCAAATGGCAAATGGCAAATGGCAAATGGGAATTTGGAAAGGGAGAAAGGGAGAAAGGGAACTCGGGATGGAGGGAGCTGATCTGAAGTTTCAAATTTGAAATTTCAGAATCGGGCACTTCGGCACCCGGCCACCTTGCCACCTTGCCACCTTGCCACCTTGTTACCCAGTCACCTTGTCAGTTCGCCACGCGGCGGCGGCGGGTTGCGCAGAGCGCGGTGAGCGCGAGTGGGGCGAGGGTTGTGGGCGTGGGGATGGAGTAGGTGATGGTGAGCGTGGGGCGCGTGGTGGGGTCGGGATTTTCGCGGGAGTTGAAGCGTTTGGCGGTGGGGGGGCTGGAGAACTCGTCACCGAGGAGGAGAAAGCCGAAGTTGGCGGAAGGATCGGCGCGCATATCGGCGAGGTCGGCGATGAGGGTGGGTGTGGAGGGCCAGGTGTAGGGGCCCAGGTCGGAGACGTTGGTGATGGTGGAGGGGGACTCGGTGAAGTCGCCGCCGGGGGTGGTCCAGAGGGTGGTGGGGTAGATGGAGTGGAGCCAGCCGGCGTCGCCGGGTGTGATCGGGGCACCGGTACCTTCCATGCCGTCGGCCTGCGAGGTGGCTTCGCCCCATTGTCTGGTGACGCGGTGGAGTGAGAATGGAATGGGGGAGGAGCCGCCGCGGGACATGGTGAGGGTGAGGGTGGCGGAGGTGATGGTGGCGCTGGCGGGAAGCGTGGAGAGATCAAAACGCAGCAGCGCGCGGCGTTTGATGTTGACCAGCGTGAGGCCGGAGAAGAGGTAGTTTCCGGTGGCGTTGGAGAGCGAGCCGACGACGTCTTCGTAGAGGGTGTTGTCGGCGGAGGGGTTGAGGGAGAGGGTGTCGGCGCGGGCGGAGAGGGCGGGGAGGAGGAGGAGAAAGAGGATTTGGATGGGGTTGGGACGGTGCATGGGGAGAGGGGGGAGAAAGGCAGTTGGGCCGCGGCGGTCCGGACACGGCTCGGAGAGCCGTGCCACCTAGGAACATGGGCGGGACGCCCATGCCACGAAGCGAAGAACATGGGCGGGACGCCCATGTCACTGAGGGGGCGATAAGTTTTGCGGACCGGAGCGAGAGCGGGGGAAAGTGTGACACGGGTAGGGAGGAAAGCGAGGAGAATGGGGGGAAAGTGGGCGGGGAGTGGGGGTGAGGTATGGTTTAGGAAGGGTGGGGAGTCGGGGAGAACGCTGGTGAGCAGTGCGCCGAGCAATCCGGTGACGATGTGGCTGCACGGGCGGCGGAGAGAGACCTGGCGGCGGTGCGGACGTTGTTGCCGCAGGTGTATGACGAGCTGCGGGCACTGGCGGGGGCGCGGCTGGCGTTGCAGGCGAGCGGGCACACGCTCCAGGCGACGGCGCTGGTGCATGAGGCGTATCTGAAGCTGGTGAGCGGGACCAAGGGGGATGACATCGGGTTTGCGAGTCGGGCGCAGTTCTTTGCGGCGGCGGCGCGGTCGATGCGGAATATTTTGGTGGACCATGCGCGGGCGAGGATGGCGATCAAGCGCGGCGGGGACCAGCAGCGCGTGGAGCTGGATGATGGGGTGGTCGGGCTGGAGACGGACCCGGGGGAGATTCTCGCGTTGCACGAGTTGCTGAGTGCGCTGGAGCGGGAGGATGCGCGGAAGGCGAGCATTGTCTCGATGAAGTTTTTTGGCGGGATGACGGGGGAGGAGATCGGGGCGGTGCTGGGGACGAGCGGGCGGACGGTGGTGATGGATGATGTGACGGGGAAGGAAGTGGGGCGGATCGCGCAGCCCAGCGCGGAGTGCGTGCGGTTCTCGCGGGATGGGAGGATGTTGTTTTGTGGATCGCGTGGGGGCGATGATTGTGCGCGGGTGTACGGGACGCGCGGGTGGAAACGGATCGGGCGCGACTGGAAGATCGGTCCGGTGTGGGACGCGGACTGGTCGCCGGATGGGCGGTGGGCCGCGGCGGAGAAGTGAAGTACGCCCGAGAGGATTCGAACCTCTAACCCTCGGTTCCGAAGACCGATGCTCTATCCAGTTGAGCTACGGGCGCGATGTGGAGAGGGTATGCGGCGGAGGAGGAATGGGAACGCGAGCGCGGGATTGGTTTTGCGGGCGTGTGCCGAACCTACTTGAGCTTGGCGATCGCGGCGGTTAGTCGGGTCTGGGCTTCGGACATTCCGTCCATGTCCGTGTCGATTTGCTGGACGAGGGTGAGGGCACTCTTGAAGTGGGATTTGGCAGCGGGGGTGTCGTGCAGTGAGGCGCTTGCGTCGCCGAGTTTTTCGTGGGCGCGGGCGAGTTCCTGCAAGAGGACGCGGTCGCGTTTGTCTTGCGGGCCGGTGGTGGCTTGGTCGATGGCGTGCTGGAGGTGGATGGCGGCTGCGGCGGGGGAGCCGCGGATGAGTTCCAGCGCACCGAGGTCGGTGTGGGCGCGGACGAGGTCGGTGCGGTTGCGGGTGTCGGAGGCGTCTGAGCAGGCGAGGGAGTTAAGGAGGTCCAGGGCGCGGGTGAGGAGTTTCTCGGCCATGGCGATGCTCGGCGGAGTGAGTTCCAGGAGCGCCATTGCATATGCACTGGCGGCCCTTGCGGCGTCGCTCTGGGTGCGGGCGTAGGTCATCTTGGTCACGAGATAGTCGCGCTGCGGGTCGAGCGTGAGGACATCGGAATGTTCGTCGAGCGGGTAGGGGTCGATGGTTTCGTAGTTGAGGTGCCAGTGGGCGAGGCCGCGGCCCGCCTTGGCGAAGGCGCGAAAGTCGGCAGCCTGCTTGGTAAGCGGGATGCGCGGGAGCATCTTCTTGAGGTCGGCGGCGAAGCAGAACGCGCGGGCCGCGCTGGAGGCCGAGGTTCGGCCC
Source organism: Phycisphaerales bacterium (assembly GCA_043776515.1). Taxonomy (GTDB): domain Bacteria; phylum Planctomycetota; class Phycisphaerae; order Phycisphaerales; family UBA1924; genus UBA4658. The sequence continues at coordinate 110,034 of JAYVRG010000034.1, forward strand.
GTGACCAACTTCGTGCAGGGGTACACCAAGACCACCGATGCCGACCGCGCGACGATCGGGATCAGCATCCGTGACACGAGCAAGACCCCCGTGCCGACGCCGACGAGCGCCCCGGTGGTGCGGGTCGAGAGCGGGCAGCGCTTGACGCACCGGCTGCGCTTCACCGATGAAGCGGCCCCGACGCGGCGCGGCAAGCCGCCGGGGACGATCGGGGCCGAAGTCTGGCTCGCCCTCACGCCCGTCGGCCAGCCCGCGCCGCCGCTAGGCGACTCGTACAAGTTCCTCTCCGTGAGTTCACGCGGCAACCTGCAAACCGACTTCCCCAGCGCGGATGCGGGCAAGACCGCGTACTACGCCCTGCGCTGGGTCAGCACCCGCGGCGAAAAAGGCCCGTGGTCCGAGGTCGCCGCGGCGACGGTGGCGGCGTAGGTCATCCCCTTCGGGGCGATACAATGGCACACATGCTCGTCCTTCACGGCATCACCTTCGATCTCTCCCGCATCGCCGACGCATGCCGCCGGGCGGGCGTGGTGCGGCTCTACGTCTTCGGATCAATCCTGACCGACAGGTTCCGCGCGGACAGCGACATCGACTTCCTGATCGAGACTGATCCTCGTCGTCCGGTCGGTCTGTTCGCGCTAGGCGGGTTGCAGATGGACCTGGCCGAACTTCTTGAACGCTCTGTTCACCTTACGCTGCTGGGCGGCGTGCCCGCGAGCGAACGGGCTGGGGTGCTGGCAAAGGCGAGGATGCTCGATGCCGCCTGACTCCGCAAAGCCCCAGGGCGGCAGCGCGACGCCGACTCCCTAGGATCGCCTGCGCGTCGAGCACATGCTGAAGTGTTCGCGTGATGCAAGAACGATCGTCGGGAGCGACGACGCGACCGCGCTGGCCGCGGACATGGTGCGCACGCGAGCGGTCGTCAACTGCTTCACCGAGATCGGCGAGGCCGCGGCACACCTCACACCCGTCGGCCGCGCCCGCGTCGGAGCCGTGCCGTGGCGGCAAATCGTCGGTATGCGGAACATCGTTGTCCACGTCTATTGGGGTATCGACCTGGCGGAACTGGTGAAGACCGCGCGCGACGACTTGCCGGTGCTCATCGCCGCGCTGGAATCGGCGCTCGCGGCATGGCCGTCCGATCCACCGCCCATGCCTTGACCGCCGGGGACGATCGGTGCCGAAGTCTGGCTCGCGCTCACGCCCCCCCACGAGCCAGCCCCGCCGCTCAACTCGCCAAGCGCGAGCGGCAGCGACTCGTACAAGTTCCTCTCGGTCAGTTCACGCGGCAACCTGCAAACCGACTTCCCGAGCGCGGATGCGGGCAAGACGGCGTACTACGCCCTGCGCTGGGTCAGCACCCGCGGGGAAAAAGGCCCGTGGTCCGAAGTCGCGGCGGCGACGGTGGCGGCGTAGGCCGAAGAGCGTGATGAAGGCGACCGAAGTACGTAGAATACTCGGATGATGGATGTTCTCGCCCAAACCGCAGCGCCGTCGGTACTTCCCCAATGGGCGTCCTCGACCGTGGTTGCCGGCGCTATCGCTGGCGGCCTCGCTCTTGGAGGTGTGTTCATTGGCAAATGGATTGAACGAGGCAACGCGGACAGAGATCGTAAAGAACGTCGCCGACAAGCGCTCTTCGACGCCTACGCCGCATGGCTGACTTCCTTTGAGGCGGCATTGCAGGACAACGCGGCCTACTACGGCTCAATCGCATGGGAGCATGAACACGGGCCCGGCAGCACCTCGAAAACCGGCGAGGCAAAGTCCGCCGAGGGGCCGACCGCCGAGCAGCAGTTCAAGATGAATAGCTGGAAGTTGCGACTGCTCGAAAGAGACACATTCTTGGCGAGCGAGATCGAAGCGTTGTCACACGCCTTTGATTATGATCCCCAGGACTATGGCGACCTCGTGGGCCAAGCGCTGGGGTGGCCAGAGGAAATGGCGTCGCACCGAAAGAAGGCCGGGGATGTAGTCCAGAGGATGCAGACCCTCTATCTGCAATCTCTGTGACAGCAATGCGATCGTTAATGCGGGGACGAATTCAACCTTTACGAAGAAAAGAGAGACACGGTGGACAATCTCGCAGCACAACTTTCGGCACTGGTGCCTCCGTTCAAACGCAACGTTGCTGGAACGGTCAACGGGCGGCTGGCGGAGTGCTTGGCGTTCTACTGGTTCGTGTCGCTCGCGGGCGGCGTCCTGACGCCGAAGTCTGTGGACGCGCTGATCGGAGCACTCGGCACGAGCATTGTCGGTGCCAGTTGGAGCGACTGGGGGGCCGCGCGCCAACGTGAGTTCTTCGCCGAGTTTCAGCAGCTTTGTGGCTTGATGCAATTTGGCAAGCAGGCGGCATTTGCGATGGGGGCCGGGCGCGCGACCGAGGAGGAGAAACAGATGCTGTACTACATGAACGTCGCAAAGGCCGTGATCGCCAAGCAGAACATGGACGACACCGATCCGACTCTCGTCGAACCACTCATGGGACACCTGTCGGCGCTACGCGACGCGGCATTTCCTCTCGCCAGTGCTTATCGCGGGCGGTAATGGGAGATTGTGGTCATGTCATGGTCGGACTACCAGACGAAGGAACAGATCAAGGCAATGCTCCGGTCGATGAATCCCGTCGCCGCCGATGCCGCGAAGTACCTCGCCGATCTGCTGCTCGACCACCAGGACAAACTCAATGACCGCGAGGCCGTTGGAGCCATGGCCTATGCGGCAATGGTCAAGGCACTGCGGGATGCCGACCTTCCCGGTGGACCATCGAACGCGGACGTCCTCTTGCTCGCAGCCGAACACGGCCAAATAATCGGTGAGGTTGGCCTTGCGATGGCGGCCTTTGTGGCGGGCAAGAGCCGGAAGGGTTGGGTCGTTGGCGCTGTCGCAGTCGGGCTAGGCATCGCCATTGCCGCGATGGGTGCCTAGGAAGGATCGATAGGCCGTCTTGCCGGTTGGAGACCTTCGACCCACCGCGATCCCCTTCCCACCCACAGCGAGATTTCGGACGGCAATCGCCGATCCATGCCCTTTGCTCCGAGCCAGACCGCCGGGCGTTTCGCTACCCAAAGTATGACTGCGACGATGGTCAATACGAGCATCGCGGCGATTCTGAGCGTGCCGCGAAAGCCTTTGATGTTCACGCCGGGTAGCGCTTGAAGCAAGCGTGAGCCGAGGAGTAACCAGAGAGTGTTCGACACGATCAGGTAGATGACGACCGCTAAGACACCACCACCGAGCCACTTGACGGCTTCCACGCTACGACCCTCCTTTGCCGTCAATTTGGGCCAAGGTCGCTACTTGTCGTAGTCCTTGAACTCGCGTGATGCGATGCCCTTTTCTTTCTGGGCGTCCGTCTTTGCCTCCTCCCACTGCTTATCTAGCCAGTTCAGCCCACGCGCAGCCGAGTCCATCGTCTGCTGCGTTTGGCCCTTGAACGTGGTGTCCTGAAGACTCTTGTTGCCCGTAGCCGCGCCAGCTGCCTGCTTGGCGATCCACGCGATGACCGCTATGACGATGACTATCCCGAAGAACACGAGCCGGATCATTTGAAGCCTCCTCAACGGCGGTCTGTGCGGCAGGACGCTCGCACTTCCAACTGCGCAAGATTGTACGGCCCAGCCCCGGCCTTTGCTTGCGGGCCATCAACAAGGCGTGTGGGAGTCGGTAAAGTCGGACCTGTGACAGGTCGATACCACTTGGAGTGCCCCCCGCGTGCCGATCGACGGCTCTGGTAGCGGATGGGCGTTGTCACGCGAGAGCCGACGAATCCAGTAGAAGGTAGACACAACTATGGCTGATTACATCCCCGGTCCCGATGCGTCGTTTCAGGCGTGGCAGTCCAACTTCGTGACCTACGCCAATGCCAATCTCGCCGCGCTCGGGGGCGATCGTGGATCTGGATGGCTCGGGAACGCTGGATGTGGCGGTGGTGGCGAACAACCCTTCGGGCACGAATCGGGTGATCAAGTTGCTGCGCAATGATTCGACGGTGAATCTGGGTGTGACGCAGGTGGCGTTTGCGCAGCAGCCGGATCTGGCGGCGGGCTCCAAGCCGATCGCAGTGCTGGCGGTTGATGTGGATGGGGACGGGCAGCCGGACCTGGTGACGATCAACAGCACGACCACGCGAGACAACCCGAACACGCTGCAGGTGGTGCGGAACGCGCTGCCGTCTCCGAGCATGACCATCGGCGCGTGCTGCAACGGCGCGGGATGTGTGCTGCAACAGGCGGGGCAGTGCGTGGGAGTGAATCAGCAGTTCGCGGGGATCAACACCTCCTGCAATGCGCCGGGGTCGTACACATCGCCGTGCTGCAAGGGGGACTTTGACCACAACGGGCAACCAACAGTGTCGGACATCTTCGCGTTTCTCAATGCGTGGTTCGCGTCCTCCGCGCAGGCGGACACCAACGGGAACTTGTCGGTGACGATCCAGGACATCTTCGATTTCCTGAGCGCGTGGTTTGGCGGGTGTTGAAGCAAAGCGAACGCAATGTCCTCAAAAACAGGATGCAGAGGTTCGCGCGGGTTCCACGCAGTGTTGAAGAAAGCGAGGAGATTTGAGATCGAAATCCACAACTTCTCCTCCGCGATCCCCTGCGCGACCTCCGCGCACCTGTGCGTGCTGATTGGTCTTGCGATTGCCTTTGGGTGTTGAGGCGAGAAAAGTGCGAAACGTTCGGATGCGCCCAATGATGGAAGCATGAAGACGCGAACTCTCGGACTGGTGGTGCGTGCGGCGGTACTGGCGGCGGCTGTCGGCGGGTGCCTGGGGCTTGGCGCGAGGGCGGATGCGCAGCCGCGGAAGCCGGTGGAGGCGACGGATGCGGCGCGGGTGGAGAAGGTGGAGAAGGTGGTACGGGGGGAGCTGGACAAGCTGCTCGCGAAGCTGGCCGCCACGCCGACACGGGTGGTGGCGGATGAGATCGAGGGGTTGTTTGACGTGTACGTAGCGTACGCGATGACGGAGAAGGAGTCGGGTTTGCTCGCGGACTTGGCGGCGGCACGCCGGCTGGGCTTGCAACTGAGCGGCTCGAAGAACGCTTCGGGGGCGGCGCTGGCGCCGTTTCTAGTGGCGAGTCCGGAGCTGAGCAAGTCGCTGGTGTTCACGGTGCGCCCGGAGGATGATGTGCCGGTCGTGTACGCGCTGATGGCCAAGATGAGGGAGAAGCACGAGAAGGAGATGGCGGACACGCTGGCGGGGGTGACGGAGGTGGGCGCGCTGGCGGTGGCGATCGCGGTGGTGTACGACAAGCCGCCGGCGCATCCGGTGCTCGCGAAGCAGGCGGACAAGGCCGCGCCGGTGGCGGTGGACGCGATGGAGGTGTTCGAGTTCTTCGTGAGCAGCGGCGCGAAGTTGCAGACGCGGAGCAAGCAGCCGCGGGTGTGGGTGAACATGGTGGATGTGCATTGTGATGTGGATGATCTGCGCTGGGCGCAGCAGACATACGCGGGGAACTCGCTGGTGGGGAAGCTGTACTCGACGATCGTGTATGACACGGGGGCGTTCAAGCTCAGGCGCGAGAAGAAGGTGTTCAAGGATGGGTACACACTGCGGAACATCAAGAAGGTTGGCGGCGTGTGTACGGAGCAGGCGTACTTCGCCAGTGAGGTGGCGAAGGCGATCGGGGTGCCGTCGGTGTATGTGACCGGCGACGGCTCGGACGCGGGGCACGCGTGGGTCGGATACATGAAGAACGCGGGGAACAAGAGCGCGTGGGATTTTTCCGAGGGCAGGTTCGGCGAGTACAAGACGACGGTTGGAAGAGTGGACGATCCGCAGACGGGGAAGGCGACGTCGGACGCGTTCGTGGGGTTGAGCGAGTTGATCCTGAGCGCATCGAAGGAAAAGGTGTGGGCGGCGGCAGCGCGGACGGATGTGGCGGCGCGGCTGGTTCAGAAGTCCAGCAAGTCGGGGAAGCCGTGGCCCCCCGCATGGCCAACCGGAGAGGAGTGGGGCGAGATGCCCAGGCAGGGAGCGCAAGTGGCGGATGTCGCGCAGGCGCTTGCGCAGCTGAAGAGCGCGCTGGCGGCGTGCGCGGGATATGAGCCCGCGTGGCGGCTGCTGATGCAGTGGTCGGAGAAGGGGATGCTGGATGGCGCGGCGAAGAAGGAGTGGGGAGACGCGGTGATCAAGATGGCCGGGCGCGATCGGCCGGACCTGGCGTTCGCGGTGCTAAGCCCGATGATCCGGAGCACCGAGCCCGCGGCGGAGCAGTCGCGCTTGTGGGACTGGGCGGCGACGGAGTTTCAACGCCGGCCGGACCTGGTCTCGGCGGCGCGGGTGGCGCAGGGGGAGTGCTGGGAGAAGGCGGGCGAGGGTGGGAAGGCGTGGGAGGTGTACAAGGATGTAATCACGAAGTACCCGAACGATGGGCGCGGGATTTTGATTGCGCTGGAGCGCGCCGATGCGCTGCTGCAAAAGGACAAGAAGGAGGGGAGCGTGGTGGGGCTGTATGAGGATGCGTTCCGGCGGATCAGCAAGCCGTCGAAGATGTCGCCGGGGTTTGAGGCCTCGAGCAACTATTTTCTGGTGGGGGCGCGGTATGCGCAGGTGCTGAGCGAGGCGGGGCGGGCCGCGGACGCGAGCAAAGTGCGGAAGCAGATCGGGATGGAAGAGATGGTGCCGGGGGGGAAGGGAGGGTGAGTGGCCGCGGATGGGGAGTTGGGGTGGTGAACAGTGGCCGAAGGGACCGAGAACCGGGATGCACGGAACCGGCGGGGGAGGGGGGGTCGTACCGGGAAGACTGTCGGTGGCTTGCGGGGAATAGGGGTGGCGGCCTTTCGGGGCTGTGGCACACTCTTGACGGGCCGATTCCGGCCAAAGTCCGTACGGAACGATACTGATTCACATAGCGGCAGACATAAAGGATGGACACATGCGTCTGACTGGAGCTTCGGCGACCGCGCGCGCGAGCGTGCTGGCGATGGTGGTGGCGTGCGGGATGGGGCTATCGCTCACGGCGATGGGGCAGGTGGACCCGCAGATGACGACTAAGCAAAGCCCGGCGCGGTCGGATGCGAACATCAAGAGCGAGCCCAGCGCGGACTTCGGGCCGGGGCTGCCGTTCTTTGATGCGCGGCTGGATGGTGATGGCGCGGTGCTGGCGCGGGTGATGGATGTGCTGGCGGGCAGCCGCACGGCGCAGCAGATGAAGGCGCGGGCCGCGGATATTGCGCGGCTGCGCGGCATGGTGGATGGGGTGGTGGTGGATGATGATGCGATGATGGGCACGGCGCGGTTCGTACGCTCGACGTGGAGTTTTTTGACGCCCGCGAAGCAGCAGGCCCAGAAGTGGACGCCGAGGGATGTGGTGAAGGAGTTCATCGGCGGGTATCCGGGATTGATGGAGGCGGGCGCATCGGAGATTGATCGGGCCCGGGTGGAGCGCGACCTTTTGACGGATCACAACCAGGTGCGGCACCTGACGTTCCAGCAGCAGATTCGCGGCGCGGACCTGCTCGAAGCGGAGGTGCGGGCGAGCGTGATGCCCACGGGGGAGCTGATCAATATTCAGGACACCATGCTGCCCCGGCCGGAGGGAGACTTTGTGACCCCCGCGATGGTGTTCGACGCGGCCAGCGCGATCAAGATCGCGGCGGCGAACGTCGGCGTGAGCATCGCGGGGCAGCTGATAGCGAGGGCGGACGCTGAGCCGGGAACGCTGCGCCAGGAGTGGGCAAATGTTCCCGAGCTGCGCACCGATGAGAAGGTGGTGACCAAGCTGGTGTACATCGCGCTGGATCGCAAGACGATTCATCCGGCGTGGCATGTGATCGTCCCGGTGAAGGGCGTGGGGCACACGTACGACGTGCACGTGGACGCGACCGATGGCTCGGTGCTGCGCCGGCACGACTGGCTGGTGTGGGACAGCACGCAGCCGGTGACGCTGCGGGTGTTTCCGTCCGATGGCATCGCGCCGGGCACGCCGGGGAACGCGACGCCGACGGCGTTCCAGTTTCCCGTGGTGGCCAGCCAGCTGCTGACGTTCAATCCCTCGGATGTGATCGCGTTCAGCCCGAACGGGTGGATCAACGACGGGAACACGCAGACGGTGGGGAATAATGTGGATGCGCACACGGACACCAACGCGGACAACGTGGCGGACCTGCCGCGGCCGGATGGCGGCGCGTCACGTGTGTTCAACCTGACATTCGATCCGACGCTGGCACCGAACCTGAATCAGACGCAGAAGGACGCGACGGTGGTGGAGCTGTTCTATCGCGCGAACTGGTACCACGACAAGCTGATGGTGCTGGGCTTCAACGAACCGGCGAAGAACTTCCAGACCACCAACTTCTCTGGGCAGGGGCTTGGTGGGGATGCGATTCAATGCGACGCGCAGGACGGATCGGGCACCAACAACGCGAACTTCGGGACCAGCGGTGCCGATGGCACGTCCGGTCGCTGCCAGATGTTCATCTTCACCGGGCCCACGCCGGATCGGGATGGATCATTCGAGGGTGACATTGTCTACCACGAGCTGACGCACGGCACTTCGATCCGGCTGCACAACGGGCTGAGCGGCACGCAGCCGGGGGGGCTGGGCGAGGGGTGGAGCGACTTTGTGGCGCTCTGCCTATTGGCGGAGCCGACGGACGATCCGGACGCGACCTATTCGACAGGCGGATACACGACGTATCAGCTCGGCTCGGCGACGTATACGAGCAACTACTACTTCGGCATCCGGCGGTTCCCATACAGCACGGACCTGAGCAAGGCACCGCAGACATACGCGGATATCGACACGGCGCAGATCAACTTCCTCGCCACCATCCCGCGGAGCACGGTGATCGGGAACACGGCCAACGAGGTTCACAATATCGGCGAGGTGTGGTGCGAGATGCTGAACGAGGGGCGGGCGGCGCTGTGGCACACGTATGGGTTCGCGGGGAACCAGCGGATGCTGCAACTGGTGATCGACGCGATGAAACTCGATCCGGTGAATCCGACGCTGATCCAGGCCCGGGACGCGATTCTGGCGGCGGACCTTGCGAGTTACGGCGGGGCGGATACCGGCGCGCTCTGGCAGGCGTTTGCCAAGCGCGGCCTTGGATATAGCGCGACGAGTCCGGCGAGCAGCACCACCACGGGTATCGTGGAGGCGTATGACACGCCGAACTTCGCGACCTTTACGTATCCGGACGGGCTGCCGACGCAGCTCTCGCCCAGCGCGGCGGCGACGTTCCGGGTGAACATTGCTGGCACGGCACTGACGCTGACGCCGGGAACGGCGCAGATGTTTGTGTCCGTTGCTGGTGGCGCGTACGCGCCGGTTGCGCTCACGCCCGCGGGAACGGATATGTACACGGCGACGATTCCCGCACAGGCGTGTTTCGCGACCGTGAACTATTACTTCAGCATCGGGACATCGCTGGGGAACAGGACGAATCCGACGAATGCGCCGACCGGGAAGTATTCTGCGGTGACTTACACGGGATCGACAACGGCGGTATCGGACGGATTCGAGACGGACCTGGGATGGACGGTCGGCACCGGGGCCGGAGACACGGCAACCACGGGATTGTGGATTCGCGCAACGCCCGTGAGCACTACGGCGCAGGCCGGGGCGGCGCACGGCGGGACGCTCTGCTGGGTGACGGGCAACGCCGCGGCGGGCGCGGCGGTGGGCACGAACGACGTGGACGGTGGATTCACAACGCTGCTCAGCCCGGTGTTCAACCTCAGTGCATCCAGCGACGCGACGGTGTCGTATTGGCGCTGGTACTACAACTCCGGATCGACAAACACGGGGCGAATCGATGTGTCGGTGAACAACGGAACCACATGGGTGCGTGCGGAAACGCTCGGCCCCGGCAATACGGCGGAGACAGCGGGTGGGTGGCGGCAGGCGAGTTGGACGTTCTCTTCGCTCGGGCTGACGCCATCGGCACAGGTGAAAGTCCGCTTTGTGGCCGAGGATTTGACGGGCACGATTGTGGAGGCCGCGCTGGATGATTTCCGGATCGACACGTTCTCGTGCGTATCCGGGACCAGCGGCGCGTGCTGCGTGCCCGCTGGCACCTGCTCGGTGGCGGCTGGCAGCGGCGCGTGTGTGGGGACGTATCAGGGCAATGGCAGCAGTTGCACGCCGAATCCGTGCGTTGCGGCGACGTACACGGTGAGCGTATCGCGCACCGGGACGGGCTTCGGTACCGTGACGAGCACGCCCGGCACGATTATCTGCCCATCAACGTGCGACGGCGTGTTCGCGCATGGCACGGCGGTCTCGTTCACGGCAACGCCCAATAGCGGCTCGCGGTTCGTCGGCTGGACGGGCGCGTGCTCGGGCAGCGGGACGTGCGATCAGACGGTGACGGGGCCGCTGAGCGTCTCGGCGGAGTTCCGCTGCAATGCTGACTTCAACGGCGTGGGCGGGATCACGGTGCAGGACATCTTTGATTTCCTGAGCGCGTGGTTCAGCGGCGCGGCTGGCGCGGACTTCAACGGCACGGGTGGGATCACGGTGCAGGACATCTTTGATTTCCTGAGCGCGTGGTTCGCGGGATGTGCGTGAGCGGGTTCTGAGAATTTGGAATGAACACGTTTCGACCCCGGTCTGTTCAGGACCGGGGTCGTTTTCTTTGGAGGTGGAGCGACGCCATCCGTTGGCCGCCCTGGTGCTTTGACTCAGAAACGGTGCGTGAGGCACGAGCAGTCCTTCGGACTGCAAAGCGCGGACGTGAACATGTGATTGCGGACGCGGCAGCCGGGGGTGTCGTCGCGGACTCCTCCACGCCCGGCTACTAACAATCAGGTCGATGACCTGAGAGGCGAGGTTGAGTTTCGGAGTCAACAGCATGGCGGTCAGGCGTGCGGTGGTTGGTCATCGCGTAGGTGCAAATCTGTATCGCCGGTGATGATCCGCGCTCCGCGCTGGAAGAAGAGGTACTCCCAGATCCATTGCATGAGCACGAGCAGACGGCTGCGGGCGGTGATGAGGAAAGAAATGTGGATGCCGGCCCAGAGCAGCCAGGCGAGCAGGCCGCGGATGTGGAGGGAGCCGATGACGCCGACGGCGCGGGCGCGGCCGATGGTGGCGAGGGTGCCTTTGTCGTGGTAGAGGAAGGGTGGGCCGAGAGGTGTTTCGTGATTTTTGGGTGAGCGAACGGTGTTGCCGGACAGCACGGGTTGCCCGCTCAGAGCAGCGGGCGAACCCGTGGCACGCGCGAGCCGGAGGCGGATGATCTTGGCGGCGTGACGGGCCATTTGCATGGCGGCGGGGGCGATGCCGGGGACGGGCTTGCTGGTCTTTGGGTCTATGACGACAGCGAGATCGCCGAGGACGAAGATCTCGGGGTGGCCTTCGAGGGTAAGGTCGGGGTTGACGCAGAGCCGCCCGGCGCGGTCGGTGGGGTTGCCGATGGTGGCGGCGAGCGGGCTGGCGGTGACACCCGCCGCCCACAGAACGTTGCGGGCTTCGATGCGCTGCTCGCCGATGAGCACGCCGCGGGTGTCGATGTGGGTGACCTGGCGGCCGAGAATGACCTGCACACCGAGCTGCTCCAGATCGCGTTTGGCGCGGGCGGAGAGGTCGGGCGGATACGCGCCGAGGAGACGGTCGCCGCCCTCGACGAGCACGATGCGCGCGGAGGTGGTGTCGATGGAGCGGAAGTCGCGGGGCATGGCGTTGCGGGCGATCTCGATCATCGCGCCGGCGAGTTCGACGCCGGTGGGGCCGCCGCCGACGACGATGAAGGTCAGCCGCGCGGCGCGTGCGGCGGGGTCGGTCTCGCGCTCCGCGGCCTCAAATGCAAGCAGAAAGCGGCGCCGGATTTCCACGGCGTCCTCGATGCTCTTGAGCCCTGGCGCGAGCGGTGCCCACTCCTCGTGGCCGAAGTAGGAGTGGGAGACTCCCGCGCAGAGGGCGAGGATGTCATAGGGGAGTTCTCCATCAGCGAGCACGACGACGCGCCGCGCGGCGTCGATGCGGACGGCCTCGCCGAGCAGAACGTTCACATTTTGCTGGCGCGAGAGAACCTTGCGGATCGGCCACGCGATGTCCGCCGGGGAGAGCGAGGCGGTGGCGACCTGGTAGAGCAGGGGCTGGAAGAGGTGGTGGTTGCGTCGGTCGACAAGGGTGATGTCGAGTGGCGCGGATTTCAGAGCGCGGGCGAGGGTAAGCCCGGCGAAGCCGCCGCCGATGATGAGGAGACGGGGGCGGGTGGGGGTGGCGGGCATGGGCTGGGATAGTAGAGAAGAAGGCATCCAGGCAGAGAAGGAAGAGGCATCAAGGCATCCAGGACGGGATAGCCCGGTTCGGAGAACCGGGGTACGCAGGAGCGGGCATAACATTGGACCATGTTGTTTTCGATGTTCAGCAAGCGGGATTGGGAGGAGGCGGCGACGCGGATGCGGCGCGTGCATTCGGAGTGGCTGACGGGGGCGATGAAGCATGGGAAAAGGCCGCCGCGGGTCCCGGTGCGCAAGGTGAGCGAGGGCGGATGGGCGGAACTGATGGAGACGGAGGCGGGTCGGGCGTGGGCGGAGGAGTTCTGGCAGGGGGCGTTGGAGCATCCGGACGCGGGGTAAGGGGGTGATGCGGTACACTGGGTGTGTTGTTTGGCATGGATTTGGTCGATCCGTACGGAGGCCGCACGCACTTGGCGGGGGGGGCGGGCGCGGGACGTATGGCAGGAACGGAAGGACGCGATGGCAGAGACGCAATCATGCACGTTGAATCGGAACTGGGTGCTCAAGATGGGCGTGTTCCTGATCGTGCTGCTCGGGTTTGGGTGCTGGGCGTTGTACGACGCGGCGTATCTGTATCCGGCGCGCGGGCTGGCGGATGCGTCGCGCAAACTGCGTGACTATCTGGTGGCGGCGGACAAGGCGGGCTTTCTACGCGCTGATAAGACGGCGGCGGCGCATCCGGGCACGGAGCTGGCCGCGCTGGCGGCGAAGATCAATGACTTGCGCGGCCAGGCGACCCGCGATGGGGGCGAGGGCCGAACGGCGGCGATGGATGTGGCGCGGTATGAGTGGCTGAGCGCGCTGGATCGGGCGTGGAAGCTGGACACCAAGCCCAAGCCGCTTGGCGCGTACATCGCGCCGGTGAAGAAATCATTGTGGTTTGAGATGACCACGGGCGATGGATCATCGGAGGCGGCGGATGGAACGAAATCACCGCTGACGGTGCAGGCGCTGCGGGATGAACTGGAGACATACTGGAAGCAGGCACCCGCGCAGCCGACGCCGCTCTCGGCGTGGGACCTGCCGGTGCAGTGGCTGTTCGTGCTGGTGGGGTTCGGGCTGAGCGGCTATATGATATTTCTGATGCTCAAGTGCAAAGCCCAGGCGACGCGCACGAGGTTTGAGCCGGAGACGCAGCGGCTGACGGTGCCGGGTGGGGCGAGCTTTACCCCGGCGGAGATCGAGGATGTCGACAAGCGGCTCTGGCATAAGTATTACGTGACGATCCAGACCACCGATGGCGGGCAGCACAAGCTGGATTTGCTGCGCTATGTGCCGCTGGAGGAGTGGGTGCTGGGGATGGAGCGGACGCGCTTCCCGGAGCGTGCGGCGGAGGAGGAGAAGAAGCGGCAGCAAGAAGACGCGGCGATGGCGGCCAGCGAGGGTGAGGATTCTGACGAACCGAAGCGGTAGCGAAGGGGGGAGCGCGATGGGGCAACTGGGCTGGGAGATCACGGTCGGGGTGGGGCTGTGCGTGCTGAATGTGCTGGGTATTGCGCTCACCGCGCTGCTGCTGCCGGGGATGTGGGTGATGCTGCTGGGTGCGGGGCTGGCGCAGTGGTGGCACATGGCGCAGTACGGAAGCGAGATGTACTCGTGGTGGACGCTGGGCGCGTGCGCGGGGGTGGCGGTGCTGGCGGAGATTATTGAACTTGGGGCGAGCGGGCTGGGGGCGTCGAAGTTCGGCGGGACCAAGACGGGCGCGATGTGGTCGGTGGTGGGGGCGATTGTCGGCGCTGTGGTCGGATCGGTGGTGCTGTTCCTGATCGGAACGATCATCGGCGCGGCGGTGGGGGCGTTCGTTGGCGCGCTGCTGGGGGAGAAGGTGTTCAAGAAGCGGACCTGGGGCGAGGCCAGCAAGTCCGGCGCGGGCGCGGCGATCGGGCGGCTGGCGGCGACGCTGGTGAAGGTGGGGCTGGCGTTGGTGGTGGGGATTGTGCTGAGCGTGGGGGCGTTTGTGTGATCCCTGTCACCCGCTAGGAACACGGGCAGGATGCCCGTGCCACGAACTCACGCCGCCACCCGCTCCGGCATCACGGGCATCACGGGCATCACGGGCATCACCATGCTCACCGTCGGGTTCATCTCCTCGCGCACGCGGGCGAACTCTTCGGTGACGCGATCAAACGCGGCCACCACATCTGGGTCAAAGTGCGAGCCGCGCCCATCGCGGATGATGGCAGTGGCATCCGCGTGCGAGAGCGCGGGCTTGTACACGCGCACCGATGTGAGCGCGTCGTAGACATCCGCGAGCGCGACGATGCGGGCGGCGAGCGGGATCGTGATGCCAGCGAGTTTGTCCGGATAGCCCTTGCCGTCCCAGCGTTCGTGGTGCGAGCGGGCGACTTGCAGGGAGAGATCGAGCAGGGCATCGTCGCCGAGGCGCTCGCGGACGGTGAGGAGTGTGTCCGCGCCGATGGCGGGGTGCCGCTCGATGATGAGCCGCTCCTCGGGCGTGAGTTTGCCGGGTTTGAGCAGCACGTTGTCGGGGATACCAACCTTGCCGATGTCGTGCAGCGACGCGGCGAGCCGGAGGTTGTCCATCCAAACTTCGGTGATCTCCTGGTGTGTGTCGCGCAGCTGGTGCGCGAGCAGGTCGGAGTAGGTGCAGATGCGTTCCAAGTGCTGGCCGGTGTCGGTGTCGCGGGCTTCGGCGAGTTTAGCGAGGCCGATGATGAGCGAGTGCCGCGCGGCAAGCGATTCGCGGACGCGCCCGGCGACCTCAACTTCCAAGCCGCTGTTGATGGCTTCCAGCACGCGGTTGTGACGCCGGATGAGTGTGAAGGAGATCGCGCCGGTGAGCGCGAGAATGACCACGCCGAGCATGGCAGCGCGGAGCATGGTGCCCGAGGCAACGGCCTCGCCAAAGGCGAGCAGGCCGGACTCGGGCTGCTGCACCACGATGCGGGCTTTCATGGATGGGATGTACTGCGCGGCGAGGTAGTGCGTCCCCTTGTCCATGAAGTTCGCCTGTCCGGCGAGGACTTTGGTGCGATCCGAATCACCGAGCGCGGCGGTGCTGGCGTCGGACTGCTGAACCTGCATATCGCGGAGTTCCACGCCGCAAAGGTTGGGGTCTTGGCGGAGCCGCGGGTGGCAGATGATCTTGTCGTGCTCGTCGAGCAGGCAGACGAAGCCGCCAGCGGGAAGCGTGAGGCCCTCGATCATGCGCTGGGCTTTTTCGCGTCCCGGTGAGCCGCAGATGGCCTCGCCAAAGTCCAGCTCGTCCATGGTCCTGGCGAGGGATTCGGCGGTGCGGGTGTTCTGCTCGAGGATGCGATCCTGAAGCCGGGTGGCGACGCGGTGGCGGACATCCTGAAAGACGATGGACAGCCCGATGGCCAGAATGAGGGCCTGGAGGGTGAGGATAACGGTGAGCATTCCCTTGCGCCCGCGCATTGGAAGGAGCAGGAAGTTGAGCCAGCGGACGAAGGTGGGCATGAGACGGGGATGATCGACGCGGCGGCTGGCTGGCTGGGGTGAGAAGCGGATGAGAAGAAAACGCTTGCGTGAAATACCTGCAAAGGCCGCGTAATAGGATGTTGAAGGTCCAGATTGGGGTTATTGTTGTTGGGCATCGGCCGAAGGCCGATGGCAGATAGTCGGGCGGGGTGGGTTGGGCTTGAGAACCGGAGAAGCGACCACACGATGGCAGCGACAACTCGCAAGGACGCGCGTACGACGGGTCAGGGCAGCAAGCCGGGCACGTCATCGGTCATTCGCACGGGCAACCAGGGTGTGCCTACGCCCGAGACGGAGCTCAAGCACTTCGTGCTGGACACGAACGTGTTGCTGCACAACCCGAACGCGATCTTCGTGTTCAAGGAGCACCACGTTGTGATCCCGTTCGCGGTCATCGAGGAGCTGGACAAGCTCAAGCGGATGAACGACGATGTGGGGCGGAACGCCCGCGAGTGCATCCGGCATCTGGATCGTCTGCGCTCGCAGGGGCGGCTGATTGATGGCGTGCGCTGGGGGGACCACAGTCCGACGATCGGCCAAGCCGCCAGCAGCGGGGCCAATGGGCAGACCGGCGATGTGCGGATTGATGTGGCCGAACACACCCGCCCGGGCGTGCTGAAGGAAGACAATCCGGACAATCGGATCGTGGCGGTGGCGTGGACGCTGCACTCGGAGGGGAAGCGGGCGGTGTTTGTTTCTAAGGATCTGAACGCGCGGATCAAGAGCGATGCGCTGGGGATTCGCACCGAGGACTTTGAGAATCAGAAGGTGGACGCGGAGCGGCTATACACCGGCTTCATCCACGCGACCACCGAGGGTGCGCTGATTGACGAGTTGTATGCGGAGCGGATGCTCGCGCTGGATCGCATGAATGAAGCGCTCACGGAGACGACCGAGGACGGGCAGACGTATCGCCGCGCTGTGGTGGCGAACCAGTTCATCATTCTGCGCGACGCGGCGGACGAGGGGCACACTGGCCTGGCGCGGCGGCTGGCGGACACGGACCATCTGATCCCGGTGAACCAGCCGCGGAAGCCGATTTATGGCATCCTGCCGCGCAACGTGCAGCAGACGATGGCGATTGATCTGCTGATGGACGACGAGGTGCGGCTGGTGACATTGCTGGGCAGCGCAGGCACCGGCAAAACGCTGCTGGCCGTCGCGGCGGGGATGGCCAAGACCTTCAACGAGGAGCGCTACGAGAAGCTGCTGGTGGCGCGCCCCATCATGCCGCTGGGGCGCGACATTGGCTATCTGCCCGGTGATAAGGATGAGAAGCTGGGCGCGTGGATGCAGCCGATCTTCGACAATCTGACGTACCTGATGAGCGCGCGGGGCGTGGGAGGGGCGATGCAGCCGGGGGACAGCCAGAGTACGGAGATGAAGATTCGCAAGTTGATGGCGGATGGGAAGTTGGTGCTGGAGCCGCTGACGTACATCCGCGGGCGGAGCATTCCGCACCAGTTCATGATCGTGGATGAGGCGCAGAATCTGACGCCGCACGAGATCAAGACGATCGTGAGCCGCGTCGGTGAGGGGACCAAGGTGGTTCTGACGGGCGATATCCAGCAGATCGACAACCCGTATCTGGACCAGAGCTCCAACGGGCTGAGCTACCTGATTGAGAAAATGAAGGGGCTGAGCGTTGTCGGGCACGTCTCGCTGGCCAAGAGCGAGCGGAGCGAACTGGCCTCGCTGGCGGCGGAACTGCTGTAATCCAGAGGAAAAGCGATCCGGGTCGATAACCTTTTGGTGTTTGGGCGGTAGACAATGCCGGGCGGTAGTGCGACCGATAGAGTCCGGTAGCGGTATCACTCACGAATCCGCGCGTCTGTCTGGTGCGGATAGTGGATTGCAGTGTGTTGGATGGTTGCAGGAGCATTGTGATGTCTGAACGCTCGATGATTGGTCGTCCGACGGGACGCATGGCGGCGGTGGCGGCGGTGGTCTGCGCGGCGATGTTGATCGCGGCGTCGGGCGCGAGCGCTTCGAGCGAGCGATTCATCCAGCGCTACGGCACGTTCCATCAGCCGCTCATCATGGAGATCGGCGGGCAGCCCTGCAACGGCAAGTTTGATGTGCAGGTGCGGATGTTTGATGAGGCGTTCGGCGGCAACCAACTCGGAACTACCTTGGAGAAGGAAGGTGTGGATGTGGCCAACGGCGTGGCCAACATCAAACTGGAGTTTGGGCCGCACCTGTTTGATGGCAAGCCGCGCTATCTCGAAGTGGCGATTTCATCCAGCGGCGCGTTCAAGGCGTTTTTTCAGATGGAAACGCGCCAGCCGGTGCAGATCGCCGGGATGTCGCAGTTTGCGGCCGTCGCCGGTCGCGTGCTGAACGCGCCTCCGGGCGCGTCGGGTCCGGCGGGCCCGGCGGGCGCAACCGGAGCCACAGGTCCGGCAGGATCGGCGGGGCCGCAGGGTGATCCGGGGCCAGTTGGGCCGGTGGGGCCGTCTGGTGGGCCGGCTGGGCCGCAGGGGCCACAAGGACCGCAGGGGCTCGTTGGTCCGGCGGGAGCGCAGGGATCAACAGGCGCGGCTGGGCCACAGGGACCGGCGGGGCCGACGGGCGTTTCCGCGCTGAAGGTGTCCACGCTCCGCACGAATGTGATTGACGCGGGACCGGCGTTCCGGTTTGCGTTTCCGGCGCAGTCAACACCGGGGGACGCGGGATTCGATGGATTCGATCTGTTCGTGCCGGAGATCACCGCAGGGCGTGTGCGCCAGATCAGCGCGCGATCCGGCAAGCAGGTGCGCGCGATCAACCTCGGCAACACGCTGGGGTTTCCGACGCAGGCCGCGTACGACGGAACGCGCATCTGGGTCTCGGCAGGGCAGGGCATTTACAAGATCAATCCGGACGACGGACTCTCCGAGCTGTTCATGTTCGGCTTGCAGCAGCGCGGCCTCGCGATACTGGGTGGGTATGTGTACACATACAGCCAGGCGTTGAACACGGTGTACGCGGTGCCGATTGATACCACCGACGGCACGGCGGCGCGGACGTGGACGATTCCGCAGGCATCGGGGATGGCGTCGGATGGTGCGGGCGTGTGGGTGTCATCGCAGAGCACGGGAACGGTGTATCGGTTGAATGTGTCGCAGGCCGCGCCGCTCACGAGCAAGGCGACGGGCGGCACGCCGCGCCGGATTGTGATGGCGGGGAGCACGGTCTGTGTAGCGGACGGCGCGGCGGCCAAGATTTACACTTTTGCAGGCGACGGCACGGGAAGTGTGACAAGCAACACGGTGGGGACGGCGTCACCGACCTCGATGGTGTACGACGGAACGAATCTGCTGGTGAGCGTACAGACGGGCGTGGTGACGGCGTACACGGTGCCGGGATTCACGAGCGCGGGCAGCGCGACGTTGACGAGCGGGATCGACTCGCTGGTGTTTGATGGGCGGAATGTGTGGGTGGGGAACGGGACGGGGAACTGGATGGAGAAGCGATAGGGGAGGGAATGGGGAGTGGGGCAGAGCAATCGCACGATCAAGCAGCACGCAGAGGTCCGCCGGGGTCTCGCTGAGGAGCGCGGAGGGGGAATGGGTGATTTGATCACACCAAGCGATTTCTTTGCGAACCTCTGCGTCTCCCCCACGCACCTCTGCGAGCTGGATTGGTGACTGCGAGATGACAAGAGAGTTGGAATGCAAGGTCTGAATAACCCGCGTTCCACGGGGAATACTCGGGTTTCTCGCCCGCGAGCGGGCACATCAAAAACTGAATGTTGAGTTGACGCGAAGACCCGTGCGTACGGTCCTGTGTTCGCTGGCGGAGGCGGATGGGGGGACTTCTGCGGGGCGCGAAATGTCAGCAAGCGGTACGGGTGACAGATTCGGCAACGGCTTTGGCCAGACCGGCGACGAGGAACTGCTCGTGCGTTCGGGCGCGGGCGATCGGGCTGCGTTTATGGAGTTGCACGACCGGTTCGCGCCGCGGATTCTCGGGCTGCTGGTGAAGATCATGCGCAACAGAACAGATGCAGAGGATGCCTTGCAAAATGTCGCGCTGGACCTCTGGCGGCGAGCGGGCGCGTATGACCCGGCACTGGGATCGGCGCAGACGTGGATACTGATGGTGGCGCGGGCACGCGGCATTGATGCGCTGCGAAAAAACAGCCGGGGGCTGATGAGCGGCGTGGAGATGTTCGAGCAAGGGGTGCCAGCGGAGGTGATGGCGGACCCGATCGGGCGCGGGCGCGTGGATCGGGCGCTGGCGGAGTTGCCGGTGGAGCAGCGGACGCCGATCGATATGGCTTTCTATCGCGGGCTGACGCGCGAGCAGATCGCGGGCGCGCTGGGGATTCCGGTGGGGACGGTGAAGACGCGGATACGCATGGGATTGCAGCGGCTCGGGGTGGCGCTGGCGGAGCGGGAAGGGGGTGTGGCATGAAGGAACCCATGAACGACGATGCGCGTGAAATGACGAAGCTCGAGAGCGCGGAACTCGCGGATCTGTATGCCAGCGGGCTGATCCTGGCGCGCGAGCAGCAGGAGATGGAGCGTCGCCTGAAAGCGGGCGACGCCGTGATGCGCGCCGAGATGGAGCGCGTGCGGCCGATTGTCGAGGCGCTGCTGGACGCGGGTGAAGCGAGTGTGCCACGGCATCTGCGCGAGGGGATTGAGCATCGCGTGGCGACCGCGGCGGGCGAGAATGCGCAGGAATGGGCCGAGGCGCGGGGGATGCGATCCGTCGGCGCACGTGCCTGCGGCGAACTGGTTGGTGCGGGTGCGGGCGGAGCGCAGGAGCGTGGCGCGGACTGGTCCGGCGCGCTCACGATCGTGCGCCAGAACGAGGGACGCTGGATTCCATCGGGCATCCGCGGCGTGCGTTTCCGCACGCTCTGCTCGGATCGCAAAGCGAACCGGCGAACGATTGTTTTGCAGATGGACCCGGGCACGGAGCTGCCGGACCACGACCACGCGGGGATGGAAGAGGTGTATGTCATCAGCGGCGATCTGAGCATCGGGAATGAGGGGTTGGGGGCTGGGGACTATTTTCGCATCGGGGCCGGGGCGGAGCACGGAACGCCGCGCACGGCGGGCGGGTGTACATGCATCATCGTGTCGGAGTATGTGCCGTACACGGTGAAGTCGCTGCCGCGGTTTGTGTGGACGGCGATCAAGTCGCTGCTGGGCGGGCGATGATTTCGTAGCCCGCCGCGGCGGGTTCGGGCCGCCGGGGATGAATGTCTTTGGACCGTTGCGCGGGTGTGACGGGCGGCGCGAGGGCGATCGCGCGTGGGGGCTGGAGTCGATCGAGGGATGCAGCGCCCGTGGGTGTGCTGTGAGTTCGGATGGGCGGTGCGGGCTGCGGGGGCGTTGAGCACGGAGCGTGCGAGTCGGGCGATGCGGCTGGGCCGGGAGCTTGCGCAGCGCGCGGAGCGGTGGCGGATGACGGGCTTGGAGTGGATGGCGTGTCGAGCGTGGTGTCGTCGCGATCGTCTTCGTCACCATCCGTGTCGCCATCGCCATCGCCATCATCATCGTCTTCATTTGCATCATCGTCATCGGTAAGCTCGATCTCATCGTCGAGTTCGCAGGGGTCGGGCGCGCTGAAAATGGCGAGGGCGCAGCGGCGGGTTTCGGCGGGATCGTCGGTGGCTTCCATCGCGGTGACGAGCTGGTGGATGGCTTGGAAGCGGGCGTGGGCGAGTTGCTGGGCGTATGGCGACATGGGGACCCCCTGTGGCAAGGTGTGCGATGAGGCCGCGGAAAAAGCGGCTCTCCACCAATGGGCCGAGATGCGGATTTGCGCGCGCAAAGCCGCACAGGTTTGGGGGCGAAATGCGCGTAAGTGCTTGTGGGGACTGGGCTGAAAAAATCTGAGAGTTTTGGAGATTTGGGTTTTTGGTTGTGCGGGTTTGTGCGCACAAAGCCGCACAAACTGCCCGGAATCGGGTGCAGAAATGGAAGAGGGCATGGCGTAGAGAGGGCTCGGGGCGGTAGCGGCTTGAACGGGGTGGAGCAACAGTGCCGATCGCTAAAGCGGCTCGCTGCCGAGAAGACCGTTCCACACAAATAGACCGCGGGGAAGAAGCGGCGAACTGGCGATTCATGAACTAGCGATGTCTTAGCGGAGCGCGCCCAGACGCGGTCTTGCCGAGCCGAATGACTTTGGCAAGTGGCTGCGGCTTGTCTGATCGCATGAAGGAAACAGCTTCCCCGTATGCACCGCCGCCCACTTCATTCAAATCGTGGTAGACGTTCACGTTCATTCCGATTTTGCTGTGCCACTTTCCGTTGCGGTCGGCGTGCTGAATAGCGACATGCTCAACAAGGTCATTCGAAGCGACATAGAAGGCCACTTTGCAGTAGCCTTTCTCAAAATCTCCGGTTTTGCATTCCTCAAATCCAAACCGCGAAAAAAACGTCTTAAACGAGTTTAGATTCTCGTCTCTCGGCAGCCCCGGAAGCCACTTCGCGTCAGGGTCTGGCCACCAAGTATCCGTCTTGTCCCCAATAGCCAGAGACAAGCATCTGTAGTTTTTGTCGGCTTTGCTGTCCCCACGTTGCGCCGATAGCCTCGGCACTGTCGCCTTGAAATCCTCGATGTGTCCGGCGATTGGATGTTTGCTCACGCTTCTGGTTCCACTTAATCCACGCTGCGGTCATCTTCTTGACGTTGCCTCTTTCGTCATCCGAAAATGGTTCGACACCGCCAGACAACTCACGAAGAGCCGGAAACCAGTAACCATTTCCAGCACGTAGTCTTTCGATCGCTCGCGGAACGGCCGCATCTCCGCACTTGATGATCTCTCGGTAAGCCCAGTGAGCTTTCATTCTTTGCACAGACGAGACGTTCGCGCAGTATCGCTCCCACGCCTCTGCAAGCGCATCAAACTCACTCGGCCAGCCGACGATTGGCTCTGAAGAGTATTTCGCCGATCCGCCGTCCGGATTCAGTGGCTCAGAAGATGATGTAACACAGTAATCCACGCCGCTAATCCTTTTTCTTGCGGGAGTTTCGAGCAACTGCCGCTTCCTGCATCGCTCCCAGCTTCTTGAACGTCTCAGACAGCCACTTGTGGAGCACAACCGCTTTCTCTAGGTCCATCAACACGGAAACCTCGACTTCACGGATAACCGCGTCCCTTTCGATTCTCCACTTCATGTCTCCGAGACTTCCATCATCGTTGACAGAATACTGCTCCGACTTCGCTATGGGGCGACGCTCATTGAAGATTGCTAGATGAATGCGCTGGCCATTTGGTGTAGGTCCGCCGTGAAAGCCCTCGGCGTATACCACCTTGAAGTTGTTGCTCTTCACATAGTCAATGCGAACCTCGGTCAGTTCCCTCATCTGATTCGGATAACGGCGAACGATCGGGCTTTCCGCATCGTTTTTGCTCACTACTTCGAGCTTGACTGGGCGAGTTATTACCGCCGCCGTTCGCTTGGTTGTACTCTTCTTCTTGGCCATCAGTGTGCTCCAACTGAACCCATCGGTATCGGCAAACGCGGAGCGCGCCGTTACTGACGAAGTATACGCAAAGGGTGTTCCTGCTGGGAACATGCCGTATTTTCCACATTCGCGACTGCATATTCGGAACTTGTCAGTATTCCGATCTTTGGAAGTCGCGTACGGGGGGTGGAAGCTGTGCGAGGCTGCGTATGCACATTCGCACAAAACCACTTGAATTGGTGATCGGGGAGTGCGGTCAGGTAAAGTGTGAAACAAGGACTCGGGCCGCGGTGGTCAGAAGCCGCCGCGGAGCGGCGGGCCACCCAAGAACATGGGCTGGGAAGCCCATGCCACGTCAGCCGCCCGCGAACCAATCGGCGAGGAAGTCGAAGATGTCTTGGACTGTTGTGAGGCCGTCGCCGTTCCAGTCTGAGCCGGTGCCGCCGGCGAACCACGCGGCGAGGAAGTCGAAGATGTCCTGGACGGCGATGGTCTGGTCGCGGTTGAAATCGCCGACGGGGATGCGGGGCATCAGGACCATCTGCACGTTGTACGCCTGGTCCGGGCTGTTGGAGCCGGAGCCGCTGCCGCTGGGGTCGGCGAAGAGCGTGTCGGCGTTGATGTCGTAGACGATCTTGGCGCGGAAGACGATGGCGCCGAGGGAGACGGGGCTGCCATATGGCGCGCCCGCGGCGTTGGCGCCGCCGATGGCATCTTGCACGGTGCTGGAGGAGAAGATGGAGCCGGAGTCGATGCTGTCGGCATCGGCGACGCCGAGATACTGGATCTGATAGTTCTTGCCGGAGTTCACGCCGGGCATGATGTCGCCGACGGAGGTGATGAGCTCGAGCTGGTACGCGCTGGTGGTGGTGTCGAGATTGGCGCGGAGCAGGCCGGTTGTGAAAGTGTTGCCTGAACCGGTGAGGCCGATGGTGGCCATGAAGTAGATGTTGCCGCGCAGATCGAAGGCGGGGGCGGAGATGCTGGGGCCGGTGGCGGAGGAGCCGTAGACCTCGGTGTATTTGGCGAGGCGGCCGATGGGGGCGAGGGCGGAGGTCGGCGTGGCGCGGCCGTAGATGGTCTTGCTGGCGATGCCCGCGCCGGAACCGGCGAAGCCGCTTGCGCCGGTGTGCGCGGCGATGGCCCATGCGGGCGAGCCGCCCGCGGCGGGAACACGGGCGAGGGCGATGTAGTTGTTCTCGGATTGCGGGATGGTGGAGCCGCCGCCGGTGGAAGCGACGGTGGCGGCGACGAGCAGCTCGCCGGAGGAGAGGCGGATCATGGCGACCTGGCTGGAGCCGCCGCGGAAGGAGGATTGACCGGCGTAGTGCGTGAACTCGTGGTCGGTGATGGGGGAGAAGGAAGTGCCGGGGGAGAAGGTGTCATCGGCGTCGGTGATGGCGGCGGCGGTGGTGGGGAGCGTGAGCGTGGCGGAGGCGCCGATCGCGCCGCTGGAGGAGACGCCGAAGACCTGCACGGCGCGGGTCTTGGTGTTGCTGTCGGTGCGTGCGAGGGTGGCGGCGGTGCCGATGGGGGAGGTGGCGGCGAGGGGGGTGAAGACCTGCGGGATGAAGCAGATGGAGCCGCGCGGGGAGGTGGCGGCGGCGTTCAGATACGCGGTGGTGACGGAGGAGGTGTTGGCGGCGGATTCGTAGACGTAGTTGTTGAGCAGGTCCGAGGAGAGCAGGACGGGGCGGCCAGCGCCGCCGGGGAGCAGGGCGGAGATGATGTTGGGGACGGTGTCCATGACGACGCCGGTGCGGACGGTGTCGACCGCGCCGGGGTCGCCGGGGATGACGGTGGAGCCGGAGCCGGCGATCTGGTTGGCGCTCAGAGGATTGCGGGCGTTGAGCTTGAAGCGGACGAGGGCGCGGGTCTGGAGGCGAGTCGAGATGGTCATCGCGTAGCCGTCGGCGTAGGCGTGGAGGTTGCCGGTCTCGTCGATCGCGCCCAGGCCGAAGGAGCATGAGCCGGAGCTGGCGGTGGTGGACTTGTTGTTGGCGGCGACGGTGCGCTGGACGTAGAGACGATTGGGGCGGCGGAACTGGAAGTCTGCGAGCGAGCCGATGAGGGTGTTCTCGTCGTCGCCGGAGCCGAAGACGCCGTCCGCGCCCGCGCCGTATTCCATGAAGCCAAGCCCGAAGCGCTGGCCGAAGCGCCCTGTGCCGGAGATGGAGAGCAAGGGCGCGCTGTTGGACGGGGCGTTCACGCCCTGGCCGGGCGCATTGGTCCAAAGCGGGTACTGGCCGGTGGAGGCGAAGAGGCCGGAGCCGAAGCGCGAGGAGGCGCACTGCGCGCCCATGAGCTGGTCGAAGTATCCGCCGGCATTTGATGCGCTGGCTTTGACGACCGGCGCGATGGCGAACTGCCCGGCCCACGAGGATTGTTTGGGTGTGAGATCGACGACGTAGCGGAGCACCTGGCGCGAGTCGCCGCTGGTGACTTGATACGCGCTCGGGGCATCACCGGGAAGCCCGTTGGTGGTGGAGACGGAATCCTGGGCGTGCGCGGCGGGGGCGAGACTGAATATGGACCCAGCGAGGAGGAGCGTGGCGGTGGCTCGGGAAAGCGGCATGAACACCTCGGAGTGTGGATCGGCGGGAATGTGCGTGGGTGGGGGTGAACCGAACCCCCCCTGCGAAACGACGATTGAACAAAGTACGAATAACGGCGCAATGGACGGCGGCCCCGTTCAGGGGCACCGTTCACCATACACCATGAATGCGGCGGGGGCATTGAAACCGCGCGCGGAAGCGGACTCTTGCCGGGCCTTACGGGGGATCAGGGCGTCGGAATCGGCTGCGGGCGCGGCTGGGGGGCGGGCGCGGGCGGGATTGCCGGCAGGTTGCCTGGGTATCGGGGCGCGCCGGCATCCGGGCGATAGATCGGGTCCACCTTGGACATCGGGTCCGTCTTGGCAGTGTTGATGAGGTCCTCGAAGCGGAGCTTGTCGCGCCGGAACTTGTCCCTCCACCAGGGGTCCTGCTCGATGAGCAGGGCGCGGCGGATGCGCTCGAGCGTAGTGGAGTCGGGCTTGTTGCGGATCTCCTCGACGATGGCGACGCGGCGCAGCGAGGGGAGGTAGCTGTCGTCGCGCGACAGGGCCTCGCCATACCAGCGTGCGGCGTCGTCCATGTAGCCCAGTGACTCCCAGAGCGTGCCAAGATTATGAACGGGGCGCGGATCGGTGGGAGAGAGCTCGGCGGCGGTCTTGAAGGCCTCGGCGGCGGCGAGGTTGTTGGAGTCCTTCATCATCAGGCGGCCCAGGTTGTTCCAGGCGACGGGCAGCTCGCGGTAGACGCCGATGGCCTCGCGGTATTTGTCGGCGGCCTGGCGATCGCTGCCGATGTTCTCGAGGCGCTGCGCATCGCGGACGAGGGAGGCGGCCTTGTCGATCTGCGCGGAGATCTGCTGCGGGGTTTCCGCGGCGGGGAGCGCGGGGCGCGAGGCGTTGCACGCGCCGAGGGAGAAGAGCGCGGCGGTGAGAAGAGCCGCCGCGGAGCGGCGGGCCACCCAGCAGGCGAGACAGAGGGCGTGGGTCGGACGGATGGTCACTTGATCTTCTCCCAGCGGCTGAAGGTGATGTCAACGTTCCAGCCGGGCGTGTTGGCGGGGGTGGGGCCGCCGGGGCGGAAGGCCAGCCGGGTGATCTCCAGCCCGGGCATCTGGTCGGCGGTCATGCTGGCCATGAGCCACTTGAAGACGTCGCCGGCGTCCTGATTGGTGCAGCGGGCGGTGTAGGTGTGCTGTTGCAGGCCCAGCTGCGTCATGGCCGCGCTGGCGGAATCGCCGACGGGGCCGGCGAGGACGACGTTCAAGGCGGAGGCGAGCTGCTCGATGAGCTGGCCCATGCGAGGGTTGGGGGCGGTGCCGCGGGCGGCGAGTTTTTCGTTCTCATCATCGAGCAGGTTTTTCAGGCCGGTGATCTTGGCGGTGGCCTTGCGCTCAAACTCGACCTTGGAGATGACGGCGGCGCGGGAGTTGTAGGTGATGAAGCAGTAGATGAGCGCGACCAGAAGCAGGGCGACGCCGAGGACGATGATCCAGCGCGGCTTGTTGGCGCGCTCGCTGGCGGCGGCGGCGACGGCGAGCTCGAGGCGAGCATCGCTGGCGGCGGAAGCGGACATGGGAGCGGGCGCGTCGATCATGACTTGGGAGCTTCGATCTTGCTTTCTTCGGGTTTGGTTGCAGGGTCGATCTTTGTGGCTGGGTCGGGCTTGGCTGGTTCGGGTTTGGCGTCGGTCGCTGGCGCGGGCATTGCGCCTGATGGTGTACCGGCGGGCGGAGTGGTGGCGGCGGGCTTGCGCGGCGCGGGGGTGAGATTGTCCGGCCATGTGGCGACCAGGACATAGACGCGGTTGCCGCCGGCGACGCCGCTCGCGGACTGCGTGCTTCCCTGCCAGTTCAGCACGTAGCGATTGGTGGTGAGCGAGCCGAGCACATTTGGTCCGGTCGCGGCATCGGGAACACTGAGTCTGGCGGTGGCGGCGACGGCGGAGAACTCCATTTCGGTGAGCTGCGTGCGCCCGGGACCGAGTGGCGCGGGGGGCGCGCCGGGGGTGGCGGGCGTGGGCGTTGCGGGCGCGACCGGCGTGGGGGCGTTGGCGTTGATATCCGCGAGAGCGGCGAAGACGTTGGCGGCTTCCTCGATCACCGGGCGCGGGGTTTTGAGATACTTGGCCTGATCGCGGACCCGTGCCAGCGCGCCCTCGAGCTGGCCCTCGGGCTTGAGAGACTTGGAGACGTTCTCGGAGTATTTCTCGGCTTCCTTGAGCGCGGCGATCCGGCCATCGCGGGCCGCTAGCAGCTGGGCCTCGGCGGCGGTGATCGAGGACTTGATTTTGTAGCCGAACACGGCGACCAGGGCGGCGGCGGCGATGAGGGCGACGCCGATCCATTGGTGCAGCCGGCGGTCGGCGCGCCCGGGGCGACGGGAGAGATCAATCAGCGCCTCTCGCGGGCGGGCGTGGAACGGAAGGGACGCGCTGGCGGGGAGATCATCGGTGGAGAGCCGGGGCGATTCCGGCCCGAGTCCCGCGAGGCGACCGATGGTGGCGCCGATCGGATCGTCGTGGACCGCGCCATCGACAGTCGCGCCGGGCCAGCGTGCCGCGAGGTGCGCAAAGAGCGCCTCCGGCCCCATCGGGCGATCGGGGGATGAGTCGCAGACGGCGGGCGCGCTCAGGCAGACGACGCGCTGCGGGCAGTGGCCCAGCTGCGCGCTCCAGGAGAGCCAATCCAGCGAGAGCCGCCCGGCCTCCGCATTGGCAAACTCCAGCGACACGGAGGGGCGATCGTCCTCGGGTTGTGAGAAGACCGATGTGCTGGTAGTGTCCAGCGGCGCGAGCGCGGCATCGCGCGAGGGCGACGCGGGGGTGCCATCCGCGGGGCGGACCTGCTTGGAATGGGCGGCCAGACGCATCGCGCCGCCCGCGACCAGTTCACCGGCGCGGGTCCACGCCCAGATGAGGCGGCCGCTGGGCTCAACAAGGATCACCGCGCCGCCGCTGGAGGAAGCGGAGACCAGCCGGTCGGAGATGGAAGCGGGCTGCGCGCCGTCCCACCCGGAGGCCATGGCGTGCCAGATGCTGACGACGCGCTCAACCTCGATGGATCGGGCGTCGAGCTCATCCAGCAGCACGCGGACGATGGCATCCTGCACGGAGATGACCGCGAAGCGCTGCTTGCGGATCATGGTGACGGGCAGCTTGCGCCGGAAGGAGAGGGAGCTGCGAGCGGGTTCTTCCGGGTCGAGCGTGGCGAGGGCCTGCACGCTGGTGGAATCCAGGAATCCGGGGCCGCCGCCGATTGCGGTGTCCGCGCCGGAGAGGATGCGAGCCGCGCCGATGCCGGTGGAGGAATCACCCTCGCTGCCTGCCTGCACGATGGTGTCGCGGACGACGGCGGGATCCGCGCTGGGGGCGGAGAGCCAGGCGCAGACGGAGCCCTCGGCATCAACGCAGACGGCGGCGAGGCGTTTGAGGCCGACGGCTTGCAGGGTTTCGGCGATCCAGGTCGCGCCGGCCCGGGCCGCGCTGATGCCGGAGCCCGCGCCGGCGTCGATGCTGGAGACGGCGCTGGGCTCGGGGGCCGTCCACTGGCGGGCCAGACCGGCGGCGATGAGCCGGAGCCGACGGATTCCGCCCCCTCCGGGCGTGCGTTCGATGTAGCAGACAACCCCGCCGCTCATGGTTACCTTTTTCCCTTGGAAAGGCCTTCGATGGCACCGATGATCTGCCGGCCGGCGTCGCTGCCCAGGTCGATGCCGGCCTCTTTGGCGCGGACCACGGCCTGGTCATAAGGAGTGCCGGGCACGATGCCCAGCAGCGAGAGGTACTTGTTGCGGGTCTCCGGCTCGAGTTCGGGATCGTTCAGAGACTTGGCGTACTGCTGCACCTGTTCGGCGTCGAGTTTTTCCAGCGGGATGATGCCGGGCTGCTCCATCGGGGCTTGGGCGCGCCGCGCGGCCTCGGCGGCGGCCATCTGTGCGACCCGCGCCTGCTCCATGGTGCCCGCGAGGTTCGGGTTGGGCATGTTCGGGCGGACCATGCTGGGCATCATCGTCGCCACGCCGGGGCCACCGGGCTGCAGCATGTTGGGCGGGGTGCGAAAGGCAACCGGGTGCTTGGGTGCTTCATTGGGCGTGAGGAACTGACGCTGCGCGAGCTCGATGGTCTTACGCGCGCCGGCGATCTCGACCTCGATGTGGTCCGGCTCGATGACGACGAGCGTGGTGTCGTTGTTTTTCGCGCCGACGGAGTAGATCTGCTGCTGGCCATCCACCTTCACCAGCGCGTGGCGGTTGCGGGGGGTGATGATGGAGCCGATGTAGGCCCAGTCGGTGGAGACGGGCGGCAGGGAATCTTGGGGGTCTTCCAACGGACCTGGAGGAACTGGTTTGACCACCACCACCGGCGGAACCAGATTACCGACGGAGTTCAACCCGCTCGTGACCTTCGTCATCGAGATCCAGTCGTAACTGGGGCGCGGCGGGGGTGGTGGTGTCTCCGTGATTTTGGTGATGCGTGCCTTGGGCGGGGCGAAGAAGTCTGAGACGCCCGGGAGCGCGACGGCCGCGCCGGCCGCGCCGAGGATGGCGACGGCGGCGACCTGCCAGAGGACGGTTTTGCGTTTGGCGATTTGACGGTGTGTCTGCATGGCGGTTCTCCGAACCAGATGCGAAATCCTGATGGAAGGCGCGGCACGGGTTGGGGTGGGCATCCTATCACGAAACAGTTCACGAAACAGTGTCGGCATCACCCCGAGGGCCGGTAGGCGAGGGTCATCGGGCGAAGATCAGCGCCGGGCGGGGGCGGGGGCGGGCAGGGCATCTTCCAGCGGCAGGGCATCCCAGGTGAGGAAACCGCCCTGCTTGAAGGTGTCCGAGCGGGACTCGTCGAGCTTGTAGAGTCCGGTGGATTTGTTGAGGAGGACGTTGGAGGAGTTGCGGGTTTCGACAATGCACTCATACAGGGTGGGTTGCACGACGAGCATGGAGGCGATCTCTTTGCGCTGCCGCTCGGTGATCGGGATATCGCGGAGTGCGTCGGCGATGTTGGCACCCATGGGCGGTGCGCCGGTGGCACCAGTCGCGCCGGCAAGCGTGCCGCCCGCCGCGCCGGTGCCGGCGTTCAGGCCCGTGGACTTGCTCCCGCCCAGCCCGCTGGTGGCGGGGTTGCGGCCGAGGTCGGGCTGGCTGTCGAGGCCGAGGCCGAGGGTGGCGCGTTTGTCGAAGATGGCGATGGCGGCCTGATTGGCTTTGTCCGGCTCGCCGATGATGGCGAGGCAGAGGGCCTTGATGAGCAGGTCGGGGGCGGTGTTCAGAGAGATTTCGGGCGGACCGACGGGGCGGAAGAGGTTGTTGGGACGCTGCTCAGCGGGGACGGACTCGATGAGGAACTTGATGTCTTCGACGATCTCGCGGCGGCGGCCGGAGAGGGCCGCAGGGTCCGAGAGGGTGGAGCCCTGGGCATCAAACAGGAAGACATCAATGTGGCCCTCGCCGGAGACGTCCATGGTGAAGGCCAGCCCGTCGGCATCCAGGGATTGATCGACGCGCCCGTGCGCGGTGTCCAACCAGCGGAGGATGCACTCCTTGATGCCGGCGGCGCGGTGGTGGTTTTTGTAGTCGTCCACGTTGCGGACGATGGCGCGATAGGAGACGCCGTGGCGCTCCAGCAGCAGCCCGACCGTCAGCCCGCCCACCAGCAGCAGCAGGACGACCAGCGGGAGCGCGAAGGCGCGCGGAGCCCGGGCGAAGCGTGTGCGGAGGAGTTGGAGGCGGGAGGGTTTCATGGGTGTGGGTCGGAGCGAATCAGCGCCCGGGCTGGGCGTTGGCGGGAATGGTGATGGTGCTGCCGTCGGGGAGCGTGATGACAATGGGGCGGCCGTTGCCGCCGGTGACGGGGCCGTTGGCGGTGCCGCCGTGCGCGCCGCCGGAGGTGCCGCCAGTTCCGGCACCGGCACCGGAGCCGCCGGAGCCAAAGCCGCCGCGCGGGCCGCCGGAGCCGTTTGCGCCAGCGATTGCGCCAGTGCTGCCGCCGGCGGGAGTCGCGCCGGTGTTTCCACGACCACCACCGCCAGCGGCTTCGAGCGCGGCTTGCACCGCCGCGGCGATGGCGCCGGCACCGCCGCCATCGGGGTTGCTCGGATCAAAGGGCGCGCCGAGGGGATCGTTCACGGCCAGCACGGTGCCGGGCTCCTGGCCGTAGAACCAGGCGATCTCGAAGAGCCAGTCCTGGTGGCGGCCGTCGATGGTGTCGAACTTCAGGTTGACGTATGCGGGGAGTTCCTTGGCATGGGCCGCGGCCATTTTGTTGACCATCTTGCGACGGCGATAGACCTGCCACTGCGCGCTGCCGATGCCGGAGAGGAGCTTGACCTCGGGAGTATCGGTGCGGCTGGCGCGGGCGAGCTCGATGAGGCGGAGGCGATCGGCGCGGTCCTTGGCGGCGTTGGCACCTTCGCCGGCGGTGTCGGTGCTGGGGGGGATGTCCAGATCGTCATCGGGGGGAATCTGCTTCCACCAGAGCGACCAGGCGCTCGCGTTTTGCAGGCCGGAGGCGGCGAGGCGGGCGATGACCTTGGGGTCGTCTTCCTGACGGAACTCGAAGACGCCGCGGACGCCGGGGGCGCGGGGGGCGTCGATTTCCTGGTTGGCAAGCGAGGAGACGCGATCATCGGCGGAGCCGCCGCCGAGGCCGGCCGCGCCGTTGCGGAGGCGATCGGCGCGTGCGGAGGTTGCGCTCGGGTTGCGCTCGCGGCTGGTGGAGGAGCCGTCTGCGGAGGTCTTGCCGCTGCCGGACTTGGTGCCGGATTTGGTCCCGGAGGTGCTGGAACCGGAGAGCCGGGAGGAGGAGCCCAGCCGCGATGTGGAAGAGCGATCGGACCAGACGTTGGTGTCGCGGTTGCGGGCGAGGGCGAGCAGGTGGAGCTGCGCGTTCACTTCTTCGTCGGCGGTGAGGGAGCGGGAGACGGCGTGGACGGGGGGCGTGGTGAGGGTGAGGTCGAGGGTTTGCAGGGGCGAGCCGTCGTAGGTGCGTTTGGAGCTGTCGGGCTGGAGCGCGAAGCGCATGGTGGCGGCGTCGTCGCGGCGCTCGTGGGTCTTGTCTTCGGCGGCGTCGTCGATGTCCTGCTTGATCTTGTTCTTCAGATCATCGTCCTTGGGCTCCGGGGAGTTTTCCATCAGGAGCGTGCGGAAGGCCTGCTGGAGAACCTTGTGCGCGAAGGCGAGCTCGGTGTTGGTTTCCAGACGATCGTTCTGGAGCTTGCGGGCGCGGTCCATCATGGAGAACATCGCGAGCGAGGCACCGACGACCATCGCGCCCAGGACCGCGGCGAGCATGACTTCCATAAGCGTGAAGCCGCGCCGCGTGCCGTGAGCGGCCGTGCGATTGGCATGATGGGGATGATGGAGCGGGCGCGGATTCATTTGAACTGCCTCCCCGAGAGTTTTGAGGTGCTGGTGTTGGCCTTGCCGGTGCCGAGCACGCTGTCGAGCAAGAGTTTGATCTTGTTGGGGTTGTCGGAGTAGGTGTCGATGGAGTCGGGGTTGCGCGGCGCGGCGGGATCAATGACGCGCGAGATGAAGGCGATCGGCTCGCCGCGGGTGTCGTAGTTGCCGTTCTCGTTGGCGTCGTACACGGTGACGCCGATGAGCATGAAGCGGTCGAGGGCTTGCAGGTTTGCGCCGCCGGACTCCTGCTTCTTGTTGATGACCATGCGGGCACCGGTTTTGTCCAGGTCCCAGAAATACTTGTGATCCCCGTAGGTGATGGGCAGCCCCTTGCTGGGCAGGCCCTCCTCGTCATCCAGGAACTGCAGCATGATGCGGTTGCAGACCTCGTACCCCTCGAGCCGCTTGCGACCCTGGGTCTCCATGCCCACGATGGCGGAGATCGCGCCGGTGACGGCGGCGACGGTGAGGGAGAGGAGCAGGACGGCGAGGATGACTTCCAGCAGCGTCATGGCCGAACGCGCGCCAGCCCGCGGGCGGGTTCGGAGCGATCGGGGTGTGCTGGGCCTGGGTGTCATGGGTGCGATCTGGCAGATGCGAATATGGCGGATGAATCGGTGTGGATGTTGGGTCGGTGTGGGCTGTTGGATTAGCGCGGGGTGTTGGGCTGGTCCTCTTCCCAGAAGTCGATGATGTCACCGCCGCCGGACGTCTCGCCGGATTCGCCGGTGGAATACAGCTGGAAGGGGTGCGAGGTTGTGCCGCTCACGATGTTGCCTGGGATGTATACCAGCGGGCGCTTCCAGGCATCCACAGGAATCTTGTCCAAATAGCTCTTCGTGACCAGGTTGTCGAGCGTCGGCGGGTACGTGCCCTGATCGAGGTTGTACGTCTTCAACATGCTGGCGACCGTGGCCATCGAGGCGCGGCTCGCGGAGACCTTGGCCTTCTTGCCCTGGCCCAGAATGTTCACCGCGGCCACGCCGATGAGCACGCCCATGATGACGACGACGAGCATCATTTCAAGGAGGGTGAAACCGCCAGCGGACTTGCGGGGCAGACGGGACATTCTGGACATGGAGCGAAAGAGTCGGATATGCATGGTGTGTACTCCCCGGAAACGTGTGAGATCGTGCGAATCAGAACGGTGCGAATCAGAACAGTGTGAATCAGAAAAGGCGAATCAGAGTTGAATCTTGCTGGTGAGCGTGATCATCGGCAGCATGAGCGCGATGAGCAGGGTGCCGATGATGGTGAACATGAAGACGATGAGGGCCGGCTCCAGCACGGCCAGGAGGCGCGCACTGGAGCGCTCGACCTCGTCGGACATGTCGCCCGCGAGGGTGTGGAAGGCGTTTTCAAGATCGCCCGAACGCTCCGCCGCGATGAGCAGGCGGCGGGTGGCAACCGGAAGCGAGACGACCTCTTCAATAAGCGTGCGCATCAGCCCGCCCTCGATGAGGCGGTTTCGCAGCCGCTCGAGCTGGGTTCGCATGACGGGGTGGCTGAGTGCCTGATTGGCGACGCCCAGCGCATCGGAGATGGGCACGCCGCTGCGGGTCATCGCGCCCATGACCGAGAAGAAGCGTGCGGATTCCTGCGCGATGACGACATCGCGCATGATGGGCAGTTTGCGCATCGAGATCTGCGCGAGGTTCAGCACCGCGGCCCGCCCCACGATCACGAGGATCAGGAAGATTCCGAAGATGATGGAGAGCCACATGACGTTCTCACGCATCCACATGCCGGTGCCAATGACAATCTTGGAGAAGGTGGGGAGCGGGATGTCGCTCTTCATCAGCCCCTCGCCCATCATGGGGACGATCACCAGCATCATCAGCGTCGCGACCATGAGCGAGATGCTCATGACGATCGCGGGATAGATCATCAGCGTCGCGGCCTTGCCAGCGATGGCGATGCGCCGACGCATGGTGACGGAGAGTTCCTTGGCCGCGCCGGCGAGGTCGCCGGTGCGCTCCGCGGCGCGATACACGGCGATGGTCACCGAATCAAACCCGCCGACCATCTTGCAAGCGTCGGCGAAGGAGGTGCCGGACTGCACCAGATCGCGGAGCCGCACCATCCGCGGCTTGGTGGCGGCGCGGACGGTCTGTGTCACGACGTCAAGCGCTTCGACCAGCGGCACGCCGCGGGAGAGCAGCTGCGCGAGCTGATCGTTCAGCGCGCCCTGGTCCTTCAGCGAGAGTTTCTGGTCCGGGGCGAACCACGCGGGGACGCGCCAGGACTTGAGGAGGAGCTGGTTGTCGGTGCGAAGCGACTGGGCGAGCGCGGGCATGGTCTTGGCCTGGCGCACGCCAAACTTGCGGCCGCCACCGGGGCGGACGGCCATGTAGAAAAAGGCGTTGGAGGGTACGGTCGTCATAGCCGGGAATCGTATCGGGGTCAGGGGTGGGAACAGCGTGAATGTTCGGGTGAAAGGTGGGTGTCTGGGGGTGAGAGTGGCAATGCTGGTTTCAGGTTGTACGTGCGGGCTGGCAAAGGGTGCGGCTGAGGTTCGGGCGAAGTGAGAGGGTGGCGGTACAGCGGCTCCCGGGCGTGTGCCGGGGAGTTCATGGTGAGAAGCGGGATGGAGCGAGACGGGCCGGAGAGGGTCGGAAGCGGGGGAAATCCGTTTCCGAAAGCTCGCGGCGGCCGCCGCGGTGTGTTGGAGATTCGCACGGCGAATGTCCGACGCCAAGTTGTATCCGGCCATGGCGCGTGGGTTGCAGTGGGATGGAAAATTGCGGCGTCACGGGAGGTGAAGGATGCCCCGCGGGGCGCGAAGGGCCAGCGGTGGCCGCGAACTGCAGGGATTGCGGCGGTGGGTGTGCGGGGTGTGGGGTGTGCGCCGCGCGTTATGGGGTTTCGTGGCATGGGCTTACCAGCCCATGTTCAAGCCGCCGCGGCTCGAATGCCTTGGTGTGTGTTGAGAGTTCGGGATGGCTGATAGTTATTTCGGGCGAAGCGCCCGAAACATGGGCTGTAAGCCCATTCCACGAAACAAAGGCACATGGGCTGGAAAGCCCATGCCACGAAGAACATGGGTTGGTAAGCCCATGCCACGAAGCAAAGGCAGCCCATGCCACGCTACTTGATCGGCTCGCGCGTGCTCGCGGGTAACAACCCGATAAGGATCGAGAGCACGCCCGCGGCCAGCAGCCAGAGCCGTGTGTGCTCGTCGATCGTCCAGCGCGCCAGGATCGAGGATTGCTCGGAGACGATCGGCTTGGGCGGCAACTCGACGGGCGCGGGCTCAAGATGCGGGAACACGGATGCGCTCAAGTTCGAGGGGTCGGGGCGCGGGTTCAGCGGGATGCGATCCTGCGGACTCTTGTTCAATCCGATCGCGGCCAGCGAGAGCACGGTGGACTCATCGCCGCCCTGCACGGCGCGCAGGTACTGGCCGTACTGCTCCAAGCGTTTGAGCCGGTGCTTCTCGATCGCGGCGGCCCGGTCGCGCTGCCAAGTTGCAAGATCAAGATCGTGCTGCGCGGGAATGAGCACGGTGGCCGCGAGAATGCCCAGACCCGCGATGATGAAGAGCCAGCCCGCGTCAATGCGGAACAGCGGCACCGCGCGGCGGACGCTGACGCCCGCGAAGAGTGGCGTGGGAGATGGATTGATTGCGGTGGCGGAGTGCATGCGCGTGGATTCCCGGGGAGGGAAGATCGGACGCGGATGGGGGAACGCTGGAGTTTTTCGTGGCGTGGCATGGGCTTACCAGCCCATGTACGGGCCGCCGTGGCCCGAGCGTTGGATGTAGTTTGGTACCCTCACCATCATGAGCAAGGGCGAATCTCCAGGCCCATCTTCTACGCCCCGGCCACTGGTCGTCCGCCACGGTGCAAACCTTCCGCACTGGACACGCGAGGGAGCGACGTATTCCGTCACGTTTCGGCTGGCGGACAGTTTACCGCAGGCCGTACTCGAAGCAGGGGTGATCGAGCGCGATCACATCATTGCCCGTGCCGCGCGATTGGAGCGGGAACACACGGAGCACGAACTCTCCCGACTCGAAGAACTGCATTCGGACAAGGTTGAGAAGTTCCTCGATGGTAAGTCTTCAGCCCCCTACAACCACTGCCGTGGGCATGGGCGGGAGTTGGCCAGTGCGTGACTACACGGACAAGGCATCTTTGATGTGTACGCGTGGGTCCAGCCCGCGGAGTTTGAGGGTGCGGTAGATGCTACCCCACCGCACTCATCGAAGCCCGCAGCCGCCCCACACACTCCCCCACAATCCGCACCGCCTCATCCACCTCCGCATTTGTCGTCTCCCGCGAAAGCGAGAACCGCAGCGTCCCATGCGCCACTTCTGGCGGCACCCCCATTGCCCGCAGCACCGGCGATGGCTCCAGCGACCCACTCGCGCACGCCGCACCCGCCGAAGCGCACACGCCCCGCTCACTCAGCAGCAACAGCATCGCCTCCGCCTCCAGCCGCGGAAACCCGATGCTGCTGGTGTTCCAGAGTCGCTCCTGGGTGGCCCGCCGCTCCGCGGCGGTCTTCATTTGATTCAACTCGATCCCATTCACCACCGCATCTGGCACCGCCGCAACCACCCCGCGCTCAAAGCGATCCCGCATCGCCCGCCCGCGATCAATGTTCCCCGGATCACCGAGCCACGCCGCGGCCAGTTCCGCCGCAACTCCCGCGCCGACAATCCCCGGCACGTTCTCCGTTCCGCCGCGCCGGCCGAGTTCCTGTTCCCCATGAATCAGCGGCGATGTCCGCACGCCCGGCCGGCAATACAGCACGCCCACGCCCTTCGGCCCATGAAACTTGTGCGGCGAGTACGTCAGGAGATCGCATGGAAGTGACGAAGTGATCGAGTGACGGAGTGACGAAGAGGGATCATCCGGCGATGCCGTACCTTCGGCAACTTCGGAAATACTCGTCGGCATCTTGCCGACCCACTGCGTCGCGTCGCAATGAAACAGCACACCCTTCGCGCGGCAGAGCGCCGCGATCTCACGCACCGGCTGCACCACGCCCGTCTCGTTGTTCGCCCACTGCACGCTCACGATCGCGACATCACCTTGCTCCAGCAGCGCGCCCACCGACTCCGGGCGCACGCGACCGATCTCGTCCAGTTCCGCCCACAGCACCCGCGTGCCCTCTTCCTTCTCCAGCGCCGTCGCCAGATCGCGCACGCCGACATGCTCCACCTTGCTGGTGATGATCGCGCCAGGCGGATTCCTCCGTGCCGCACCCACGCGGCTCTGCGCCAGCAGCGATCCGCGAATCGCTAGGTCCAGCGCCTCGGTCCCCGATCCGCACAGCGTGATCTGCCGCGGGCGCGCCCCGATCAGCGCGGCCAGTTGCTTCCGCGCCAGCTCGATCCGGTGCCGCGCCTGCTGCCCCGGGCGATGCACGCTCGAGGGATTGTGCCAGTGCTCCGCGAGCATCTCCGCCATCGCCGCCCGCACCGGCTCGGGGGGTTGCGTGGTGGCGTTGTTGTCCAGATAAATGGTCACGGCGAGAAATCATAGTGACCGATCGCACCACGCGAACACACACCGAGTGAGATTCACGCACGACATCAGCAAAGAATCACCGCGGAGACGCCGCGGTCGCGGAGAAGATAGCCAGGATCATGCACGAACCAGAGATTCCCTGCCTTCCTCCGCGTTCTGGGCGTCTCAACGATGAAATTCTTTTTTCCGACAGAGACGCGCCGTCTCAAAGTCAGCATCCCGCGAACCAAGCACCCAAGAAGTCGAAGATATCCTGCGGCTCCAGCCCGCCGGAGCCGTTGAAGTCGCCGCGCGAGCCGCCGGTGAACCAGACGCTGAGGAAGTCGAAGATGTCCTGCACGGTCACGCCCCCAAAGCTGTTGAAG
The DNA here is from genome assembly GCA_043776515.1 of Phycisphaerales bacterium. Classification (GTDB taxonomy): domain Bacteria; phylum Planctomycetota; class Phycisphaerae; order Phycisphaerales; family UBA1924; genus UBA4658. Next base: position 148,899 of record JAYVRG010000034.1, read on the forward strand.
TCCGCGCGGCATGGGTTGAACTGCACGACATCCGGAATCCCGTTGTTGTCCGCGTCCGTCAGCGTTCCGCTGGTGATCTGGCACGCATCGGGAATGCCATCCTGATTGCCATCCAGCAGATTGAGATCAAAGACACGGGCCGCGCCAGCCATCTGAACAGTGCCCGCCGGCAACTGGAACCCGCCGACAATCGCGCGTGTTCCGCTCAGCCCGATTCCATATCCAAAGTATCCGAACGCGTACGGGCTGGGGGCATCCATGTGCGAGGCCATGAGCCATGACGTGCCGAAGCGCCGGAAGACGTACGCCGCGCCCGCGACGGGTTGGCCCAGCACGCTGCGCCGGAACCCGCCGACCATCGCGCGATCCCCATCAATCGCCACATCAAAGCTGAACCACTCCCCCCCCTGCGGCGAGTCCGAAACCAGCCGCGCCTCCTGAATCCACGCCGACCCGGATCGCCGGAAGATGTACGCCGCGCCGGCCTGCGAACGCCCGGTGTGGCTCAGCCGCGGCGCATTGCAGATCAGCCGATCGCCGCTCATGGCAACAAGTTCGCCGAAGTTCGCGGCCGTGTGATCGTTGTTATCCGAAGGCAGCAGCTTGGAGACCTGCACCCAGCTGGTTCCAAACCGCTGGTAGATATACGTCGCGCCGCCCGCACTGCCGACGTTTCCGTCATAGGGCGCGCCCACCGCGATCATGTCTCCCTGGATCGCCACGCAGATGCCGAAGCCCTTCAGCGGCGTGAGGTCCGCGGGGAGAAGCTTCGCTTCCAGCACCCAGCCCGCGCCATTGTGCTTGAAGACATACGCCGCGCCGGTGTCGGCGACACTTGGCGAATCTCCGTAGAGCGCACCAACGACGATCCGATCCTGGTCGATCGCAACCCCATGCCCGAACAGATTGCCCGGCTGCCCATCCGGCGCGACGATCTTCGCGGATTGCGCCCACCCAATAGCGTCTCGTTGATACACATACACAGCGCCGGAGTCGGTCAGCCCGCCCGCGTCCGCGCCGCGGGCCGCCACCACCACCCAGTTGTCGCTGATGCCGATGTAGTTGCCGAAATCATCCAGCGCACGACCATCCGCCGCGGCCAGCGTCTGCCGGTTTCCCCACACGCTCCCCTGCCGCTCGTAGATATACGCCACGCCAGCACCAGTGCCGGCATTCGTATTCGTCCCGCGTGCGCCGATCACGGCCACGTCGCCCCGCATCTTGATGTTCCAGCCGAACTTTTGACCCGGCGCGGCGGATGCTGCGCGCAGGATTTGCAGGCCGGAGACCTCGCGCAGGTCGCAAACACCATCCGCGTCGCAGTCCGCGCCGGCTCCCTGATACTCGTACGCGCCCATGTCGATGGTCGCGTCCGGAGCGGTGTCTTGCAAGGTGGAACACCCGCTCACGAAACGCGCGTTGCCCGCGACATCCGCGCCGACGGTTGCCGGAAGTGCCGCGTTGTTGCCCGCGTCGATGCACGGTGAACCGGGCGCGAGCCGGAAGTCGCCCGCTGCCGCGTTGATAAATAAAGGATCGGACGAAATGTTGCCGTTCCCGGGCGCGCCACCTTGTACGCAACTCTGTGCGATCGTGGGATTGGGGAATGCGATCTGACCGTTCCCGTTGTTCCAGAGGATGCAGCCGATGATTGAAGCGGAGAGAGTGTCTCCGGCTACGCCGCCGATACCGGTGGCACCTGTGGCACCGGGTTGGCAGCAGGGAGGATTGGATATGCAGATGGATCCGGATGCCGTCGAAGTGGAACCCGCACCTGGTAGCCCGGAGTTGTTCGCCGTCACCGTGCAAGCCGACATCGTGAAGGTACCTCCGGTCAACGCAATCGCGCCGCCCGCGCCAGCCGCGCCGCCAGCTCGGGAGCATCCGGAAATGTCAAGCTGCCCATTGCCGCCCGTGCCGCTTGTGTTCGAGTTGAGCACGCTGTCCAAGACTGAAACGGCTGCTCCGGAGGCAAAGATTGCACCGCCAGAACCGCCGGACGCACCGGTTGTTCCGAATGCGGTCCCGCCGCTCCCGCTGCCCGCGGCATTCGATGCGAACATGCACGATGTGAACACCGCACTGCCCCCGGCGAGGAACAGGGCACCCCCCGATCCACCAGGGCCATTCGCCCCACTCGCGCCGGAGAATGTCCCGCCCGGACCACCATTGCCAGCAAAGTTGCCCGAAAACTGGCAACGCAGAAAGCTTGCCGAAGTGTTCGTCGCGAACACCGCACCCCCGGATCCGCCTGGTCGTCCTGCGCTGCTCAAAGACGAGCAGCCCGCTCCCGAACTTCCGTTGCCACACATGTTATTCGAGAACACACAATCGACAAAAGCCGAGGTGCAGTTGCTCAGGGAAACACCACCTCCGGAGCCGCCGACCCCTCCGAGTTGTCCAACGCCGGAGGTGCAACCCACCCCGCTCCCGGGCGCGGTACGGTTCGAGGTAATCACGCAACGAATGAACAGTGGCGCGGAGGATTCCAGCGCAATGGCTCCTCCGTCAATCCCATACCGATCGTTTGAGGTGCTGTGCAGTGAAGTTCGGTTGTCACGGAACGTGCAGTCAGTCAGCAACAAGTGGGCGTTGACCCCGTACATCCCAGCGCCCGGAACGTCCTGAAAAGTGATGGCAGGCGTGCCGTTACCGCCGCGTACTGTGACGCGATCCAAAACCGTCGTGCTCGCAGTATTGGATGCAACGACGACGCGCTGTGAGTTCTCATCGCTCCCCGCGAACCCAGCCCCATCGTTTCCGTTCAGATCGCCGGACAATACTGTGGGATTCAGCGTTGTGTCTGCGGAGCGTTGAGACCGGATGGTTTCTGTCCCGGCAAACCCGCCATACACCCGCACGCCGCTCGGAATCACAAAGCTGAGTGAGCGATCCCCATTGGCAACCGTCGGAGTGTACGTCCCCGCCGCGATCCAGACCTCATCCCCCGCGACCGATGCGCTCAGCGCACTAGCGAGCGATGGTGTCGCTGTTGTCCACGGCGCGATCGCTCCCGGCCCCGCCGCCCGCACCGTTCGCAACACACTCTGATGCGGCTGCGCACACGGATTTGGCACGCACGCCTGCGCGATATTCCACACCCCAGCGCACACGTTCTGCAACGCCGTGCTGCACAGCCCATCCGCGCCGCAACACGCGCCCGGGGGCGGGCAGGGATTGAGAGAGCACGAGCCGCCAGCGGACCAGATGCTTCCGCCCGCGCACGTGATTTGTAACACGAGCGAGCACGCACCGGAGGTTGCGCAGCACGTTCCCGGCTGCGGGCACTGGTTGGGCGCGCAGCTCCCCGTCCCGCCAAACGCGCCCACGCACGCGCTCTGCAAGCCCATCGTGCAGTTGCCATCGAACGCGCAGCAGACCCCCGGCTGCGGGCACGGGTTGGGCGTGCAGGTGCCACCGAGTGTCCAGACGCTTCCGCCCGCGCACGCGCTCTGCAACACGAACGCGCAGACGCCCGACGCCGCGCAACACCGCCCGGGCTGCGGGCACGCGTTGACCGAGCAGACACCCCCGGAAGTCCAGACGCTCCCTCCCGCGCACGCGATCTGCAAGACAAACGAGCAAACACCCGTGGGCGCACAGCAGGTTCCCGGCTGCGGGCAGGTGTTGGGCGAGCATGTGCCGCCAACGGTCCACGTCACCTGTCCGGCACACATTGTTTGCAGCACAAACGTACACGCCCCAAGCGACATGCAGCACGTCCCCGGCTGCGGGCACGGGTTGGGCGTACACACGCCGCTGAGCGTCCACACACTTCCTCCCGTACACGCGCTCTGCAACGCGACGGTGCAGATTCCAGTTGTGGCGCAGCACGATCCCGGCTGCGGGCACGAGTTTGGCGTGCATGTTCCGCCTGAGAACCAGACACTTCCACCTGAACATGCGCTGAGCAGTACAAACGAGCATCCGCCCGTCCCGGCACAGCACGTCCCCGGCTGCGGGCAGTTGTTTGGAGCGCAGGATGCTCCAAACGTCCACACACCACCGCCACACACCGACTGAAGCACCACCGTGCAACCCCCGCCGGCCGTACAGCATTGCCCCGGCTGCGGGCAGGTGTTGGGTGAACACGTCCCGCCCTGCATCCACGACGCGCCCGCGCTGCACGCCGCTTGCAGCGAGGTAGTGCAGAAACCGGCGAGCGAACAGCACGTCCCCGGTTGTGGGCAGGTGTTCGGTGAGCACGTCCCGCCCGATGTCCAAGACGCCGCACACGCACTCTGAATCAGCACCGCGCACGTTCCATCCGTCGCGCAGCACGATCCGGGCGGGCACGGATTGGCGGCGCACGTCGTGCCCACGCCGCGAAACACCCGGTTCCCGACGCAACCGCTCGCACCCGTGAAGGTACACGCGCCGGTCGAAATGAAGCAGCACGCCCCGCCCGGGCACAGCCCCGCCGTGCATGTGGAACCCACACCCTGAAACGTGCCGCCGGTGCAGCCCGATGCGCTGTTGAGCGTACAGAGCGCGCTCGAACTATCGCAGCACGCGCCGATCACATTCACATTGAAGGTCGTTCCCGTTACGGTGGAGGACACGGCGTCCATCGTCAGTGGCCCCCACAAACCACCGGACATCTGCGATGTTGAAAACACCGCCACGGTGCCATCGAGAAAAATGTTGATGGGCACCGTTCTGTTTGACGAGAGATTCGTCACCGTGTACTGGAACCTGTACAGGTCGATCCAGTTCTGGTTGGCACCGAAGTACGGGTTGAGTTGTGTCGCCGGGTTCAGCGGGCTATCCGGAAACCCATGCCCGAGCGGGTCGGTATACGCCAGATAGTTGCTCCCCGCACTCACCGGCGTGACCAGCCCGATGTCCTGCTGGATTGGGTTGTTGGTCCACGCGCCGCCCGAGGCGTTGATGAGCCCGTTGAACGAGCCGTTGATGCCGACGAGGTAGCGGTACGCATTGGCCACCCCAGCTTTTAGGCCCCCCGCCGTGCTCGTGCTGTCGATCGCGCCCGTCCAGTATGTTCCGTTCACATTCGTGATGGTGTTGATCGCGAGGACTCCGGAGCTCTCCTGCTCTCCGGGCATCTGGATGCTGAAGCTGCACGTCGCCAGCCCGGTGTTCGCGGCCCCGGTCACTCGCGCCTGTACCGCGTAGTTCAGCACGTTGTTGCTGGTACCAGTCACGGTGCTGATCGGTGTCGCGTGCCGCTCCACCACGCGGAACTCAACCGAAGCGTTCTGACCCAGTGCGGGTCTGTCGAGGGCAACGAGGGCGGCGGCGAGCATCAAAGTCTTGCGCATGTTATGGCTCCAGCCCATCGCGGCATTCCTTGGCCGCTGGGTACAAGCAGCATACCACATGCGCATGAGATGTGTATTGAAAATACTCTGCGGGCAGCACAAGCCCCTCGGGAACGCCCGCGTCCTCCATCCGCCGCTAATCCCGCCTGTAGTTCTGCCCCAGCATCAGCTCACCAAGCAGATCCACAATCGTGTGTCCGTGTTCATCCGCCCCGTGCTCCGCCACGCCCATCGCGCTGAGCACGCCATATCCAAGCCCCATGTGAATCAGCGCCCACGCCGTCAGCGCGGGCGAGAACCGCTTGCTCACCCGCCCCGAATCCTGCGCCTGCTGCACCTCGCGCATCAGGAACGCGTGTAGCGTTTTCACATGCTCGCTCAGGGCCTCGAGGATCTTCGGGTCCTCCACCTCCGTCATCGCCTGCACGATCACCCGATAGATGCCCCCGCCCATGTTCGCCACCATCGGGTTGGCGTTGATAAGCCGCTTGAGCCGATCCGCCGGGTCCGCCGCGGCCGCCAGTTCGTGCTCCCACAGCCGAATCGTCGCCTCGCTCGTGCGATGGATGAGAGCAATGAACAGCTCCCGCTTGGACTCAAAGTGCCGGTAGATGATGGGCTCGGTCACGCCCGCCGCCTTGGCAATCTGGCTTGTGGTCGCGCCCGCGTAGCCATGCACGGCGAACAGCCGAGCGGCCGTGTCCAGCAGTTGTTCCTTACGCTGTGCGGCGGGCAATCGACCCACGGTAAACTCCTGCTAGACAAAGACTTGTGTGAACGATGACGGGCGATTCAGACCCGATCGAATCATCGGCGAGCCAGTCGAACCACTTGGCTAGTATATGCTCACTTACTAACAAGTCGAGCAAAATGTTAGTGAAGCGGCGCGTTGTTGCCCGCAGCCAATCCAATCATCGGTTGGGCGATCGACCAATAGCTGGCGGTACGGGGTCGTATCCGCCGCGCCCGAATGGGTGGCAGCGGCAGATACGTCTGGCCGTCAGCATCGACCCCCGCACCGGTCCATGCTCGCGATATGCATCCAGCCCGTACTGGCTGCACGTCGGATGAAAGCGGCAGTGGCCGCCGAGGAACGGTCCGAGTGTGACGCGATAGGCGTAGATCATCCCCAGAAACGGGAGTGTCGCCAAGCGCCGAATGCGGGATGTGCCGGCGGGTGCTGCCACGGGTTCATTGTTGGCCGGGGGCTGGTGAGGGAGTGGAGGGATGATCGCCCTCGCGTCGGTCGCGGCGACGCCATTCCTTATCCGCCTCGCCCGCCAGCTCAGCGAGCGCCTTCATGCACGCGGGGAGTGTCCATACTGGTTGCTCCGGTCCGGCACGCACGCTCACGATCAGGTCGTAGCCGGTTCCGTCTGCGCTGATGGGGAGCGTGTGCTGCTGCAACCGGAACGCCTCGCGGATCATGCGTTTCCAAGTGTTGCGGCGCACCGCGTTGCCGACGCGCCCGCTCACCGAAAGCCCCAGCCGCGGCCAGCCCAGTTCATTCGGCAGCGCGAACAGCATGAGCGGGCCGCGGACCTTGCGGACTTTGGCGGCGTACACCGCGTCGAACTCGCGCGCGTGCGTGAGGCGGTGGCGGGGCCGGAAGTGGAGGGGGACTGGGTTCACGGGGCTTTGTCGTTTGGTTCACCGAAGCGTTTCGCCAGATTTGGCGCCGCGGTGTAGTGGATCGCTTTGCCAATCTTGAAGGTGCTCAGAAGCCGAGAGCGTCTGAGTTTTTCGAGGTCCGCCCGTGCGGTGGGAATGGTGACTTGGTTGGTTGCGGCGTACGAACGAGGTGAATAGGTGTCGGCTGGATGTCGCAGCGCGTGTTCAAGCAGCAATCGCTGGCGAAGATTCAGGTTCCGGAATCGCTTGACCGTCTGGAGAGCTCTCTGGATCCTGATACTTTCTTTCGCGAGGTGCTCTCGAAAGCGATCGATTGATCGCTCAATGACTCCGAGTTTGTAGGCGACGAAGTAGGTCAGATCGCCACCGTCGTCCTCGGAATCAACATATGCCTGCGGGTACTGGGCAAAGGTCTTGAGAATGAGTTCGGAGACGACCAGGAACTCGAAGATGCGATAGCCAGCTTTGAGCGCGGCCCAATAGAAGACGGCTCGGGCAGTGCGTCCGTTGCCATCCACGAAGGGATGCTCGTACCCGATCATGAAGTGCAACACACAGGCCTTTACGATCGGGTGCAGAAACTCCTCGCCGGAGTGCGGTTTGTTTGCGAACTCGCACAGTGCTTTGAGACGGGAGGCGAGCTGTGCGGCGGGCGGTGGTACGTACACGTCTTCACCGGTGCGCTTGTCGATGACGGCGATATTGTCCGATTCGACGCGCAATCGGCCCTTTCCGGTCGGATCGTCCAATGTGCCCGCCACGACAATGGACTGGAGCTCCAGAAGCATGGGGACCGAGAGCTGCTGGTCAAGCCGCTCTTTGATCCACTGCATCGCTCGGTAGTTATTGACGACCATCTTTTCGGATTTGTTCTTTGGGTCTTCTCCGGATCGAAGCAACTCAAGAGCCCGCTTGCGCGTGGTGACCGCGCCCTCGATCATCGAGGAATCCACGGATTCGTCCATCAGCGAGCGGACGACGAGTCGTCGTTGGGTCTCGATGTCGCCGAGCAGGCCATCGGTTGATCCAAGCGCGGCGGGAAGTCCGCCACCGAGGGATTGGTCGATGCGATGCAACTGCTCGTTCATCGCCGGAAGGAGGCAGAGCCCGAAGTGATTGCCTCCAGTTTGATGGAGGGGCAAAGGCCGCCAAGCCGCGGATCGCAGTATTTTGAGTGCTGTCCAAACCAGCTCCGGATCAAGTCCGTGCTGGCGAGCGATGGGCCGGACTTTTCGCCAAGGTCGATAGGGCCAGTTGAGTTCGCGCACGCGTGGATCGTCGCAGAACGCGGCCGCCTTTGTGATCGACGTGGGATCCGTCAGTGCCCAGACGGAGGTGAATGGTGGTTGATCGTGCGGCACTTGACAGTCTCCAAACACCAAGCTCGCGGGAGTGGTGGTTCACGGACTGTAGCTCATCGGAAAGCAAAAGAAAAAAAGACATATTTTTGCTTTTGCTTTCTTTTCTACTCCCCCACATTCATCACAATCTTGATCCCCTCCCCGCTCTGCATCAGCCCGAAGCCCTTGGCGAAGTCGGCGAACGGGATCTGGTGGGTGACGATCTCGTCGAGTTCCAGGCGCCCGCTCAGGAGGAGTTCCTCCATCTGGTACCACGTCTCGAACATGCGCCGGCCGTTGACGCCCAGCACCGTCGCGCCCTTGAAGATGACGTGGCTCGAGAGGTCGAAGGCGATCGCACGCGATGGAATCCCCAGCAGCGCGGCCGTCCCTCCCATGCGCAGCGCCTTGAAGCCGTCGTCGATCGCGCCAGCGTTGCCGGACATTTCCAGCAGCACGTCCGGGCCGTCGCCGCGGGTGTGCTGACGAATCTTCTCGATCCACTTGGGATCGTTGGCCTTGTACGCCTCCGCCGCGCCGAGTTTCTTGGCGAGTTTCAGCCGCTTGTCGTCCACATCGGTCACGAAGATGCGACTCGCCCCCGCGGCCTTCGCAACCGTCACCGCCATCAGCCCGATGATGCCCACGCCGGTGATCAGAACAGTCTTGGCGCTCACGTTCGCGCTCATCACCGTGTGTACGGCGTTGCCGAGCGGATCGAGCACCGCCGCGAGATGGTCCGGAATGTTCGGATGCACCGGCCAGACATTTTCCTCCGGTACAGAGACGAACTCCGCGAACACGCCGTCGCGATCCACGCCGAGAATCTTGGTGTCCCGCGCGATGTGCGCGTTGCCGGTGCGGCTGTTGTAGTCCAGCCCCGCCGTGATGTGCCCCTCCGCGCTCACGCGCAGGCCCGGCTTGAAGCGCGTCACCGCCGAGCCGACGCGCTCGATCACGCCCACAAACTCATGGCCGGTGACGATGCCGACGGGGATGCGATTGGCGGCCCAGTGGTCCCACTCCCAGATGTGCCGGTCGGTGCCGCAGATACCGGCCTTCTTCACGCGAATCAGCACATCGCGCGGCCCGATGACCGGGATCGGGCGATTCGTCACCAGTTGCAGGCCCGGCCCCGCGTGGTGCTTGATGAGAGCGCGCATGACGCCGGTGGACGCAAGGTCCGAGGTGCTGGTGGTAGGCATGGCAGTGGGGGGGATCGGCTTGATCTCGTGAGAGGGTGTGGTAGTGGGCATTGGAGAAGGATATGAGGGGCGGAAGAGGGGGACATGGCGTGCCATCGCTCCAGCGATAGTTGGACATGGAGTGGGGCGAGGCACCGTGTGACTGGTCGGGTGGGGAGAAGTTGAGACGCGGGGACTACTGGTCTTGAATGGGCGCGGCAGCTTTGGTCTTAACGGCTAGTTTGGCTTCCTCGGCCGCGATGTAGGCCGCGCCGTTTTCCTCGAGTTCTTTGCGGAAAGCGAAGAACGTGTCCCTGAACCATTCCTCGCCCGGGCCAAAGTCCTCGGGCGTGAGCGGCGTGTATTCTTCGTCTTGAGCTTCGGATGACGCTTCGGGTTCCTCGGGTAACGGTTGAGATTGCTCAGGTGTCATCGCGGCCTCTCAATCTGAAGAATCGGGTTCATCGCCATTGAAGAGTATGCCTTCGTCGCCCGCTCTTGGGGGTTTACGGAGGGCGACGGGTGTGGGGGGCACCTGAGCGGCGAGCAACAGGCGGCCAGCGCACACGGATTGCAGCAAGCCGTCGAGTCTGGGTCGCTGGGCCAGTGTGTAATCGAGGATCGACAGGAGTCTGAGCAGTTCGTCGGTGAAGTCGCTGGTCCAGTGCTCTGGGTGGAGTATGTCCAGCGGGCTGGATTTCTTGCCCTTACGGTCTTTCATGCGATAGCCCAGCCAGGACTTGACAACCTGCAAGCCGGAAACCTCGTAGTTCCAGACGGACGGATCGACGGGTGCGATCACGCCGGTGCCGACGCGGAGGGTCTTGGATTGTTCGATGTACTCGAACGTCTCGGGATAGTCGGCGGGCTTGTCGCTGATGGCCTTCCTGACTCTGGCCTTGCCCGCTGGGATCTGTGGAACGCGTGTGCGCGGGGGTTGAAAGCGCTCGCCGAAGGTGTGCAGGTGCAGGAGCGTCGCCCCGGCGGCACTGACCTCGCAGAAGAGCTGGGAGCTTAGCGTGAGTGGGATACGGAGCTGGCAATCTTCGAGCTCTTCCCAGAAGCGATCAACAAAGCCGGCGTGGCCCGTCAGGCCGTAGACATACGCCGCGAAGGACTCGGGCGTGATCTCGTGTTTGAGTTTCTTGCCCCAGAGGGCGAGGAAGCCGGGGAGGATGTTGGGCTCTATCGCGGCTGCATCGCGGTAGAGGGGGAAGGTGGCTTTCGCGCCAAAAGAACCCCTGAAGGTATCGAGGTCGGGGACGTGCGCCGACGCGACTGAGGCGGGGCCGCCGCCGAGCGGCTGGGTGAAGAGACTCGTGAGATACACTTGCTTGTTCGAGTGGGCGAGCCAGAGCGGGGGTCCTGCGCGGTCGATCACGCGGGCATCGGCGAGAATGTACTGACGGTCGAAGGAGCGGTAGGCGTATCGGGCGATCTCGCCGCAGGTCGCGCCGCGAGCGAGTGTATTGATGGCGGTGAGTCTGTCGCCGCCAGCGCGCAGGGGCAGGGGTCTGTCGCCGACGTTGCGACCTGTGGGCGAGTTCTTGAAGAGAGCCACACGCTCTGACGGCTCGGCCAAGGCGAGTTTTTTCCACCTGCGCGTGAGCACGTCCGGGTCGGCGGCGATGGGCCAGAGACGGCCCACCTTTATTCCTGACTGTTGCCAGGGCATCAGATCGGTGAGGAGGGGCCATCGAAAATATGGCCCCGTCCCCGCGGGGCGCAGGGGCGCGTGCCATTCTCCGGGACAGGTCTTCCACTTCAAGCCCTTGAAGGATTTGATGGACGCGAGCTTGGCATATTTCTCTTCGCGTGTGCCCCGGATCGCGGCGTATTTCACGGTTCCCGGCGCGTCCGTGTCTTTTTTGCCAGTTCGCACGGCGATGCAGATGGCCACCGGGGTCTGGATGTTGAAAACGTTGTCGTCCTGCCGCGTGCCGCGGCCCTCGCCGCCGAGGTCGATGATGTAGACCTCGTGGCAGAGGCGACGGAGCATCTCGCGCATTCCGACGAAAGCATCGCCGCGGATATAGCTGGCGGCGGTGATGAATGTGGCGATGCCGGCGTTGTCGCCCTTGGCCGCTCTCTTTCCGGTGTCGAGCATGGGCGGCTGCTGAAAGACTTTCCAGATGGCCCATCGCCAGAAGTAGACATAGAGGTTGTAAAGGTTCTTGAGATCGCCGCCATGCCCGGCGAGCTTGGCGGTGTCGATGAACGAAGAGAGGATCGCGGCATCGGGGTCTCCGGCATCTCCCCAGCGGACCCATCCGCCTGTGCGTGAACGCGACTCTTGATTGAGTTCGCCCACGGCATCGTGGCGGTCATAGGGGGGATTGCCGATGCAGACGATGACGGATTTTTTGTCCTTGATCTCCAGAGCGCGCGTGTGGTGCTCGGCGATCGGCTGTGCCCAACTGAGCATGACCGGGGGCTTGCTAAAAGGGGATTCGAGTGTGTCGGCCAGAAGGACGCCAAGCCCCGACTTGGGGATGGCGGCGCCACGGTCTTTGAGGGCGCGGGTGAGGCGCAACTCGCTGACGGCATAGGGGCCGGTCATCAGCTCGAAGCCGTGGATGTTGGCGGCGAGGGTTGTGGCTTTGGCGGCAACGGCACCGATGCCCTGCGATGCCTTCACCGCGTCGAGCGCGTGGTCGATCACCCCGAGGAGGTACGTGCCGGTTCCCACGGCGGGGTCGAGCGTCACGACATCCTTGTGGGTGAAGCCCCCGGCCTTGCCGAGCGTGTTCCGCAGCAGGTCATCCACAAGGGCGACCTGACACTTGACCACTTCCACCGGCGTGTAATACACGCCCGTGTCTTTGCGCAGTTTGGGGTCGTAGGCGGCGAGGAAGTGTTCGTAGAAGTAGAGCCAGGGGTCTTCGGTGCCTCCCTTGCCCTGGCCCGCACCGGGCAGCATCGCTCCCTTGGGAAAAGCCTGGATCACTCGTTGAAGCAGGAGCAGCGACGGCTCGATCTCTGCCCTGCTCCTGGCATCGGTGAGCACCTGCAACGCGCGCGAGAGGAGTGTGTGCCCCGCTTCGAGTTTCGTGGTTGCCTTGGCAATATCCAAAACATCCGCGCCCTCGGATCGGGCCAGCAAGATGGCGAACGTGACGGTCTGGGCATAGGCATCGGCGAATCGCTCGTCGGAAGCGTCGGGAAAGAGCAGCGAACGCCAGTCCTTGGCGAGCGCGACAAGGGGGGAGTCCGGGTCGCGGAGTGCATCCGCTACGTCTTCGCGGAGCAAGCGGCAGAGCGGGGCGAGAAGTTCGGCCTGTTCCTTGGGTTTCTCTGGCACGATCGGCTGCCACGCGAGCAAGCGGGTAATGATTGAACGGAACAGTTCCCCATCGGCATCGGTTACGCCTTTGGCCCCGTGCTTGGTGATGTCCTTGCTGAACCTCAGCAATCGTTCGGCGGGCTTGCCGCTCTGGTAGAGGCACCATTCGTTGCCGTCGGTGTAGAGGATGTTGGGCTGCGACTTGAAGCGGCCCCACTGTTCCTTGTCGCGGCCCTTGAGACGATCCGTGTCCGCGCCGTGTCCGGGGGCTTTGAGTTCGACGTATCCGTTGAGCGCACCGTCAACGACCAGACCGAAGTCGGGGATGCCCAGGCGATCACCGAGACGTGATTCGGCCTTGGCGACAATCTTGCGATGAATGATCTTGCCGATTGCTTCGAGCAGCGACGAGACGGGACCGGAAAGCTGCGCCTCGGCTTCGCCATCGGCATTCGCAGAGACCTTGCTCCTGACGCTCTCGGCGAAGGTGCAAAGGGCTTTGAGGAGTTCCGCTTCCATGCCAGCAAATGTAGCCGATCCGGCGCGATTCGGCTCGTTCTCAACTGGGCACGCGGCTGTCCAACAATGCGTGCCCCACGCGAACTTCGTTTCTGACACATCTGTGCGGCAGCATTGTGGATGTCGCAAGTTACTGGAACAGCAGCCCCGGCACCTGCTTGGCCATCGGCATGAAGAACCGCATGACCTGGCGCAGATCAAGGTAGTTGGTCTTTCCGGTCTCAACGAGTCGGTCGTACTTCAGCAACGCCCCATCGATCGGCGAGGCGTCGAACTCGATCCGCACCGTGCCGGTGGTGTCGCGCATGTGCATGATCTCCGCCCACTGCACGCCCGCCTGCTCCTCATAGCAGATGCGCAGCGTCGCGCCGGGAGAGCTCGAGCCGATGGGCGCTTTCGGGTCTGGCAGGTCCGCGGTGAGCAGGAACTGGCCGCCCGGCAACTTGCGCACGTTGGCCTGCTGGGCAAAGTCGTTCTGGATCATCCCCTTGAGCTGGTCGAGCTCGCCCTGCCGCGCCTTGCCCGAGAGCAGCGTGCGCGCGAGCGAGGCGAAGCGTTGCATCTGCTCCATGTTTGGAGCGTTGGAGCTTGGCGCGCCCTCAGCGCTCTTGCTCGGCGCGTCCATGCCGAGCGTCTCGCTTCCGTGCCCATTCGGGGTTCTGTTCACGCTCGCGTGCAGGCCGGAGCCGCCGATCGCGCCGCCCGCGCACGCGCCGGGGCACATCATCGCGTTCAGCCCCTCGAAGAACGGCTCATCCACGCCGCCGATGTTCAGCAGCACGCCGGTGCCCGCCATGGAGGCCAGCCCCATCGCCCGCGGCTCCGCGGCCGCAAGTTGCTTCACCGTTTTCTCCGACGCCTGTACATACATCCACCCGCTGCCATGTGTCAGTGCGCCCTCCGCCTCGATGCGCCCATCCGCCCATCCGGGCACGCTCGCGTCGGTGGTGATGGTGAACTTGCCGTACGCCGCGCCGAAGTGGTCCTTGCCGTCTAGCGCGTGCGCATCGTCAAGCGTCTCGATCGAGACCGGCGCATCCAGGCGCACGCGCATGAACCCGTCCACGGTTGTGCCGCGCGAGGCCACATGGTCAAATCGGATGTTCACGCCGCCAAAGGTCTTGTGCCGCAGGCCGTTCAGGATTGTCGATGCCTGCACCGTTGCGCCCGGTTGCCATATCACAGCCGCCGCTACCGCGATGCACGCGGCCAGAGCCGACCCCGCGGCCAGCCAACGCGAGCGATGGGGGAAGAGCGGAATGGGCTGGTGTTCCTGCTCGGTTGCCATTGCGAGAAGCGGTCGGGGCGAACACGCCCCGTCTCGCCAGGAGCGAAGCTGCTCAGCGGTCGGGGTCGGCACCGATCCGACGCGGGAACCGACGGCACGCAAGTTGGCATCAAGTGCCGCGTCCGGACTGTTCGCGCTGCTGTTGTGATTGTCTGTAGCCATAATGAACGCTCCTACACCTTACTCGATCTCGCTCAACGCCTCCCGCAGCAGTTGCCGCGCCCGATACAGCCGTCCCTCGATCGCCCGCACCGACATGCCCATTCGCTTTGCCAAATCAACCTGCTGCGCACCCTCGAAGTAGTGCGCGAAGATCAGTTCCTGATCGGATGATGCGAGCGTCGTGATCGCCATCAGCAGCCGATCCTGCACCTCGCGTTTCTCGATCATCTCTTCCGGCAGCCGCTCTCGCGTCATGCGCTCCGCGATGTTCGCGCCGGTCTTGGCATCTTCCATCGCTACGTGCGCCGGACGCGAACTCAGGCGCCGCCAGTGGGTGTTCAGTAGGTTCCGGGCCACGCCCCGGAGCCAGTATTCGATCTCCTTCTCCGGCACGCGCGAGGCGTTCTTTGCCGCCGCGGCCCAGAGCTGCTGCATCAGGTCCGCCGCCAGATGCTCATCGCGCGAGACCCGCACGTAGAAAAACCGAAACAGTGATCCGCCCAATCGGTCGTACGCCGCGGCCAGATCCGGCGGCGGAACCGCAGTCGCCCCCGGAACCGCAACGGACGGAACGGATGGAACATGCGTCACGTCCGAACGTTCGGCATTCCGCGAGCGCGATGGATCGGCGTCGAGCTGCACCGCTCGCAGCGTAGGGCACGACATCGCCGGGCTGAAACCCATCTGTTCACGGTCCTCCGTACATCCGACGAAGAACCAATCGCGCCAGCCCCCATTGCCCCACGCGCTTGGCATGGTGCACAGATCGAAGTGGCTATCGGACGCCGAAAACCCCCATTCTCGACCATACCTTTTCGGACATCCGACATCGCACATCCGACATCCCACATCTACTTCACAGCGTACTTTCCATCTACTTCACACCGTACTTTCCCCGATACCGCTCTTCCAGCAGCTTCTGCTTGTTGCTCAGGTTCACCTCGCGCCCGTCCAGAAACGCCATGGTGACATGGCTCGTCACCTCCAGCACATCGCCATCGGTCACGATCAGCGTCGCGCTCTTCTCCAGCCCGAGCGAGCCGTATTTGTCCGCGATGCCCAGCACCTCCGCGCTGCTCAGCGTGATCGCCCGCAGCCCCTGCTCGTGGTCCAACCCATACGCCACGGCCATGCCCGCGGCGTTTGAGAGGTTGCGTTCGTGGGCGGTTTCTTCGCCGCTGGCGATGCAGAAGGTGATGCCCGCCGCGTGCAAACGGGCGGGAAGCGTGAACGCATCGTCGTACGGTGCATCATCGCGTTTGGGAAACTTGAACGTGCCATCCACGATCACCGGCACGTTGTTCCGCTTGAGCAGATCGGCGCACAGCGGCCCATCGCGCCCGCCGATGATGATGCAGCGCAAGCCGTACTTGCCGCAGAGGGTCACCGCCTGGGTGATCTGGTCGTAGTCTTGCGCGTGGATGAAGAGCGGGAGGCGGGTCTCGGGTTTCGGGTCTCGGGTTTCGGAGGAGGCGGCGAAGATGCCGCTCATCGCGTCGTAGCGAATATCCGAGGGCAGTTTCTGGTCGGCGATCTTCGCCGCGGCGTATTGCTTCGCGCCGGAGATCATCTCCTCGATGATCTTCTGCGTCTTGTCCATGCCGCGGCGTTGCTCCTCCTCGCTCTGGTTCATCCACGGCGCGTTCACCGTCCGCGTCACCGGCCAGTTCACCACGAGTCCGGCCTGATCGCGAATCGTCATGTCCGCGACCGTCCATCCATCCAGCCGAATAACGCCCGCACGCCCGGGCATCGTCCCGCCGCTGGGAAACACGCCCGCGATCAGTTCCCCCGCAGAGCGCGTGACCGGCAGCAGCGTCGAGTCCGGATTCACGGCGCTCGCGGCCCGCACCTCCGGCGTGATGCCGCCGGTCTCCGCGAAGTCGCTGCCAGCCCGCACGCTCTGTATCTCGGTCAGCCCGAGCTGCGTGCTGGCACCGATCAGGCCGGGATAGACGTGCTTGCCCTTGGCGTCGATGATGCGCCATGTCGCGTCCACGCGCCGAGAGTCAAGCGACGAGGATGTGCCAATCCCCGTGATCGAACCCCGATCAAACAGCACAAAGCCGTCCTTGATCTCCGGCTCGGAAATCGGATGGATCGTCGCGTTGATGATGAGCACCGGCGTTGCCTGCGGCGAAGCACGCGGCGTGAGGTCTTGTGCGAAAGCGTCTCTCGCAGAGGCGCAGAGGGCACAAAGGAAGGCGGCGGAAAGCATGACGCGCCATTGATTGATTCGTCCGCCCGCGGCAGGACCGGATTCTGATTGATTTGTCTGATGATCGTTCATTGCACATCCCTTGATCGTGTATCGAATAGCCCGCTTCCCGCCCCCTCTTCCTTCGCCTTCCTCTGCGCCTCCGCGCCTCTGCGAGAGACTTCTCAGCTGCGCTCTTTGTGAGAGTCCTCAGTTCC
Source organism: Phycisphaerales bacterium (assembly GCA_043776515.1). Classification (GTDB taxonomy): domain Bacteria; phylum Planctomycetota; class Phycisphaerae; order Phycisphaerales; family UBA1924; genus UBA4658. The sequence goes on from JAYVRG010000034.1 coordinate 166,004, forward strand.
CCTCACACCCACACTCCCCCGCCGTGTGGAAGCGCGGGTCCAGCCCGCGCATCAGCAGGTTCAGGTACTTCTCCCGGCGCAGGTCGTCCTGCTGCTGATACATCCGGGCCATCACGGATCGCCGCGCCGCCAGCACCAGCACCTCATCATCCATCGCCACCTCATCCGTCGGCGCGCCCGCGTCCGGCTTGCTCTCCGCGTCGCCTTCGCCGCGCGAGCCCGGCCCGCGCGCCCCGCGCCCGCCGCCGGACCCCGCCGCCAGCACCTTCTGGATTATCCGGGCCCGCTCGGCGCGATTCTTCTCCCGCATCGCCGCGTCCTTCTCCAGCGAGAAGAGTTCCCGCCCATCCACAAACGTCCGCTCGCAGCGGCTCAGCGAACTCAGCGGCGGGCCGGACCAGACCGCGATGTCCGCGTCCTTCCCGACTTCCAGCGAACCCACCTTGTCCTCAATCTTGAGCTGCCTCGCCGGATTGATGGTGACGAACTTCAGCGCCTCTTCGGGCGAGATGCGGCCATCCGAGTATTTCGCGGCCTTCCCCGCCTCGACATTCAGCCGGCGCGCCATCTCGTCCGAGTCCGAGTTGTAGCTCGTCAGCACGCCCACCTGCGTCTGCAGCGGACCCGCATACGGGATCGCGTCCTGCACCTCCACCTTGTACGCCCACCAATCTGAGAAGATGGAAGCCCCGATCGCGTGGGTCTTCACCACATCCGCGACCTTGTACACCTCCAGCCCGTGCTGGAAGGTTCCGATCTTGAAGTTGAACTCATCCGCGACGCGGCAGAGCATGAGAATCTCATCCTGTCGATACGAGTGGCAGTGCACGAGCCGCTTGCCCTCGAGGATTTCGGCGAGGGCTTCGAGTTCCAGATCGCGGCGCGGGCGAGCGTTGGGAACAACGAACGGCTCTGACGCACCGCCGCCGTTGGAGTCTTTCAGCACTTTGTTGAGGTCAACATGCGGAATCTGCGGCGTGGGCGGCCATGTCCCGCCAGTCGCGGCAAGATACTCCCGCGCCGCCGTGAACCGATCCCGCAGCAGCGTCTCCACGCCCATCCGCGTCACCGGATACCGCGTGCTCTGCCGGTCTCCGTTGGACTGCTTCACATTCTCGCCCAGCGCGAACTTGATGCCCGGCATCGCACCTGCGAAGTGCATGTCATCGGGCGCGCTGCACCCCCAGCGGTTTTTGTTCACCTGATTCTGCCCGCCAATCGTGTTCGCTGATCCGTGCAGCGAGTTCACGCAGGTCACGCCGCCGCCGAGCTGGCGATACCAGGAGATCGAGTCCGGATCGGTGACATCCGCGATGCGGACCTCGGAGGTCACGGATTGCCCTCCTTCGTTTACGCCGCGCGAGATGCCGGTGTGGCTGTGGCAGTCGATGATGCCGGGGGTGATGTGCTTGCCGGTGCAGTCGATGGTGCGCACATCGGGAACGAGGGGAATCTGAACTTCACCGGCTTTGCCAATGGCGGTGATCTTGCCGCTATCCAGCACGATCGCGCCGTTCTCGATCGCGCCCAGCGGCCCGCTCGTCCAGATCGTCGCGCCCTTCAACACGACGATCTCGGACTTCGCTGGCTCATCGCTCGCATATGGCCCCAGCGGCAGGCCAAGCTTCTCCGGAATCGCGGTGATCGCGTCCTGCTCCGCCGTCTTGCTTTTCTTGGGCTCGTCCTTCTTCTCGTCAGTCTTTGCATCGACAGATTCATTGGGTGGCACTGGCTGCTTGGTGGGGGGGTCAGCCAGTGGTGTGGCACCTTTGTTGCCCGTATCACTGGCAGGTCCATCGCCCAGGTTTCCTGTTCCCCCCTTCGACGCGCTATCCCCCTTCTCTGCAACAGAATCTTTGTCAGCATCCGTAGGCATTGATGGTTTCTCTGCGAGTGGCTTGATGTCCTTGTTGCCAACATCACTGGCAGACGAGCTGCCAGTGCCACCCCTTCTCCCTACTTTCTTCTCCGGCTTGGGCAGTTCCTTGCTCGTCCGCACCGCGATCCAGCGCAGCATCTGCCCGCCGGCACGGATCGACTCGCCCCGCATCACCGGCTCTCCATCCGCACCCTTCTGGATCAGCCCCGCGCTCACGAACACGCCTTTCTCTCCGAATGGCTCGTGGTCGAACGTGAACTTGATCCGCCCATCCTCCTCGATGCTCACGCCCTGCGCCTTGGTCGTCGCTTTCTGCTCCTTGCCCGCGTCATCCCGCGACCGCTTCACGATCGTGATCGCGGGTGGATACTCATCATCAATCTCAAACGTGATCTTGACGTTTGACCCCGCCTTCGGCCCCGGCTCCAGCGTCACATCCCACATCCCGCCCAGGTCGCGCCGCTGCTTGCCCGCGATCGCGTGTCGCCGCCCATCCACATACACATCAATGATCCGTCCCAGCCGCACGTATCCCGGCTCGCCCTTCTTGGGCGCATCCGGCTTGTCCGTGAACAGATCGCCATCGGCGATGATCACGCTCGCAACCTTCCCCTTCTCAATGGTCCCGAACTGCTCGCTCGCACCCAGCACCTGCGCGGCATTCGTCGTCAGCATCGCCAACGCACGCTCCGGCTTGAGTCCGGACTTGATCGACTGCCCCAGATGCTCTCGGAACGCTTTCCGCCCGCCCTGCCGCTCGGGAATCTTGCTGGTCGTCAGCGCCACCGTCAGCCCCGCGGCGTCCATCCGCCGCGGATTCGTCGGCGCCTGCTCCCAGTTGATCAGATCACGCAGCTCGACGGCCTCTTGCTCGCCGACGGTGCCGACCTTTGGGGTGCGGGGGAAGTTGAGGGGGAGAATCACCGGGAGCTTCATCGCCGCGATCGCGTCCAATCGCCGAAACTCCATCCCACTCCCCAGCAGCGCGCCCTCGCGCGAAAACTCTTTGCCGATCTTCGCGGCGCGGATCGCTTCGAGTTCATCGTCCACATCCCACAGCAGCATCCCCGGATTGTGCGGCGAGCCCCCACTCGGTCCGGCTTCCAACTGATACCGCCGGAGCGCATCCACCGCGTCCCGCCCCCCCGCAGCAGATGTCGTCCGCATGTTCTGCTGCCAATCCGCGTCACTCAACGTCTGCCGAACCAGCGCAATCGCCCCCATCTGGCTCGACGGATACGAGAGCCAGTTCCCGCGCTCCCCCGGCCTCTGCATCCGCGCCCCGCCCGGCGTGGGCATCTCGCCCGGCGTGTCCTCCCCCGCGCGATCCAGTGCCACACATTGATACACCTTCTCCGCATACACCCGCGGCAGCGCATCCGACGGCTCGCTTCCCGCCTGCGACAGCGAGACCAGTGCGCTCGATCCTCTGAATATCCCCCCACGCGGCGAGATCGCCGCCGCCACAAACCCCATCGAGCGCAACGCCTCCGCGTCCTTGGATGCAATCCCCGACGCCCCCTTGTCCAGCGCGTTCCGCTGCGGCGTCACGCTCGCGTTCCAGTGTGACCCCGGCGCGCCCGGATCCGGCTTGGGCACCTCCACCTCAAAGTACGGCTCCAGAAACCCCGCATAGATGTGCATCCCCGTGCAGTCGCGCGTCTCCGCTCCCGCAGGAACAGCAAAGGGTGGCACTGGCGGCTCGCCGCCAGTGCCATTGCTCGCCGCGCTGACCGACTCAATCTTCCCACCCCGCACCACCACCATCCCCTTCTCGATCGTCTCCCCCGGCTTCACATGAATAGTCGCGCCGATAAGCGCGATGTACCCATCCCCCGGCTCGCTCTTCCGCGGCCCATTCGCCGGCGGTGCCAGCGGCGAGCGCGACGTCGGTTGCGCCAGTGCCACGCCCATCCCCAGCAGCCCGACGATCCCGGCCACGCTCAGCACAAATCCCACACCCCGCACGGTTGATGTTGCGTTCATAGCGCATAGCGTAACGCCTTTTCCGTGCCACGGGCGTCCCGCCCCTGTGACTTTTCGTGGCAAGGGCTTACCAGCCCGTGTTCCCTTCCGTGGCACGGGCGTCCCGCCCGTGTTCTTCCCTCATCACCACGGATTCTCGTCCAAACAACCCCGTTTCCGCCCCGCGTCGCACTCCTCACGCACAACAACTTTCATCATGGGCAGGATGCCCATGCCACTGAAATCTCGGAGTTCCCAGTGCCCGCATCCCTCCCCACAGGCAACGCCATCATCGGTCAGTCCGGCGGCCCCACCGCCGTCATCAACCAGTCCCTCGTCGGCGCGATCGAGCAACTTCGCACGTTCCGCAAGGTCAAGAAAATCCTCGGCATGCGCCACGGCGTGAACGGCCTGGTGAAAGACCAGATCATCGACCTCGGGAAGCTCTCCAAGAGCCACCTGGAGAAAGTCGCCAAGTCTCCCGCCGCCGCGCTCGGCTCCAGCCGCGACAAGCCGGACCCGGACTACTGCGCCAAGATCGTCCAGGCCTGCAAGCGCAACAACATCCGCTACTTCTTCTACATCGGCGGCAACGATTCCTCCGACACCTGCCGCATCGTCAACGAGATTTCCAACAGTGGGGGGGGCGGCGGCTACGAGTTGCGATGCTTCCACATTCCCAAGACCGTTGACAACGACCTCATGGGCAGCGACCACACCCCCGGCTTTCCCTCCGCCGCGCGATACATCGCGACCGCGTTTATGGCCGACTCGCTGGACAACGCCTCGCTCCCGGGCGTGAAGATCAACGTCGTCATGGGGCGCAACGCTGGATTCCTCACAGCCGCCGCCGCGCTCGCACGAGGTGAGGGCGCCAAGAACTCCGACCGCGGCCCGCACCTGATCTACGTCCCCGAAGTCCCATTTGATTCCAAGCGCTTCATCGCGGATGTCGAGGGCGTGCTCGGAAAGTACGGCCGCTGCCAGGTCGCCGTGAGCGAGGGCGTGCAGGATGCCCAGGGCCGCCCGATTGCAACAACGCTCGTGGACACGCTGGACAAGGATGCCCACGGCAACGTGCAACTCTCCGGCGTCGGCGCGCTCGGGGATGCGCTCGCCAACCTCGTAAAGCAGTCCATCAAGATCAACGGCAAGCCGCCGCGCGTTCGCGCGGACACGCTCGGCTACCTGCAACGCTGCTGGCCGGACCAGTCCCCGATCGACGCGAAGGAAGCCCGCAACTCAGCGAAGTACGCTGTGAAACAAGCCGCCAAGGGCGTGCTCTCCGGCTCGGTCGCCATCGTCCGCAAGCCCGGCAAGTCCTACGCCGTGGACTACAAACGCATCGAGCTCTCCGAGGTCGCCGCCAAGACCCGTCACTTGCCGCCCGATTTTCTCGCGGGCCACAGCGATGTTTCCAAGAAGTGCGTTGAGTACCTCCGCCCGCTGGTCGGCAAACTCCCCCTGCTTGAGCGCATCTGAATGTCTTCGTGCCACGGGTTCGCTTGCCACGGGTTCGCCCGCTGCTCTGAGCGGGCAACCCGTGATGCGCGAAGGGCGTATACGAACATCAACGAACGACCACACGGGTTGCCGCCAAGCGCGGCGAACCCGTGGCACGAATCACTCGAATCACACTTGAGAATGACGGCTCTTTCAGTTCCCGCCGCGCGGCCCTTCCGGTGCGTTCATCTCTTCCCTCGGCCCGCCGCGCCGACGCCCGCCCTCCATCCGATCGCGCGGCCCGCGATCATTCCGTCCGCCGCGCTCTGCATCCGGCCCGCGACGCTGATCGCGCATTTGTCCAAAGTCCGGGCCGCGCCGCTGCTCGGGTCCGCGACGCATCTCGTGTCCACGATCGCCATCATCGCGCCCGCCGCGCATCTCCGGCCCGCGACGCGGCCCATCAAAGTTCGGTCGCCCATCCTGGCCGCGGTAGTTCTCGCCGCGCGGGCCAGGCCCATGCCGCATCTCGCCGCGCCCCGAGCCACCGCGCTCCGGTCCAGCGCGAAACTGCTCACCGCGGAACTGCTGTCCACGCTCAGGCCCACGTTGAAACTGTCCGCGGGCATCGCCGCCCTGCTCACCCTTGCCCGCGCCGTGCTGCTTGTGATGACGATGTTGCTTGGCAAACTGCTTCATCGCGTGCCTGCGATGCTTTCCCATTTTCTCGCCCGGCCCATCGCCGCGATCCTGTGCGCCATCGCGCCCGCCATCATGCGGCCTATCTCGATTCGGGCGCACCTCGCGCTGCCCATCATCGCGCCGCGGCCCCTGTCCCAGCGCATCGCTCTGCCCCAGATAGAAACCCAGCCCCACCGCCGCCATCGCCACCAGCTTGTACGCGAGATTCATGGTGCAACCCCAATCCGAGAAAAGTTCTTACCCGTGCCCCCGACACAGCCCGGGCGGCTCAGCAGCCAAACGCTTGGCCGCCAGAGCTATTGCCTGTTCGCACGCGCGTGGGGACGCCTAGACCCGCGTTTTATCTCTGTTTTCATTGGTATTTTTGCCGCAATAACAACGGGCCGCGGACGTTGGTCCGCGGCCCGGCTGGGATTCACATTCAGCTGATCGAGGCGAATCACTTGCCCTGCGGCATCTTCTTCTGCATCTCTTCCATCGCCTTCTTCATCGCCTCTTCCTTGGCCTTGTCCATCGCGCCCTTGTCCATCGCGCCCTTGTCCATCGGCTTGGTGGTCTCCATGCCCTTGGCGGACTTGGTGTAGTTAATCGTCATCACCTGGACGTCCTTGCCGTCGATCTCGTGGTAGAACTCCGCGAGCATCTTGTCCGGCGCGGGATAGCTGAAGACCTGACGCTCCTTGATCGGCTTGTTCTTCACCGGGTCCATCATCTCGCCCTTGAGCACGAGCTTGTCGCCCTCCTTCGAGCCCTTGGTGGTCATGATCGCGGTGGACATGCTGTCCATCCACGAGCCCTCGAACATCTTGGTGATGTTGTTGTATCCGGTGGTGGCGATTCCCTCGAAGGGTCTCCCCATCATGTCGCCCTTGAAGTGCCCCTGCTGGTAGCGACCGCCGAGGACCATCTCGATCTTCATCGTCCCGACGGACTCGCTGGAGGGCTCGCCCGGCATCGTCATCTTGACGACCGCGTCCCAGGTGCCCACGCCGCGGGCCAGCCAGATGTGCATCTCGCCCGGCTCGCCGGCCTTCATACACGCTTCCATCTCCGTCTTCTGCGCCGGAGTCATCTCCGGCATCCCGGCGGGAGCGGCGTCCTTCTTCTCCGGCTGCGCGCCCTTCACGGCGTCCTTGATCGCGTCCTTGCCGGGCATTGCGGGGATGGACGGCATTGTGGGCTTGGCGGGCTTCAGGTCCGCCGGCTGCGCGGCGGCCACGCCGCAGAGACCCGCCATCAAACCACAACACATCGCCACGCTCAGCCAGTTGGTACGTTTCATTTCTAAGACTCCTGAAAAAGACATCCACCCGGCGCGCGTCGCGTTACGGGTGAGGGTTTGCTTGCCGGGTGGACTCGAGTTGAATCCAATCAAAGCCCGAACCATTGATGGTACAGGATCGACTCCGACAAGTCAAGATTCTTTCACGGTGTCGCCGCGCCCGAGTTGAACCAGTTGCGAATGAACATGAGCAGATCATCCACTTCGACCACGCCGTCCTGGTTGGTGTCCGCGTCCAGGCGTCCCGCAAAGAAGGCCGACAAATAGCCCACGATGTCGTTCACGCCTGTTTGACCGTTCCCATCAAAGTCGCCCGAATGAATATGCACGACCCGTTGCGGTTCCACAAGCAGCGGCACCCCGCCCGAGTTGTTCCACGCCGTCGGCCGGCGCCCGCTGTTCGCCGAGCCAACCGTCCCGATCAGCCGCAGTTCCGGCGTCGTATCGTCCGGATCGGTGCTGGGCACCTCGATGAGCACCGGGGCGCCGGAGTCGTGCAGATTCGCGGTGGCATACGGCCCGCCAAACGGGGCACAACTCAGACACGGCGCGACAGTACCGACTGAACACAGCGAGAACGCCAGATAGTCGTTGGTCACGAAGTTGTCGGGCAGTCGTCCGCGAGCGTATGTCAATCCCCAGTGATCGCCCGCGCCGAAGCAATCTCCGGCGTACCCCCACCCGGCAAGCAGAATGTCCGTCGGATGGATCGGCGCGTTGCGAATCATGGGCGCAATCGGCACGATCCCTACCGGCGATCCCGAGAGATACGCCAGCACCTGGTCGCACCCGGGGTTCTGCGCATCCACGAGCTGGATGACATCAAACTCTTGGTACGTGCCGTGGCACTGATCCCAGTTGACCCACAGCGAGTTCACGGAAAGCCCGGCCGGTGCGCGCCGAAATCGCGCTCGGTACTGTCGCGCCGAGTTCGGCCACAGTGGTTCTGATGGTGTGATGTCCAGCGAGTGCCGCGCGATCAGCACGACATTCGGCCCCACCAGCGTACACGTTCCCGAGGTCCACCCCGAGCACGGGGAACTGGGCGACACCCGCAGGAAAATCCCCACTGCGTCGAATCGTTTGTCCGCTGCCGGAACCGGAACCCCATTCACCACGCCCAAGGCGACCGAAGCCGCGCTCAAAAAGATGCACGCACAGGCGAGCATCACACACCGCGTTTTCGTCTCGGACATCTTGGTCCTTACGGAATCAGCCGCGATCGGTCATCAGCGGCAAGCCCACCCATGGGCGATAAAATGTACTCTCAGGCACAGATTTTCATGGAAGCGTGACGCACGCCTCATCTTGCCCACATTCTCGCATCATCTACGAGAAGAACGTTCTGGGGTTCTCCACGGAATGCAAGCGTACAGCATCGTCCTGAATCTGCTCACCGGGTGAGTCTGTTTTCCATATTAATTCAGATAAAATACCTGCGATTTATGGGCTCGTAATGGCCAGAGGAAGCCGCTTGACCACCTCAAGCCCGAATCCATCCAATCCGGGCATGTCACGCTGGTGATTGGTGAGCAGGTGGAGTTTGTGCAATCCCAGCCCGCGCAGCACCTGCCCGCCGATCCCGAACTCGCGCAGGTTGGATGGCAGCCCGGTCGTCGGAAAGCCCTCTGCTAGAACGCTCGCAACCGGGCCAAATCCCTGGCGCGTGATGGTCTGCAACCGCTGCTCCAGCGCGCCACTGCCCACGCCGATTGCCTCGCCGCTTCCTTCGGGGCGTAGATACACGATCGCGCCGCGCCCCTCCTGTTGCACCATCCGCATCGCCATGTGCAGTGTGCGCCCCGTCGGGCCGTCGCTTGCCGAGTCCATGTCCAGAAACAGATCGCCCAGCAGGTGCCGCCGGTGCATCCGCACCAGCGTCGGCGTCTGGCACTCGCGCACCCGCCCGTGCTCATCCAGATCGCCCACCCCGCCGACACACAGCGCCACATGTGGCAGCGGGTCCACTACGGAACGGAACGCGATGAGATTGAACTCCCCGAACTGCGTGCGGATCGGCGTGCCCCGCGCCGGGTCCATCCGCGTCACCAGCGACTCCCGCGCCAGCCGGTGCGCGATGATGTCCGCAACGGTGCAGATCTTGATCCCGTGGGCCGCGCCGAGTTTGATGAGGTCGGGCAGCCGCGCCATCTCGCCGTCATCGCGCATGATCTCGATGATGACCGCCGCCGGATACAGCCCCGCGAGCCGGCACAAGTCCACGGACCCTTCCGTCTGCCCGGTGCGCACCAGCACGCCCCCCTCGCGCGAACGCAGCGGGTTGATGTGCCCCGGTCGCACGAAGTCCTCCGGCCCGGTCTTCTGGTCGATCGCCATCAGAATGGATCGCGCCCGCTCCCGCGCCGATACCCCGGTCGTGAATCCGTGCTTCGGGTGCCCGTCGATCGAGACGGTAAACGGCGTCGCCCGCGCCGAAGTGTTGATGCTTGCCTGCGGGTGCAGGTCCAGCCGATCGCAGTCCCCGGGTGTCAGCGACAGGCACATGTACCCGCGCGCCACCGAGAGCATGAACGTAATCGCCTCAGGCGTGACAAACTGCGCCGGCAGAATCAGGTCGCCCTCGTTCTCGCGATCTTCGTCATCCGTCAGGATCACCATCCGTCCGGCACGCAGTTCATCCAGGATGTCCGAGATCGGTGTCGTCGCCATTGGGCGATCCTAACCCCCCCAACTTCACGGATTTACGCTCAGACCAGAACCCACGCTCGCCAGGTTGCCCAAACTCTCAGCTCGCCCAAAAAAAACGCGCAAAATATCCAGTTTGTGTATTGACGGAGCCGCCGAGTGTGATAACTTACGTTCACGCGGGAGTATCCCCGCTTTGGGGAAGAGAGAGGGGAGGAAAAAATTCTGAGAGAGACCGTTTTGTTCTCGCACAGATCTGCGAGGCGTGTGTTCACCTCTGTTCACACCCCTCGACGTTCTAGGAGGCGGTCTCTATGCGTACGTTCATTGCTCCTCTCTTCGCTGTCGCTCTGGCGTCCGTTCTGGCTTCGACCGCGTCGGCCACCGTGCTGACCTTCGATTTCGGCGGTTCCAACACCGACACCATCGCCGGCGCGTACGGCAACCGTGTGTCCTCATTCGCACCGGGCTTGTTCAACTACGGCTCCGACGGCGGGATCACCCCCAACGTCAGCGTCGTATACACCCCAGTGCTCAAGCTCGGCGGCGCAACGCCCCTGGACAACACCCGTGTCTTCGGCGATCTCTCCAACGTCCTGTACCGCGATCGCAACGGCGGTTTCACCACCGGCATCCTCGAGATCACTCTCTCCGCCGATCCCGGCTTCCTAGTCTGCCTGCACCGTTTCGACGCCGCGGCCGTCTTCAACGCCGTCACCGGCATCGGCGAGGATCTCCCCGCCCGCTCCATCCAGGTGCTTGATGGGTTCGGCACTCCGCTCTACCAACTCGACTACGACCCGGCCAACCCGCCCTCCACGTACATCCCCGGCACCAACACGCCGACCCTCCGCCACCGTCGCTTCGACTGGGATGCCAACCCCATCTGTGCCAACCGGCTCATGATCCGCCTGGACCTCACCCAGCTCATCACCATCGGCGGTTCCAAAGTCGATCGCATCGGATTGGACAACATCAAGTTCTCGCAGATCCCCGCCCCCGGCGTGGCCGCCGTTTTCTTGGGTGCCGCCGGAATGCTCGCCTCCCGTCGCCGTCGGAACTGATGTCCCTGAAAATTTGTCCGCCCTCACGCCCCGCGCCGATTGGCGCGGGGCGATCCTTTTTGTGCCTTGTTTTTCATTCCACGGGCTGTTATCGGCATGATTCCCCAGGGCGACGCGCCTGAGAGCACTTATGCTCAATGCCATTCCTACGCCACGCGTCGCGGCCGTTCTCAGGAAACCCTGCATGTCGATGCGTTCCACCCGTTCCAAGCTGCTCGCACTCCTGGCTCTGGGCACCACCGCGTGCTGCTGTGCCGACGCATTCGCACAAAGTTCCACGGCCCCCATGCCCATCTTCCGCAAGACCGCGAGCGTGATTGTCTCCGACCTTGCCAACGACCGACTCCTGTACGTCCGCGATCTCAACGGCGACGGCGTCGCCACCGGCGCGGGCGAGGTGAAAGTGTTCTTCGATGCGAGCAACGCCTCCGGCCTCCTTGCGCCCTCCGGCGCGATCTTCTGCATCTATCAGGCCGCCGATGGCACCGTGTACGTCGGTGACGGTGACACTCACGCCATCTACGCCCTCCGCGACAACAACCTCAACGGCACCGCCAACGACGCCGGCGAGGCCCGGGTCTTTTTCAGTCAGTCCCTCAGTGCCAGCGGCATCTTCCTCCCCATGCCCAACGGCATCGCCGGTGACGCAGACGCTCTGTATGTCACCAATGCCGGCACCGGCAGCTCGCTCCCCGGTTCGCAGGACGGCGTCATCCGCATGGCCGACGGCAACGGCGACCACGACGCCCAGGCCCTCGGCGAGGCCACGCTGTTCCTGGATGGCAACACCCTGATCGCCAGCGGCGCAACCAGTTCTAACCCCTTCGATCTGTGCATCCTCAACAACGCCCTGTACTTCGCGGACTTCCGTACGGTTGCTCTCGGCGGGCGCGCCATCATGCGGGCGGCGTATACCCCCGCCACCATCTCGATCGCCGCGGCTGATCTGAACGTCTTTGTCACCAACCAGACCTCTTTCACCGGCCCCTCCGGTGCGTTCACGCTCCCCCTCGGCCAGTCCTGCGTCACCGACGGCGCATCTATCTATATACACGACACCTCCGCCGCCAACGTGCAGGCCGTGTACCGACTCACCGATGGCAACGCTTCCAACACTATCAACGCCGATTCCGAGGTGGTGCAGGTCTGGTCCGAACTCAACCTGCCCTCGGGTGAAGTCATGTCCAACAGCTTTGATATCGACGTCGGCCCTAAACGCCTGCTCATCATCTCCAACGGTTCCACACCCACCTCGCAGGGAAGTGTCCCCGCCTCCGAGCTGATCCTCGCCATCGACGCGGACAACAATGGGCTGTATTCTCAGGCCGAGACCAAGATTTTCATCAAGGGTGCCAATGGCGTCGCCCTCTGGCCCGCCAACACCAACTCCCGCACCGCCCGCTTCTACGCCTGGCCCTGCGCGGCGGACTTCAACATGACCGGCGGCGTCACCGTCAACGACATCTTTGATTTCCTCGCCGCTTGGTTTGCCGGCGACCCCCGCGCCGACTTCAACGGCCTGGGCGGCATCTCCGTGCAGGACATCTTCGACTTCCTTTCGGCCTGGTTCGCCGGCTGCCCGTAAGTGCTATCTATCAAAGCAGTTACGCATTAACTTGCAGTTTGTGCCCTCTGGGGCGTCGGGTCTGTCACGACGCCCTTTTATCTGCGCCGCCCGCGCTGTAGACTCTCAGCCCATGTCTTACTTCCGCCCCTTTCTGCGTGCTGCGTACATCGGCCTCGTCGCCGCCGCGTGGTTGTACATTGACTCCCGCGCGAATGCCCAATCCGCTGTGACGTTTACCCCGCCGATGAATGTCCAGGTCCGCGCCGTGCTCGCGGGCGTCGCCGGTGAATACGTCACGCTCCCCTGTTCCATCGCCGTCGATATTGGCGCGCCCGCAACGCCCGGCTCCGGCTCGGTGCTGGTGCGCTCCATTCACATCGTCGTGTCTCAGAACTTCTCCTGCACCGTGCCGCTGCAAGGCACGCCCACGCAGGTCTTCGTGAGCGGCGTGTTTATTGATGGCGCCTCCGGTGCCGGCGTCTCGCTTCCCGCCCAGCCCGGCGGGCCGGGTGAGACACTCTTTGCCGGAACGGCCATCGCCGAATCCGCAACTGGCACTCTGAACTACGCCGCGCAAGGGTTCGCCTGTCAGTCCATCCTCGGTGCCGGGGGCCAGTGCTCCGGTCCTTTCAACCTCGCCTCGCCCGGACCAAACGCGAGCGCCGTCGTTGCCAACGGGCTGATCGCCCCTCCCGCGGCCAGCCAGACGCGAGCCGTCTCCTTCCAGTTCCGCGGCTCATTTCCTTTGGTTTCCGGAGCGACCTGGGGCCGGATCGACGTGCTCGCCAACCTCTCCGGAACCATTCCAGATGGCGCACCGGCGTGTCCTGCTGATTTCAATGGTGCCAATGGTCTGAGCGTGCAGGACATCTTCGATTTCCTCGCCGCGTGGTTCGCGGGGAACGCCTCCGCCGACTTCAACCACACAAATGGAATCGGCGTGCAGGACATCTTTGACTTCCTCGGTGCGTGGTTCGCCGGTTGTTGAACGGGTATCCCGGCTCGAGGGTGGTCCGGCTTTCCGACCCGGATTCTTGGGGTACCCCGGATCTCCGAGCCGGATTCGGATTCATATTCCACTTCCCCACCCGCTGCTCCTACAGTCTGTTCTTCTTTGACAACACGGGGCCGACATTGGCGATCGACCGGGCAGGGAAGCGTCGTCGTGGCGCGTCGTGGAGCATGAGGCCACGTAAAACGCATGCAAAACACTTAGCTAACACAAATAGCTACGCAATGGCTGCCTAAATAAGGCAGACCCGAGCCGCGGGAGATGCTCGATATCTCGCGGCTTGAAGACTTCGAGCTGGTTCGCGCGTGGCGCCTCCGGGCGCGCGGACGAGAAAACTCTGGATGCTGGGCGTGCGGGCATGTTGTCCGTTGCAGTCTCGCACGCCGAGATCAATAGACGGAACACACGCGTAGAGGCGACGATGTGACTGTCCCGGCACGGGGGTTCGAATCCCCCCGGCTCCATTTCTTCCACCAGTTCTCCACAATCGTACTCGGATGCGGCCAGAGCAGGCCAAAATCAGAGATTGTGATTGGAAATGGCAAGGCGCGGAATCTGCGCTGATCGGGAGGTCTTTCCACCACAGTCGGGGGAGGATGCTCCCAAAGTCACGCTCGATCCACGCCCATCACCAAAAAAAACTGGCCAATCGGTGCGGACTGTCCGATCCACTATCGCGTTGAGGTGTCCGCCGAAAGCCGGGAAAGCCCCACCGGAATTTGACGGTTGGTGTTCACTTGCTTAGCGTCTCTGCCCTTGATCGCGCGGAATAGTCGATTTGTACCGAGGCACTCTGCCTCCACGAGTCTGCGATTGTCGGCCGCTTCCATTTCCAGTAGCATGTTTCCAGAATGGCATATTCGCCCGGTGTCCCGGGTACTTCAAGTTGATAGAGCGTGTCGGGTCAGTGTCCATGTGGGAACGCTGCCTCCGACCGAACCAAGGAGATTTTCGATGACTCGCAAGTTCATGACCAGCGCAATGTTGCTGGTGACCGGTCTGTCCGGCGTGGCGATGTTCGGTTGTGAGAATAACGGCGCGTGGTCGGGTTCCGGCGTTCGCTCGAGCTATGGCAACATCTCGACTGAGGACGAGTGGGGCCACTACAAGTCGGCCCCGGCTCCGATGAAGCCCGCTCCGGCCCCCATGGTCGTTGCCCAGAAGCCCGCTCCGGCCCCCGCTCCGGCCCCGGCCCCGGCCCCCGCTCCCGCCCCGATGGGTGGCAACTGCATGTTCCTCCCCACCGGCGACCGCGGCTCCAGCGCTATCTCCCTCTGCTGCAAGATGCCGGGCGAAGTCACCGCTGGCCAGAACTTCACCTATGACATCGAGGTCTGCAACCTGACCTCCAACACGCTCTCCAGCGTGAACGTCGCTTACACCCTCACCGGTGCCAACATCACCACCTCGGAGCCCGCGATGGGCAACGGCGGCTTCGTGGTTGGCGATCTGGCCCCCAAGGCCTGCAAGACCATCAAGGTCACAGCCAACGCTGGCACGGTCGGCACCGTCAAGGGTTGCATGAGCGCCACTTGGATGAACGCTCTGTGCTGCGGCACGAACGTCGTCTCCCCGGCCCTCAAGCTCGTCAAGACCGTGACCCCCGCCGAGATCACTCCCTGCGATAGCGTCACCTACACCCTGACCGTTACCAACACCGGCACCGGCTCGGCGTCCAACGTCAAGATCATGGATGATCTCACTGGCGGCCAGACCTCCGACGGCAAGAGCAAGCTGAGCTGGGACATCGGTTCTCTCGGTGCTGGCCAGAGCCAGACCCGCACCTTCACCGCCAAGGCACCCAAGAGCGGCTCCTACACCAACAACGCTCGCGCCTCGGCAGACGGCCTGACCGCGACCAGCAACGACACTTCCTTTGCCGTGAAGCAGGCCGTGCTCCAGATCACCAAGGACTGCGGTGGTTCCCGCTACTTCTTGGATCGCAGCGCGACTTTCAAGATCACCGTCACCAACTCGGGCGAGGCAACCGCGAACAACGTCGTTGTCACGGACTCCTTCCCGGCTGGCGTGCAGTTTGTCTCCGCCAGCGACGGCGGCACCTTCGCTGGAAATGCCGTAAACTGGAGCATCGGCGCTCTGGCCCCCAAGGCCTCCCGCTCCATGACCATCAACGCCAAGACCGGCAGCATGGGCTCCTACACCAACTCCGCCCGCGCCACGGCGACCTGCGCCGAAGCCGTCCAGGCCAGCTGTAACTTCACGGTTGAGGGCATCCCCGCTCAGCTGCTCGACGGCAACGATGATCCCGATCCCGTTCAGATCGGCGGCAATGTCACCTACACCCTCATGGTCACCAATCAGGGCTCTGCTCCCCTCACCAACGTCACGATGGTCTGCACGATGGAGAAGTCCATGCAGTTCGTCAGCGCGAACGGCCCGACGGGTGCTGGCAACGTCAACGGCATGACCATCACCTTCCCCAACATCCCCACGCTCGCTCCGAAGGAGCGCCGTGAGTACAAGATCATCGTCAAGGCGCTCGACGCCGGCGAAGTCCAGTTCCGCGCCGAGACCAAGTCCGACCAGATCACACGTCCGCTGGTCAAGGTCGAGACCACCAACTTCTACCAGCAGTGATCCCGGTTTCACTCGCTTGTCTACAAACTGAGTCCGCATGTCATGGACTCCTACGGCTCTGATCCATGTTGATCATTCTGCCGCGCCCGGAAACGGGCGCGGCAGTTTTTTTCCCCTCGCAGTCGTCAACACTTCCGCACTCTCGCCGCCCCCCGACACGCGCGGCGATTTCGTACTCACGAGTGCGGCCTCATCCCGATTTCGTCGCGTTGTCTCGCCCCGCAAGCCCCACGTTCGTGGGTCTGGCCCGATGCGGCCAGTTGCCGCAACCCGGGATAGTTCCAGGCATTCCGGTGGTTTTTTCACTATCATCCCACGGTGGGGGATGGGCCCGTGGCGTGCAGTCCATCCGCACGCTCCGGCAACACAGGAGTCTCAGCAATGAGCATGGTCAAAGAGTTCAAAGAGTTTGCCCTGAAGGGCAACGTGCTGGATCTGGCGGTCGGTGTGATCATCGGCAGCGCGTTCGGCAAGATCGTCGGCTCGCTGATCGACGATGTCATCATGCCCGTGGTTGGCATGGCCGTGGGCAAGGTGGACTTCAAGAACCTGTACCACCCGCTCGGCTTCACGCCTCCCGCTGGCGCTGATCTTGAGGCCGCTCGCAAACTCGGCCCGGTGATCGCCTACGGCAACTTCATCACCATCATCATCAACTTCATCATCCTCGCCTTTATCATCTTCCTGGTCGTCAAGGCCTTCAACACCGCCAAGAAGAAGTTCGAGAAGGAAGCTCCCGCTGCGGCCCCCGCCGGCCCGACCACCGATCAGAAGCTGCTCATGGAAATCCGCGATTCGCTCAAGAGCCGCTGATCCGCGAGTCCATCTCAAAAACCAATCGAGCCCGGCATTCCTATGCCGGGCTCGTTTCGTTTTGCGTGGGTTGTTCCCGTTTGCATCAGCTCGAAGCGGGTCGGCTCGACTTGCTGCCCAGCGATTCCACCGTTCCCAGCACCGTGTCGTCCGCGATGCTGTCGCACAGGCGCAGGCGATCCACCAGTTTGCCCGAGCCGATCGGCTGCGCGGGGCGGATGTCGATCACCACCATCTCGCCGGTCTTCAGAATCAGCTCCTGCGGCGCGAGGCCCGAGCAGAGCACGCTGATGAGTTCGCCCAGCTGCGGGTTGTGCCCCACCAGCATCAGGTTGCGCTCTTCCGAATGCTCCTGAATCACTTCGAGCACTTCCGAGACCTCGTGGTCTACTTCCAGCCGCACGTCGGTCGCGAGGTCGCAGGCCAGCGGGCGTTGCAGCGCGTGGGCGGTTTGCAGTGCTCGCGGGAAGCGGCTGGCGATGATGTTCTTGACCTTGCGTTCGCCTTGGGTGAGCTTGCCAGCAAGGAACCGCGCCTGGGCGTGGCCGCGCGCCGTCAGCTCGCGCGAGAAGTCGGTACTCTGCGGTTGCTCGCTGGCGCAGCAGCTTGACCCACAACACTGTGCATCCGTCGCTTTACCGTGCCTGACAATGAAAAGCCGCATGGAAACTCACCTCAGCTTGGAGTACACACAGGGGAAGTATCGTCTATTCGTCGGCAAGTGCCTATCCGTTTCCTATTCTGACACGCGCCGATCCTAATTGCGCCCCGCAAGCTACCAGATAACCCGATGCAGAACAATGACTTAGATCAAATGGACGGCGAAGTGGCTTGCGGGGGCCAATCCAATCGGCTTTCGGGGCTGGTTCGCATCATCGGCCTGATTCTCGGACCTATGGCGTTTGCGGCCATTCTGGGCGGGTTGCCCCTTGGCGGCCCGATGCCGGACGCCGCGCGGGCGGTGCTCGCCTTGGGATCGTGGATGGCGATCTGGTGGCTGACGGAAGCGGCCCCGCTGCCCGCGACCGCACTCTTGCCGATTCTGATTCTGCCGCTGACACGGGTGTGTTCGCCGGAACAAGCGGCCGCACCGTTTGCGGATCCGCTCATCTTCGTCTTCCTCGGCGGGTTTGTGATCGGCAAGGCGCTGGAGGTGAGCGGGCTGCACAGGCGGCTTGCGCTGGGGATGATGCTGCTGATCGGCACGACGCCGCGGCGGATGGTGGGCGCGGTGATGCTGGCCACCGCGATCATTAGCATGTTTGTCTCGAACACGGCGACCGCGATGATGATGTTGCCGCTGGGGATGAGCATCGCGGCGCTGGTGGATGCCCGCTCGCGCGGCAGCAGCCCGGGTGGCGATGGCGGGTGGGACCCGCGCTGCGTGCGCAACTTCGCCGCGGCGATGCTGCTGGGGATTGCGTACGCGGCGAACATCGGCGGGATGGGAACGCCGATCGGCACGCCGCCAAATCTGGCGATGACGGGGTTTCTCTCCAAGCTGCCGGGCGATCAAGCGGTCCGCATCGGGTTTGGGCAGTGGATGATCGTGGCGATGCCGGTGCTGGTGCTGATGCTTCCCGCGGCGTGGGGCGTATTGATATGGATGCTCCCCGTTCGCGCACAGGGCATTCCGGGCGGGCGCGCGATGGTGCGCGATGAGTTCCGCAAACTCGGGGGCATGAGCGTTGCGGAGCGCATGGTGCTGGCGGTCTTCTCGCTCGCGGTGGCGATGTGGGTATTGCGGCAGCCGCTGGTGGATGGGCTGAACCTGCGGCATGTGTTCGGCGAGAAACGTGCGGACACGCTGACCGACGCGGCGATCGCCATCGGCGGCGCGCTGCTGCTACTGGCTGTGCCAATCGTGCGTGCGAAGCGCGGCGGGCCGCGACAGCCGGTGATCTCGTGGGAACAGGCCCAGACGCTGCCGTGGGGAACGCTGCTGATGTTCGGCGGCGGGCTCTCGCTGGCCGCGGCGATCAGCACCAGCGGGCTGGACATCATTCTGGGCAACGGACTGAAGTCCCTCGGCGGCCTGCCGCACTGGATGATGGTGCCGCTGCTGTGTTTGGCCATCGTGCTGATCGGCGAGCTGACGAGTAACGTCGCGCTGGCGACGTTGCTCATGCCCATCCTGTATCTAGCGGCGAAGTCGCTCGGCGTTCCATCTACGGAGCTGCTGATGATGGCGACGCTCTCGTGCAGCATGGGGTTCATGATGCCGGTGGCGACGCCGCCGAACGCGATCGTGTTCGCGACCGGGCGGATCGGGCTCGGGCGCATGATCCGCTGCGGACTGGTGATGGATGTGGTGAGCGTGGCGGTGATCGCGGGAGTGCTTGGGGTGTTCGGGCCGATGCTCGCGCGCTGGGCTGGGCTTGGGTGATCAGGGTGGTCCGGTTCTCCGAATCGGGTCTTCAGAGCATCAGGTGCCCCGCGTGTTGCCGTAGAGTTCAATATGCAGTCGAGCACAGTAGCGGAAGCCGCGTTGCACGCACGCATCGGCGACCATCGCACGCGCGGCGGGAGTGGGGGGGGCTACGCCCTCGGGCATCAGCAGCACGTCCGATGGGTTCCAGCGGCGGAGTTGACCAAGAAGCGATTCGATCTCGTCCAGATCGCATGGATCGCACACGACGAACTTGAGTTGGAACTGCGGGTGCGCGTCGATGAGCGATTGCAGCACCGGGATGTTGAGCCGCCGCTGCTCGTGGCGTTTGGCCCAGGTTCCATCGGTATCGCGCGGATCGTCGTTTGGCGTGGACGTTGAGAGCTTCGGGCTGATCGACATGAGATGACACGTCAGCGGCCAGCGATCGTCGGTGGGGATCACAGTTCCCGCCGTCTCGATGGAAATGTGCATTCCCGCGCCGCCTTCGCTCACCGGCGCGGCCAGTCGCGTCGAGAGTTCGCACAGCCCGCGGAACAGCATCGGCTCGCCGCCGGTGAGGACGGCGTGGCCCACGCCGCGCTGCGCGGCCGCGCGTGCCTCGCGCAGCAGGTCGTCGATGGTGCGTGTCGTGCCCTCGGGCTTCCAACTCGCGTACGGCGTGTCGCACCAGCCGCAGCGAAGGTTGCAGCCGCTCAGGCGCGCGAACCAGCTCGGCACGCCGGTGAGTTTGCCCTCGCCCTGGATGGAGGTGAAGGTTTCGGAGATGAGCAGCGAGCCATCGGCACGCGGCGGCGGGCTGGCATCAGCATCAAGAATGGAAAGGGGCACCGTCACGCGAGATTGTATGGGCTACGCGGCGGCCTTGTGCTCGGCGGCGGGCTTGACCTCGCCGGCCTTCGCGGCCGGCTTGTCATGCGGCGCTGCGTGCGCGGGTGCCGCGTGCGCAGCCGCTTGCTTGTCGTGGGGCTTGCCATCAGCCGGTTTCGCGGGCGCGGTATCGGCGGGTGCTGCACCATCTGCGGCGAGCTCCGCCGGAGCGACGACCGGGCGTGTGGCTTTGCGTGCGCCGCGGCAGACAGCGACAAACGTGTTGACAGCGACCACAGACTGTTGCAATGACTTGGTGGCATCCAGCGAGGCGATGAGCTGCTGGGCGAGCTTGGCGATGGGCGCGAAACCGAGCGACGCGGCGGGGCCACCGACGCGCATCACGCTCCGGCGCACGCCGGCGAGATCGCCCTTGGCCACCATCGCGTCGAGCTGCTCGGCGACTTTGCCGAGGTCTTCCACGTACAAATCCGAGAGGTCGAGCATTGGGGATTCGGTGCCCAGCGTGCTGGAGAGCGGGTGAGCGGTCTCGTTCTTCTCGCCGCTGACGAGCAGGAACTCGGCCACGGCGCGGAGGAGCACATCCTGTTGCACCGGCTTGGCAAGAAAGGCGTTGGCCGCCGCGCCGCGGATGCGGGTCAGGGCCTCTTCGCTGGTATCGGCGGACATCAGAATGATCGGGCAACGGAGGCCGGACTTGCGAGCTGCGTGTACGAACTCCACGCCTGAACCGACCTCAAACGCATCGTCGCAGATGACCAGCCCGACGCCCTTGCGGGCTTTTTCCAGTGCTTCGGCGATGGTGGAGACGCAGAAGAAATCCAGCGAGGAGTCCGCGAGCATGGAGCGCACGCAGGACTGCTCGATCTCGTACTCGGCCACGATCAGCAGCGTGCCCTTGAGCTGCGCCGGATCGACGACCTCGCAGGTGAACGCCTGATCCAAAGGGTCCAGGGCCATGAAGTCGCGGACGTTGATCGGTTCATCGAACATCACGCCCACATCGTGAACGGTCTTGGTGACGTGGCGGCAGCGTATGACCTTGGCGGACACTCGCACCGGCGCGGCCGTCTGGTGCGCCAGCGTCAGCACCACGCGCGTGCCGACGTGGACGTATGAAGAGTGCAGAAACCCCAGGCCGGTGCGCGAGAGATTGCGGCACGCGACGTTGATGTGCGTCTGCCCGCCGCCGGGCTGGATGATGTCCACGCCGATGCTGGGCTGGCGAAACTCCAGCCGCGAGGACTGACGCTTGTGGCTGGTGCTGGTGCCGGGCGCATCGAGCTGCTCGTAGATCGCGTCGAGTTGCTGGCTGTTCATGCCCAGCGTGTTGGTGCGCCCCGTGCGCGGGGCCTGCGGGGGCGCGGCGCGACGGACGCTGTCGCCGGTGGTTGGTTTCTTCATCATGCGTGGGCGTCCTCTGCCCGCGCCCGGTGCGCGAACAGAGGGTCATCGGCACGCTGAGATGGTCGCTGTGGCCATCCGGGGGAGACGGTGGTATCCCTCGCGGGCAGGTTGTCCGATAACGCGGATCAGGAGCAGTTCTGGGGCGCACGTATCCACGGGACTGGGCCCAAAGCGGCCTCATGCCGGGCGTGTGTTACACGTCCAGGTTCTTCACTTCCAACGCGTGCTCCTCGATGAAGCGCCGGCGGGCTTCGACCTCTTCGCCCATCAGGATGGAGAAGAGTGTGTCCGCCTCGTGCGCGCCATCCCAGGAGACGCGGAGCAACGTGCGCCGGCTGGCGTCCATGGTGGTGTCCCAGAGTTGCTCGGCATCCATTTCGCCCAGACCCTTGAACCGCTTGATTTCCAGGCCGCGGCGGCCGACCTCGTGCAGCGTTTCGAGAATCGCGGGCACATTCGCCACGTCGATGCTCTTCTGGTTGGAAGCGACCTTGACGTTTGACACGCGCTCCTCTTCCGCTTCGGGCAACAGATCGGCCGCCGGTTCATCCGAGGGTGCGCCCGCGTCCTGCTGGGCTTTGAGTTCCCACGCGTACTTGGTCGGCAGTTTGTCGCCGCTGACGGACTCTTCCTGCACCAGCGCGTAGTCGGTGACGGAGACGCCCTGCTTGGTGAGCAGCTCGAAGACACGCTCGAGTTCGCGGTTCTCGTGCAGCTCGCGCAGTTGCGCGGCGTTGCGGCGCACGACCGGGCCGTCCGGCGCGACGGGCGCGGCCGCCGCGTCCACAGTCGCGGCATCTGCCGGAACTTCTTCGCTCATTTCTTCAACAGCCAGGCCGCTCGCGGTTGCGATGGCGCGGGCCTGGGTTTCGCTCCATGCCCACGCCTCGCCGCCGGTCCAGGTGAGGCGGTGCGTTGGGAGTTTGCCGGATTTGCTCGGGTCGCCGGAGCGAGCGGAGAGCAGATCGGGGAAACGCACGCCGCGGCGCTCGGCGACTTCGACGAGTTCGTGCAGGCGTCGCAGCACGCGGACGAGCCGTTGCAACTCGCCGCCCTCGATGCGCCGCGCGACCGTCGGCAGGCGCGTCTTGTCGTCGATCAGCACGGTGGAATGCTCGTTCGGGTCGGTGGCCCGCACTACCAGCGCGGCCCGTTGCAGGCCGACCTCGGTGAGCATGTCGAACAGCCGCGCGTTGGAGACGACGTACTCGATCTTCTTGCTCTTGCCGTGTCCCCAGGCGAGTTGGTAGAGCGGGGCCTGCGCGATGAAGATCTTGCCGCGCCGGATCAGCTCGGGCATCTGCCGGAAGAAGAAGGTGAGCAGCAGTGTGCGGATGTGCGAGCCGTCCACATCTGCGTCGGTCATGATGACGATGCGCCCGTAGCGGAGCTTGGCGAGGTCGAACTCCTCGCCGATGCCGCACTTGAGGGCGGAGATCAGCGTGCGGATTTCCTCGAAGCCGAGGACTTTGTCCAGCCGAGCTTTTTCCACGTTGAGGATTTTGCCCTTCAGCGGCAAGATTGCCTGGGTTTCCACATCGCGCCCCTGCGTGGCGGAACCACCGGCCGAATCACCCTCGACGATGAAAATCTCGGAACGGTCTACATCCTTGGTCTTGCAATCCCGCAGCTTGTGCGGCATGGAGCCGGAGTCCAGCGCGCTCTTGCGGCGCGTCAGCTCGCGGGCCTTGCGGGCGGCCTCGCGGGCCTGCGCGGCGACCATGCCCTTCAGACAGATGCGTTTGGCTTCGGACGGATTCTCCGAGAGCCACGCTTCGAGCGCTTCGCCCACGGCCTGCGAGACGAAGGATTCGATCTCCGGATTGAGGAGCTTTTCCTTCGGCTGGTTGTTGAACGTCGGGCTGGGGAGCTTGACGGAGACGATCGCGATGAGTCCTTCGCGCAGGTCCTCGCCGGAAGGCGCGGGGTCCTTCTCCTTGAGAAGGCCGGACTTCTTGGCGTATGCGTTCATGGAGCGTGTGAGCGCGACCTTGAAGCCCTGCGCGTGCGTGCCGCCGTCCTTGTTGTTGATGTTGTTGGCGAAGGAGAGGACGTTCTCGCTGTATCCGTCGTTGTACTGCATCGCGACCTCGCAGTACAGGTTCGCGGGCTCATCCTTCTTCTTGACGTGGACGACGGCGGAAACGGGGGTTTTGCCGGTCATCAGGTGGTCGATGTACTCCGTCAGGCCGATGCTCGCCTTGAAGGTGTCCTGCTTGATGCGCCCGTCCGCGCCGACGCGCTCATCGCGGAGGCGGATGATGACGCCGGGGTTCAGATACGCGAGTTCGCGCAGGCGGGTGGCGAGAATGGTGTAGTCAAAGGTGGTGTCCGGGAAGAGTTCGTGGTCGGGCATGAAGGTGACTTTGGTGCCGGACTTGAAGGAGCCGCCCGCGTGCGTGTCGCCGTGGTTGGGGGTGCCTCCGGTTCCCCCCTTGATCTCTCCGACGACGTGCAACTGCGAGGTGGTCCGGCCGCGCTCGAAGCCGATCGAGTAGATTTTGCCTTCGCGATACACCTCGCAATCCAGCCACTCGCTCAGCGCGTTGACGCACGAGACGCCCACGCCGTGCAGGCCGCCAGAGACTTTGTACGCGGAGCCCTCTTCACCGAACTTGCCGCCGGCGTGTAGCACGGTGAGCACGATCTCGACGGCGGGCTTGCCGTCGTACGCGGGGTTCTCGTGCTTCTTGGGCTGAACGGGGATGCCGCGCCCGTTGTCCAGCACGCAGCAGGAGCCGTCGGCGTTGATGGTCACGCTGACGGTGTCGGAGAACCCGGCCATCGCCTCGTCGATGGAGTTGTCCACGACTTCGTAGACGAGGTGGTGGAGCGCGCGGATGTCCGTGCCGCCGATGTACATGCCGGGGCGCAGCCGCACGGCCTCCAGACCCTCGAGGATCTTGATCTGGTCCTCGGAGTAGTTGGAGTTCGGGGTGTTCTGGTCGGGGGCGGGGGGAGGAGTTGTGGAATCGGCCATGGTTACAGCATCCTGAGCGCGAGCGAGGGGCGCACGCGCGGACGAAGGGACAACTGGGCTGAAAGGGAGTCTCGAACCGGGGCCGCGGGGAGCGGGGGCGGGGCGAGAACGTGACTGTCAATGATATGCAGAATCATCGGACCGGGTGCGCCGAGCGGCCCTGTTTTCCGAGGAAAGATGCTGCCAATCGCGTCTACGAGCACGCCGCGAACCAGGCGGTCAGAAAATCGAAAATATCCTGGACTGTCAACCAGCCGACGTGGTTGAAGTCGGCGCTCGTGCTGCCCGCGAACCAGGCGTTCAGGAAATCGAAAATATCCTGGACTGTCAACCCGCCGATGCCGTTGAAGTTGGCAGGACAACAGGTGGTGGGATTGCCGGATGTGCCGCAGGTCGTGGCAACGCCTTGGTACGCGCCGGAGCA
Organism: Phycisphaerales bacterium; assembly: GCA_043776515.1. Lineage (GTDB taxonomy): Bacteria > Planctomycetota > Phycisphaerae > Phycisphaerales > UBA1924 > UBA4658. The sequence continues at coordinate 191,006 of JAYVRG010000034.1, forward strand.
GCAGGACTGTGGTTCGGTTGTGCAAGCCGTGCCGCGGCAACAGGCCCCGATAAGGTCGAACTGGTTGCACGGATTGCAGGGAGCGCAAACGGTGCCGATCCCGACGAAGTGCTGGTTCATCTGCACGGTGCAAAATGAGTCGATGCTGAGTTGACATGTGGAGCCACTGCAGCACGCGCCGAGGAGCGCCACGCATGGGTTTGGAGTGCAGGCGGCGGCTCCAAAATAGTGCGCGTGAAAGCTCTGGACACACGTTTCCGAATCGGCCACAACGCACGACCCCGAGGCCGCGTTGCAGCAGGCGCCCATACACACGTTGGGCGAGCAGGTCGTGCCGACGCCCATGAACAGCCCGCCGGCGTCGTGGCACCCGCCCCCGGCCCCGGCTGCGAACTCGATTGCGAGCGAACAGGCGGAGGATTGGCAGCACGCGCCGACGAGCCCCGGGCAGGGGTCTGGGCTGCAAGTGGCGCCAAAGGAGGCGAGTTCCCTGCCTGGGCAGCCATCGAGGGTGCGAACTGCGCACGCCGCACCCAAACAACAAGGCCCGACGCATCGCCCCGGTGTGCAGACGGAGCTTATGAACTGAAACGTCCCGCCCGGTGCGGGACAGTTGTCGGAGCTCGTGAGGAAGCAGGTCCCGTCTTGGCTTACGCAGCAGATACCCACCCTATCGCAAGTAGTCGGTGTGCAACTCACTCCATATGCAACTGCGAACCCTCTCGTGTCGCAGTTGAGCACAGGGGTCAAGACACACGCAAAGTTCCCTGTGCAACAGGTGGCCAAACAACGGGCAGGCGTGCAGGTGGTGCCGACGCCGAGAAAAAAGGATGTTCCAGTGATGAAGGGGCATCCGCTCGGAAGCGAAGCGTGGCACGCGCCCGTCGAGCTATCACAGCAGGCGCCAGCGAACGCCGGGCACGGGTCGGGCGAGCAGACCGTCAGGCGGCCCTGGAATGCGCCGCTCGAAGCGCACGCGACGCTCGTGACGATGCCGCACGCGGCGGTGGCGTTGTTGCAGCAGGCGCCCACGCAAGGGTTGGGCGAGCAGGTGGTCCCCCCGCCGGCGAAAATGGTGGTGTTGGTTTCCGTGCAGGCGGCCTGCTGAGTCAGATGGCACGCCCCGCCGCTCTGCGTCAGGTCGCAGCAGGCGCCCACGGTGGCGCAAGGGTTGGCGGAGCAGGCGACGCCGATGCTCCACACCCCCGAGCACGCGGCCTGGGTAGTGGAGGTGCAAGCGTTGTTGATGCAGCACGCCCCGGTCGGCGCGCCGCACGGGTTGGGCGAGCAGGAGCCGCCTGTGGACCAGGTGCCCGTGCAGTTGGCGTGCGTGTCGATGGTGCAGGTGCCGTTGATGCAACATCGGCCGACAGCGCAGGGGTTGGGCGAGCACGATCCGCCGACAGGGTCGCCCCCCGCGGCGTTGCACGCCGAGAAGGTTCGGATCGTGCACGAGGTTCCGACGCAGCACGCGCCGGTCTGGGCCGACGATGCACGCGCGGGCAGCATGGTCGCGGCCAGGATGGTGATCGCAACCAAGATTCTCCGGACACTCGCGATGATTGAGTTTGGCATGGGAATTCTCCAGAGCGGCGATTGGGCGTGGGGCGGTGGTCCAGCACGAACGTCAGAGGCACCCCGCGAACCAGGCGGCGAGAAAGTCGAAGATGTCCTGGACGGTGATGCCGCCGATGCCGTTGAAATCCGCGAGGGGGTTGGAGCTGAACCACGCCGCAAGGAAGTCGAAGATGTCCTGGACGGTGATGCCGGACGAGCAGTTGAAATCTGCGGCGCACATGGTCAAGCCGATGGAGTTCGAGATCGTCGATCCGCACGAGTTGGTGGCCACGCAAAAGTAGCGGCCCGCCAAGTCCTGGCTGTGGATGTTGGTGATGGTGAGGTTCGGGCTGGTGGCGCCCTCGACGATCGATCCCCACGGCCTTGTTCCGTTGATCAGCGCGACGGTCGGGCTGTCGGAACGGAACCACTGGTGAGTGATTGCGGTGGGGTTGGCCGACGCAGAAACAGACAGTGTGATCACGCCGCCGCGGCAAGCCGTTCGAGCGGTGAATGGGGGCGGGCTGCTGAAGCCGGGGGCCCAGGTCTGCGGCATGGCGACCTGATACAAACCCGCGTAGTTGGCCGGAATGATCGCCCGGGAGCCGTCGGCCGAGGGCGCGATGAAGTTGAGCGCGTCGGGCAGCGTCTGGGTGAAGATCCGGTAGAGGACGCCCTCGTTGCCCGAGGCCGGCGCCTCGAAGATCGCGATGTCGTTCTTGAAGAAGTCCGCGCTCTGGTCGGGACGCACGCCGACCAGGAACCTGCCCGCGGGGCTGGCGATGTAGCTCAGAGCGCCGAACACGCCCTGCGTGCCGGCGCCCGACGTAAATGAGCTGGTGTAGCGCACGATCGGGCTGGCGAGGTTGGAGACATCCAGCGACTCTAGGCTGTTGTCGAACGCCGATTCGCTCGCGCTCACATACAGATTGTTCGGACCCTTGGCCAGCCCATGCACCTGGTAGACCGGCGCGGGGTTGTAGATGGAAGAGACCAGGGGCGATGCGCCGGTGGTGGTGTTGATGATCCACAGGCCGAAGGTCTGCGTCCCCAGGGCGACGGCGCGGGTCGCGCCGCCGCCGGTCTCCCACGCGACCATCGAGCTGTAGTCGGACTCAGTGCCGCCGTAGGTGGTGGTGCTCATCACGACGGGTGAGGCGGGGCTGGCGATACTGATGACGACCAGCTCGCGCGCGTGCGTGAACGCGTACAACCGGTCTCCCGCGGCCGCGATCATGCGGGCTGATATCGGAATGGTCGTCCGCAGTGTCGGCGCGGTGGGCGTCGAGACGTCAACGATGGAAATGCTGTTCCCGGCGGCGCACGCTATCTGCTGCGTCCCGTTGTTGACGCGGGGCACCTCGAGCAGGCTGCTGAACCCCGGCAGCGCGGCCGAGCCGCGAAGCTGCTGCGATTCCAGCAACGAGTAGTCGAAGACGCGGAGCGTGTTCGACGATGAATCAATGACGATCGTGGAAGTCCCGGATTGCCGCGCCGCGCTCGCGTGCGCCGGCACGATGGCCGCGGTGGTTCGCACGGACATCGACGCGGGGTTGGCGACGTTCATCGTGAGCAGCCCCCTGGACCCGGCCGCCCAGTAATCCGTTGCCATGGCCGCCGCGCCCGGCGCGATCTGCTTCACGACGAGTTGTGGATCGGAGTACGTCCCCATCAGGCTCAGGCTCGCGGGGTTGGCGGCATTCCAGGTTTGCACGACCCCGAACATCGCGATTCGCAGTTGAGTGCCGCTGGCCGCCATGCTGTACACAAAGTCGGTCAGATTGACTGCGGGGCGCCAGACCGGCGCGGAGGGAACGGAAACGTCGATTGCGCGGATGGAGTCGTATCGGAGGGCGTTGGGGTCGTCGGTCAGGGAGGCCAGGAACAGCGTGTTCCCGATCGCCGTGATCGCGTGCACGTCGGTGTTGAAACCCGGCGATGAGAAGTTCAGGCTCGATGTCACGCGCGACGGTAAAGCGGGATTCGAGATGTCCCACCCCTCGATCCCGAGCACGAATGAGTTGTGCTCGTGCATCGCCAGCCACAGGATGTTTCCCACCCGGACCACGCGCTGGATCTCGTAGTTCTGCAGAAACGGATGAATCCGCGACACGAAGACGGCCTGGTCATTGGCGCCGCGCTGCCAGATGCCCACCGACGTGGAAAGGGTGCCGAAGAAGCTCGTATCGCTCAGGTTCGCCACATACACCGTTTCGCCGCTGGCCTCGATGTCGACCGCGTCAAACGCGGAGATGGTCGTCGGGTGGGTTATGTCCAGCGGCGAGCCGGCGGTCGTGACAAACGTGACATCACCGTTTTCCAGCAGCACGAACGCCCGCTGGAAACCCGGCGTGTACGCGATCTTGACGGCCAGCGCGGGCAGGCCGATGCGTCGGGGCGGGAAGAAGGCGACGGGCGCGGCCGCGTTGCTCAGGTCGAGGATCTCCAGGTTGGTGCCGCGCGCCACCAACAGGCCACCATTCGAGACGATCGCGGCCGCACGGGTCTCGCCGCCGAACCGGTTGGGGATGCCGATGCCGCACGGTGCGGGCGGGCACGGGTTCGGCCAGCAGAACGCGCTAATCGTCCAGGTCGCGCCCCCGGTGCAGTTCGCCTGCGTCGTCAACGTGCAGCCGCCCGCCAGGCAGCACGCCCCGTTCGGTGGCGGGCACGGATTCGGAAAGCACGAGCCGCCCTGAGTCCACACGCCCGAGCAGTTGGAATCGGCGACAAAGGTGCAGTTGCCCAGGCTGCAGCACCGGCCGGAGACAGCGCACGGGTTGGGCGAGCAGACCCCGCCGAAGAACTCGCCGCCGGATGAAGTGCAGAACGAGAGCGTGCGGAGCGTGCAGGTGGTGCCGATGCAGCACGCGCCGGTCTGGGCCAATGCGGTGGGTCCCATCAGGAGCAGCCCGAGAATACCAACCAACATCCGAACCGCCAGTGTCTTTCTGAGAACTGCGATCAGCGTGAACATGTGGAGCTCCTTGCTAGAGGAATAGGGAGATCACCTCGTAGAGCGCAACGCAGGACACAACTCGGCCATGAATCTCAGGAACACACGGAAAAAATACCGGTTGGTCACAACCGGGCGTAAGTGGAATGGACGTTCATGCACCGGATCACCGCGCAGTTGACCCTGTTTGTGGCGGGCATCGGCGGGGGGTGCTCATCGGAAGGGCGGCGTTTCCGACGCATCTCCGCGTGGTGCCGGGACGCATCGACATCATGGAGTGTGCGCTGCTGGGGTGCCGGATCATCAGCGTCCGGCCAATCGACCTGCGAACGCGGATGGTGACGTTGGAAGCGGGGAAGAAGATGCTGCACATCGACAGCATTCCGTACGCCCAGACGATCCCGTTCAGCGCGATCTGAAATGCGTGGGGCTTTGCCGACGCCGCGCTCTCAGCGTCGATCAGCACGCACGAGCCGCCGCCGCTGCCGGATGATGAACTCATCGGCTGAACAGAGGCCCGGGCGCAAGCCCGGGCAGAATGATGTGCGAGCAGGAAATGCACGGGCTCGCGCCCGGGCCTCTGTTCGTTACCGCAGCTGTGTCACGCCGAGTTCTTCCTCGGACGTGTGAACCTCGTCAATATCCCCGACACGCTGCAGAGCCCGCGTGCGGACGACGATCTCGAAGCTTGAATCACTGCTCGTGGAGCCGACGGTCGCCGCGCGGCTCTTGGTCGCACCGTTCGCTGCCAGCTTCTTCTCCCCGCTCCCCGCGTGCGTGCTGCGCTCGTGCGTCGCCGCGTTGCGCCCGTCGTTGGTGACGTTATACGTCATGCCAATCGTCGTCTCGGGCTCGCCCAGCAGGAGCATGTTGGCGAGTTCCACGCCCTGCATCAGCGTGTGGTCGGTGTTGGAGACCTCATACTTCCACATTCCGAACCGGCCGCGGCTGTAGATGTCGCGTTCCTCCAGCCAGGGGATCACCTCGGCCAGAATCTCGTCGCGCTCCACCGTCGGCGTCGGGTACGAGTAATCCGCGTAGTAGCACCAGCGGCTGACGATGTTCGCCCGCTCGCCCTTCTCCAGCAGCCCGGCGTTCTCCAGCCCGGTGATGCACTCTTCGATGACGGCGTCGCTCTCGATCCCCTCGCGGCCCGGGGTCGGCTTGAACGCGCTCTCGCTCACCTCGCAGAGCAGCGAGTAGTAGTTGTCTTTGTCTGGCGTCATGTGCGGCGAGTAGTTGGAGAGATACGTCACGCGGTAGAACGGGCAGTTCTCCTCGGGGAAGTACATCCAGCTCTTGGTGTCGGGTGTTCCGCCGCCCGGCGTGCGGCTCTTGAGACCGATGCCGACCATATAGCCGGAGGAGTGTTTCAGCTTTGCCGCGGTATTGGCGATGTGGGAGAGAGGGACCGAGGTATGCTGGGATTGAGTGATCGATCCATTCTCCTTGATCCCTTGTTCCCCCGATCCCTTGATCCCTTCCTTCAGCACCGTGCCGCACAGCACATCCACCGGCATCGCGCTCACCAGCACGTCGTACGTCTCGCGCGAACCGTCGGTGAACTCGATCACCTTCCGGTCCACGTCGATCGTCTTGACGGTCTTGTTCAGGTGGATATGCCCCTCCTCCTCCTTCGGTCCCCTTGTCACCTCGTCACTTGTCACCTTGTCATTGTGTCTCTCGCGGTCCTCGTTCCCGAGCTTGCGCTCGGGGCTCTTTGCGTATCCAAGCACCCGCTCAAACCGCTTGTAGAACTCTCCTGTTCCGCCCTTGAGCGGGAACTTGAACTGGTTGTTCGGTCCCCAGCCGAAGTCGTCGGACCCGAGCATGATGTTCTTCAGCGCGCGCTCGATGTCGATCATCGCCACGCGCTCGCCGATCCAGGTCTTGTTCATCATCTCCGGCGGATGGGCCCAGACCTTGAAGTTGTACGGACGCATGAAGTGCTTGGCGATTCCCTCGCCGAAGACGGCGTCGATGAACTCGCCGAAGTTGCGTGCCGCGGCGGGCGACGCGATCGCGCCCTTGCCGCTCTGCGCCCGGATCAGTCCCGCCATGCACTCATACGCCGCCTGCTTGGGCAGATAGCGGATGTTGTTCTGAAAGGGATACGGCACCCAGGTGTCGTACATCCGCACCCACGACTCACGGTTGTTGAGCGTGAAGTCGCTTCCCATCAGTTTCTCGAAGCACTGGTCGTAGTAGGTGTAGTGGCTGAACATCACATGCCCGCCGATGTCCCAGGTGAAGCCCTGCGGATCAACGAACGAGTGCGCCAGCCCGCCGATGTACGGATGGCGCTCAAAGAGCTTGAAGTTTGTGTAGCCAAGTTCCTTCAGCCGGTACGCGCACCCAAGCCCCGTCGGGCCAGCTCCGATGATCACGACCTTGGCGTTGTCCGGCATGAGTGTGCGGCTCAAAATGGTGGCGGTTAGAGCAGGCCGCGCCCACTCATCTCAGGGGGCGAAGAATAGCGTCCAAGTGCTGAAATCGTCGGGACTTCCGATCAATGGAACCCCCAGTTCAGAGGGTGATCTCCTCTAAGTTTCACATCCCTTATTCAAGGTTCTGTACGGGAAGTACCGACCAATCCCCTTGAAGCGGTTGCTGCTCTGGGGCCGAGCAACCGCCAATTGAGACGAGATGATGCAGGTGTCAATGTTTGACAGGGAAACTCACCACCCGGACTTGGCGGTGCAGACGCCCACCAGTTCCGGTGCCTACTCTGTCTGGTACGACCCTTGTGTTCGCGCTCGCATCCGGCGGGTGTCATTGGCCAGTAGCAGCCACTCGAATGCTCAAAAGATACGGCCTTTCCGCGACGAACGGCTCAAGGAGGATCCTCGATCATGACCAGCATGGCAAGCAGCGGCACGCACGCCCTTCGGGCGGTCGTCAAGGTTGCTGAGAACATCTGTGCCCTGCCCGCGGTGGCGACGCAGGATTGGTGCGACCGCGCGGCGGCGGCACTCCTTCCGATCGCCCAGCCCGCGGTCGCGATCACCATGATCGGGCAGATCGACGAGCGCGGCTCGATCATCCGGCAGGAGGCGACGGGCGTGGCCGGGGTGTACGTCGCGGATGTCGTGACGAATGTGGGCCGGGCCTATGCCGCGCCGAGTGCGATCAGCATTGACCCGAACGACGCCAATCTGGCGCAGGTCCGGACGAATCTGGCGCAGGCGAAGGACCTGTACTGGTCTCCGGGCAACCTGCCGCCGGGCACGATTCGTGCCGGCACGGCGGACAAGTTTGGGGTGAACATTCTGGAAACCGGCAACGCGGTGGTGCGGCGCTGGAGCGCGTATCGGCTGCAAGGGCTGCTGATCGGCGCGGCGTCCATCGGCCCGGCGGGGCGCGTGCTGACGATCGAGATGGCCAGTTCCAATGTGCCCCTGGGCGAAGCGGAGGCGGCCGCGTTGGAAGCGGTGCTGCCGCTGCTGGCGCGCCGGGCGATCATGGCAATCGGCACCGATCCGAGCGAGGCCGCGGCGTGGCTGACCACCCGCGAGCAGATGATTCTGCAACACCTGCTGCTGGGCAAGAGCGTCCGCGAGATCGCCGAGGAACTCGGGCGCAGCCCGCACACCGTCCACGACCATGTCAAGAGTCTGCACCGCAAGCTCGGCGCATCCAGCCGCGGCCAGCTGGTGGCCCGGGCGCTTGGCTACAGCGAGATGATGTCCCCCACGGCGGAAAAGCCGGAGCCCGCGGCTGGGCACCAGCCGCAGATCCATGTGCGTCCGATCCGGTCCCCGGGCCAGACGGCGTGAAAGTCGGTATGCTCAGGCCGATGAAGACAAAGCGGTACATGTTCATGGTGGTAGTGGCGGGCCTCGCGTGCGTGGGTGCGGGTGGCTGCGCGAAGAATGGCGGCGCGGCGGCGGAAGACGCGGCGAGCGCATCGACAACTGATGCCGCGACATCAACCGGAACGCCCGCGACGCTGCACATCGACGCCGGACAGTTTGCAACGGCGTTCGATCAGTCGCGCGATGTGCTCCGCGATCTTGGTTTCATTCTGGATCGCGTGGATGGCCAGCTTGGGGTGATTACGACGCAGCCGAAGGGTTCCGGCGGGATCGCGACGCCGTGGGATCGGGAGCAGTCGGGCGTGGGTGATCGGCTGGAAGATGCTGTGCAGAAGCACCGGCGGGTGGTGCGGATCGAGTTCGCGGCCGTGGGCACCGAGCCGGGGAGCGCGGAGATTCGTGATCTGCGCACCGAGCAGCGCGCCATCGACGCCCGCGTGGCGGTCACGATGTATCGCCTGCATCAACCCGGTTGGCGGCTGAACCCGCAGGCCGTGCTGGACAGTTCGTACACGCACGACCCGCAACTGGACGAGCGCGGCATGGGGCTATACAGCGTGGCGATCCGGCAGGATGATGAGCTGGCGCGCCGGATTGTGGAGCGGATCAGTGAGCGGTTGACGCGCCATGCCGCGGCGCACTGAAGAGACAGATTACTTCCCGCTCTCGTCCTTGCGTCCCGCGTCAAACTTCGGAATCACCGGGACTGCCTTGGGTTTCTCGACGATCTTCTGTTTGTTGGAGATCAGGTCGATGTCATACACCAGCGTCGCGCCGGGGGGAATCACGAACTCGCCCTTCTTGTCCTTCACGCCTTTGTCGCCGAAGCCGCGCGCGGGCGGGACGATGATGCGTCGTGTCGCGCCCGGTGCCATGCCGATGACGCCGTCGGCCATACCGAGAACGATCTCGTCGAGTTGATACGTCTCCGGCGCGCCATCTTCCCAGGTGGACTGAATCTTCTTCCAGCCATCTTGCACGCGCAGCACGAAGTGCATGGTGACGACCGCCTTGGGCAGTGTCGGGAACCCTTCGCCCTTCTTGATGTCCTGCACGATAACGCTTGTGGGTGTGGTGAACTCGCCCAGCGGTTTGATGTCCTTCGGGAGTTCATCGTGCGGGATCGGCTTGGGCTTGGGGACTTCCGGCGTGGCGGGTTCGGTCGGTTTGTTCGCGTCGATCTCGCCGGGCTTGGCGGGCACAAGGGTCGCGGGCGGATCGGAGGAGAGCGGCTCGGTGGTCGGAGGTTCTTTCACAGAAGTTGCAGGCGCGGTGGGCTTGGGTGTTTCCGCTGGCGCGGGCTGCTTGGTTGCGACCGGAGTACCAGCGGGCTGTTTCGCGGCGGGCGATTTGGCGGGCGCGGGCGTTGCGGGCGCGTTCTGCTCGCGCGACTTCTCGCAGCCGTACGCGAGCAGGCAAGTGAACGCCGCCAGCGCGATCGCGTTGCCCAGGTAGCGGAGCGACTTCTGCGAGCCGAATGAGTTGTGCTGAGGTGTGCTGGAAGTGGGTGTCATGGACGGTCGTTCTCCGGATGCTTGTGTACGGGCCGCGCGACGGAGTGTTCGGGTGTGTGTTTGTGGAAGCGGGTAATGGAAGGTATGGGGCGTGCGTGCGTCCTATAGATCGGCCGATTGCGGGCGTTGGATGGGCATTCCTGCCCCTCCGCGGCGGTTTTTTCGATCTCGGCGGGCGACTTCCCTACACTGGTCGGGTGGCCGCCCACATAGGAACAACACGTTCGGACGCACTCGGGGCCGCTTTCCGCCCGCGCGTATCTATATCTATGGGCGATCCCGGCGGGATTGGCGCGGAGATCATCTGCAAGGCGCTCGTGGATGAGGGGCTGCGCCGGGCCGCGAGTTATCGGGTCCACGGGTCGGTGGCGGCGATGCTGGCGGCGGCCCGCGCGGCGGGGATCAAGCCGTTCTGGAGCGCAGAAGGCGCGGCAGACACGGGGCGAAGCGATGGCGCAAATGTCGTGCTGATCGACGCGCACGCGAAGCCCGAAGAAACGCTCGCGCCACATCAGCCCTCAGCCCGTGCCGGCGAGTTGAGCTTTCGCTGGGTGGAAGACGCGATCCGGGATGCGCAGTGCCCGCCGAATGATGCCGCCCACGCGGATGCGATCGTCACCGCGCCGATCTCCAAGACGAGTTGGAACCTGGCGGGACACACCAAGTGGCCGGGGCACACGGAACTGCTCGCGGAGCGCTTCAACGCGCCGCGCAGCGGCATGCTCTTCGTCGGCCCGCACCTGCGCGTCATGCTGGCGACGATTCATGTGCCGCTGATGCGAGTGGGGGGGATGCTGACCATCGAGCGCGTGCTGGAGGCGATCGAGCTGGCGCGTGAAGGAGCATCGGTGAGCCGGGGCGTCCCGCCCCGAGCAACTTCCCAAGCACCCACAACAATCCGCCCCCCACGCATCGCCGTCTGCGGCCTCAACCCCCACGCCGGCGAGGGCGGCATTCTCGGCAGCGAGGATGATCGCATCATCGCCCCCGCCGTTGCCCGGGCGCGGGCGAAGGGGATTGATGCGCACGGGCCGCTGCCGGGAGATACGGTCTTCAGCGCGGCCGCCGCGCCGCCGGTGGGGAAGGGTCTGTACGACTGCGTCGTCGCCATGTATCACGATCAAGGATTGATCCCAGTCAAACTGGTCGATCGCGAAGAGACGGTGAACGTGACGGTCGGCCTGCCGACCATCCGAACCAGCCCGGCCCACGGCACGGCGTTCGACATCGCGGGGAAGAACGTCGCGAGCGCGGCGTCGATGCGGGCGTCGATTGAGCTGGCGATTGGGATGGCAGGCCGAATGCACAACCACGCAACGGGCCGATAACGGCGGGCATTTCGCCCAGGTTGCGTATACTTACAGCATGAGCGCGGCACCCAGATTCCCCGCAGAGTTCGGCTACGCCGGTCTTCGCATGACCGCCGACGAATATCTTGCGCTCGGAGAAACCGCGGAGCGATACGAACTCATCGATGGAGTGGTGATTATGTCGCCGAGCCCGACGCCGCGCCATCAAAGAGTGGCGTTCCTCATTGCCCATCATTTCCAGATCATCGCCGATCAAATCGGTGGTGTGCAGGTGGTTCCAGAGGTGGACATCCGCCTGTCGAACAACAGGGTGTATCGCCCGGACTTTGTCGTGTACGGGCATGATCGGATGCCGACGCTTCCGGACCGATTCACGGTGCCGCCGGACCTCGTCGTTGAGGCGTTGTCTCCCGGTTCGGAGCCGATGGACTACATCACCAAGCGCGACGACTACGACCGATTCGGCGTTGGCGAGTATTGGGTGGTCGAGCCGCGCGATGTGAGCGCGCGCGTCTGGCGTCGCTCTGGCCTGAAGATGCTGGAGGCGGGAGTCGAGTCGGGCGTGGTGGAGTGCGCGAGTGTGCCGGGGTTGCGGGTGGACCTTGCCGTGGTGCGAAAAGCTCTCGGCGTGGGATGATGGTTTGAGCGCCGATCTCATTTTAGCGAATCGGCCTATGGCTCAAACTCACGTCCGACATCCCCGATTGAACTGGCTGGCCCGGTGGGGCTGCGGGATTGTTGCGCTGCTTTTCTTGGTCGATTTCATCGCAGTGGGCATCGTGGGGTATTGGTGGTCGGTCGGAACTGTCGGATCCTTGGTTTATCATGTGGGAGGTCGCGACTGCGCGGTTGGGTGGGATTCAGGATTCGGAAACCTCCCGAGCGACCGCTGGTTTCGAGCGCCGGAGTTCAACAGGATGTCGGCATTCGAGAAAAGTCAATGGCGCTGGCCGTGGTTGCCGTCCGCGTATTTCGGCGATTGGAGTTCTCAGAGTCCGGCGACAAATGGAAGAAGATTGCCGTCCATCAGTGTTCCTTCGTGGATCATCGCTTCTTTGGCCGCGGCTCTCTCCGGGGTGTCATGGCGGGCGTGGTGGCGAGATCGGTATCGACGGCGCGGATTGTGCGTCAAGTGCGGGTATGACCGTTTAGGGCTTCGCGATGGTGCGATGTGTCCGGAGTGTGGCACGCCGCCGGTTTCGTGAGGTGTGTGCGAGCCCTTCGGGCTCGGCGAAGTCTTCCATCGTGCGTGTTCCGTGGGCGGCGCTGGATCGCCTGCGGCGATCGGTGCTCTGCCCACGGCTACTTCATGTCAGCCCGTTGGGCTGAGGACATGATCGCGGCACCACTTGCGAAGATCGTGTTTGTGAGCGAAGTTCGTGCGTGCCAGGTCCACAAGCCCCGGCGCGCACGCTCTACCCTTTCGCCCCTCGTATGTCCGAATCCGTCACTCCAACTTCCGCTCTGGATGCGCAGCGTTCCCCGCTTGTGGAGCTGCTGGCCATCGCCGCGCCGGTGGTGGCGACGATGACCTCGTACACGGCGATGCAGTTCGTGGATAAGTTGATGGTTTCGCGGATCGGGCCGGAGCCGGTGTATGTCGGGGCGCAGGGGAACGGCGGGTTTCTCTCGTGGATCGCCATCTCGGTGGCGATGGGCACGCTGACGATCATCAACACGTTTGTGTCCCAGCACTTGGGTGCCAAGAGTCCGGAGAAAAGCCCGGCGTATTGCTGGGCCGGGTGCTGGGCGGGGCTGGCGTACTGGCTGCTGGTGCTGATCCCGTTTGGGCTTGCGTTGCCGACGATTTTCTCCTGGTCGCGGGCGGGCGAGACGGACGCGGCCGCGCTCGCCACGGTGGTGTGGCGTGATCGCATGGCCGCGGAATACGCGCAAGTGCTGCTGTACGGCGCGATCATCACGCTGCTGGCCCGCGCCGTGCAGCAGTTTTTCTACGGCATGCACAAGCCGGGGGTGATTCTGATCGCCTCGGTGCTCGGCAACATCGCGAATCTCGTGCTCAACACGTTCTTTGTGTACGGGCCGAAGTCGCCGGCGAGCACGGGCATCGGGTTCATTGATGCTTGGTTCGCGCTCAGCGCGCACCTCTCGCACTCCATCGGCCTGCCCGCGATGGGTGTGAAGGGCTCGGCCATCGCCACGCTGTTTGGCACCGTGGTTGAGGCCGCCATTCCGCTCGCGGTGTTTTTGTCGCCGAAGTTCAATCGTCTGTACAACACCCGAGGATCGTGGCGTCCGGACCTGGCCAAAATCCGCGAACTCCTCAGCGTTGGTTGGGCTACGGGCGCGATGCTCGGCAACGAGATGATCTGCTGGGGGATGTTCATGGTCTTCCAGGTCGGCCACTTCGGCACCAGCCATTCGACCGCCGGATGGATCACCCATCAATGGATGGCGATCTCGTTCATGCCCTCATACGGCATCTCGGTTGCGATCACCAGTTCGGTGGGCAAGTGCATGGGCATGGGGCGGCCGGACTTGGCGGAGCGCCGGGCGTGGCTCGGGCTTCGGCTCGCGGTGGCTTGGATGAGCTTCTGCGCGATCATGTTCGTGGTCTTTCGACATCAAATGATCGCGCTGTTTATCGAGTCCAATACCCCCGAGCATGATGCGAAGCAGATCATGAGCATCGGCGCGGGTTTCCTGCTGGCCACCGCCGCGTTTCAGTTCTTTGATGGCTTTGCCATGTCCCTTATCGGCGCGCTGCGCGGCGCGGGAGACACCCGCTGGCCCGGCGTCGCCACGATCATCCTCTCCTGGACGGTCATCGTCGGCGGCGGGTGGTCGATGGTGTATCTGGCACCGGGCCTGCAATCTATCGGCCCGTGGATGGCGGCCGCGGCATACATCATCCTGCTCTCGATCGCCATCTTCCTGCGTTTCACACGCGGGCCGTGGCGGGGGATGAAGGTGCTGGAGGGAACGACGGGAGGTTGACAGCGCTCGGGCCGGCACCCTCATATACTTACGACATGAAGATTCCCGTCGAACAGTTTCATCGGGACATGGCCAAGATTCTCGATCAGGTCGTCTCCGGTGAGGAGATGATCCTGATGCGCGATGGGTTGCCGATTGCGCGGCTCACGCCGGAGCCGGCCAAGCCGTCCAAGCGCCCGGATCGCGTTCCTGGATCGGGGAAAGATGTGATTCTATGGGTCTCGCCCGACTTTGATGAGCCGCTGGAAGACATGCGGGAGTACATGGAGTGAAAGCGCTCCTTGATACGCACGCGCTTATTTGGTACCTGTTGGATGATGCACGCTTGGGGAAAGTCCCGCTGACATTCATCAAGTCAGGCGAAAACGAGCTGCTTGTCAGTGTCGCCTCGTGCTGGGAGCTTGCGATCAAATGTTCTCTGGGCAAGATCACGCTGGGTCAGCCCTTTGAGAAGTTCATCTGGCCCCAGTTGCGAGCCAATGGTTTCGAGCTGTTCCAGATTTCTGAGGAACACCTCAACCGGGTCGGCACCCTTCCCCCGCACCATCGCGACCCCTTCGACCGCCTCCTCATCGGGCAAGCTCTGGTCGAGCAGATTCCCATCGTGAGTGCCGATTCGGCTCTCGACGCGTATGGGGTGGAACGTATCTGGTGAGGTCGATCCCAGCCCCGTTGATCCCCGACGGCAAAACTCGCCATCCGCCCGGTACCCGTTCGGTCCCCCACCCCTCCTCCTCCCCCTTCTTCCGGTGCCCCCTCTCTCGCCCGCTTCACGCCTATCCTTCCTCCCTTTATCCACACGAATCCCACGGAGAACGCGATGAGCAGCGCTCTGGACATGGTCATCGGCGCGGGCGAAACCCAGCGCAACGCAAAGCAGGCCTCTGAGCACGCCCGTCGGGGCGAGGAGCTCTACAACCACGGCGACAAGGCCGGGGCTGTGGCCGAGTATCGCAAGGCCGCCGCGGCCGACCCGAACAGCTCGCAGGTCTTCTTCCGCCTGGGCTACCTCCTCGACCTGATCGGCGAGGAAGACGAAGCCATCACCATGTACGAGCGGGCCTGCGAGAACCCGCCGGCGCCGATCAACGCGCTCATCAATCTCTCGGTTCTTCTGGAAGACCGCGGCGACATCCATCGCGCCGAGCGGGCCCTCAAGCAGATCCTTGAGACCAACCCCAACCACCCGCGTGCCAAGCTGTATATGAAGGACATCCTGGCGTCCAAGGACATGCACGTTGACGACGAGCAGGACAAGGACCGTCTCAAGCGCAACGCCATTCTCGATGTGCCCGTCACGGACTTCGAGCTTTCCGTTCGCGCCCGTACTTGCTTGAAGAAGATGAACATCCGCTCCCTCGGCGACCTGCTCCGCACCACCGAGGCCGAGTTGCTGGCGTACAAGAACTTCGGCGAGAGCTCGCTGGTGGAGATCAAGCAGATGCTCGCCAGCAAGGGCATGCGTCTGGGTCAGGGCGTGGAGGATGCGCACCGCGCCGCCCGCCGCCGGCTCATGGATCAGCTCAAGGGCTCCGGCAACGAGGCCGTGCTGGCCAAGAGCGTCGCGGACCTGTCGCTCTCCGTCCGCGCCCGCAAGGCGCTGCAACTGCTGAATATCCAGTCTCTCGGCGATCTGGTGGCCCACACCGAGGCCGAGCTGATGGGTGTCAAAAACTTCGGCGCGACCTCGCTCACCGAAGTGAAGGACAAGCTTGTGGAGTACGGGCTTTCGCTCCGCGAACTTGATGCCTGACGAAGAAGTGACGGAGTGATCGAGTGACGAAGTGACGAAGCGTCGAACTCGCTGAACGACGAGTGGTCATGGCTCCGGGTCGAGGTGATCCAAACTACTGGATCGCGGGCATGGGGGCGTGCTGATTGTTGTCCCTTCCTGAACCACCGCCTGATCGCGCTCGCCGCTCTTGTGGAAGCTCAGCCGCGCCTGCACGTATTTCTCCGGCGAGATGCGCAGGTCCGGCTCCTCGCCCTTCGTGTGCGTCTCATGCAGATGCTTCAGGAACGGCACGCACCACTGGCACCCTGTTCCCGCGCCGAGGCACTCGCTGATGAGCGACGCCACCGGCGGGTTCGCGCGTTTCAGATACGACCGCACTTTTCGCAGCGAGACGTGGAAGCACAGACAGACATCGTCATCCGGGTCCATACATGATTGTTGCGTGGCATGGGCCTCCGGCCCATGTTCTTTGTTTTCGTGGCATGGGCTTTCCAGCCCATGTACTGGGAGTGCCACTGACCCGCTGCTCTGAGCGGGTCAGTGCATGTTGCAACAAACATCCAAGACACTGACCTCTCAAAGCAGGAATGCCATTCACTTAAGCCCGCGCGCAGATTTGTTCGGTGTCTGAGGGGCGCGAACCAAGACCCCCTGGGATGATTGTGCTGCTGAAGTCACGCACACCCCAGGAGGCCAAGGATGGCCAGTATTGTCGATGCCGCGTTGCGGATCAAGGATGATCCGTCTTTGTTGATCGATCCCGCGCTGGTCACCGCGGCGTGCGAGGAGGTCGGGCACGATTGGCGGGATCGAACGCTCGGCCCGGTGGCCACGCTGGAAGCCTTCGCGATGCAGATCGCGCACGGCAACACCGCGATCGCGCATCTGGTGCGTCTGTGCGGCGGCGCCTTCGTGGGGTCGGCGTATTGCAAGGCGCGGCAGCGCCTGCCGGTGGGGGTCTGCCGTCAGTTGCTGCGCGCGACGACCGACACGCTGCGGCGCGATGGTGGGGCCGCGCCGGGAATGTGGAAGGGCCACCGCACCTACAAGACCGACGGCACGGG
>JAYVRG010000035.1:0-8398 GCA_043776515.1 Phycisphaerales bacterium
AAACTCACCCAAACGTACTTGACCATTGCCGAGCGACACCAGCCCGCGACTTTCGCCCATCCAAATCACGTGCATCCACCCGCTCCCAATCCACACCACCACCAGCAGCACCGTCACCACCGCGCCGCCCCACTTGATCGTCTTGCGGATTCTCGGGTGCGGCTTCATTCCCTCATTCTACTCAATCAGTTCCCCCGCCTTTCTCCGTGCTCCCTCCGTGGTCACAGTGGTCTCCGTGTTTCACACTCCGAAGATTGAAACACGGAGCACACGGAGCACACGGAGATGTCACGGAGGAGGAAGCGGAGGGGATGGGTCAAGATCGTGGCGCGGTAGCCCCGCACTCCGGACACTTCGCGCGAAGGTGGGCACATCGGGCACGTCTGGCGAGCACGGGCTACTTCTCCGGCGGCTTCGTCCCTGCGGGCGTGCTTGAATCATTCTGCGAACCAACCGCCTGCTGGACAGCGGTCTCCAGCAGCTTCGCCAGCATCTCGTGCCCGGACGCGCTGGGATGAACGTCATCGCCGGATTGGAAGGGACCACCCACCCCCACCCCCTCCCCCACCGCAAGACCGGCTCCGGTGCCCACGCGGAGTGCTGGCACGTTCGCCCGCTTGGCCCATGAGAGGATCGCGTCGTATCCCGGTTGCGGCTTGGCCGCCAGTTCTGATTTCTTCAACCACTGCACCACCGCCACCTTCGCGCCCAGCTGCTGCGCCAGCGCGATCAACTCACCGTACGCGACGCGGCATCGCTCGATGTCCTGCTCATGTGTCGCGGTTCTGGTCGGCGGCGGCGGCTCCGGCGCGCGGCCGATCGCCTTGCACACCGCCCTCCACCCGTACACCCCGATGAGTTCCTGCAACGCGCACCACGGCTTCTCGCGCGGCCACGCGCTGCCGACATATTCCAGTCCCGGCACATCGTCCCAGTCGTCGCTGTTGCTGACGATCACCAGCACATCCGCGTCAAACAGCCCGTACTTCTTCACGAACGCGAGCTGATTGGGCGGCCCCCAGCTCGACGCGCTGATGTTCCCCACCACCACCCCTCCCCCCCCAACATCCCGCTTCAGCGACGCTGCCAAGCCGCGTTGCAGCAGCGTCGTCGCGAGCTCGGACTGATCGATCTTCCCGCCCCCGTTCACCACGCTGTCGCCGATCACCATCACGCGAAGCTGCCCCTTCGGCTTGACAGTCACAAACTCATCGCTCCGCATCGAGTGCGAGTTCACAATGTAGTCATGCCCGAACCGTCGGCACTTCTGGTCCGGCCTCAGCAGATACTCAATCTCCGGGTCCAGCACAAACAGCGGCGGATCACCCAGCCCCACGATGTACCGCGCGCCCAACTCCCCCGCGATCGCCGCCCCGATCAACAGACATCCCGCCCACATCCCAACACGCCGGAGCGTCCACCGCCGCCGCCGAAACAACTCAACCCCGCCATTGTCCCCGCGCTTGGAAATCCGCATCTGCAACATCCTTCCATCCGCCGTTTCCCCTCCGCGTCCATCGCGATCCTCGCCCCCCCCGCGTTCTGTTTTCCGCTTCCCACAAGTAGCCGAACTGCTCCATTGAACCCGCGCCCGCACCCGCGTAACCTTCCGGCAGCGCGGGCGTAACTCAATGGTAGAGTATCAGTTTTCCAAACTGAATGTTGAGGGTTCGAATCCCTTCGCCCGCTTTCCCCCCTGATTCCGCACGACTCTGCCGCTCCCGCCTCACGCGGTCGCGCGCGGCACCATCCCAACCTCTTGCACCCCGTCCGGCCCTACGGCGAACACACGATCGCCGCTCGCGGGTCGGATTGCTTTTCCCCCCGTGAACGATCCGAACGCCGGTAGCACCCCAACACTCTTGCGCAACCAGAAGCACTTGGCTCGCAGGGTCCGCGCCGCCCCGAACATCGTCACGCCCGGATGGATGTGCCCGCACAGCATCCCGCGTTCCTCCCCGATGCGCGACGTATCCACCTCCGGATCATGCGCCAGCACGATCCGCCCATCTCCCTCCTCCGCGTGCGGCTCATCCACCACCCGCACGTTCCACTCCACCGGCGGGTCGCCCGCGCTCCGATCGTGATTCCCGCGCACCAGCAGCACGTCAACATCGTGGTGCGCTGCCCGCCACGCCCCGAACGCATCCATTGTCACATCCACCCGCCCCGATCGCGCGTGCAGCAAATCTCCGAGAATCACCACCCGCCGCGCCCCGTATCGCTTCACCAACCCGCTGAGCCGCTGCAAATCCGCACCGGTCGCCGCTTCCGGCACTGGCACGCCCCCGCTCCGGAATGCCGCCGCTTTTCCCAGGTGTACATCCGCCACGCTGATCGTCCGCGTCCGCGCCCACCACATCGCCCGATCGGCCAGCAGCACGAACTCCTCCCCGCACCACTCAACGTGGCATCCGCTTGCAACTTCCCCCGCGCGCAGCGCGTCCCCGTCGCTTCCCCGCTCCCTGTCCTCGTGTCTCTTCGTCGCTGGCATGTTCAAGCTCCACCACCATCTTCCGCACCATGTCCGCCCATTTCTCGCTGCTGAGCGTTGTTGCCCGCAGATTCTCCGCCCAGATCGGAAAACTCAGCGGCGTGAGCATCTCCGGCTCCACCATCACCATCTTCTGCGTCCCCGCCGCTTCCATCGCAACCCGCAGCCGCGCCAGTTCCAGTTGGCTCTCCAGCACCTCGCGCCGCGCCTGATCCATCAGCAGGTTGCCCGGATCAAACTCCTCGAACACATCAAAGAACATCTCGCTGGACGCCTGCAAATGCCTTGATGGTTTGGGCGTTCCCGGAAACCCCGGCAGCACCAGCCCCGCAATCCGCGCGATGTCCCGGAACTGGCGTCGCGCCAGGTTCGACGCGTTCAGGCACGCGAGTAAATCATCCAGCAGCCCTTCCGTTGAGAGCAACTCACGCCACTCCTGCTCGCTCGCCCGCATCGGCTCATCCGAACTCAACTGAATCCCATAATCATTCACCGTCGAGGTCACGCTGATCGGCTTCTTCTTGGACCACCGGTACGCCAGCAAGGCGCCCATCCCTTCGTGCGCCTGCCTTCCCTGAAACGGGAACAGAAACACGTTGTGAACTTTCCCCAGCGACACCGATTCAATCAGCAGTTCATCCGGCCGCGGAATCCGCGACTTCAACGCTTGCAGCTCCATCAGCGGCCGCACCGCCCGCATTTCCGGTGACTCAAACACCCCGCGCGACGCCTCCTCCAACTTGCCGCGCACTGCCGCCGAGAGCTGCGTCGAGAGCGAGAACCGCCCGCCATCCCAGCGCGGCACAATCCCCGTCTTCGACCGCGCCCGCTGCACAAACACGCTCATGTCCCGTACCCGCAATATCTCCAGCACCTTTCCCGCGAACACGAACTTCGCCCCCACCGGCAGCCGCGAGATGAACCCCTCCTCGATGTGCCCCAGCGTGCGCCCCGACATGTACTTCACGCTCATCGACGATTCCGCCGTGATCGTCCCGATCGACATCCGGTGCATCCGCGCCATCCGGTCATCGGCGATCATCCATCGCCCATCCTCGCGCTGCCGTATCCGCGCAAAGTGCGGATACGCCGTGAGCGCGGGCCCGCCCTGCCGCACGAACGACATCGCCCACGCCCAGTCCACATCTTCGAGCTTCCCGAACGCGTACGTGCTCCGCACCTCCGCCCGCAGCTCCTCCTCCACGAACCCGCCCGCGCACGCCATCGTCACCAGGTGCTGCACCAGCACATCCATCGGCAGCTCAACCGGCGCGCGCGACTCGATCTTCCCCGCCGCGGCCGCCTCCTGCGCCGCCGCGAACTCCACCAGCTCGAACGCGTGCGCCGGCACCCCCAGCACGCGGCTCTTCGCGCCCGGTTGGTGCCCGCTTCGCCCCGCCCGCTGCATCAGCCGCGCGATCCCCTTCGGGCTTCCCACCTGCAACACCTGATCCACCGGCGCAAAGTCCACGCCCAAATCAAGACTCGACGTACACACCACGCACTTCAATCTTCCCTCCGCCAGCATCCCTTCCACCGTCCCGCGCAGCTTCCGATCCAGCGACCCATGATGGATCGCCACGCTCCCCAGCAGGTCCGGTGCCTCCATGATGAGCCGTCGAAACCACAGCTCCGCCTGCGACCGCGTGTTCGTAAACAGCAGCGTCGAGTTGGCCGCGCGAATCGCCTCGATCACCTGCTCCACGCAGCGCGTCCCCAGGTGCCCCGCCCACGGAAACCGCTCGATGTCCTTGGGAATGATCGTCCGAATGTCCAGTTCCTTCGGCAACTGCCCCCGAATCAGCACTGGTTCCTTCTTCCCCACATCCGACATTCCACGCCCCACCAGCACATCCCGCGCCTGCTCCAGATTCCCGAGCGTCGCCGACACTCCCCACGTCCGCAGCCCCGGCACAAACGCCCGCAGACGCGCCAGCGCAAGCTCCGTCTGCGCCCCGCGCTTCGTTCCGATCAGCTCGTGCCACTCATCCACGATCACACAGCGCAGCGTCGCAAATCGCTCCCGCGCCTCCGGATAGCTCAGCAATAGCGTCAGACTCTCCGGTGTCGTCACGAGTGCGGTCGGCAACTGCTCGCGCTGCTTCTTCTTCAGCGACTGCGCTGTATCCCCCGTGCGCAGCTCCACCGTCCAGTTCAATCCCAGCTCTTGCACCGGTTCCAGCAGCGCATGTCCCGTGTCGCTCGCAAGCGCACGCAGCGGCGTGATCCAAATCACCCGCACCGGCGCGGCCGCCGCGCGAGCCGCTTTCCTGTTCTTTCCAGCAACCACATCTTTCGCCTCTGGATTCCTAGCTCCCGGCACGCCCTCCGCCAGCCCCTCCATCACCACACCCAGCCACGCCGCCCATGTCTTCCCGAACCCCGTCGGCGCATTGATCAGCCCGCTCCCACCATCGAGATACGCCCGCCACGCTTGAATCTGAAAAACAAACGGCTTCCATCCGCGCCGCGTGAACAGTTCCGCGATCGGCGCGGCCAGCTCCGGCACGTCTTCATCCACCACCCTGCGCGTCCCAGATGCCACGGCACAACCTCCGCGGCAACTCTATGACCCGCGCGCACGCCCGGGATGAGCGAGTCCGCGCGCGAATCCCGCGGATATCCAACTGCCTCAGCTTCGCTCCCGCCCCTTCCGCGACTGCATCATCACACTCACGATCGGCCACACATCGATCGCTCCGCGCAGCACCATTCCCAGCAACGATCCTTTGGCTTTCTGCTTTGGTCTCTCACCGCCCGCTCCCCGGCCGCGTACCAGCCGCAGCAGTAGCCCAATCCCAGTAGCGCCCGCCGCGGCCCACGGAATCAGCCCCTTCGCGCCTTGCTTCACCGCGCTCAGCGACGTCGTCACCTGCGCGTGCAACTCCGCATCCGCGCAAACGCCCCACTCCAACAGATCACGTTTCGCGTCAGTGACACTCATCGGATGGGCGCGATCATCGAATGCCGCGTTGCGAGAGTTGGGGTTCACTTGTGATACCCCTCCGCCAGTTTGAGAGCACCAATACCCAGCCCAGCCGCCAGCAAGCCAGTGATCGCGCTCGACCAGGCCGGGCCGATGGAACTGTTCAGCCCCAGCCAGATCGCCACCATCACCATCGATGAGCCCGCCAATAGCAGCAACGCCGCCACCAGCGAGAACGACAGCCCGATGCCGAGCCGACCGACCGCACGTCGAAGGGTTCGCCCCTCTGCTTCCGCCAAGTTGGCCGTCTTGACGAGCAACTCGGACACATGCCTCATCATGGCGCACCTCACTCGGTTCGACGAGCGACCAGCGCACCAATCAAAAGCCCGGCACCAAGAGCAATGCCGATCGCCATGAACGGGTTGTCCTCGATCTTGGTCTGCACCATGTCACGGGCAACTCGCCCCTGCTCGCTGACCTTCGACGCCGCTTCTGCTGCGCGAGCGCGAACGCCCGACGCGCGTGCCTGCGCCGCCTCGGTCGCGTGCGTCACAAACGACCGCAAATCATCCCGCAGAGCGCCCAGATCTTGCTTCAACGCATCCAGATCTTCCTGCTTGGGAAGATCAGCTGACGACATCGACGATGCTTCAGAACTTGACATAGTTCCTCCTCATAGTTGAGTTGTGAAAAAATCGACTCATTTCCCCGCTTTCCTGTTCCGATCATTTTTTTCCCGCCGCCGGGCCACTCCCCTGCTCGCGTTCCACCGCCTCGCGCCGGTCCCTCTCACGATATGCCGTCGCGCCCATCACCGGGTTGAACACGAGCGCGAGCACACCGACCACGAACATCACCCCGCCCAGCACCCAACCCGCGAATATGCCAACCAGCACCGCGATGATGGTAAGCACGCCCAGCATGGCGAGCATTTCCACCCGGAGCATTCCCGGACCAGACTTTGCATCCGCCGGACGCCCTTCCACGCCAATATCCGCAATGTCGCGGGCCGCACGCTCCGCGCTCGCTGGCATCACCATGGGAGCGGCCGTGGGCACTTCCGGCTTGATCTCCTGCCGATTGTCACCCGGCAACCCCGGCTGGCGGGACTGCCCGCTTTCACTCTTTTGAAATGTACTCATGTGCTCACACGCCTTTCTGCACATCCGGAACTCTTATCCCGTCTGATCTAGCACTTTGCTGCCAATCACAGTTCTTTCCCATGAACGCAACATGAATCTCGCGTCATCCCATCAAACCCCGTTAGCATTCCCGCCACTCCAGCACCCGATACATCCACCAACCATGTTCACCGCGACCATTATCACCCTCGCCATCCTCGCCCACGCCCTCGGCATCTGGGGCGCCGTGGATGTCATCATGAAGGGCCGCACCGCTCAAGGCACCACCGCATGGGCTCTTGCGCTCGTCTTCACTCCTTGGGTCTCGCTCCCGCTGTATATGGTGTTCGGTGAGCGCAAGTTCGAGGGCTACGTCCGTGCCCGTCGCAGCGGCATCCGCGAGATCGATCATGCCGCCGCGTCTTTGGCCGAAGAACTTCGCGTCCACGAACTCTCGCTCTCCGGTCCGCGCGCCGACTTTGCCGCCCTTGCCCGTCTCTCCCGCATGCCCTTCACCAAGGGCAACCACGCCGAACTGCTCATCGACGGCCACACCACCTTTGACGTCATCTTCGCCGCTATCCAGCAGGCGTCTCACTACATTCTCGTCCAGTTCTACATCTACCGCGACGACCCCGTCGGCAAGCGTCTGGCCGAACTCCTCATCGCGGCCCGCGCTCGCGGCGTCCGCGTCATGTTCATCTACGACGAGATCGGCTCCTATTCCCTGCCCAATGCCTATCTCGATGCTCTCCGCGCCTCCGGCTGCGAAATCAGCGGCTTCCGCACCAAGCCGCGCAAACAAAAAGCGTTTCGCATCAACTTCCGTAACCACCGCAAGATCGTCGTCGTGGACGGCCTCCGCGCCTTCGTCGGCGGCCTGAACGTCGGACGCGAATATCGCGGCGAAGACCCCAAGGTCGGCACCTGGCGCGACACCCACATGTCCATCACCGGACCCGCCGTGCAGTGCCTGCAACTCACGTTTCTCGAAGATTGGTACTGGGCCAACCGTCGCATCCCCGAGCTGCGCTGGTCCCCCGTCGCCACATCCGACGAGGGCTCGGGCGCACTCATCATTGCCAGCGGCCCCGGTGATGCCCTCGACACTTGCTCGCTGATGTACACCCACATCATCAACTGTGCCAAGCAGCGTCTGTGGCTCGCTACCCCCTACTTCGTCCCCGACGAGGAAGTCTTCAGTGCCATCCAGCTCGCCGCGCTCCGCGGCGTGGATGTCCGTCTCCTTGTGCCGGAAAACACCGACAACACACTCATTCGTTATTCCATCATGTCGTTTTTCGAGGACCTGCTCCGCGTCGGCGTCAAGGTCTATCAGTACCAGCCCGGCTTCATGCACCAGAAAGTCACCCTCTGCGACGATGTCTCTGTCGTCAGCACCGCAAACCTCGACAACCGCTCCTTCCGCATCAACTTCGAGGTCAGCGCGGTCGTCGCCTGCCCCACATTCGCCGCCGACATCGAGCGGATGCTCACGAACGACATCAAGAGCTGTCGGCTCATCACTCCAGAATGGTGCCGCGCCATGCCCAAACGCACCCGCTTCCTCACACGCTTCTGCCGCCTGTTCGCACCTATTCAGTAATCACTCGGGCGCAAACACAATCTCCGACTTGGTGCGGTCAGAGTTTAGTCCGCATTTGTTTCACAACTCAATCAGGTGGAACTCTTGTCCGCACACGCGGCACAGAACTCGTCCACCTCTCGCTGGGCCTCTTCCTTCGTTTTGCCATACACTGAACCTGCCCACCGCCGGTGGACGGTGTGAATATATCAGCGTCGGCTCGCCTCGAACTGTTCGGGGCTGAGATAGCCGATGCTGCCGTGGATTCT
>JAYVRG010000036.1:0-30446 GCA_043776515.1 Phycisphaerales bacterium
GGTGCCGGTGCCGCCGGACCAAGTGACGCCGGAGGTCTGGGACGCGGAACCGTTCAGTGAGGCGACGCCGGTGGAGCAGATGGTGGAACCGGAGCCAGCACTGACGATTGGCGCGGGGACGACAGTAATGGTGGTGCTGACGCAACCGGCGGAGCCGCAGATTGTGGACCAGTGGGCGGAGTAAGTGGAGGTCACGGCCGGAGCGTTGATGGCGAGCGGATTGCCCGAACCGATGGATGTTCCGGAGCAGGAGGAACCGGCGAACCACTCGAGCGTGGTGCCAGAGCCATCCGGGACGGAGAGCATGATGGCCAGCGGGGCGGGCGGGTTGCTTGCGCAGAACGCGGCGATGTTGCTGGAGGCGGAGGTGGGCGGAACTGCGACCGGATCAACATTCAGCTGGATGGAAGCACAGAGGTTGCTGACGCACTGGCTGGCGGTGTTGCGAGTGCGGGCGAAGTAGGTGGTGGTGGCGATCGGCGAAACGGCGAAGGGAGAGCCGGTGCCGATAACTGCCCCGCCGCAGGAGAGGGACCACTCGACGACTTCGCCGGAGCCGACGCTCGCAGTTAGATTCGAGGAGAAGGTGGGGCAGACGTGGCTGGGCGAAGCGGCCAGTGAGCCGGGGGTGATGGGGCAGGCGGAGTTGTCGCCGCGATAGTCGCCGCCGGTGGAGATGCAGGAGGCGTAGGAGACGACGGTGCAGCCGGTGGTGGCGCAGCAGGCACCGGACGGCGCGGGGCAGGTGAGGCCGCTGGGGATGAAGACTTTGGTGATGTTGCCTGCGGTGACATCGGCCTGGGGGATGGATGTGGCGACGGTACCGGCGGCGTTTTCGAGGCCGATGGTGGCGGTGAAGGTCGCGTCGGCGGTCTGCATCACGCCGTAGCGGAAGGCGATGGCGTTGGCGGTTTCGTAGAGAACAATCTGGAAGGTGTCTTCGGGATAGCCGGAAACCCCAACAGTGTCACTGATGTGCTGGACGCGATCCCACTGCACGATGAAGCGGCGGTTCGGGGCGGTGCCGCGGGTCTCGGTGAGAACGCGGCTGGTGGCGTTGCGGAGGTAGAGGTCATCCCAAAGGGGGTAGATGGCGTCGTTGGGAGTTCCGGTGGACGGGATGGCGGAGTTGCTGAACGAGGTGGCGAAGCCGGTGAAAGTCATGTGGCCGTTGATGCCGACTTGCGCGGCGGTCTTGGTGGACCCGTAGAAGGAGAAGGGGAAGGGGAGGGCAACGGGGGCATCGGCGTCGTCGGAGTTGATGAAGACCAGCGGAGAACCGGTGGCGGTGATGTTCTCGATTGGCGAGGTTGTGGGTGTGGTGGGCGCGGCGTAGGTGATGGTGCCGCAGGTGGAGCCGGAGCCGAGATAGGTGCCGGTGCAGGCGGTACCGGCGGCGACGTTGAGAACAACGGAGCAGTTTCCGGAGGCGGCGCAGCAGGCACCTGTGGGGCAGGGGCTGGCGGTGCAGAGGGTGCCATTGGAGGTGAAGAAGCCGCCTTGAGCGGAGCAGCCGACGGAGGTGCGGGCGTTGCAGGTGAGGGCGGTGGTGCAGCAGGCACCGGTGATGCAGTTGGTGGTGGTGCAGGCGATGTTGTCGCCGAAGTAGACACTGCCGAGCGAGGCGGTGCAGGCGGATTGGGTGAGGGTGGCGCAGTTGCCGCTGGCATCGCAGCAGCCGCCGGTGGGCACGCACGGACCGGACGAGCAGAGCACGCCAACGCCCTGGAACACATAGCCGCTGGCCTGGCAAGAGGCGTAGGCGACTTCGGTGCAGGTGGTGCTGTTGCAGCACGCACCTGTGGGCTGGGGGCAGGTCTGGCCGCTGGGGCAGAGCAGTCTGGATGATCCGCTGGTGATCAGGGCTTTTTGTGCGGGGGTGAGTCCAAGGCCGGTCAGGCCATTGCTGTCCTCAACGCCAATGGTGTAGTCGTCGGTCGTCGTTTCGTTGAAATACGTCTGATAGCGGAACTCGATGCAGTTCGATCCTTCGTAGAGGATGGCCTGAAATGTCGGGCGATTGCCCGAGGTGATCTCTCGGACCTGGTTCCACTCGACAACCAACCGCCGAAGCGGAGCCGTGCCGGTGATCTTGTGCCGAGTGAACCCCACGCCGTCGACGAACAAATCGTCCCACAGAGGGCAGATGATGTCGTTGGGAGTCGCCGAGTTCGGGATTCCGCTTGTCGGCGTGGTCGGGTTGGAAAACGCGGTGCTGGCCGTTGTTGCACCGGTGGTGAACTGGAGCAGGCCGTTGGTGGAGTAGCCGATCTGGGTCTTGGCTTGACCGAAGTAGTAGAAGGTGAATGGCAGCGTGATATTCGCCGAAGCGCTGTCATCACCCGTCGGGCCAGTGGTACTGCCCGATGAGATGTCCTCAATCGGATTGCTCAGGTTGGTGGCGACGTATGAGATGGAGCCACAGGTTGTGCCGCCGCCGCTAAAGGTGCCGCCGATGCAGCCGGCAGAAGTCGTGACGGCGCAGGTTCCGTCGGCCTGGCAGCAGGCGCCCACGCACGGGTTCGGCGTGCAGGAGGAGGCATTGCCGGAAGTCCAGGTACCGCCGGTGCAGTTCACCTGGAACGAGACGGTGCAAGTGGTCGTGACGCAGCAGGAACCCAAGGCGGCGCAGGTGCCCGTCGGTGGACACATCGTGTCGTTGCCTCGGTAGACGTTCCCTCCCGTGCACAGAACCGGATTGCCAACGGAGCAGGTTCCGTCGGTCATGCAGCAGGCACCGCTGGCGCAGGGATTGGTGGGCGTGCAGCTGGTGGCGTTGCCCTGGAAGATTCCGGACGCGACCTGGCAGGCGGCGTATGTCACCGTGGTGCAGGTGGAGCCGCTGCAGCAGGCGCCGGTGGGCTGCGGGCAGGTGAAGCCCGATGGGACGAACAAGCGACTGGTATTGCTCGCCGGGAACGGCGTGGAGATGTCGTTACCCGATGTGCCTGTGGAGTTCTCGATTCCGGCGGCCCGGGTTCCTGCAAACGTTCCGAGAGTAAGCGTTCCGTAGCGGAACTCGACGGCGTTGGAAGATTCGTACAGAATGATTTGGAAGGTCAGCGCCCCAGCGCCGGTGAAGTGCGGCACGCCGGTCCATTGGACAATGAACCGACGGAAGGGAGCCGTGCCTAAAGGTGTCGCCGTATATCGGAGCTGGCCCGCGGAAGACATGTTGAGGTCGGCCCAATACGGGGCGATCAGGTCATTGGGAGTTGTGGCGTTGACCATCGGTACCGTGGCGAAGCGGCTTTCGGTGGTCGTGCCGAAGTTGGCGATGCCGTTGGTTCCGATGTTGATGGTGGTCTTGTTGTTGTCGAAATAGTTGAACGTGAAGCCGATGGCGATGCCCAACTGTGAGCCGTCGTCAAGACTGGCGACACCGCCGCCGCCGCCGGACGTGTACGACGTGCCGGACACCGAGATGTCGTCGGTGATTGAGTTGGTTCCGCTGGTCACCGTGTAGGTGGTCGTGCCGCAGGTTGTGCCGCCGCCGCTGTAAGTGCCGGACGCGGTGGTACATGAAGTGGAAGTAGTGACGGTGCACGCGCCGCTGGCCTGGCAGCAGGCACCGGTGCAGGGGTTGGGCGTGCAGACGGTGCCGAGCGTGACCGTGGAGGTGGTGCATGCGGCGATGGTGGTGAGTGTGCAGGAGCCGTCAACGGCGCAGCAGGCGCCGGCACAACGGTTGGTGGCGCAGGTGCCGCCGGAGACCCAGTTGCCCGAGGCGCAGGTGGCGGAGAACGTAATCGAGCAAGTGGCGCCGGTGCAGCAGGAGCCGAGTGCGGGGCAGGACGTCGTTGGTGGGCAGGTGGAGTTATCCCCCTTGTAGAAGTTGGGGCTGATGCATGCGACGGGATTCCCGACCGAGCAGGAGCCGCTGGTCAGGCAGCAGGCGCCGGAGACGCAGGGATTCGAGGAGCAGAGCGAGCCGGAGCCCTGGAAGGTGCCGAACGAGGCCTGGCAGACGAGGTCGGTTGTGGTGGTGCAGGATGCGCCGTTGCAGCAGGCGCCGCTGATGGGCGTGGGCTGCGTAGTAATTGAGAGCAGGTAGGGCGTGTTGAGGCCTGTTGTTGTGCTGGTGCTGATCCTCGCGTAGAAGGTGCCAGTTGCGGTGGCCCTCCACACGAGGCCCTCTGATGGGTACAACCCTGTGCCCGTCTGGATCAGGGTTGTGCCGGTACCAGCGCTCACAACGGTCGAGCTCTTGCCCGCAACCTGGATGAGTTGGGCGCCAGCCGAGTCCAGCACTGAGAGCTTGGCGTCCAGCGCCGTGCCGGTGGTTCCCGTATGCGTGGCGAAGCAGTCAAGCCCGAGATAGATCATCTGGCCCACAGTGGCTGTGAACGAGAAAGTGTCGACGTCGGTTATGCTTGAAAGCGTGCCGGTGAAGTAGTTGGCGGCATTGGAGTTGGCCTGTGCGGTGGTGTCGTTGGGTTCCGTCTCCGCGATGGCCGACGCGAATGGGGGCTGCACAGCCACGTACAGTCGATACGGCTCCGCGGTGGTGGAACTGCTGTTGTGCTGAACCTCGACGTAGAGGGCGCCGCCGGGCGCGATCGCGCCCGCGATGTTCGGGTTGAATCCGCTCGCACCGAACTGGGCGTCACCATCAAAGTCGTCATATTCGACGGTTGTGGTGGCAGTCGTGACTCGCATGTCGAAGTCGCCGCTGCTCGCGGCGATGCCATCCACAAACGCAAAGATCCGCGAGTTGGCGGCTGGGCTACCGATGGAGAAAAAGTCCAGATCACCAGCGGTCGCGATGGATCCTTCCATGCCGGATGAGCCGAACACGAAGGGCGTGGCCGTGGCGGGTGTGCCGTTGGGCTCGACTTCCTGGGAGCAGCGATTCACTTCCAAGAGGAACGTGCTGCCGGCGGTCAGAGCGAACTCATCGACGAAGACCCAGTATTGCGTGCCGGCCGTAAGGGAGACACAGAAGACCTCTTCGGCGGCGAAGGAGGTCGATGTTGTGTTGCGATTGCTCGCCCCGAGCACGTTGGCCGTCGGGACGGTGATGGGCGATGCGCCCGTGGGACACACGTTCGCGACGTACAGGACCAGATTCGACAGCGATGCGCCGCGATACACGCGGAAGGAATACGAGCCGGTGCTCGAAGGCGTAAACGTGTACACCACATCGCGTCCGGGAGCCGTGGTGGCGGTCTGGCCGAAGCCGTTGAACGGCGGGGTGAGCGTGCTCACCTGGTAATCGTTCGTCGCGCCCGCGAGCGAGCCGGCGACGGGCGTGTCCAGCGCAAGGGGGATGGCCCCTGCGCACAGGTCGTGGGCCGGAGTTGCGTTCACCGTGATGGTCACGCAGGTGCTGCTCAGGCAGCCCGTCGTGGTATCACGCGAGGCGACGTTGAACGTCGTGATGCCCGCCGCAGCGGGCGTAAACACCAGGGACGTGGTGCCGGCGGCGCCGGGGGAAGTCGTCGCGCCCTTGCAGGACACGGTGGACCAGTCGGCCGTGGCGCCCGCCGGGACCGTCACGCTCATGGAGGCGGGCGAGCCGACGGCGACGGTGTACGACGCCGTTCCAGTGGTTGGTGCGGCGGGCAGCGGGAGAATCGTCAGCTGCACCGCGTTGCTCAGGACCGTGCCGCAGGGTGTGATGACCTGGGCTCGGTACTGCGTGTTCACGATAACGGATGAAGAACTGGTGAAGGTAGCCGTTTGCGCGCCGGTGCCGGTGGCAACAGCGGAAGTCGTGAAGTTGTCCGTGCTCTGGAACCACTGATAGCTCAGATTGCTGCCGGTGGCGACCACGCTGAAGACGGCCGTGGAGCCCAGGCAGGCGGACGCGGCGACGGGCTGGGTCGTGATCGCGGGCGGCGTGCAGGAGCTGACGGGATTGGTGATCGTGAAGAACTGATTGCCCGTGGCATCGGCGTCCGAGGAGAAGTTGCGGAAAGAGCCGTGGCCGTAGTTCGCCCCCGCGGCGGTCAGCGGGCCGAGGACCTGATTCGACAGCCCATCGAAGTTGCTGTCGGCGATGACGGCGGTGACGATGATGTTGCCGGTGGGGTTGCCGAGGGCAGCGAGGGGAATTGCGAGTTCAACACCCTTGACGACGGCGTTTGCACCGGCGGCGGATGCGCCCGAGACTCCTGCCACGTTCGAGTTGTTCAGCATCACGCGGATGCCGTTGGGATTGGTGCCGCCGGAGAGCGTGCCCGGAGCGGTCGCGGCCAGTGTTGTTTGGCCGAGGAAAGTCTTGGCGCCGCCGCTGGCCGTGGGCAGGTTGAAGTAGTCCGCGAAAAGGGTGTACGCCGGACAGGCGCCGCTGGAAGCGTTCACTGCGATGCAGTAGTCCGGGGCGATGCCGGTATCGAACGCCAGGCCGCCGCCGCCCCAGACGCCATTGCCGCCGTTGGTGCCCAAATGCGAGAGGGTCGCGCCGCCGTCATTGTCGCCGCGAAGCGAGTTCTGGCCGCCAGTGGTGGAGTCGATGAAGATGCAGAGCTTGTTGCCGCTGGTCTGGAGGTTTCCGGCGAGATTGAGGAAGAGCGTGCCGTTGGTGACGACGCCGAAGGCCTGGTCGAGCTCGGAGCCGAGGTTGGCGCACGAGGTGGAGCCGCCGGTCTCATCGCCGAAAAGTGTGGGTGCCGCCTGGACGGACAGCGCCGCGCCGTAGGCGGACGCTTCGCCGGTGCCATCGACTGTGGGGATGTTGATGTAGCGGAGGCCGCGGAAGTACGTGGCAGCAGCGCCGGTCACAACCGTCGAGAATGCCGCACTGGCCCCGGTGTCCGTCACCGTGTAAACCTTTGTGGCAGCCGTCTCCGTGCCGGTCGCGAACAGAACGACTTGACCGGCGGCATTCGTGAACCCAGTGACACCGCGAAGGCCTGTGGTCAGACTGGTAAACAACGTGTACTGGCGAGTCCAGGTGCCCGCGCTCAAAGTCCACTTCTCGATGCCGCCGCCGGTCGCGCCAGCGGTTCGGTCATCGGCGACGTAGACAGTCGTCGAATTGACGAAGAAGAAGTCATATGGAGATGATGTAGCGATCGGGAAGCCGGGAAGGATGGTGGTGGTGTTGCTTCCGGTCGTTTGCAGGCCGGCGCCGACGGTAGCGAGACCGAATATCGAGGAGGCACCCGACGAGGTGTAAAGCTGATTGCCGAACACCCCGGCCACACGCGTCGACGAAACAGTCGTGCTCACAAACTGGGAGACGGTCGCTCCGAGAGGCGCATAGCGGACGCTGTTTCCGCTGATCCAGAATCCCGAACCGTCGAGCGATGTAGCGCTCCGCGCAGGGTTGGTGCTCGAAACGTCCGTGATCGCGGTGGACGTATCGATGTTGCCGTTCATATCGATACGCGCCACCACGCGTGGGTTGACGGTCGCCGTACCCGGCGTAATGCCTACCGCAGCGTCATAACCGAGCAGCACAAAGTACCGACCGTCAGCCGAGAGCGATAGGAAACCCTCGGTTGTCGCGGTCCCGATGAGCCGAAATTGGCGCTGCGCACCCACCGTCGAAGTCGGCAGTGCGATGGACTGCACGAGAGCACCCGCTGTCGTGTACTCATCAAGGATGACGTTCTGGGCGCCAACGGAGGTGCTTGCCACGCGGCAGATCACAAGGTTCCCCGGCGTGAACGCCGCCGCGTTCGCACTGGCCGATGCTCCCAGCATCGCCGCCATCACCCCCGCTACCGCCCCCCACTTCTTCACCCCACCCATCCCATCGCGCCGCGAAGCGCGCCCGCTCAGGCCGAGGAGGGAAAGACACGAACTGGCGAGGGTCGCGAGGGTTTGCATCTTGATCATGGGATTGCTCTTCTCTTGCAAGGCCGCTGTAGTGGCGGCGGGTTGTGGGCTTTGAGTTTGGTCTTGCGTGCAGCGAAACGTGGGGACGGGTGTAGAACAGAGGGACGGGGGGCAACAGCGAACAGGCGCGCCGTGCGGGGCACGTCGCGTCGGGAGAACAGCGTCGACCACAGTCAACAGGGACTGTCGCGGAGAACCCCGCGTGGTTGTGTGAATGGCCGTAACACCAGTGCCAGAACAGCGGGTCTTACCGATCAAGGGACCCACAGGCACGAGCCGGGGCGGGCGGCGGAACTCACACAGCAAATCGAACTTACACAATGGACAGGGTTTGTGCAAGTGATTTGTTCGGAGAGAAAACCCCGGGAGTCATTTTTCTAGTCGAGATGAAAGACCGGAGCGAGCGAATGGCAGTTTGGGCAAGCGGTGCGTACTGGCCGGACGGTGGTGATGAGGAGCGGTTACAGGGCGGGGATGGCGTGCGTGATGCGCATGGAAGTGCCTGTGGATACTGGCAGATACGTGCGGTTGGTGATGCGAATGGCACCGCCGCGCGAGCCGTGCATGACCCGGCGAGTTGTGCGACCAACTCAGCGAATCGCAGCAGGCGCATAACCGTCAGGGCGGTGGACGACCTGTCGGTTGTCTGGGGCCCGGAGAGAGGATGAGGCACTGGGCGCGGCGGGTTGGGGGCATCACGCGCTGCGCGGGCGACGGGAAGAGGCCGCGGGCGCGATCTTCGGCTGCGGGAACGCTGGGCCGTATGAGGGCTTGTCGCTGAACTCGAAGGTGGGGCGCGAGAGCCAGTATGCGCCGCCGAGGCGGCGCGTGCCGACGGAGAAGATGATGCCGGTCATGAGCCAGACGGTGACCATGCTGGTGCCGCCATAACTGACGAAGGGGAGCGTCAGCCCGATGATGGGAAGGATCCCGAGGACCATGCCGATGTTGATGAACATCTGCGCGAAGAGGAGCGTGGTCAGCCCGATGACGACGAGTTGGCCGAATGGGTCCTTGCACATCGCGGCGGTAAGGAACGCGCCGAGAAACCACACGCCGTAGAGCCCAAGGAGCGCGAGGCCGCCGAGCAGGCCGAAGCGGGTCATGATGACCGAGAGGATCATGTCGTTGTGACGCTCGGGGAGCGCGTTGTATTTCTGGAGCGTGCGGGTCTTGGCATCGGGCAACCCCAGCACTTCGCCCGCGCCGATGAGCATCTGGGCGGTGAGGGGCTGGTAGTTGATGCCCTCCGCGCCGGCTTTCGGATCACTCACCATCGCGAACATGCCGTCGATACGGGCTTTCTGGTGCGGCTTCATAAAGAGGTATGAGACCGGGATGGCGCAGAGCGCGATGACAACGACAGCGGCCATGTGCTTGATCTTCGCGCCAGCCGCGAGGAGCATGGCGAAGATCGCGGGCGCGAAGAGGAGTGCCATGCCAAGATCGGGCTGGAGCGTGATGAGCGCGGCCGGAATAAAGGCGATCGCGGCTGGCGGGACAAGCCCGAGGATGGTGCGATGGTTCTGGCGATAGCGCAAATAGTCGGCCATCACCAGCACAAAGGCGACCTTCGCAAGCTCGCCGGGCTGGAAGTCGATCGGGCCAAGCTCGATCCAGGCGCGGGCACCGTTGCGCGGATGCACAAGCCAAGTCGGGACGAAGGGAATGAGCAGGAAGATGAGCAGGCCGATGAGTATCCACATCAGCGGCCACGCGATAAAGCGAATCCAGCGCAGGTGCGGAGCGGCGATCAGCCCGGCGGCCAGCAAGCCGACGCCGAGGTAGATCGCCTGACGCAGCACGAGGCCGGACATGGTGATGATCCCGCCATTTTTAGGCGCGAGTTCATTGGTGCCCAGATCAATCGCGTAGAGGCCGAGCAGCGATAGGCCAATTCCGCCGAGCACGCAGAGCCACGCGGCGTGCCAGGGCGTGAAGTCCACGCCGAAGATGGTCTTGCGGAGCGCGGCGAACATCAGCGACTCTCTCCGGTGTGGGACTGCTTGGTTTCGGCCATGCCGCGGAGATCGGGGAGATAGCCCTCGGCGGCGAGGGCGTAGACGACTTGGCTGGCGAGGGGGCCGGCGACCTTTCCGCCGGAGCCGCCGTAGTCAACTACGCACGCGATGGCGTATTTCGGCTGATCGCCGATGCCCGCGAGACAGACGCACCAAGCGTGGTCGCTGTCGTACAACTCATCGCGTCCATCTTGCTGACCGAGGTCGGCCTTGAATGGATTGGTGTCGGCGGTGCCGCTCTTGGCCCAGATGCTGATGCCCGGCGCAGTGAAGACGCTTTCGCTCTTGGAGGAACCATCGGGCATGGCGTAGGTGATGATGTGCGTGGTCCCATTCTCCTCGTTCGCGCTGCCATGCAGACCCTTGATCGCCTGCGCGATGGCGCGAGGAGGAATGCCCAGATCGGTGCGTTGCTGCGGGGCGTCGGAGTAGATGCGTGGCGCGAGCAGCACACCGCCGCGGGCGATTGCGGCGTAGGCGTTTGCGGCGTGCAGAGGTGTCCATGTGAGCGGACCCTGACCAATGCCCATCAGGATCGCTTCCTGCGGGGTGGTTTTGTCGCCGCGCTTGAGATCGCCGTCCGCCACGTTGATCGCCCAGCGGCGCGAACGCTCCGCTTTGAGCTGAATCGCGTCCTCGGGAAGCGGCGGCAGACCGAAGATGTTGAGGGGTGTGGCATCGCGCCCGACGCCGTACGCGGTGTACAGATCGTGGATCGAATCGGGACCGAGCCGCTTGGCCATCTCGAAGAAGAAGATGTTGCAGGAGCAGCGGATGCCGTCCGCGCCGTCCAGATCATGGCCGAGTTTGGCGCTGTGGGTCATGCCGTGAAACTGCTTGTAGATCCAACAGCGATATATGAGGGGCTTATCGGCGAAGAAGTGACCAGTGCAGGCGACAGTTTGATCCGGCGAGTACACGCCGCGTTTGATCGCTTCACACAGAACCAGCGGCTTGACGATCGAACCGGGTGGATAGAGGTTCTTGATCGCGCGGTTGAGATACGTCTGGTTGTAGGTATCCGTGGCGATGGTCTCGCGAGCGTGTTCGATCTGCTCATGCGAAAACGAGGGCATGGAGACCATCGCAAGCACATCGCCGCTAGCGATGTCGATGACGACCACCGAGCCGTTCAGCGGCGTGCCGACGGGAAGTTCCTTCGGGGCACTGGGCAAGATTTCCTGATCGTCACGTTTTTTTCTCTGCCACGGCTGGATGACTGTCAGCCCGAGTGAAGGATCGAAGAGGGCCTGGATTCTCGCCTGCAACGCGGCGTCGATGGTGAGCGCGACATCGCCGCCGGGTTGGTGCTCCAGATTGTCTTCCGTGCCGGTATCCAGATGCTTGGTGCGTACGCCGCGCAGGCCACGGAGAACATCCTCGCGTGCCTGCTCGACGCCGCCCTGCCCGACGGAGTCGCCATTGCGATAGTGGCCGTAGTCGAGTTTGCCGGTGGTGGCGTTGATGCGCGGGCGGCGGTCGAGGTCGGTGTCGTAGAGCTTGGATCGCATGGCCCCGATGACGTGCATCGCCACGCCGGGAACGCGGATGCTGCGTGTGCCGCTCTTGCGGATCGGCGGGGGCAGCACGGACATGTCCACATCGACATCCATGGTGTCGTACGGGTAGTCGCGATGCGCGGAATCCAGCACCCGCAGGCCGGGCATGATCGGCAGCGGCTTGCCGGCAAAGTCCGCGTCGTCCTCGTCGGTGGTGAGGTCTTTGAGGCGGTCGAAGCGCAGGCCAATCTCGTCGGGCAGGCCGCGCAGAATGATGTGGGCTTCCTTCTCTTCCTGAATAGTGACCTTGACTTCGGACGCTGGCACCTCACCGGGTTTGCCGGCGAGTTCCCACTTGTCCTGCTGGCGCATCCGCTCGCGTTTGAGCACCACCGAAGACCAGTACTGCACCTGATCCTTGATCTCCTGCTTGCGATGCTGGAGTTCTTCTTCGTTGATGCCCGCCGTCTGCGCAAACAGTACCCACATCTTTTCGAGGTGCTGGTCGTACGGCTTGCGGGCTTCCTGGATGGCCGCGTCTTTTTCTTCCTGGCTCAGCGTGACCCAGGTCTTACCGGTGGCCTCTCGGGCTTTGCGTGCCGCACGCGCGGCTTTCTCTTCCGCCCAGCGCCCGGTAATGACTTTGTAGTCCACCGCGACATCAATGGAAGGATGATCCACGGCAAGCTCGCGCCCCTTGCGATCGGTGATGCGCCCACGGGTGGACTCTGTCCAGCGCTCGCTCACGAGCCGCTTGTGGGCGTCAACGCGAAGCTCTTCGCCCTTGACGACCGTCAGCCGGACCATCTGCACGATGGGAAGCAGCACGCACGCGGCCATGGCGAGCGCAAGAAACAGCACACGCCGGTGGAACATGTTCGGAATGATGTGATGCAGCCGCACGCGCCCGGCCTCCATGCCTTAAGAGCGGAAAAGCGTACTCCGTTCGCGGTGGGAATATCGGATGGAGGTGGGTGGGAAGGACACATGCGTGTTCGGTGAGCCGCGAGTTGGGAGTTGGGGAATCATCTCCTCTGAAGTTCTGGATGGCTCAACAAAAAAGAGTATTGTTTCCAAGACTCCTTCTCAAAGCGGGCGAGGAGGATCGAACTCCTGACATTCAGCTTGGTATTTCCCCGTATTGTACGTACAATGCGGATGTTGACCAACGAATCAAGACACTATCGACACTTTCAGAGTAGCAGTATGTTCACGTCCCGGTGGATCGAAGAGCAGATTTTTCTGCCCCTGAACTGCTACCCTCTGAACTGGGGACGCTGACGCTCGCGGTGTCATCGTCCCCGGCTCGGAGCATCATCATGCCGACGAACGCGAAGCTTGTCAACTGGAGCCCCGCCAACAAGCGGTGGCGCAAGCAATACAAGGGCGAGGTGTTCTGGCTGTGTCGGGGGCGCGGCAGCAGCGACCGCGAGAGCTACAGGAAATCAGTCGCCGAGTTCAAGCGATTGAAGGCAGCGAGGGATCGCCAGATCGCTCTCGGCAACGTCGCCCCGGTGCAGACGCGAGCAACCAAGCCCGTGTCGCCGCAGCGCAAGCCGAGCAAGTCACGCCACATCTTCGCTGCCATCGACCGATTCCTGGAGATGCAGCGAGGTCGGGCTGTCACGAAGAACATCTCGCACGGTCGTGTCCAAAACCTGAAAGGTCGTCTCCAGAGGTTCCGGGACTTCTGCGGTGACGGTATGACGATTCCCGACATCACCGAAGAGGTGATCGCGGATTTCAAGACGAAGATCGTCGGAGAAGTCGAAGGCGGGCGCAAGCCATCGACGGCAAGAGCCGACCTCGTCGCCGCACGACAGTTCATCCGTTGGCTGTGGAAAGAGCACGCTCTCAAAGACCTACCCCGCAACCTCTCTGAGTTGGAAATCCGAGTCGAGTACACCCCCATCCCAGCGTTCACCGAGAAGCAGGTTCGCACGCTGTTCAACGGCGCGACGGGACTTCTCAAATGCGCTATCGCTCTCGCGGTCAACTGCGGATACAACCAGAAAGACCTCAGCGACCTCCAACGCGACGAGGTTGATCTCCGAGCGGGGCGCATCGTCAGGAAGCGCAGCAAGACTGGGGCGTACTCGAATCACAAGCTCTGGGACGTCACAGTGCAGCTCCTCAAGGAGAACATGGTGCAAAAGAATCCGACTGGGCGAGTGTTTCTCCGCGACGATGGAAACCCCCTCATTGTGCCCAGCCGCGACGATGCCGACCGTATGACCGGCGCTCGGACGGACATCATCTCGGGGCAGTTCACGCGCCTGCGGGACAAGGTGCTGCCCGACGACAAGCGTACATTCCGAGCGCTGAGGTCAACGGGCGCGACGTTTGTAGAGCGAATCACCAAGGGTGTCGAGGATCTGTTCCTCGCCCACAAGCCCAGTACCGTCGCCAAAACCAACTACGTCCTTCCCGACGTGACGGCGCTCGATCAGGCGCTCATGCAGGTCGATCGCAAGCTGCTGCTGCGGACAAACACGCTGGATGCGTTGCTGGACTGAGCCACGCCGCGATTCACCGGAACTGGTTGGGGCTGATTCTCCGACCGCAAAACTGGCAACCGTACTTTGGAAAGAACAGGTAGCCCACGAGCATGAAGCCGCCCAGTAGCGGCAGACATCCGCCCGCCGTGATGAGCACGCCCAGCACCACAAAGCCCCAAGTCACGCAGCCCCACTTTGACAGCGGCTCCTCTCGCACGCCCACAACCAAGTCCGTTTCGGACTTGTCCCGGCACTCGCAGATCGCTCGCACCTGGTTCATGGTTGCCCTCTCGCCTTTGCCGCCGAGTAGATCAGCCCCCAAACTTCCGCTCTTTGGCGCTGGGTACTCGGGTCCAGGTTATCCTCTTATCGTCGGCGATTGTCACGGTGAACCCTCTAGGATCTGTGCAATACCAATAAGGCTTTACGCGCCCTTCCCTCAGTTCGAATTGCACTCCGCCCGCCAGATACGAGTTCAGAAAGAGCTGGGCAAAGTCGCGCGCGTTGAGGTCGGCGGAGTTGAACAGTTTATCGACCTCGGCTGCTTGAAAATACAACGAGTGGAGTTGCCCGTGGTTATCGAATTCGGCAACGACATGTGCGTTCCCAAACTCCCCACGATACACGAGATTCCCTCGTCCAAGCTCTGGTGTCCACCCGTGTTTTTCAAACGCAGCCCTCGCCTCGGCGAACGTCATGCCGAGCCAGAACCCCTTGATTACCACCGCACCGGTAGAGTCTTCGAAAGAAGTATGCCTCTCCGATCGCTCAGATCGAGCGTCTTCGGCGACGATCATCAAGATCGGTAGCGTCAAACTGATGGCGACTCCGGCGATCGCCACGCACGCGATCCACAACCGACCACGACTCGTCAACGGCTTGATCGTCGGACTCAGCCGCTCAGCAAACTCGGCGTCCGATTCGAACAAGTAGCGGAAGCCAGCGCACGCACCCACCAACCATGACATCGCCAACCAAGCGAGGGGAAGATGGACAAAGCCGCTCCATCGCCGAATGCCTGTGTAGAACGAGTGTGCCCCTGT
The DNA here is from genome assembly GCA_043776515.1 of Phycisphaerales bacterium. GTDB lineage: Bacteria > Planctomycetota > Phycisphaerae > Phycisphaerales > UBA1924 > UBA4658. Next base: position 14,850 of record JAYVRG010000036.1, read on the forward strand.
CCCTCCGAGAAAGATGCCGAGCAATGCCGCAGCAATTCGGCTTCGCTTGGGCAGGACTGTTCCGTCTGAGTCAGCCCGCCTCGCTCGGAAGAACGCGACGAGGAGTCCGATGCCGACATTCATCAGCATGAACATGCACACCAGGTTGAAGATCCCCCCGCCCCCCCATGCCACGCCCAACATGATTACAGAGACAAGGAAGAACCCGAGGTCGTAAAGCAGACCGACAACACCGCCATCATGTCTGATGAAAGCCCAGGCAAGCACCAGCGTACCGATCAGCCCGAGCACGAAAGACACGATCCCGCCGATGCACAGTGCGACGTGGGACTTGCGCTTGGGGGGCGGGGGCTGAGGAATCGGCGGCTGCACAGCCGGGGTGAAGACGGACAGCGTGTCTGCTGGCGACGGCGCTAACTGGGGAATAGGTGGCGGCACAGCCGAGCCGGTGCTAGGTGGTGTCGATGCTGCCGGTGTTTTCGATGAGTCCACGATTGTCTCCCGAGTGTCACGGTCGATCCGTCCGTGGGGAACGTGCGCCCCTTACTGGGAGCACAGGCACCTAACGATAGGGTGCGCCCCTAGATGGGTGCAAGCCGTCCTAGAAGACCAAGACCGCAGCATGACGCGACGTACAAAGCGCTCTGCGGCATCCTGCGCAAACTCCGCGAGGGGCACGAACTCACCCAGAGGGACCTTGCCGATCGACTCGCCCGCCCCCGGAGTTTCGTCTGGAAGACGGAAGCCGCCGAGCGAAGCATCGACGCAGTGGAACTCGTCCGCTGGTGCAGAGCGTGCGGCACCGACCCGATCGACGTGTTCAAGCAACTGGTGTCGATCATGCCAGGGGTGATCCGCCACTGACGCGGGGGGATTGGGGATCGTGGGGTCTGGTTTCCTTTGGTGGGACAGTGTGCGTGCCAGGGGGCTGGCACCTCTCTGGAACGCGAAAACACTCCAAACCCGTCCAAACCCGAACCAGCCCCTTGGCTGTTCGCACTCCGTTCGTAGACTGATAGGACTCCTTGAGCGATCAGCAAACAGCGTTGCCTTGATCTGGTTGGGATCGCTCAAGGAGTCCTGTCGTCAAGCGAGCTCTTGACCCTCGTGTCAAGCCGTCGCCTGTGTCCAGAGTCTCGGTCATCAGAGGTTTCGGTTGGATCGAAGCCGTCACCATTCCCATTCTCACCCAGCCGATACACGGACGACGCGGAGCGTCGGACGTGGTGCGTGCGCAGCACGCACGAATTCAACCATCCTTGAGAATTCTCTAGACACTCTCCGCTCCGTCGCTGCGCTCCGTCGCTCCGAGACGCCTGCGGCGTCCTTCGCTGGACTTTTGAGGTTGATTGTTTCCAATTCTCCAGATGTGGTCGTTGTTCACCAACCGCTCAGACGTGATCGTTGATCCCGAGGAACAGCAACACATTCGAGTCCCTGTCAGCGTGTTGGCACACACCTTGCGCCGCTGCCCAAACTTGCCGAAGAACCCGACAGCGACTTTTCCCGGATGCGGTACCGGTAGCGGACTACCTCCATCAAGTGCTCGTCTTGACGTTGAGAGGATGCCCGTCGAGCGCGAATTCCGACACGCACCCGATGATCCAGTGTTTCGCTCGCGTGCTCCGAATCCTCGTGAACAATCAACACGCGAGCTATCCCAATTTGTCCGCCGGGGAATTCTGTCGGCTTTGTCTGAAGATCTTCCGATCACACCGCGTCAGACCCGCATTTGGATGTCCATCAGTATCTATTTTGGTCAGCTTCACGCTTTCCCTGCCACGGAGACGCTCGGGGTCGAAGGACGTGCCAACGACCTCTCCTGACTCCTGTTCGCCATTCGTTCTCGCACCCACACGACCACGACATGGCGGATTGCCTGCGAACGGCTCATGCACTCCCGGCACGCACAATCGTCAAGAGCGTCGACCAGCCAATCCGGCATCTTCACCGTCACCAATTTCGGCTCCGCGTTGCTGTCGCCATCCCACACGATCACCTCACCCATTGTGCTCTCCCCGTTGAATGCTCGTGGTTTGTCCGAGCGACCTGTACTCCGACTTCAGGAGTCTCCTCAGCGCTCCTGGACTTCCGTGTCTCTCGACTCTTGCGCCGCCGCCCGACAGACTCCGCCATTCGCGTTCGATCAGGGACTTCAAGCGGCTGGTGTCACGATCGGAGACACTCACGCCACCACAAATCGCGGTGATGCTTCCCCTCTTGTTCTCCTGTCCGACGAGCGCCCAGACAAGGTCGTTCGCATCCGCGAGAGCGCCGCGTACTCGTTTCGCCAGTTTCTCCAGCAGCACTGAGACTTGGGACTTCGGGATCGAGCTCGGGAACTCCAATCTCGCCGCGTGAGACCACTTTGTCTGGTCGATGAGTCGGTGCAGGTCCGTCACTGCTCGAATGGGTTTCAGGGGGTTTGGTTTAAAGGGGTTTGAAATGTGCCTGCTCCGGGGGATCTGTCTCCTGTATGTAGTCCCGCTGTGTTTTCAACGAATCGCCATGGGACTTCCGAAAGCCCCCCCTCCCCCCACCTCCCGCTCTGCTGCCATTCCTCGTGTCAGGATTCAGACCCCCCGCCCTCCCAGAACTAGTTAGGTCGCGCAAGTCCAAAATCCGGGGCAAATCGCAAAGCCAGTAGTTTCTCTGGGTCCGATAACATGCCACGTCCCCCCGCAAGTGTACAAGCCAACGTCATGGTTACAGGACTTTGCGAATTCCGAGGGTTTTCCCTTGACGCGGGGATGGTTGCTGCATCCATCAGCACTATGAGCACACACACCGCCATGTCCGCGATCGCGTATACGAGGGTTTCGACAGACGATCAGGCGGAGAGCGGATTGGGGCTTGCCGCTCAACGCCACGCCATCACCGCAGCCGCAAAGCGTCTGGGGCTCACGGTGACGAGTTGGTGCTCGGACGAAGGGGTGGGTGGCTCAGCGCCGATTGACAAGCGTTTGGGACTTGTGGCAGCGATCGACGCACTCACTCCCGGCGCTGTCCTGCTTGTCGCCAAGCGAGACCGAGTATCCCGAGACGTGTTCTTGGGGTGCTATATCGACCGCGAGGTTGTCAAGAAGAAGGCGAGAATCGTCTCGGCGGCTGGCGAGGGCACGGATTCCGATGATCCCAGTTCTATGCTCCACCGCAGGATAATCGACGCTTTTTCGGAGTACGAACGCCAGATCATCCGAGCGAGAACCAAAGCTGCGCTTCGTGCCAAGATGGCGAGGGGAGAGCGCGTTGGAAGTTTGCCCTTTGGATATCGCTTGGCGCCAGATGGACAGACGCTCCTACGCGATCAGCGAGAGCAGCGTGGGCTTGCTCTGATCCGGTCGCTGAGAGAAAGTGGGCACACGTTGAGGGAGATCGTCGCCAAACTGGAATCCCAAGGCATCAAACCCAAGCGGGGCGCGATTTGGTATCCCAAGACAGTGGCGAATTTGTGCCGCGCCGCTGGCTGAGCGTGCATCAAGGTCGATTGCCAGCGATCACCCCGCCCCACCTTGCCCGCTCAAATCCCATACACCAAAGCTGCTACGAAAGCTGCTATTGGTGCAAATGGAGTTTCACGCTGATTGATGATTGTGCCGTAAACACAGTATTTTCAAGCACTTACAGCAAAAGCGGGCGAGGAGGATCGAACTCCTGACATTCAGCTTGGGAAGCTGACGTTCTACCGCTGAACTACGCCCGCAAGATGTCAAGAGTGTACACCGGGTTTCCGGTCGGTGGCAACTGTCGCTTTTGACTTTGGAAGTATGACGTGTCGTATGCAAATCCGCTGATTTGTGCGAGCGGACGAGTTTTCTGGTCAGATACCGTGCAGAAATTCAGCCAAGTTCCCAAAGCAATCGCGGCATGCCGGGGGGGTGGGCACGGAGGTGGAAGTGGAGCATGGCGAGGGCGCTGACGCAGGCGCGGCGGCGGATGTCTTCGCGGTTGCCGGTAAAGAGGAAGTGGCGGGAATGGGCGGAGGGATCGCCGCTGTTGAATCGAGTCGCGAGGGCGATGTGGACGGTGCCAACGGGCTTGGCCTCGCAGCCGCCGTCGGGGCCGGCGATGCCGGTGATGGAGAGGGCGAAGTCGGCGGCGGATTCGCGCAGGCCGCAGAGAGAAAGTTCGCGGGCCGTTTCGGAGCTGACGGCACCGAGACTCTGGAGGGTTTCGTCGCGTACTCCGAGGCGCTGCTTGAGCGTGTTGGAATAGGTGATGTAGCCACCGAGGAAGACGCTGGATGAACCGGGAATGGCGGTGAGCATCTCGCCGAGCATGCCGCCGGTGCAGCTTTCGACGACGGCGAGTGTGTGGAAAGTTACGAATGAATCCCGGAGGGCGTTGATCGTGTGCGCGGCGAGATGCTCGGGGCCGGACTCGCCCCCCCAATCAGTGCCGGATTTAGGAAGCACATGATCGCCGAGGATGCGGCGGATATCGGCTTCGACGGTGTTGATGCGGGAAGTGGCGGCCGCGTGGCCGGAAGCGGTGTTGGGCTCGCTTGCTTCGTAGCGGATACGGATGGTGAGCACGCCGCCGCTGGCGGTGATGCCGACGAGCGGGACGCGGTCGCGCTTGGTCAGGTCGCCGAGCCGCTGCACGCAGTCGGCTTCGGGGATTGCGATAACTTGGAGAAGGCGCGTGAGCACGAGACGATCGGTGGGCGGACGCAGGAGCGGAAGGATGCTGCGGGTGAACATCGGTTGGAGTTCGCCGGGCGGGCCGGGGAGGCAGAGAATGTCCGTGATTTTCCAATCACCTTCGGATGCGATGGTGGCGCGTAGGCCGGGGGCGGTGCCGAATGAGTTGGCAATGGGCGCAACGCGGCTGGGGCGAAAGGCCTGTCGCTCCTGGCGCGGCGTGACTTCGCGGCCGCGGCGGGTGAGTTTGTCGGAGAGATCGGCGCGGGAGGCGGGATCGAGGATGAGCTGGTCGTTGGTGGCGCGGCAGATGGCTTCGCGTGTGAGGTCGCCATCTGTGGGGCCGAGGCCGCCGGACATGATGATGAGCGGGGCGCGAGCGGCGGAGTGGCGGATGGCGGCGATGAGATCGGCGAGATCATCGCCGACAGCAGCGTGCGCGGCGACGAGGATGCCGACGTTTACGAGCTGCTCGGAGAGCCATCGGGCGTTGGAATCTTGGAGTTGACCGGTCATCAGCTCATCGCCGGTGGAGAGGATGACAGCGTGAGTGTGGATGGGAAGAGTGATCGGCAAACAAACGTCCTTGCATGTGTATCCGCGGGATTTGCTCGAAGCATCGCTCATTCCGGGCGTGTGTGGGGTCAGACTCGCATGTAGCCGGTGGTGCGATTGCCGGTGTAATGGATGGCGAGCGTGGAGGTAGCACCTTTGACGCCGAGCGGCTTGCCGGCGACGAGGACGATCGGGTCGCCGGGCTGGATCCAGCCGAGCGCGAGCAGGTCTTGCTCGACGAGCTGGTTCCACTCCGAAAGCGTGCCGGTGGCGGGAACCGGCATGTAACGGGCGGTGACGCCGCGGAGGAGGGCCATGCGGCGGACATATCGCGCATCGCTCGAATACGCAACGATCGGGATGCGCGGGCCGGTCTGCGAGAGGTATCGCGCGGTGCCGCCCTCCTGCGACCAGCAGGCGATGAGCTTCGCGCCGACATCGTGGGCGACGTGCCACGCGCCGTGGGCGAGCGCGGCGGTGCGGTAGCGGCTTTTGATGAGGCGGGCGGAGGGGCTGGGAGCGGTGATGCTGTCCACGAGCGTGCGCTCGGCGGCGGCGGCGACGCGGCGCATGGTCTCGACGGCGAGCGCGGGATATTTGCCAGTGGCGGTTTCCGCGCTGAGCATGACGGCGTCGGCCCCGTCGAGCACGGCGTTTGCGACGTCGCTTACTTCGGCGCGCGTCGGCGAAGAGTTCTCTATCATGGTTTCAAGCATCTGCGTCGCAACGATGCAGGGCTTGCCCCACTCGTCGCACTTGGCGATCAGACGCTTCTGCACCAGCGGGACTTCGGCGAGGTCCATCTCGACGCCAAGATCGCCGCGGGCGACCATGATGCCGTCGGCGGCTTCGACGATGGCGTCGATGCAGTCGAGGGCTTGGGGTTTTTCGATTTTGGCGATGACGGGGATGCGGGCGCCGTCGGAATCGGGATGGGAAAAGGATTTGGAAGAAGGAGCATCGGACCCGGTTCGGAGAACCGGGGTACCCAAGGCGCACATGCCCATCAGGGCCTGACGCAGTTCGATGACTTCCTCGGGCTTGCGGACGAAACTGAGGGCGAGGAAGTCCAGACCGTGCGCGACGGCCCACTCAACGTGACGCCAATCTTGCTCGGTGATCGCGCTGGTCTGCACGTTGGAGTCGGGCAGGTTGATGCCTTTACGGCTGCTGACGAGGCCCCCCACTGTGACGCGGCAGCGGAGCACGGTCGGAGCATCGTCTTTCTCGCGGCCAATGGCGAGGAGGCGGACCGCGCCGTCGTTGATGAGCACGCGGTGGCCGGGGAGGACTTCGGTGGCAAGGTGTGGGTAGTCGCTGGGGAGTGTGATGGAGTTGGCATCGGCGTGTGCGGCGGGAGTTGGACCGCAGGTGAAGAGGACTTCTTGGCCGACATCGAGTTGCACCGGCTCGGAGATGGTGCCGACGCGAATCTTCGGGCCTTGCAGGTCGCCAAGGATTGCGGTAGGTTGGCCGAGTTCGGCCGCGACGCGGCGGATGGTGTTCACGCGGCGTTCGTGATCCGCGAGTGTGCCGTGGGAAAAGTTGAGACGGAAGACGGCGACTCCTGCTTGAATCAGCTTGGCGACCAGCTCGGGCGTATCGCTCGCGGGGCCGATGGTGGCGACGATCTTGGTGAGCGTCGGACGCGCGAGTGCGGTGCGATTGGGTTGCGGGTCGCTCACTGGGCGGCTCCGGACTTCGCGCGGGCGAGTGCCGAGACGCGGCGGTAGCTCTCGCGGAAGAACTGGGTGTAGGCGATGAGCGAGCGTTTACCGTGGTCCAAGTCTTTCCAAGAGTTGGTATCACCGTCAATCGCCGCATAAGTCGATTCCGACAAGGTCGCTCGGATGCCCAAAGACCTGGGTTCCAACTCCTCCCGCCGCGACATAATCGTCTCCCACTCGGCGACAATCTCTGGCTTCAAGGCCCTCGCCGTGGATGCTGTAGGAAGCAAGGCGGCCAAAGCCACAAATGTGAAAACCTTGTTCTTCTGAAGTTCTTTCTTCGCGGGCTTGCTGATCTTCGCCAAAGTTTCGGGGATCGCGTAAAGACTTCCATCACGAAAAACGTGCTCTGGCATCGCGTAGAACGCTTTTTCCATGGATTCGATTGTTGCGGCAGACACCATACCCGTTTTTGCTAGCGATCTCATCTCGTTCAACGTCCGCCATGCGTCGCGCAGTTCGGGGACGGTGTCGATGCCGAACGCGGCCATCATCGGGGCGATGGCGGAGCGCCAGCCGCGTTGCGGGACATCGCTGGCGATCTTGAAGGGGTTGGTTTGATCGACCATGAGGGCGGCGTATTTCTCATACATCACGGGGCGGATGGGCATGCGGCGGAGTTCGTACTCATCGGGGCCGAAGAGGCGACCGTCGGGAGTCTTGGGATACTTCGGGTCGATGGCGAGTTGCACGTGCGGGTCCCCGGGTTTATACGGCGGTTCCGCCCGTACCGATCGCACGCTGCGAAACTGCCAAAGCGCTTGCGCCTCTTCGGTCAGACAGAACTCGATGAACTTCTTCGACAGATCGAAGTTGGACGTCCCGTTGAGAATTGAGCACGGGTCCGCATCGATATAGACCGCGCCTTCGGGATCGACGTATCCGACGCGCACCGACTTGGGGTCCATGCCGGGCTTCATGAGCATCTGGGCTTGGCTGCGCCCGTAGAAGTCGATGGCCATTCCGGCCGCGGCTTCGCCTTGACTCACGTCGATCGGCGGCTTGGTGCTGGAACTGGCAAAGTATCGGGCGTTGCCGCACATCTCGCGGAGGGTGCGCCAGCCCTTGTCCCAGCCCTCCTTGTTCATGATGGAGTCGTATGTCGTGGTGACGCTGCCGGACTGGCGGCCGTCGGCGAGGGCGACCATGTTGAACATGCGATAGTCGCAGAGGTCGCCGAAGGACTTCGGTTCGGGGAGACCAAGCCGCGCGAGGACATCGCGGTTGTAGACGATGCCGAAGCCGGAGAGCGCGGTGCCGATCCAGTACTGATCGGGGTCGTAGAGGTTCTGCTCGCCGATCTTGTTCTTCTCGCCGTACCAGCCGATGAGAGTTTGCTTCTCGAAGTTCGCGGGCTGGCCCATTCGGAAGGTGATGGTCCTGCCCGAAGAGAGGCGAACCTTCTTCTCTTCCTTCATCTTGCCGTGCTCGAAAGAACCGCCGCCGAAGAAGAGGTCGAAGCCCGCAGAGCCGGGCTTGGCGACACCGGCATTGTCGATCTGCCCGTTCTTGGCGGCGGCTTCGAGTGTGGACTCGAGCTGCTTCATAATGTCCGAGGTGCCGCCGGGGGCGCGCCAGTCCACGGTGACTGGGGAGCCCTGCGTGCGTTCGTACCAGCGGGCGAAGGCCGCGCCGAACTCGGAGCGGATCTGCTCGACGTGGGGAGTGACGATGACGAGTTTGGGGACGTTCTTCCCCGAAGACGTGGCGGCGGGGGCGGACTGCCCGGCCATGCCGCGCACCAGAAAGGGCACACTCAGGACGAGCAGGAGAGCGGCGAGTACGGCGAGCTTTTGGCCCATGGGCAGAGTGTAACGCGGTACGTTAAGGAACGCACGGGGCAACCCGTACGAGCCCTCTGCGCAAGCGGATGATGACTTGGGCAGATTCCTCCGCTTGCGCGGAGGGCTCGTAAGGGGCCTGCCCGCGTGCGAGAACGCGGGTACGCTCATCGCATGTCAGCGAACATTCAACCAGTGGCGATTGTGACTGGGGCGGGGTCGGGGATCGGGCAGGCGACGGCGCGGACGCTGGCGCGCTCGGGGCTGCAGATCGTGCTGGTGGGACGGCGCGAGCAGGCACTGGAAGAGACGGCGGCTTCACTGCCGGACGGGGCGGAGTCGCTGTGCATTCCGCTCGATGTTTCTGACCCCGCGGCGGGAGAGGAGATGGTGGCGGGGTGCATCGCGCGGTTCGGGCGGCTGGATGTGCTGGTGAACAACGCTGGCATCGCGCCGCTACTTTTGATCGACAAGACGGACGCGGCGACGATCCAGCAGGTGTATATGACCAACGCAGTTGGGCCGGCGTGCGCGATTGCGGCGGCGTGGCCGGTGTTCATGCGGCAGCACGCGAACGCTGATTTTTCCCCGATCGGGCATCGGATTGTGAATATCTCAACGCTGGGAACGGCCGATCCGTTCCCGGGGTTCTTTGCGTACGCGGCCAGCAAGGCATCGCTCAACCTGATGGCGCAGAGCTGCGCACTGGAGGGGAAACCGTTTGCGGTGAAGGCGTTCGCTATCGCGCCTGGAGCAGTGGAGACATCCATGCTGCGGGCGATTTTTTCGGAGACTGTGCTGCCAGCGAACAAGTGCTTGACGCCGCAGAAAGTGGCGGAGGAGATTCTGGCGTGCGTGATGGGGGAGCGGGATGGGCTGAATGGGAAGACGATTTATCTGCGGGGGGATTGAGGGAGCACTCGTGCGCGACTCGGATCCACGGGATTCGCTCGCGGACTCGCTCATCCCGGGCGTGTATTAGACGGTCAGCGTTCCCTTGCCAATGGTGACGGCGTGGCCGCCGAGGATGACGCGGTCGCCATTCAGTTCACACCACATTTCGCCGCCGCGACGGGAGACCTGGTGGGCGGTGAGGTGCTGCTTGCCCAGACGCTTGGACCAGTAGGGAATCAGAACGGTGTGCGATGAGCCGGTGGCGTGGTCTTCATTCAGCCCGTGGCGCGGGGCGAAGTAGCGGCTGATGAAGTCGTGGCCCGCGCCGGGAGCGGTGACGATGATGCCGGAGGTCTCGATCGCGGCGAGTTTGGCGAAGTCGGGCTCAAGGGAGTGAACATCGCGTTTGTTCTCGTACACCGCCATGGTCATGCCGGACTGGTAGACTTCCGCCGGCTCGCGGCCGAGCGCGGCGCAAAGGGCGTTGGTGGCACGGACGCGCACGGCTGGTCGGGCCTGGAGTTGCAGCGCGATCAGGTCGCGGTCGCGCGAGACCTGAACATCACCGCCGAGGGTAGTGAAGGTGATGGCGTTGCCCTTGACCTTCTCGTGGTTCCAGAGCACGTGCGCGGCGGCGAGGGTGGCGTGGCCGCAGAGGTCGAACTCTTTGACAGCGTTGAACCAGCGCAACCCGATGCTTTTGCCCTTGCCCGCGAGGACGAAGGCGGTCATGGGCTGGTTGGTTTCGCAGGCGATGGCGTGCATGACATCATCGGAGGGCCACTTGCCGGCGGCGATGACAACGGCCGCGGGGTTGCCGTGGAAGGGGCGGCGGGTGAAGGCATCAACGTGATATACGCGGAGCGTGATGGGCTTGGGGGTTGGCTCGCGCAGGAACTTGAGGGGCATTGCTGCGCGAGAGGGCACGCCGCGTTTGGCGGAGGGCTTCGCGGGTGGCTTGCCGGATCGCTTGGTTACACGCTTCTTGGCCATGGTTGTTCTCTCTCTGATGCGATCAGGGCTTTGCAATAGGTTCGGGGAGGACGTTCTTGACGTAGAGATCCTTGAGCTGCGGCTCGGTGACGAAGCCGGGTGCGCCGGTCATGAGGTCTTGGCCGATCTGCGTCTTCGGGAAGGCGATGACATCGCGGATGTTGTCGGTGCCGACCAGGTGCATGATGAGGCGATCCAGACCGAACGCGATGCCAGCGTGCGGGGGCGCGCCGAAGGCGAGGGCCTCGAGCAGGAAGGAGAACTTTTCGCGGGCGGACTCGGGAGTCATGCCCAGGAGCTTGAAGACCTTGCTCTGAACTTCCTGGCTATGGATGCGGACACTGCCGCCGGCGATCTCGGAGCCGTTGAGCACCATGTCGTATCCGGCGGAGACGATGGCCTCGATGGTGACTTCGTCCTCCGTGTCGGCATCGAGGAACGCCTGCATCTGGTCATCGCGCGGCGAGGTGAAGGGGTGGTGCATCGCGACCCACTTGCCCGTGTCCTTGTTGCGCTCGAACATCGGGAAGTCAATGACCCAGAGGAAGTTCCACGGGCCGCCATCTGCGCCGGGCTGGGGAACGATGCCGATGTCGCGGGCGACTTTCTGGCGCAGCTCGCCGATGGCCTTGGTGGCGACGGAGTAGGTATCGGCAACGAAGAGGACGGTGTCGCCCACGAGTGCGCCGGTGGCTTTCAGGAACTCCGCTTTGACAGGTTCGAGGAACTTGGCGATGCCGGTATCGAGTTTGACCTCCGAGGAGCCGCCGGGGATCGGCGGGCCACCCAGGACTTTGACGACAGCAACGCCGCCCGCGCCGAAGCCCTTGACGAAGTCTGTGTAGCCATCGGTGAGCTTGCGAGTGAGCTTGTCCGCGCCGCCGGGGACGCGGATGCACTTCACGACGCCCTTCTTGGAGTTGTACTTCGGACGGTCCTTGCCCTTCTCGAGTACAGTCTTGAATACGCCGAACTCGGTGGTGGCGGCGAGTTCCGAGATGTCGAGCGTCTTCAGGTCGTAACGAGTGTCCGGGCGATCAATGCCGTACTGCTCCATCGCCTCTCGATAGGACATGACGTGCATGCGTGGGACTTCGATCCCCAGCACATCCTTCCAGAGACGGCGGGCAAAGCCCTCCATCATCTCCATGACGTGCTCGCGGCGGACGAAGGACATCTCGAGGTCGATCTGGCTGAACTCGGCCTGGCGGTCGGCGCGGGGGTCCTCATCGCGGAAGCAACGACAGATCTGCATGTAGCGGTCGCAGCCGCTGACCATGAGAATCTGTTTGAAGAGTTGCGGGCTTTGCGGGAGCGCGTACCAGGAACCGGGAACGTGGCGGTTCGGAACGAGGAACTCACGTGCGCCCTCGGGCGTGGACTTGTAAAGGATCGGCGTCTCGACTTCGAGAAATCCGTTCTCATCAAAGTACCGGCGCGTGGACTGCATAACGCGGTGGCGGAGGCCGAGGATGTGCTGCATCTTCGGGCGACGCAGGTCGATGTAGCGGTGCTTGAGCCGAATCTCCTCGTTGGGAAGTTTGGCCATGTCGTCGGGGAGGAACGGCGGGTTGGCAGTCTTGGAGAGGACCTGCAACTCCTTGACGACGATCTCGATCGTGCCGGTGTGGAGCTTCAGGTTCGGGCCGCCGATGCGCTTGCGGACGAAGCCCTTGCAGGCGACAACATCCTCGTTGCGCAGCTTGTCCGCGGCTTCCATCATCTCCTTGGAGGCGCCGTCATCCGGATCGAAGACGAGCTGGGTCAGCCCGAAGCGATCGCGCAGGTCGATGAAGATGAGATTGCCATGGTCGCGGTAGGAGTTGACCCAACCGTTGAGGGTGATGGTCTGGCCGATGTGGGCGTCGCGGAGTTCGCCGCAGGTGACGGTTCTTCGGAGCATTTCGGTGGGATCCTGTAAGTCGTTGGTCCGTCCGTGGATGGCGGAGTGTAGGGGTCGGAAACGGTGTTTGTAGTGGGTTTCGCAGGAGACTGCGGGCGCACGAAAAAGGTCGGCCCACTCGGCCGCCCTCGATGAAACGGGTGTGGCAGGAATCAGGCGGCGCGGGTCCGGGAGCGACCGGCCCCAAGGACGACGACGGATGTGACTGTGTTGAGAAGTTCAGTCCACTCCGCTTCGACATCGTCGGTCCAGCTCGCGCCGAGGACATCGTGCATGGAATCGAGGAGCGCTTTGCGGGCGAGGCCGTATTGCTGAGGCATGATGCCAGCACGCTGGGCCTTGGCGCCGAAGTCCATGAGTGCGTTCTGAATGATGTCGGTGCGATTGCTGTTCTTCACTACAAGACCGAGAAGCGCCATGAGATCGTGCGAGCGCTGCCAGTGGTCGCGGGGGAGCAGAGCGCGGAGCACGGGTTGCGCGGCGAAGAGCCGTGCGAAGAAGCGATCGGCCAGCACACCCGCGTGCGGCGCGAGCGCGGCGTAGGAGTTGCGAATCGTGTCATTTCCCTGAGCGGTCATCATGGCGCATCCGTGCCTCTCTGGCGTACGACGGATGCCTGGCTTCCACAAGCCGATTGCATGGCCGTCCTGACGGCTATCGACCCTGCATGGGGGGGGACTTCAACCAGACTGCATATGAAGTGTTATTGGACGCGCAGAGAGTGCGCGGTTTCGCCAGATACACAGCGTTCGTGTGCGGCAATCAATCACTCACCACGGCAGCGGCGTGCCGTCGTAGTTCAGGAACGCGCCGGAGCGTTCGGGCGTGAGTGCGTCGATCACTCGGACCATTTGCGCGATGCTTTCCTGAACCGTGAGGTCCGCGTTTGAGCCGCCCATGTCGGTGCGCACCCAGCCGGGGTGCATCGCGACGGCGGTGAACCCCTCGGGGCGGAGTTCGTTGGCGAGGGAGCGGTTGAGCTGGTTCAGCGCGGTCTTGCTGGCGCGGTAGCCGTAGCTGGAGCCGCCGGAGTTGTTGGCGATCGAGCCGAGTTGGCTGCTGATGTGCACGATGGCTTTCCGGCTGCCTTTTCGCAGATTCGTGATTAGTTCACGGGTGACGAGCATCGGGGCGATGGAGTTCACCATGAACACGGAGGCGAGTTCCTCGGCATTCAGATCGACGAGGAGCTTCGAGCCGCGCGAGGCGATGCCGGCGTTGTTGATGAGCACGTCGATCGGTTCGCTGCCGATGCGGGAGGAGAGACCGCCGATCGACGCGGGATCGGAGAGGTCGAGTGGCACGATGCGTACTTTGCCTGGCACGGCGGCGAGGTCTCTTGCGGAGTCCGGCGTGCGTGCTGTGGCGATAACGCGATCACCCCGTTCGGCGAGCACACGCACAAACTCAAGACCGATTCCCCGCGATGCGCCCGTGACAACAAATGTGTGAGCCATACTCAATGGTTGGCATTGCACGCGGCAGAGGCGAACGTTTGTGGTTCGTGCCACCACGTTTTGCAACGGCCACAGCACTGGCATTCACTTCTGTTTGGACTGTTCCTCGAACTTGCGAATCTCTTCGGCGATGCCGGGGAGCATGTCGTTGGGGATCGGCACCGAGAGGTCATACTGGGCGATGCGCCAGACGCCGCTGGGCTGCTGGCGGAGGAGGCCCGAGCCGCGGCAGGTACCGTATTTGGCGTTGTCCAGCAGTTCGTCGAACCATGCGACGCCGTCGTTGCCAACTTGGATGTGCCGCTCGCGCGGCGTGTATGTCCAGCCGCGTCCCTTGGAGAACAGCGGTAGGGCGTAGCCCTTGAACTGCTCGATGGTCCACCGCTCGCTGGCATCGGTGCCGAGGAAAACCGCGTCGGTCGTGAAGAGGCCGAAGTAGCGATCCGCTTGCGCTTTGCTGGCCGCGTCGTGCAGATCATCAAGAGCGCGCGCGACATCGGTGCGGGTCCGCACCTCGGACCATTCCGGGCGGCGTGCCGCGGCACGCTCATGGGCACATCCGGCGAGCAAAAACGCGGCAAGAAGAACAATGAGAATCCGGTGCATAGGAAGAGGGTACACAAATGGACGGCGGTTTGCAGTTCACCCTGCCCACTCTCGCCAGAGGCCATGACCCGTGCGTTCATCCCGCACGATCCGAACGCGGCCGCGGAACCGAGCGGGCGCGCGACTGCGACAGGTGCTTGAGCATCGGCGCGACGAGGGCCGTCCATCCGGTTTGGTGATTGGCACCGAGGCCGCGCCCGGTTTCGGCGTGGAAATACTCGTGGAAGAGCAGGTCCGAGCCGGGCACGCCGCCCATGCAGGGGCGCCTTCCAGCGGCGTCCGGCAGGAAAAGCCCGGCGGTGCGATGGCGGAGATCATCGGCGGCTTGACGAAGCGTGGTTTCGCCACGCACGCCGCCTCGCACAGTCGGAATGCGCAGCGTGTCGCCGTAGAAATGGTGATAGCGTTCAAGCGCCTCGATGATGAGGTAGTTCAGCGGCATCCAGATCGGGCCGCGCCAGTTGCTGTTGCCGCCGAAGAGGCCGGTGCTGGACTCGCCGGGAACATACTCAACGCGATATTCCTCGCCGCCGCTCATGCGGAGGACGTACGGAGTGTCCTTGTGGCACTTGCTCATGGAGCGAATGCCGAAGGGGGACATGAACTCGTTCTCATCGAGTAGATAAGAGAGCACGCGGGTGAGCCGCTCGCGCGAGGGAATCGCGAGCAGGACGTGCTCCTCGCCGCCGCGCTCTTCGCAGGAGGACATGAACGAGACGTACTTGGCGAGGTCGGTGCGGTTCTCCAAGAACCAGCGCATTCGCTTTGTGAAGCCCGGAAGCTTTTCGACAACTCGTTCCTCTATCAGCTCCGCCGCGAGAATCGGGATGATGCCCACGAGCGAGCGGACGCGCAGCGGCGTGGACTCACCGCCCACAAGCAACTGGTCGTAGTAGAAGCCATCCTTTTCATCCCACAACCCGGTGCCGCCGAGGGAGTTCATGGCATCCACGATCGCGATGAAGTGCTCGAAGAACTTGCTGGCGACATCCTCATACGCAGGGTCTTCGCTGGCGAGTTCGAGGGCGATGGAGAGCA
>JAYVRG010000037.1:0-29305 GCA_043776515.1 Phycisphaerales bacterium
GCGGGGTACCCCGCATCTCCGAGGCGGCTGCGGGATCGGCGTTCACGGCGTTCAGCCCGCCCCGGAGGTGCGGGGTACTCAGAAGCAGTTCTCCGCCACCATAATCTTGGACTACACCCCGCGGCGAGCGGCGATCGGCGAAAAGCGTGGCAGGTCCGGGCTGCCTACACTTGGTCTGCGATCTCTGTTCTGGCCCGGCCCTGTCGGTCGAGTCCTCCAGGATTCCCGACGCTTTCTCTGCCCGAGTCCAAGCAACGGTTTTGTGTATTTCAGGTATTTCGGGTAGGAGTAAAGCACATGAAGCTTTACGTTGGTAATCTCTCGTTCAACACGTCCGAGTCTCAGCTCCGCGAGATGTTCGCGGCCCACGGCGAGGTCTCCTCGGCCTCGCTGGTCATGGATCGCGAAACCGGTCGCCCCCGCGGCTTCGGCTTCGTCGAGTTCCGCGATGATGCGCACGCCAAGGCGGCCATGGCCGCGCTGAGCGGCAAGAACGTGGACGGCCGCGATCTGACCGTCAACGAAGCCAAGCCCCGTGAGGGTGGCGGCGGTGGTGGTGGTGGCGGCGGTCGCGGCATGGGCGGTGGTGGTGGAGGCGGCGGCGGTGGCGCTCGTCGCGGCGGCTGGTAATCCAGCCCGTCACTGATTTCTTCCTTCGCGTTGCGAAGGTATGAATGACAAACGAAAAACCGGAGCCGCAAGGCTCCGGTTTTGTTTTTGCCAGACGAGTTTTGCTACAGATGAACACGGATGGGACGGATCAAGGCGGGGGAAAGGGAGAACGGGCGAAGGGGGGAAAACTGCAAAGCGGCGAGCGAGAACAAGACGACTGACCTCACCAGCGCATTCGCCCTTTCTCCCGTTCCCCCTCTCGCCTGTTCTTCCTTCGAATCCACGTTGATCCGTGACAAAAAGCCTTATTCCGCGGCAGCAAGTCCGGGCGGCGTTTCTCCGAAGGGAACGGAGGGCTGCACACCGAGATAGTTCAGCGTGCGCTCCATGATGCGGCGATTCGCGGGGCCGGCGACAATCGCGCCGAAGTAACGCCTCTCGCGCACGAGCTGCGGGCCTGGATCATCCACGACGACGAGCACGACGATGCGCGGGTCCTCAAAGGGGCCGCCGGCGATGAAGCTGACATTGTACTGGCCGCCGTAGTAGCCGTCGGAACCCTTGGGCTTGCGCTTGCCCTCGGGGGCCTTGCCAAGCGGCGCCTGCGCGGTGCCGGATTTGCCAAAGGAGATAAAGCGGAAGCTCTCTTCCTTGCCCTTCTGCTTGGCCATGCGCCCGTCGAGGATGTCCGTGACGCCCTTCATGGTTTCTCGCGTGAGCGTGGCGACCTGCGCGGGGAAGACGCGCGGGCCGGGGTCGCGCTGCGCGTGTTCAACATCGGTCGCCGTGAGCCGCGCGGTGGGCATGGTGCCCGCCTGATCGCCGGTGCGGCAATACGCGCTGAAAGCGCGGCACATTTGCACGGGCGTCACGCCGACTTCATACCCGAAGGCGACGGAGGTCTGCGTGTACTTGCTCCACGCTTTCTCAGTCGTAACCATGCCAGGCGTTTCGCCGGGAAGACCGAGGCCGGGCTTGTGGCCGAAGCCCAAGGAGATGATGGTGTTGCGGGTTTGCGGGAAGGTGAGCCGCGCGACGCCCTGGGCCATACCGATGTTGGACGATTGCACCAGAACCTCGGTCCAGGGGAGCGAGGGGTTGGGATGCACATCCTTGACGAGGCGACCGTAGGGCGTGTGCCACTCGCCGTTGTAGGTGTTGAACACTTCGCTGGGTCGTGTGACGCCGTACATCAGGCACGCGGACCACATGAAGGGCTTGAAGGTGGAGCCGGGCTCGTACACGTCTTCAATGCAGCGGTTGCGGGCGAGCGCGGGGTCGATCGCGGCCTGGGTGTCCTTGGGGATGATCTTGTAGCGCGTGCCGTTGCCGCCCTTGGGGATCGCAACCGACCAGTCGTACACCTTCGCGTCTTTGCAGTCGCGGACGATGTCTGCCATGGCGAGAATCTCGCCGGTGTGTGGGTCCATGACGACGCAGCGCCCGCCAGCGGCGTCGGCCTCTTCCACGCCGCGGCGGAGTTCTTCGACGACAATGTGCTGGATTTCCAGATCAATGGAAAGACGGATGTCCTGGCCGCGCTCGGGCGGTGTGTATCCGCCGGGAAAGACCCACATCGGCTCGCCGTGAGCATCACGGACGTACGTGAGTGAGCCGGGCTCGGACTGCATGAGCGGGGCGAAGAGACGCTCGCCACCGGAGAGTGGATTCATTTCGGCACCGACGCCGCCGACGACGTTCGCGGCGGTCGCCTTGGCGGTGTATTCACGCATCGGGCGGGTTTCCAGATGGACGCCTGGAATGGGCTTGCCGTTCATCCGCAACGCCTTGACCATGTCCAAGCGGCCCTCATCGAGAGTCTTGCCGATCGGGATGTATCGCTTGAGGCGCGTGGCCTCTTCGGGCGGATTCGGATCGCTCATCACAGCGATGGCCTCATCGTTGTTCTCCATCGCGGGAACAACCTTCTTGGCAATCTCGGTGATGGGAACGCCGACGGCATTGGCGACGAGTTTCATCGCTTCGCCGCCGCCATCAGCGGGTTTCGGGAATGTGATGGGGTCGATAAACACGCGAGAGCCGAAGGTGCTGGTGGCAAGCGGATTGCCGCGGCGATCGATGAGATCGCCGCTTGGGGCACGCTCGGGCACAGTTGTGAGGCGATTGCTGATGAACGGGACGAGGTTCTGGCCCGGCGCGAGTTGCAACTGCGCGACGCGCCCGAGCATGACGGCGAGCACGCAGGCCACGCCGATGGCGGCGATCTTCGCGGTGCGGTCGATGCGCGTCGGCGCAAGGACGAGCGCAAGCCCCGCGGCGTCGCGCACCTGAGCTGGGCGAGTACGGGTGGCGGTGTCGAGCGGGGAGAACGTCGAGGGATGGATGGTGGTCACCACAAACTCCGGCGGCGCGAGGGGGGCGTGGATGCACATGGAAAATGGGACGAATCCAGCACGGTTCGCGTGCGGGTTTATCGGCTATCGACCTGCGAAGGGTCCACCGAAGCAGTCTCGGTCAGGTCGAGGGCTTCGAGGCGGGCGAGGATCGTGAAGCGCTCGGAGTTGATGGGCGTGAGAACGCCGTATTTCTGCGAGATGGTTTCGATGTTGTCCGGGGTCGTCAGCTTGGCGATTTCGGTGCGGAGCTTCCAGAGTTCGCGGTCGTGCGCGGAGACGCGACGCTGGACAGCGGCCATTTCGTGGGCCGCCTGCACGCGGAGCTGCCGGATTCCCAGCAGCACGCAGGCGATGAGCCCCAGCCCAACTATGAGCGCGGCGAGCTTGTATGCCATGGCTTGGTTCTCACTTGACGGGAATGCGGAGCTTCATCCCGACGGAGAGGGACTCGGGGTCGGCGAGCGTTCCCTTGTTCGCCTCGATGATGTCGTTCACGCGCTTGCCCGAGTTGAGCAGCTTGCGGGCGATCGAGGTCAGGGTGTCGCCGTCCTTGACGACATATTCCTTGAAGTCGGTGGGCTTGGCGACTGGGGGGGCGGGGGTTTGCTGGGCGGACTGGTCGCTGCGGAGGGTGTTGGGGTTTGTGAGTTGCCCGGTTTGGATGGACGAGGATGGGAGCGGCAAAGTCTGCGCGACTGGCACATATGGCTTGCCGAGCAGGACATCCTTGGGCGGCAGCATGAGCGTCACACCCTTGTGGATGATGCCGCCGGAGCCGAGTTTGTCCTTGTTGTAGTCGCGGATTTTTTCCCACAGGCCGCTTTGGCCATAGACCTTGGCGGCGATGCCGTACAGGGTGTCGCCGTCTTTCACGTCGTAGCGAGTGAGGGGAACTTGCGGAGCGGCGGGTGTGGGCTGCGCAGAGCCAAGGGGATCGTTGTGATAGCCGTTTTGATCGGGGTATGGGGCGACTTCGCGAGTCACGAAGAGCGGGGCGTGGCCGCTGTCACCCATCGCCAACTGCTTACCCGAAGGCAGATCCTGCGGCAGCGGCTGCACAACGCCGGGAAGCGCAACAAGGTCAGGCCGACGCGTGCCGGGGTTGCCGTTTGCGATCTGGCTGCCAGCCATGCCATCGGAGATAGGACGGGCACCATTGGTGCTCGCGCCCATCTCCTTTGCGGTGGGCTGACGAATATCCGTCACCCCGGCCATTTCGACCTGGCGGGCCTTAGAAAAGTGATCGCTGATCAGCACGCCCAGTACGAGGACGAGTGCAAATCCAACGATGAGGGCGAGTTTGTGTTCTCTGGTCACGGCGATTGCGTCCCTGCAAACGATCCGAATGGAACCCGCTGGCTGGTCGTGGTGGACATCCGTTCCACCGGCCATCGGGGCTGTCATGCTATCAACGTCTTGGGTGGTCCGCCGCTCCGCGGCGGGTCCATTTTTATTTCCTACACTCCGCAGGGAGTTTGCTCTTGGAAGACCGCCGCGGAGCGGCGGGCCACCCAAGATACCGCAAATCCCGTGCCCGACCTTATGCGCCCCGCAGCCGCACCACCCGCATCTTGGCGGATCGGGAACGGGGGTTGGCGGCGACTTCCTCTTCGCCTGGAACCACGAGTTTCTTGGTGACTGGTTCCACCAGTCCGCGCTCCGCGAGGTCCGCGAAGCATTGTTTCACCGGCCGATCCTCCAGCGAGTGAAACGAAATAATTCCGATTCTGGCTCCCGGAGCGAGCCATGATTGTTTGCCTGAAGCGACACTGGCCGCGGCACGTCCGATGGAATCCAGCAGGCGTTCCAAGCTCCCGATCTCGTCATTCACGGCGATTCGCAGGGCTTGAAACGTCTTCGTCGCCGGGTGAATCCGCATCCCCGCGACCAGCATGGTCGGCACGGCGGCACGGACGATCTCCGCCAGCCGAACCGTGGTCTGTATCGGCCCGACCTTCCGCTCCAGGACAACTTTCGCGGCGATCCGCCGGGCGACGTTCTGGGGTTCCTCGCCGATGTCGCGGATCAGTTCCATCAACTCCTGCTCGCCCATGGTGCTCACGAGTTCGGCCGCCGAAATAGGGGCCAGGGGGTTCAGCCGCATGTCCAGGGGGCCATCACGCATGAAACTGAAGCCGCGTGCGGGGTCGTCTACCTGAGATGAGGCAAAGCCGAGATCGGCAAGGACGACATTCGCGGAAGTGGGATGTGCGATGTCGGATGTCGGATGTGAGGAAGGCGAACCCGTTCCGAACGAGGTGCCGCTGGACATGAGCCACGCCACTTCGGCGAAGGAGCCGTGGTGGGTCAGCACGCGGGGGGCGCTTGGCATCGACCGCAATCGCTCGGACGCGGCTTGGAGATTGGCGGCGTCGAGGTCGAGGAGGATCACGGTTCCGCTTGTGCCGACCCGCACTGCCAGAGCAGCGGCGTGGCCGCCAAGCCCGGCGGTGCAGTCGATGACGGTCTCGCCGGGCTGGGGGCCGAGGAGGTCGATGGTTTCACGAAGCAGAACAGGTATGTGGGATGCGTGAGCCAACTACAGCAGCCCCTCCGGCATCGGCACGCGGAAGGAGAATGTCGAGCCGCGGCCAACTTCGGTCTCAACCTCTATAGACGTGCCCAGCAGCCGCGCGGCCTGACCGGCGATGGCCAGGCCCAGGCCGAAGCCGCCCTCACCGGCGAAGGCGGTTTTGACATGCTGAGGTGTTGACTTGAAGGCGTCGAAAAGTCCCTTGAGTTTGTCGGGCGGGATGCCCGGGCCATCGTCGGAGACTCGCACGGTCCATACACCCTTGGCATTTTTCGTGGGCTTGGGGCCGCCCATTGAAGCGGTGGAATCGTCATCGCGTTTTGCGCTGACGCGGACGGTTCGGATCGCGTCGGCACGGCCGATCGAGTGCTTGACGGCGTTGCCGACGAGATTTTGCAGGATGATGGACACGAGGTCAGCGTTGGTCTGGGCGATGCAGCCGTGGTGGATCTCCAGTTTGATCGCCACGTTCTTCTGCACCGCCTCGCCCGCGGCAAGTATGACGATCGGCTCCGCGAGGGCGCGAAGCTCGACGAGGGAAGTGCGCGGCGTTGCATTCGAGTTGCGGAGCTGCTCGTGCTCGAGCAGCCGGCGCATGCCCTCGCGGGTCCGCTGCATGGTCTCCATCGCGGCCCAGACAAAGCTCGCCGTCTCCTGCATCTCGGGCACACGGGCCAGCCGTTTGTGCACGAACTCCAGGTTGATCGAGATCACGCCGAAGTTGTTGCTGAGGTCGTGGGAGAGGAAGGAGAGATACTTGAGCTGCGATTCGGCGGACTCGCGCAGCTCCTGCTTCTGCTTCTGCACCAGCGCGAGCACGCCCTGCTGGAGCATGATGTCGATCATCGCGTGCAGCGCGGCCGCCTCATCTGCAACGCACTGCCGCTTCAGTTCGAGTTCGACGGTTTCCACGATCACCCGGCGCAGCACCCGCTCTTCGGCGAAGAGGTCCGCGAGGTCGTAGTCCTGTGTGTATCGCTGGAACCCGTGCGCGGGGGCCGTCATCACTAATCGGCGGAGGTCGGGCGGATCGTTGGAGCCCAGCGCATCAGCCATGACGCCGAGGATCAGTGAAATGTCATCCCGAAACTGCTGCGCGGAGAGCTCGCTCTGTTCGGGCATGATCCGCAGCGTGCGCCGCCGCCAATCGTCGATGATGCGCTCGGTCATCGACCGCAAGGCCTGCGCGAGCGGCGGAAACGGGCGATACGCCGGTTTATCCGGCGGCGTGCTCAGCAGTTCCGGCTCGGTGAGTTTCTCGGGCATGAGAAAGGATATGCAAGCACGAGACGCACTGACGATAGCTATGAGTCGGCCATCGGCAATCATCGATTCCTCGCGGGTACGCTTGCCCCCAAGGAACTCCACGCAGACTCAAGGTACGCGATCCCGCACTTCCTAAGAACCGCCGCGGAGCGGCGGACCCAAAAAAAGGAAACAACGATGTCCCAGGAACCGATGCTCATTGAAAACAAGCCGCACGAAGAGCAGGCCGAGCACGTCCACCACTCTTCAGGCGCGCCGCACTGGTCGGGCTTCGCGGCGGTGATCGCCGCGTGCTTCGCGGCACTCGCCGCGCTCACCTCGCTGCTGGCGGGCCACCACGCGGACCACGGCATGGAAGCGCAGCTCAACGCCGCGGACAAGTGGAGCCAGTACCAGGCCAAGAGCATCAAACAGAATCTTGTCGAAAGCAAACTGGACATCCTCGCGGCCATCGGCAAGGAGCAGCCCGCGACCTCGCCCGAGCGTGCCAACATCGCCCGCTACGACCAGGAAAAAGAAAAACTCAGAGACGAGGCGAAGGAACTTGAGGGCGAGGCCCGCACGCACAACGCCGTTCACGGGAACCTGGCGATCGCCATCGGCTTCTGCCAGGTTGCGATTGCGATCTGCGCCGTCGCGCTGCTGACCAAGCGCAAACCCTTCATGTATCTGGGGCTGCTGCTTGGGCTGAGTGGCGTCGGGTTCTTTGCGATGGCGATCCTGCGGGGGATGCACTGAACGGCGAGCACTCCCAACGGTCAAACTTCCGAATACCTGCGGCCGCCCGCCCGCGTCTGCGCGACGCAATCTTGACGGGCGGGCGTGCATTCGCAGAGTTCGGATCGAATTCATGGCGTGAACGGGTTTGCAGGGTATTCTGAGATCACTGCGTGTGCTGGATGCGCGCTCACATTGTCCGCGAGGTGTTCCATGCTCAATCGTCGCGAGTTTCTCGGCACCGGCCTCAGTGCGGTCGCCCTCGGTTTGGCAGCCCGGCGCGCCATGGCCCAAGGTGCGTTCCCCGATCCCGGAGACGCGGGCCGCGACGGCCACCACTGGAGCTGCTTTGACAGCGGTTCGGCGGCCCTGCGGCAGTCGTTCCCCATCGTCCCGATTGACTCATCGGCTGGCATCGTGAACATCGGCGGGCTTCCCGTCGTCAACCAGTGGTTCGGCGACGACTTTCCAAACCAGCTCAGCATCCCCTTCCACCACGGCGAGGCGCAGTATCCCGGCGGCGCGCCCCCGGCGCCATCCGAGCACCACGACATCGTCATCATCGGCGGCGGGCTCAGCGGGCTGGCCACCGCGTTCAACCTGCGGCACAGGCACCCGGTGGTGCTCGAGCTGCACCGGCGCTTCGGCGGCGTGAGCGCGGGCGAGTTCTGGAACGGCACCAGCTTCTCCCTTGGCGGAGCATACTTCATCAAGCCGGATGCTGGCTCGTATCTGGAAGGGCTGTATCACACGCTCGGCGTCGATCGACTGCGCCGCGAGAGCCCGTCCACCGACGACCCGACCGAGTCGCTGGGGTCCATCGTCGAGAACTTCTGGCAGGGCGCTGGACTCACGCCCATCGAGATCGAGGGCTTCAACCAGTATCGCACGCTCCTGCTCTCGTACGTGGACAACTACCCCAACATCCCGCTGCTGGAAGGCGTGGACAACACCTGGATACGCCAGCTCGACGGCATCTCCCTGCGCCAGCACATTGTGCAGTCTCTCACCGTGCCGGTGCCCAAGCTCCTCCAGGCGGCCGTGCAGGGGTACTGCTACTCCTCGTTCAACGCGGGGTGGGAGGAGATTTCCGCGGCCTCGGGGTGGAACTTCCTGGCCGCCGAGGAACTCGGGCGATGGGTGCTTCCCGGCGGCAACGCGGGGCTGGTGTCGCTGCTGATGCAGAAGCTGCTGCACCTGGAGGAGGACACCCCGCAGCACTGCCCGCCGCGATTCCTGCGCTCGGGCTGCCGCGCCGTGGAGGTGCGTGTGCTCGGGCCGGACAACGTCCGCGTGGTGTACAAGGGCATGGACGAGCGGTTCCGGACCATCCGCGCCAAGCGCGTCGTCATCGCCAGCCCCAAGCATGTAGCACGCCAGATTCTTCCCGAGCTTGCGACCACCGACCCGCAACGCTTCGCCGATTTTCTGCAAGTGGAGACCCGCGGCTACGTGGTGGCCAACGTGCTGCTGCGGCGGGCCCCCGCACGCCGCTTCTACGACCTCTTTCTCCTCCGCAAGGGCAGGTTCCCCGGCGTGGATGGAATCGACATCACGCCCCAGCAGTTCTCCCGTGTGACCGACGCCGTGAACGGCACCTTCAACCACCTGCACGGACACAACGGCGTGCTCACCATGTACTGGCCGATTCCCTACACCACCGGCCGCTTCGACCTCATTGCCGACAACTCCCTGTCCGCGTATGCCCAGGGGCTGGGCGAAGAGGTGGGTATCGCTCTGGGTGCGCTCAATCTCTCGCTCAGCGACATCCGCCAGGTTCGCCTCTCACGCTGGGGGCACTCCATGCCGCTGGCACGCACGGGCCTCATCGCCAGTGGCGTTTGCGAGCGGCTCCGCCAGCCGCTTCACAACCACATCTTCTTCGTCAATCAGGACAACTGGGCTCTCCCCGCGGTGGAAACCTGCCTGCTCGAAGCGGCGGACATGTCGCCGCGGATCGAGCAGGGGCTGTAGCCGCATGAAGCGCGTCCCTGGCGAACCGCCAAAAACGCCGGAATCACCGATCACATGCGTGGCCATCAGGCGCAGGCCACGCGACGCAGACACTTCGGGAAGTTGATCCGGAATCTCGTTATGGAGAAAAAGATCGCACCAGGCATCACGACAAACACCACGATGAAGACCCGGCGGATGGATTATTGCGCGAATCCCGTCATCGGCAAGAACTGCCCATCCTTATGGAAGACCTCGCCATCGGCCGCGATCGTGCCGCCCGGGCTGGTGCCGCGCTTGCGGAGTTCGCAAACCATGTCCCAGTGCAGCCCGCTCTCGTTGCTCGAGCCGCTCTCCGGGTATCCCGCGCCGACGGCGGCATGGAACGTGCCGCCGATCTTCTCATCAAACAGCGTGTTCTTGGAGAAGTCGGTGATGGAGTAGTTCGTGCCGATGGCGATCTCACCGAGGTTCCGCGCGCCAGCATCCTGGTCGAGCATGTCGATGAGGAACTTCTCGTTCTTCTTCGCTGTTGCCTCGACGACGCGCCCGCCCTTGAACCCCAGTCGCACGCCCTCCACCTCGCGTCCCTGATAGACGGCGGGGAAGGTGTAGTTCACATGGCCCTCGACGCCGAAGCCGCCCATGCTTGGAAGCGTCGGGCCAGCGAAGACCTCACCATCGGGGAAGTTTTCCATGCCGCCGCAGTTGACCCATGTGGCTTTGGAGACATCGACGCGAAGGTTGGTTCCATCATGGCCATTGTGCGACGGTACCGTGAACTGCACTTGCTGCTTGCCCTTCAGATACGCGATTACTTTTTCCTGCCGCGCGTAGATCGCTTCCCACGCGGCGACCGGATCGGGAAGATGCAGCAGCCCCGCCTTGAACACAAAGTCCTCGTACGCCGAGAGCGACATCTCCGCGTCCTGCGCGTTGCCGTTGGTCGGATACAGAGTGCCCACCCAGCGCAGGCCGCCCGGCTCGGTGCTGCGCGATGCCCGCTCCATGAACACCTTGAACCACGGCTTGCGCGCCGACTGATGGGCCGCGACGCGCTTCGGGTCGATGCTGCCCAGCGACTTGGTGTTGGTCTCCGCCCAGAAGCCGATCTGCACGTCGATCTTCGAGACGCGGTGTATGTCCAGCTCCGAGCAGTAGCGGAGTTGTTCATCGTTGCCATGCTCGAGCAGGATTCCGTTCAGAGCTTCGCTGCGCGGTGCCCAGAAGGGATGGCCCCCCGCACGCAGGACGGCCGCGTATGTCGCCTCGATCAGCGGCATCGCCACCGGATCGCCCGCAATCGCCACGAGATCGCCCTTCTTGATCTTGGTGGAGTATCGAACGAGCACATCGGCGAGTTTGTCGAGGCGTTGGTCGCGCATGGGGCGGAAGGGTAGACGGGCACGGCTTGGCCGCGTTTGGTGGTGGAATCATGATGTGTTCGCATGAGAACGATTTATCTGGTATGCTGTCCACGGATTGTTCCAGTGCCACCGAGTTCACGGAGGCCTTATGAAGCAGCGCAATCAGCAGATTCGTCGCGCATCAGCATGTTTCATCCTTAGCGCGGCGATTCTCTGCGCCTCTTGCGGGTGTGCCTCGCAACGCTCGTGGGACGACACGCGGCCCGGACCCGCTGGCCCCGATCTGGCGGATGTGGGCGGGGTGATCGTGGGGCTTGGATACGCGGTGCTGTATGCGTTCGCGCATGGGGCGAGCGACGGCAGCGCAGCGTTTGATCAATATTCCTACAAGGCGCGCGGCTGGCGCTAGACACCTCACGCCAGTTGCACCGGCAACACCTTCCGCATATCGCGCATCGTCTGCTCCACATCGCCCCCCCCCACCAGCACCCGCCGGATGTGCGTCTTCTGGTCATCCATCGTGATGCGTGCCTCAACAAACGTGAGCGCCGCAACGCTCCGCGTCGTCAGCGTGGCGTGAAACGCCTTCTGCTTGCCATCCTGCGCCAACTTGCGGACATCCTCGACGCTCACCGCCGACGCGCTCAGATACTCCGCTTCATCCAGCGGCACTGCGGAGAACAGCCGCACCAAATCCTCGCGCTTCAGGAACGCCAGGAAGTTCCCCGCCTTCGGGCCTTTCGTGTTGTCCAGCAGCACGCGGTAGAACGCGAGGAAGGCCGTGGGCTGGTCGATCGGCGTCGCCCGCGCGGCGTCGAATACCGCACCCTGAATCGCGTCGCCCTTCCACTCGCAGCGTGTGAGCTTCTCCGCGAGCATGTGCAGGAAGCCGCGCTGCACGGCGGACAGCTCGCTCGCCTTGGCGGGCGGCGACGTCTGCAATGTGAGCCGCTCCTCGGGCAAGGCGAGATTGGCGATGAAGTACTTGGCCGCGTGGACGCGACGATCCAGATGGCCGCGTTCGATGGCCGTGAGCGATGAGCCCTTGATGCGCTCGAACTCCGCAACGATGTCCAGGTGCGGCATCTGCACCAGCGCGAGCACGAGCTGGAACTCGCAGTCGAAGAACGCGCCCAGCTCCGCGCTGTCTTTCTCGTGGACCACGCTCAGCGTGTAGTTCTTCTTCTCGTGTATCGGGAACTTCGCATCCGGGGGCACGGTTGGGGGGGCGAATGTCTTCGCGTGCGCCCGGTCGTACTCATTGAACACCTTGACGAGCGCCTCTTCGGTGGGCTCAAAGTTGGTCTGGCTCAGCGGCTTGGTGCGGAGCATGAGATAGCGCAGGATCTCCGGCGGCAGGAAGTCCGCGACCTCGCGGGCCGAGACGCCCAGCCCCTTGCTCGACGACATCTTCTTCCCGCCAACCAGCACGAACGAGTACGGAATGTTCTGCGGCGCTTCTCTTCCGTAGATCGCCTTCAGGCAATGCGCGGCCACATCCCGCGAGCCGCCCTTGGTGTTATGGTCCTCGCCCGCGCCCTCGATCGTCACCGGGAACGTCGCCCACTTGGCGACCCACTCCAGCTTCCACGGCAGCTTGCCCTTGCCATCAAACGGCGCAACCTTGCCGCGATGCCCGCAGCCCTTGGCCCACTCCACCAGATCGGGACGGCAGACATACTCCACCGTCTTGCCGTCGTAGTTGCTGCACTCGGTCGTCCCGATGCGGCCACAGTTCTCGCAGATGGTCTGAAACGGCAGCCATCCCGCCGAGCGATCCGAGTTCGAGACTTCCTTGTAGATCTCCCGCACCCGCACCGCCTGCGAGAGAATCCGATCGATGGGCTCGTTGAACGAGCCGGAGCGATAGATATCCCGCATCCGATAGAACTCGCACTCCACGCCCAAATCCTTGAACACCGACCAGAAGTCCTTGATGAAGTGGTCGGCCATGTCCGTCGCCTGCGACCCCGGCGGCGCAGGCGTGTTGCACAGCGGCTGGCCGAGGTACTGCTGGTACTGCTCCTTCATGCCATGTGGCAGCTCATCAACCGGGTCGTAGTCATCGCACCCGAAGCGATACTTCACGGCCCCCCCACCACCGCCGCGCTCCTTGAGCGTCCGGAACATCGCATCATGGATCAGCACGCCGCGCAGCGCGCCCACATGGGCACGCCCCGATGGCGTCTTCGAGTCATTGATGATGTGAACGCCCCCCGAGTTGGCGGGCATCGGGTAGTTCTTCAGGGTTTCGGCGACTTCGTCGGTCCAGTGCATAAGGGCGGAAGGGTAGGGCGGAGTGCGCAAATGAACAGCCCCGAGCGGTCAGGCCCGGGGCTGTGTTCAATGTGGGATGTGCGATGTCGGATGTCGGATGTGGAGCCGGATCGAACATCCGACATCCGACATCGCCCATCCGACATCTCTTTACGCCGCCATCTTCATCCCACCCGTCGCGGCATCCGCGCTGGTGGTCATGACGATCCCGCCTCCACCACCAACCCCAAACACCACGCTGAAGGTCTCGCTGGTGGGGCCGGACTGCTGGCCGTGGCGGCCGGTAATCATGTAGCTCGCGCCGCCCGCGGTGCGCGGAATGGTCGCGTCGGTCACGGTCTTCTCGCCCACGGTGTCGAAGAGCGTGAAGTTGGTTTCCGTGTTGAGTTTCCGCTGCACGAAGTACACGACGCTGGACACGCCGCGCGGGTTGGAGCACTTCCATGTCAGCGTGATGCTGCCGTCGGGGTTGAGTCCGGCGCGGACATCCGTCGGCCGCGCGGGAGGCGGAACATTCTGCGAGCGCGGATCGGGCGGAGAAATCTGCCCGAGCGCGTAGAGATTCTCGTCGTTGGTGGCCTTGGCCTTGTTCTGAATGGTGCGCACGCAGGTTCCCGCCTTGTCGCGCAGCGTCGCCACGGCGGCATAGAACGCGGTTGTCGCGGCCTTGGAGCTTTGCCGCGCCGTCTCCGCGTTATCGAACGCTTTCTGTGCCGCCAGCGCGGCCGCGCTGTACGCGGTGAGGTCCGGTTCCGCAATTCCAAGGGCCACCTTGTTGAGCGTCCACGGCTGCACATGCGTGTTGCCGAAGTTCACCATCTCACGCTTATCCGAGGGCATGACTGTGCCCATAGATCACCGATCCGATCTCCCGTTTTTCGGGAATAGAAACAAATCGGCATGGCCCATGACACACTGTCACATGGCACAGTCGATCCAACCCTCACATCGGGAATATCCGAGCGCGACTTCAGTGCGTGCATGGCTGGCCCGCTCACAATGTGCGGATTGTGCGGCCGATGCCGTCACACACGCTCCAAACCGCACCTTCGCACACGGTTCTCGGACCTGCCGCGACGACTTTCCAGCCCGCAGCAACGATTTCTCAGGCCGCATCAGCCGTTGCTCAAGACGCAGAAATGATTTCTTAGTCAGGAGAAATCGTTTCTGCGTCTTGAGCAATCGTTGCTGCGGCATGCGCGATGGTTTCTCCGGCATCAGCAATCGTTGCTGCGGCCTGAGAAATCATTTCTCGGGCAGCAACAGCCGCTGCGCAAGCCCGAACAATCGCTGCGTGTGACGGAGAAACCGTTGCGTGGGCTTGCGCAATCGCCGCTGCGTGACGGGAACCGATCGAGTCGGCCTGCACGGTTCTCGTGTGCGTACAACCGGACGACGAACACTTCCGCTCCCCACACGGCTCGCACTCCCTTGGCCTCATAGCAGGCCAAGGGAGTGGCACGAATGAAGATCGGGCCACCCGCCGAACGGTGGCACGTACTCGGTCGACTGGAGCACCCGCCGCCGATCCTGATTTCATCACGCCCGCTTGGCGTGAAAATCGTAATAGGCGTTTGAGAGCGTCGGGTTGCCGATCTGCATTCTTCGAAGCACGAGATACGACTCGGCGACATCCTCGAACGATCCCCACTCTCCCGGAGATTCCTCTCCGAAGAGGCCGCTGGAGTGCTCGGTGAAAGTATGCTCGGCGTATTGCCCTTCGCGGGCCGGCGTGGGCGGCCGCTGGGTCCACACGAGGTTCTGATTCACGAGCTTGAAGCGCCGGTATCCGAGCAGGAACATCTGTGAGAGCCACATCAGATGTTGCGCCTCGACGGAGAGAAATCTGGGGCGGCGCGGGCAATCGTGTAGCCCTTCGAGCACATGGATATCGCCACCCTCGATGTCGGCCTTGATGTAGTGAACCCGCCTGTCCCGGGCGTGTTCGCGCAGGAGTTCGGGCATCGTTGTCGCGGCAACGTCGATGACCTGATGGCGCGATCGGCGCCGGGTTCCCAGACGCTTGCTGAGTGAACTCCAGTCGTCCTTGTCGAGATTGATGTAGAACTGCGTTTGGCCCACGCGGGGGGCGATCGCTGCGTGAACGAGCGTCAGTCGGCCCTCGGCGATGGCCCTGGCGAATCGCACGCGACAGGACTCGATGTGGCGCGGATCAGCGTCCACGGCGACAACATCGAAGCCCTTCTTCAGGTAAAAGTCTGCGTCATCGCCACGATGCACGCCGATGTCGAGGATCAAGTCGGCCATTGGGGCGGATGGTATTCCAAGATCGCAAGGGCAAGGTGACACCTCAGTGCGAATACCAACGAAAGTGAGCGCACGGTTTTCCCGGGCTGCGCGAAACTCACAACTTCCTGAGCACGATCGCATCATGCGGATCGACCCCGCGCGGGATGATCGCCTCCAGCTTGAACCAGCGCCCCCACTCTCTTCGCAGGTATTCGTGCGAATGGAAGGTGTTGCAGTGATACATGGTGCGGCCCTTGAATGTCATCACCACGCGCGGCGCGGGCATGGGTGACTTGAAGGTTTCGGGCGTGACCACCATCTCCTGTATCTCTTGGCCGCGACGGACCAGGGCGTTGTAGAGCGGGATTTCTTCGCGCTCCCGATCATCGCCCATCAGCCCCCATGTGACATCCGTGTGAACCGACTGGATCATCAGACCGCCGGGCTTGAGCACGCGGCGGAGTTCCAGCAGCCATCCGGACTCGAACTGGTCGATGTGCGTGAACACCGATACCGAGTGAATCAAATCGAAGAAGTTGTCCTCGATCGGTAACTGCGGGAGCCAGTGGTTGTTGAACACCTTGAGATCGTGCGGCAGAAACTGCTGCATCCAGCGGACGTTCCGGATATTCAGATCGGCACCCCACAGCTCACCGTGCTCACCCTGAAAACGAAAGTGGCGAAGCACGCGCCCTGTCGAACATCCGAGATCGAGCGAGCAACTTGTTGGGCCGAGCGTGACGCCGAACTGCCTGGCGGTCTGCGTGTAGAACAAATAGTCGCGCAGCCCAGCGAGCCAGTACGTCAGATGCCGCGGGCCGCCATAGTTCTCGCGGTC
The DNA here is from genome assembly GCA_043776515.1 of Phycisphaerales bacterium. Classification (GTDB taxonomy): domain Bacteria; phylum Planctomycetota; class Phycisphaerae; order Phycisphaerales; family UBA1924; genus UBA4658. The sequence goes on from JAYVRG010000037.1 coordinate 16,171, forward strand.
CTTCGTGTGTGGAAGAGGCCAGGTATCTCGGGCCATGCGCGAAGGAATCGAGGCGATGCCTCCGGGCAACTCCAATCCCTCGAAGCGGACGCGATGCGGTTGATCCACGAAGTCGGCGACGCCGGGGAGTGCCTCAAGCGGCGAGTTGTCAAAATCAAGAATCAGTTCGTCGTGGATGTTCATGCGGGTGGTGTGCTGAAAATCTTCCAAACTGGCGGATGCTGTTGCTGGAGTTTCTAATCGGGGTAACAGTTTTCTGAGCCGCGCCCCTGTTTTCTGGATGTGCCGCTGAGACCCCGCATTTCCCCGGGCAATCGTCTTGATTCGGGCGGCGTTCGCCTATGATAGCGACCCGTTTGTACGTGTTTCCAGGAGTTCTCGATGGCGATCGAAGTGAAAATGCCGCGGCTGTCCGACACCATGGAGCAGGGGACGGTGGTCCGCTGGGCGGTGAAGCCGGGGCAGAAGGTCAAGAGCGGGGACGTCATCGCGGACATCGAGACCGACAAGGCGATCATGGAGTTGCAGACGTTTGATGACGGGACCGTCGCCGATCTGGCGGTGGCCGAGGGGGCGACGGTGAAGGTCGGGACCATCATCATGAAACTCGCCGAAGCGGGGGAGAGCGTGGAGGCGGCGAAGAGCGCGACCAGTGCGCCTGCTCCTGTTGCGAAGGCGACGGTCGCGGCGGGTGGATCGGCATCTGCATCGGGTACGGGCCAGGCGGCGTCGGTGGCTGCGCCAGCGGCGGGAAGCACCCTCGCTGACGCGTCGGGCTCGTCGGTGGGCTCGTCGAACGGTTCGCACTCGAACGGCACGAGCGAGCGGGTGTTTGCATCGCCCTTGGCGCGGAAGATCGCGGAGGAGTCCGGGGTGAATCTCGGCTCGCTGCATGGCTCCGGGCCGTCGGGGCGGATTGTGCGGAAGGATGTTGAGCAGGCGATGGGTGCCTTGGGTGGCCCGCCGCTCCGCGGCGGTTCCGGCGCATCCACCGAGTTGGGCGGATCGGGAACAGACAGTGCAGTGAAGACCGCCGCGGAGCGGCGGGCCACCTTGGCAGCCGGCGGCGTGCCGGGATATGCCCTGCCGCCGAGCGACCAGCCGCTGGAGGCACGCTCGATCGCGCTCTCCAACATGCGGGCGACCATCGCCAAGCGGCTGGTGCAATCCAAGCAGACGATCCCGCACTATCAGGTGACGGTCGCGGTGCGGATGGATGCCCTGCTCGCGCTCCGCACCCAGCTCAACGAGCAGCTCGCGTCGCAGGGCGTGAAGCTGAGCGTGAACGACTTCCTGGTGCGGGCCTGCGCCATCGCGATGCACCAGCACCCGCAGGTGAACAGCCGGTGGTCCGATGGAGGCGCGGGCGCAAGCCCGGGCACCGGCACGAACCCATCGATCGACCTCCTGCCCAACGTCAATATCGGCGTCGCGATCGCGCTCCCCATCGACGCGAACGGCAGCGGCGGTGGGCTGGTCGTCGCCACGCTCCGCCACGCGGATCGCATCGGGCTCCGCCAGATTTCCTCGGAGACCAAGCGGCTCGGCGAGAAGGCGCGGACGAAAGGGCTCTCGATCGAGGAGATGTCCGACTCCACGTTCACCATCTCCAACCTGGGCATGTTCGGCGTGGAGCATTTCACTGCGATCATCAACCCGCCCAACGTCGCGATCCTCGCCGTCGGCGCGGCTGTCGAGCAGCCGGTCGTCAACACCGACCCGAAAACCGGTGCCAAGTCCCTGGGCATCGGCAGCGTCATGCAGATGACCATGTCCAGCGATCACCGCATCGTGGACGGCGCGATGGCCGCGCAGTATCTGGCGACCGTGCGCGAACTGCTGGAGAAGCCGGCGACGCTGCTGGTGTGAGTGTGAAAGGGTCCATCCATGACTCGGGACCGATTGATTCGCACCGGGATAGGGCTGGTAGTCGGAGCCGGGCTCGGCTGGATCACATATCGCACGATGTCACCGATGGATATGGATTGGAGTTTCGGAACCAGCACGCCGCTGATCGCGGGCGGGATACTGGGCGTTGCGGTTTTTTTGCTCTTTGCCATCACGAATGGCAAGAAACTATCGTGAGTTGAGCTGCCGGTTGAACTGATGGACGACGCCGATACTTCATCCCAGCCGCCACGCACGTCTCCCACTCCTCCGAGCGCGACTTCAATCATCATCTCGCTGCTGCTGTTGATCGCCGCGATCGCCACCATGGCGCTCTTTGCTATTCCGCTGCACAATGCGTGGTTCTGGCCGACCGCGGGTGTGCTTGCGATCTCGGCAGGGCTGGCGATGCTGATTCCGCTGAAGCCAAAATGAGCAACGCCCCGGCATCGTGGCCGGGGCGTTGCAATGTGCGATCCTGATTGGCCGCCCGACGCTCAGCAACCGGCGAACCAGGTGCTCAGGAAGTCAAAGATATCCTGCACATTCACGCCGCCGATCTGGTTCATGTCAGCGGTGGAAGAACCCGCGAACCACGCGGCGAGATAGTCGAATATGTCCTGCGTGTTGATGCCGCCCGAGCAGTTGAAGTCCGCGGCGCACACGCGAAGCGTTGCCGAGGCGGAGCTCACGCTGCCGCAGCCATTGGTGATGAGGCAGTCGTAGCTCCCCGCGCTGCTGGTCTGAAGATTGGCCAGCGTGAGCGTCGGAGTGCGCGAGGAAGCGTTGGCAAACAGCGAGTTGTTCACGCCGTTCTTGCGCCACATATACGTGAACGGCCCGGTGCCGACGGCAGTGACGCTGAACGTCGCCGATGCCGAGCGGCAGCCGTTCACATTCGTTGTGTTGCCGGTAGGAATGCCCAGGCACGCGACGGGCGCGGCGGGGGGTGTGCCGCCCGCATCCCAGTTGAGCACGAGCATGTTGTAGTCGGCAATGTCCGAGCGATTGTCGCCGGTAAAGTCGCCGCGGGTGGGGCCGACTCTCGCCCCACCCAGGCCGGCGGGGTCAAAGTTTGCAGCAAGAATGGCAAAGTCGCTGCTGTTGACATGCCCATCGTGGTTGGCATCGCCGCGGGCCCACTTCTCTTCGAGAGTGGAAACGTAGATCGGAGTGCCGACTGTCGGCAGTGGATCGCCAACGACCGGAAGAACAAAGCCAGCCGCGAACACACGCACCGTGCTGCCGACCTCGATCGGGCTGGGCCAGTTGGCTGGCACGGCCAGCTCGGGCGGTGTCGGGTGGCGGCTCTTGTACGTCACCTCGGCCAAACCCGTGGCGCTCAGGCCCATGACAGCACGCCCGACAAACGCGTTGTTGATGTAGGTGTCAAAGCTGGTGTTGTATGGGCTACCGGCGAAGCTGGTGGCAAAGCCGGAAATGCCCCGGAAGTCGATCTGAACCGAGAACGTGAAGTCGTCCTGACGCATCACGCCGCCGTAGTACACCGCGAGGAAACGCGAATGCACCCGGAAGTCTGCGTTGCCGACCGACTCATTAGCGCCCCACGCACCGTTGTTGGGGTTCCGGAAATCGGCCTTCACGCGGAAGTCCGTGGTCAACTGAGCGAGGGCGGGAGCAGCGATGATGATTGAAGCGACGCAGCCAAGCAGGAGGTTTCTCATGGCGATCCTTTCTATCTGGAGGCAACACTCTGCCGGGCGTCATGGGCACACCCGGCAGTGGGAAAAGAGACTCTTCAGGAAGCAGATTCGTGCTCACGGGCAACCGACAAACCAGGAAGACAGGAAGTCGAAGATGTCCTGCACAGTCACGCCGTTGACAAGATTCACGTCGGCGGAGGGAAGGCCAGCGAACCAGGCACCGAGGAAGTCGAAGATGTCCTGCACGGTGGCGCCGCCGGTGTGGTTGAAGTCCGCCGCACAGAAGGCGACGCGGGCCGGCGGAACATTGTGTCCGGTGATGAAGACCAGCGCGGAGTTGGAGAGGATGGTGGCGCAGGTGTTGGTGATACGAACCGAGTAGAAGCCCTCGTTGGCCGCGGCAAGTTGATCGATGCGTAGGTGGTTGGAGGCCGAACCGCTCACGCCGTTGCCATCCACGATCGCGACACCGTCTTTCATCCACACATAGATGAGCGGCGTGAGGTCATCGCCGCGCCCGCTGACACGCAGGTCAACGCGCGTTCCGGCATCCTGGGTCACGCTCGCTGGCTGCGAGAGGATCGTGGGAATGCTGTGGGCGCACGCCGCAGGCCCCTTGTTGGCGATTGTCGCTGTCATGATGTGGCCGAGCTCGGGGCCCGGCGCGCTGGGCGAGAAGGGGTCGCCACCGACGATATCCTGGTAGTACTTGGCCGAGAAGATCGCGCTCTGATCGCCCTCGACCTCAAAGGGAAGATCGTTGCTGACGGTGAACGATTGCGAGGGACTGAGCTTCAGCGGGCCGCTGTCGAGTTGGACCGAAGTGGTCACGATCGGGTTGTTGGGCATCAGGTCTTCAAGTGTGACCGCACCGGGCAGAATCTGCACGCTGCGCTTCACCCAGATGGTCTGAAACGGATCGGTGTTGGTGACCGTGAGCGAGACGCCGCCGGTGCCGTGGGAGCCGAGGGTGACGATGGCGCTGATGGTCGGCTGGCTGGGTTGCGTGGCGGGCGTGGTGCCTCCGCCCTGCGTGGGAACCTGCCCGTTGACGGTGGCGAGGTGGCCGTTGCGATACCAGTGCACGTGCGCGGGGTGGTAGACGGCGGGGGGACCGTAGTAGAAGGAGGGGCGCGTGGTCACGCCGTAGTGCTCGATGCTGTTCACCTGCGTGAGGTGCTGCGGATTGCGGTAGCTGATGATGGTATAGGTGCCATCGGCGGAGAGCGTGACGGTCGGCGCGCCGTAGTTGCCGTTGGTGTATGTGTGCACGATCTCGGAGGGCTGGCAGCCGTCCAGGTCGATTTCCATCTCATCGCACGGGTAGTCGCAGTGGTTGGAGCAGTCGAAGTTCGACAGGCCGCCGGTGATGGTGAAGCCGGTCTGGGCGTGCGAGAAGCTCGCCGCGGCGAGCATCGCGCCGATACCGAGCAGGAGGGATTTCATGGGAGTCCTTTCTGAGTGTCTTGTGGTGTGCCGGCACGAGCAGAACATCTGACCGCGGGCACCAGACATGCGGAACTCCGGGCACGCGTCTGTCAGCTTCGGGCAAGTTGGGGAGTTAGGCCGGGTCGGGCCGGTCGGCACGATGCTCGTAGCCATTCCTTTCGAGTGCATCTCCGAAGGTTGGCACATTCCATACGATTGTGAGAGAATCGAACCGCCGTTTCCGCATGGAGGAGCAAGGGCGTTCTGCGCTCGGACTTCCGCGCGGCTTTGCAATCGGCAGTATCGTGCTCTCGAGCATCGCTCCCGTCTCAGCGGGTCTGGTGGAAATCAAAGGAGTAGGAATGAGTTCTGGCCCTGAACAATCCGGTGCGGAGAGCCACGCGGCGGTGACCCAACTGCTCGCTCGCGCGCAGAAAGGGGATGCCGGGGCAACCGATGAACTCTTTCCAATCGTGTACGAGGAGCTGCGCACGCTGGCGGCGGGATTCATGCAGAAAGAGAGCCGCGCCACGACCATGCAGGCGACCGCACTGGTTCACGAGGCATATCTGCGGCTGGTCGGGCCGAATCAGGCGCCGTGGGACAACCGGGCACACTTCTTCGGTGCCGCTGCAAGGGCGATTCGCCGGATTCTGGTGGATCACGCCCGGGAACGCAATGGGCTCAAGCGCGGCGGGGGAAAGCGCCCGGTCTCGCTGGATGAGGCGCTGCTGGTCGCGCCGGATGAAGCCCCGGAAGGAATGGTCTGGTTGGATGAGGCGCTGACCGCGCTGGCGGCACTGGACGCGGAAAAGGCGCGGGTCGTCGAACTTCGATTCTTTGCGGGGCTGACAGTTGAGCAGACTGCGCTGGCGATGGGCACCTCACCGAGCACCGTGGCGCGGGAGTGGCAGTTTGCGCGAGTCTGGCTGCACAAGGAAGTCTCGCGCCGGCTGGGATGATCGACCGGACTCGTCGTTTGAGGATGTAATCGCGGGTGTGGTACACATGGAGTGACTTTGAGCAATCCGGAAAACGAATCCCAGACCCCGCAGAACGCGGACACGCCACCAGCACAATCAGCGGGTTGGCTGGCGCGCGTGGAGAGTGTCTACTTCGAGGTCGTCGCGCTCGCGCCGAAGGACCGCGATGAGGCGATCGTGCGGCTCGCGGCCGGGGATGATGCGCTCGCTCGCGAGGTGCGCTCGCTGATGGAATCCGCCGCCCAGCTCGGGTCGTTTCTTGGTCAGCCCGCACTCGGAAAACAGTTCGACCAGCTCGACAACGATTCTCGTAAGTTGGAGCCAGCCGACACGCTCGTGGGCACCACGCTCGGGTCGTACACCATTCAGAGCAAGGTCGCGTCCGGCGGCATGGGCACGGTGTACGCCGCGGCGCGGAGTGATGGGCAGTTTGAGCAGCGCGTCGCGGTGAAGGTCGTCAAGCGCGGGATGGACTCGGAGGAGATTCTCCGGCGCTTCAAGACCGAGAGAGAGACGCTGGCCGCGCTGGATCATCCGAACATCGCGCGACTCATCGACGGCGGCATGACGCCCGACGGCCGCCCGTTTGTGGTGATGGAGTTTGTCGAGGGGCAGCCGCTGGATGCGTATTGCGACAGCAAGGGGCTTGGGCTGCGCGAGCGGCTGCGGCTGTTTCGTGAGGTGTGCGCGGGTGTGCATCACGCGCACCAGAATCTGGTCATTCACAGAGACATCAAGCCGAGCAACATTCTCGTGACCGCGGCGGGCGTGCCGAAGCTGCTGGATTTTGGCATCGCCAAGGTGCTTTCGGGCGGCACGACCCGCGAGCACGCGCTCACGACCATCGACGCCGATCGGCGGCTGACACCCGAATACGCCAGCCCGGAGCAGGTGGAGGGTGGCGGGCTAACGACCGCGAGCGATGTGTACTCCCTCGGCGTGGTGCTGTACGAGCTGCTCACCGGGACGCGCCCGTATCAGTTCACAACCAAGAGCAGCGAGGAGATTCGGCGTGTCGTCTGCACGCAGCCGCCGGTGCCGCCCAGCGCGGCCATCACGGTGCGGGCGTCGCGCGTGCGCGGAACGCAGGGTGCAAAGAGCGCGGAGCCCGTGGCGACTCCGGCATCACGCGGCATGGTTGGAACGAGGGCTCAGCCCACGGCCGCACCGGGAACTGTGCTCGATACCGCGAGTGCCGCGAGCACAGCCGTTGATGTTCCTAAGACTCGCGGGATGTCGTCGACGCGTTTGCGCGGCCTGCTGCGCGGCGATCTGGATGTCATCGTGCTGATGGCCCTGCGCAAAGAACCGCAGCGGCGCTACGCGTCGGTCGAGCAGTTTTCCGCGGATATCCAGCGATTCCTGAATGACATGCCGGTGCAGGCGCGGAAAGACACGCTCGGGTATCGGGCATCCAAGTTCGTGCGCCGGCACGCCGCGACGGTGACGCTCGTGCTCGCGGCGTTCGTGCTGCTCTCGGTTGCAACGGCGCTGCTGTATCGGCAGGGCAAGCAACTGGAAAAACAGAAAAACGAACTGATCGCGACCAATGCGCGGCTGGACGAGAACATCAAACGCGTGAGCGCGAGCCGGCGCTTCCTGCAGACCGTGCTGAGCGGCGCAGACACGGGAAACCAGGGGCCGGAGGCCAAGATCGGCGATGTGCTAAAGGATGCTCTCGCGACGTTGCGGGCCGCGCCACCCGCGGACCCGCTCACGCTCGCGGCGGCGGATCAGGAGATCGGTCGCTCGATGATGTCGCTGGGGATGCTGGATGAGGCGAAGGGTTTGCTCGAAGAGGCGAATCGGCTGGTGGCCGCGCAGCCCGTGACCAGTGATGCACGAATGGACGCAGCGCTATCGCTCGCGGAGCTTGCTTTTTATCAGGGCAAACACGCCCAGGCGGAGCAACAGTTCCGGGAACTACTCAAGATCGAACGCGGGCTCGGGGCCAAAGCTCCGACCGAGCGCGAGAGCGCGATCATGAACAATCTCGGCTCCAGCGTGCGGGCGCAGGGGCGCACCGACGAGGCGATCACGTTGCAGCGCGAGGCGCTGGCGGTGACGATCGCCGCGCTCGGGGAGAAGTCGCTGGCCGCCGCGGAGACACGGAACAATCTGGCCAGCGCACTGATGCAGAAGGGCGAGTTCACGGAGGCGGCCAAGGAGTTCGCGGCGTCTTGCGAGGTGCGCACCGCGCTGCTGCGCCCCGGGCACCCGCTGCTGGTTCGCTGCGAGAGCAATCTGGGGCTGGCACAGCTGCGACTAGGCGAGTTGGACGACGCAGTGAAACTGCTGACCAAGGCGGCCAACGGATGGGACGCGGCGTTCGGGCCGGAGCATCCCGGACGTGTGCTCGCGGCGACCGCGCTCTCGCAAGCACTTCGCAAGCAGGGCAAACAGCCGGAAGCGATCGACTGGTTGCGGCGGACGCTGGCGTGGCAGCAACAACACCAATCAACCGCATTTGCATTGATCGCCGCGACCGAGGCGAATATCGGCCTCGCGCTCGCGGAGCAGGGGAAGGATGACGAGGCGATCGCGATGCTGGATCGAGTGCTGCCGGTGCTGCGATCCGGGAGCGGAGTTTCGGGCATCCTGAAGAACGCTATCGAGTCTCTCGCCGCGGCGTACGAGCGGCGCGGGCAACCGGAGAAGGCCCGCGAGTTGCGGGCGACGATACCGGCGAAGTGATTGCACGCCACGGTGCTTGGGTACCCCGCTGGTCCCCAGCGGGATTTTTCTTGCGGCGCACGCGTACGTTCGCCGGGGTCCGGCGGGGTACCCGGAACTCAGCCGCAGCCCGCGAACCACGCCCCGAGAAAATCGAAGAGGTCTTGTGCCGTGATGCCGCCCACGCCATCCAGATCGGCGCGCTGGTCGCCAGCAAACCACGCAGCGAGATAGTCGAAGATGTCCTGCACCGAAACCCCGCCGACGCCGTTGAAGTCGGCGCGGCAGCCCAGCGCGAGGTTGAACGCGAAGTCGCGGGTCGCCTGCGCCGCGTCAAAAGTTGCTTGCACGCGGTAGCGCATGAGATAGTCCCCCGGCAGCAGCGTACCGGACAGGTTCACTTGCTGGGGCGCATCGGTCTGGCTCAGGCCGATGATCCGGTTGTTCCGCGTTTGGTCGCGGAACTCCAGTACAAACTCGTCGGTTGCGTGCAGGTCCGGACGCGGCGCGGCGGTCAGCGTGTACGGAGTCGGCGTGGTGACATTGAACGCCACCAGCACGACCAGGCGCGAGTCGCCGACTTCGGTCGTTCCGGTGTCCTCATCGTAACCACCCGCGCCCGCGAGCAGGCCGATGGCGCGGAGCGAGTTCGGGTCCACCTGGCAGTCGATGCGCCCGGAGGCGACATTCGGAATGGGACCGGTGCTGCCGGGGAAGATGGTCGAGAGCGTGATGTTGCGCACGAAGGGCGCGAAGTCCGGCGCGGCCGCCGTCTGCAACCCGCCGACGCCGGCGGTGTTGGAGACAGTGATGCTGCGCTGCTGCGACTGGTACGCGACATCCGCCCCGGCGGCGCGCGACAGCAGGAGCAACGCTGCCCCACCAAGCACTCCAGCCAGTTGTCGAGTTCTCATACCAAAGTTCCTTCGCCCGCGATTCATCGGACTCCACACATCAGCAGTTCCCGCTCCTGCCCCGCACTACCCCATTCTAAGTCCCCATTCCCAAGTTCCCATTCCCCTCTCCCTTTATGCGCAGAAGCAACCGCCATGCCGTCAAGCGTGGCACGAATCGGCTGCAATTGGCCAATCCGACAGAAGAGCATGACCCACTGGGCCACTTCATGCCATGAATCCGGCCTGATCTGGCCGCCCGAGACAAACCGTCATTCCTACTCTGGCAGGGTCACAGCCGCGCGGGGTCCGGAAACCCGGCGGGTTTAGTAGCCGTCGAACCAAGCAAAATTAGAGCCGAAGGGCGTAAGCCATCGGTCTGACATTCCTGACGATCCGACCACCACCGCGCGCTCTATCCCCATCCGGCGGTTTACGCCCCTCGGCTCTGATCAGCACCCAACAAACCACGCGTTCAGGAAGTCGAAGATGTCCTGCGGGGTAAAGCCGTTCACGCCCTTCAAGCTTGTACATCACCGATGACTCAGTACTGTCTTAGACCTGACAGTCATCCAACACACCAACGCTGCCAAATCAGTTCGGCCGATCCTGATCGCAGTCACCCTTCTGCACGCTTGTGGGCAGGAACGGGCGGCCGACGGCATAGATGATGTTGCCGCGTGCTTCTGGTGGATGGAAGACGCTGGGCAGGTCATCGGGAGCGAGCGACCAGCCCGTGCTATTGCCGCTGGTGCCACTGATCGCGCCGGGGCAATCGAAGGACCACGCATCCATCACGTATGGCTTGCCGAGCGCGGCGGCCTGCGCGTTGCCTTGCTCGTACTGCTCCATCACATCCTCGCGCCAGCGCCCGCTCGGGGCGAGACGGACGCAGTGCGTGACCACACCCCACGGATTGGTCTCGGTGCGGAAGATGCTTGCATCGGCGAGTTCCGCGCCGGCGATCGTGTATTTGTAGATCGGATGGCGCACGTAGCGATGCTCGATCCACTCACGATCGGGAATGGACTCCGACGAGTTCAGCGACGCCGGCGCGGCAACGACTTTGCTCGTTGCGTTGGCCGCGTCGAACACCCACCGGCGCGCGGCGCGGCAGGAATACCCGCGTTTGAGATACACCGGCAGCGCCTCCGGCCCGGCGCCGAAGGTGCCGATCCATCCGGTCGATCCGTCCGCGCCGGGCGCAAGCGCGATCTCCTGCATCCGTTGCAGCAGCTTGCCGCCGGTGCCGCCACCCTTGAGTTCCGGGAGCACATGCCAGAGCGCGAGCCAGTACGAGCGCGGGCGCGGAGAGGGCGTGGCGATCGCGCCGAGGAAGCCCATCATGCGTGCGCCGGGCGCGGCCGACTCATAAATCCCCAGCACGCTGATGCCGCTGGGAAACACGGCGCGATCCACCCAGGGCGTCATGTACGTGAAGCGGAACATGGCCTCATCGCGCGAGAGAATGTGCCCCTTCCGCCAGTAGGCGTCGATATATGCGCGGAGCTGGGGCGCGTCGCGACATGGCTCGATCACGGCGGATGTGGTTGCCGGAGGTGTCTTGCTTGCGGGTGTGGTTGCGGACAGGACTGCTGACATGGCTACATCTCCGGGGAAAGTTCACGCGGCACAATCGTGCATCGTCCGGCCGCGCTCACGCTGCCGAGCCGCGAGTGCATCGTCGAGAAACTTGCAGTCCACGCGCTCCTCGGTGGTGAAGGCGTGGGTATACCCGAACACGCGGATGAGTTCTCGCGTGGTGGCGTCGTGGCGGCCGAAGGGATACGCGGCGGCGCGGGGTGTGGGGGGTGTGGGGGGGCGATCACCCAGCAGGCGCGACATGAGCTGGGCCGCGCGGGCCATGTCCCAGGCCTGCTCCAGCGGCGTGAGCGATGAGTATGGAAGGTGGTCGTATCCGTGCGCCCCGATCGCGTGCCCGCGTGCTTGCAGGTCCACGAGTTCATCGCGGCTCATGAACCACTCATCCGCACCGATGCGCGGCCCGGCGCGGTTGATGCCGTGCAGCACCGCCGCTGCACGCTCGGGGGGAAGCGCAAACGCCAGCGCGAACTTCAGCCAGCGCTTCTCCGGTACCTCGTAGTGATACAGCGCGTGCATGCGCGGCTCGTCGATGGGGACCTCCCCCACTTCGCGGCGCACCGCCGCTTCGAGCGTCTTCCACGTCATGCGCTCGGCCAGCGCGTGGACCAGATGCTGCGGCGTCCACGCATCCAGCGGATGGTGGGCCGGATCAACCGGGCGCATCGGCGCGAAGAACACAGCGGGGACGTTCAGCCGCTCCAGCACCGGGAGCGCGTGCGTGTACTGATCTTTCACGGCGTCATCAAAGGTGATGAGCGCGAGCGGCGTGTCGCTGGGCTCGCGTGCTTCCGCTGCTCGCACGAACTCATCCACGCCCACCAGCCGATGCGACCGCGCGATCGCACCAAGTTGCCGCGCGAACTCCTCGGGCGATATCCCCGTCACCCCCCCACCTCCACCCTCAGAGTTGGTGGGGCGGACGTAGTGGTACGTCACCACCAGTCCATCGTGCGGCCAGCGTGGGATTCCGGGGAGCTGCATGGAGAGGACATCGACCGGGACGGAGCGGGGTGGCGAGTTTTTAGCCACGGACCCCCTATCCATTCTGACCCTTCCGCCTCCGTGCCATCTCCGTGTACACCGTGTGCTCCGTGTTGAAGAATCCGGAATGTGAAACACGGAGACCACTGCGACCACGGAGGGAGCACGGAGGAAGGCGGGGGAAGAGAATGAGTAGAATGAGGGGATGAAGCCGCATCCGAGAATCCGCAAGACGATCAAGTGGGGCGGGGCGGTGGTGACGGTGCTGCTGGTGGTGGTGTGGGTTGGGAGTTTCAATCGCTCGATCGCGCGATTTGATTCCTTCAGTGGTTGGACCACCCGCTTCATGATCCTCAATGGAGGTATTACGTACGCGGCAGTGCAGTCCCCGCCTCCGCTATGGCCGCGCTCGGGCTGGCACTCCTCAAAAGAGACGGGTTCGCAGCGCATCTGGTGGTTCTCGCTGCTGACAGCCTCACAGGCGGTCAACGTCGTGATCCCGCTCTGGCCTCTCACCCTTGCCGCCGCGAGCGTGGCGTTGTCTGCATGGCGTCTCGACACCCTGGCCCGCCGCCGCGCGAGGTTGAATCTCTGCCCGAAGTGCAACTACGACCGCACCGGCCTCGCGCCTGTCGCGAAGTGTCCGGAGTGCGGTACGGCTCCGTTGAACATGTAGATGTGCGGCTCGCGGAGATATCCGCGCGGACTGCATGGGTACTGGCGCAGTCCGCAGGGGTACGCGCGCAGTCTGCGAGGGTACTGATGCAGTCCGCAGGGGTACTGGTGCAGACTGCGAGGGTATTGGCGCAGTCCGCATGGGTACGCGCGCGGTGTGCAAGGGTACTGGTGCGGAGCGCACCCGTATCCCTGCGGGCCGGGCGCGGCGTGGTCCGCTCCGCGTGATCGGCCCTGCGGCGTGCACAAGCGGGTTTTTATTCTGACCTTCGTGCCCTTCGACTTTTTTCGCGCGACCTGCGAAGAAAATCGCGGCCTTGACGAAAGTCGCTCGCGCATCGCGACG